>NZ_JBEPKE010000006.1:0-228548 GCF_040544515.1 Rahnella sp. 2050 | reverse complement strand
TAATGCTAATGCTAATGCTAATGCTAATGCTAATGCTAATGCTAATGCTAATGCTAATGCTAATGCTAATGCTAATGCTAATGCTAATGCTAATGCTAATGGCAGATTAAGGAAATGGGCGAAAAATAATAGTATCAGCTTAAAATAAAAAAACTCTGTGAATTTGTCACCTTTACTTTGATGAAAATGCCAGGAGATTAATAATGCTAATCTACAACGTTTTTGGACGACACCTTGGGATCAAACGTGAGGGGGAGCGCTGGCTGGTATTCCGCGCAGACCTGACAGAACGAAAATTTTCCCGGCTTTACGACATCGCAATTCCGAACGATCTGACAGAGGCAGAAATTCCAGGTTGGCTTGATGACATTTTACATGAGGCGGCAACAGAGCGTCATCCGGAGGTGAAGCGTGTCGAATAAGAAATCTGGCTTGCATACGTAAGTATCCCGCTTAACCGGAGCATTCACTAATAGAGATATTTTGTCACGCCATCCGGACACCGCCTCCTCACCATTGACAACTAATACGCTGTGCTGCTTGTCATGTCCGCCTCCGGCACAGTGAGAAGCGGACATCGTTTTTCGGTCAGGATACCTGCTATGATAAATTTTTGATGAAAAGGCATTCAATTGATAGAAATCGGCGAAGGTAATAAAAGGGAGGTGTGATGTTTACCCCAGAGTTTATTAATGATGAACATGGAGAGTTTCTACTTGTAGCCAGCCACAGCCTCGCATCCCCGGAATCTATAAAACTCAGTATTGCGTACAATATTGCCAGAATATCTTACGGACTATCACAGCTTCCATCGCACATTCGAACTTGCCGGGTCGTCTATGATATTAGAGGACAATCAATCCCTGACCAGGTCCTGGCCCAGGTCAGACAAGCGTTTGAGCAGGCAGCCATTGTGGAGTTTAAATGCTGATGGGACTTCAGTTAATTGTAAAAGCAGAGCGTAAGAAGATAGAAAAATCGTTGGGGTCACTTACATCAGAATGTGAAATATTCCCGGTCGCTGAAGACCTTTTCGGCATTTCAATTCCAGAGCGAATTCTCTCATCCGTGGGTGAAGATGTTGTTCTACAGAAACTTGAACAACTCAAGCGTTTTGACCTTTGGCAGGGGGCCTGGCAAGAACCCAAGCGACGTTGGCTTTGGTGAGTTTCAGCTTTGAGCGGGGAGCTGACATTGGCTTTTCATGCCTGTAAGAGATACCCACCGGGCTGATGGTTTTTTAGCGTGTCATTGCCAAAATTATACCGCACCCGCCTCTGGTGTTCCCTGATGGAAAGCCAACTCCCATTGCCCCTTGTCAGAATACACCCAGCAAGAAGAACGTAGGGATGCTCGGCTGCCGTCCGAATTAAACGTCTTGTAGTGCAGAATGGCGCAGTACTCTCCCATGCTGATCAGCCGGAAATCACTGCTAAGAATGATCGTTGGACTTAATTCGCCAGTCAAAGATGCTATCGTCTCCGCGCGGTCAACTATTACACCTGACCGTGTGATTTCCCGAAATTCGGGATGCAATATCTGTTCAAGCCATTTCCGATCATTCCGCCGGACACCGTGAAGACTGCATTCAAGTGCTTTCAGCTTTTCCAAGAGCATTTTTCTCCCCCTAATTGAACCCTGACAGTTGAATGAATTTATCATAATAACCAAGGCTAATCTTTAATGCCCCCGAGAGGTAACTTCCGCTTTTGGCACAGGAGTACCAAAGGGCAGCTACAAGCAAAGAGCAGACATTAATTACCTGCTCAATGAAGGGTCTATTAGCATCAGTGTTGCAATTGAATTAAAAACACCTCCAGACCATCCTGTGTTGAATGAGTCGTCTGCGACAGGTATACCAGCCAGCCCTCTGTATATTTCATGAGGATAAATAGAGGGAAGGCTGTGCTCAGGATTACACTGTCTTCCCGATGTATTGCGGTGCAGGCAGAGCAAAGCGGTTTTTCAGGACATGGGCAATATCGTCTTCCGTCAGTTGCTGCTTTTCTACGCCCTCTGCGGTGATCGTCTTCAGCACATTCCCTAGCAAAATCAGCCGACCCTCGGGGACGTGCTGCACGATCAGTAACTTCTGCACAAAGATGGCATCAGGATGGGTGGAGTTGAGGTAGTTGGCCGGGACGAAATCAATCCACTCCTGGGGTGACAGATCAAAACTGTATTGATTGGCCCATTCGCCCTCCACCTTCGCTTGTAGCAGGTACTCGTTATTACCGTCACGGATAAGTCGGAAAGTGTCGAAATCCTGTTCGATGTCGGTATCTGGCATGTCTATGGCGATCGGTGCGCGAATACCGTAGCTGCCGAACCCTAGATCGCAAAGCCACAGGCGGTCATCGACTTCAGCAATTAATGCCATATGCGTTTTCGGTCGGCGTGCCGGGTAGAACATCGGACGAGCTGCAACGAAACGGTAGGTAATACCTAAAGCGCCCAACGCCATTGCAAATAGCCCATTGACCTCATAGCAGTATCCACCACGACCTCGTTGTAGCAGCTTGTCTGCAATGTCTTCGGGTACCAGGGAGACGACTTTGCCAGCCTGTACATCCAGATTCTCGAAGGGCACCGAAAAGAGTTGATGACGCATGAGCGCGTGCAGCGTGGCGGTATCGGCGGCTGCATGCCCGGTGTAGTTTATACGACGGAAATAAGTCGAAAGGTCGAAGTTGTCGTTATGCATAATGCCTCCTTGATTGCTCGGGTTCGGCACTACTATAGAAGGGCCGCATTATTGTCTGTATAGTCAGATTTATCGAAAATCAGACTGTACAGTTCGCAATGTCCGTCCCACGTCTGTTGTCCCCACATTACCGCCGGATTGCTGAAATGCTGCGCCTTACCCTTGCATCAGGTGTATTGCGAGCCGGCGACAGGATGATCTCCGCGCGTAAACTGGCCGAACGCGAGCAAGTTAGCCTTCCAACGGCACTGGAAGCACTCCGTTGTCTGGAGGCCGAAGGCCTGATTGTTGCGCGTCCGCGTTCGGGCTACTTCGTTTGCCAGATAAACACACCTCAGAACATGCAGTCTTCCCATCATTTACCTGGCCCGGTCCCCGTGACAATGTCAGCAGTAGCCCGTTCGCTATTCAGCAGCGCAGAAGCCCGTCTGGTGCCGCTTGGCGCAGCGCTGCCCGATCCCCTATGGCTGCCAACAGATACGCTACAGCGGGCGTTGCAGACTGCAAGCCGTCGCCTGGACGCACACGGTCAGAGCTACAGCCTGCCGCCGGGAAGGGCAGACCTGCGCAGAAATATAGCCGTACGCGCTGCACAGTGGGGTGCCCGTTTTGGTCCGGATGATCTCGTCATTACGGCTGGCGCGACACAGGCACTGCGTCTGGCTCTGCGGGCTGTATGTCAGCCAGGTGATGTAGTGGCCATTGAGCAACCCGCCTACTTCGGTACGCTCCTGCTGCTGGAGGACCTAGGCCTCAAGGCATTGCAAATCCCCACGGATCCCGCTGAAGGCTTGTTGCTGGCACCTCTGGGTGAAGCTATTCAGCGCCACCGTCCCGCAGCCGTGCTGGCTTCGCCCACGGTGCAAAACCCACTCGGTGCCAGTATGCCCGTCACCCGCAAGCAGGAACTTGTTGCGCTGATTGAACGTGCAGGCATCCCTTTAATTGAGGACGATGTATATGGTGACCTCGCGGGTGAGGGGCAGCGTCCTCCGGCCTGCAAAGCCTTCGACCAGAGCGGGAGTGTGATTTACTGCAGTTCATTATCCAAAACCCTTGCCCCGGGCTGGAGAATCGGTTGGATTGCGGCAGGACGCTACCACACGCAGGTATTGCAGGCCCGCATGGCCGGGGATTGGGCAGGCGCACCGCTGCTTGAAGCAGCCGCGAGCGATATACTGGCAAGTGGAGACTACGAGCGTCATCTGCGGCGCCTGAAGCTCCGGGTCACGGAGGGAGTACACGCCGTTATCGCCCGGGTCAACGCAAGCTTCCCTCCGGGCACTCGTGTTGCCGTGCCGACAGCCGGTTTCTTGTTGTGGATAGAACTTCCGCATCCGCTGAATGCATTGGTGGTACATCGTCGCGCGCTGGCGCTGGGCATTGGTGTCAGTCCTGGCCTCCTGTTTTCCCCGGGGGCGGAATTTCAGAACTTCCTGCGGTTAAATTGTGCGAATGAACCCTCGCCCACCTTGCTCAATGCAGTGGAACAGATCGGTGCGCTTTGTCATGAACTGGCTGGTCAGCGCGAATGACTCATACATGCCTAAGTCCACACTAATCCCTCTGCTAAGGGTAAGCACACCCGTTTTAGTTCCACGCACGTTTGAGATATCCGGGAGGAAATCAGGATGCTTACCGCCCCCTTACTCCCCTACTTTGCTGATTTGATAATAGCCGTTCTGTTTATACGCCTCTCACTCAATAAGGCGAAAATTCCGGCTGCGGCCACGATTGACGCACCGGCCAGCGTGGAAGATGACGGAAAACTGTCGAGGAACAGAAAACCAAGCATCATCGACCAGACCATCGTGGTGTAATCAAAAGGCGCCAGCAGCGACGCATCGGCGTAACGCAGGCTCAGCGTAATCAGTATCTGTGCCATTCCGCCAAAAAATCCGCAACCGGTGAGCAGTAAAAGCTGCAAGGTGGTCGGGATTTTCCAGCCGAAGAAAATCGTCGCCAGACCAATCAGCATGGTCATCAGCGAGAAGTAGAAAACGATCGCGCCCGGTCTTTCGATGCCATTTAAAAAACGGATTTGCACCGAAGAGACGGCCGTACACATCGCCGCCAGCAGCGCCAGAATCACGCCCAGCCCCGCCGAAACCTGCTTAAAACTGCCCGACAGCAGCGAACCGCTGTCTGTCAGATGCGCCCACAGCATGACGATAATGCCGGTGAAACCGATGCCCACCGCCAGCCAGCGGGCTGCGTGAACATTTTCACGCAGTAAAACCGCGGCCATGACCACCGTAAATAGCGGCGCGGCGTAGCTTATCGCCGTGGCATCCGCCAGCGAGATATACACTAACGCCAGATAGTTAAAATACATTCCACCCGTGCCGGAAAAGCCGCGAATTAAATGGCCGAATATATTCTTCGTTTTAATTTGGGGGAAAACAGGGCCCTGCAATTTGAGCCAGATCAGCAGCGGGAATAAGGCGACGAAAGAGCGAAAAAATATCACTTCTCCGGTAGGTATATTTCCGCCCAGCCCTTTCACGCAGGCCAGCATTAATGTGGCACACAGGGCTGATAATATTTTTAGCGAAATACCCATTCTGGCGTTCATTATTAACCTTCGTTCCTGGTGAGCAGCGGGATGAATCTGTCCGCTATTCTGGCAGAGCCGCCTTTTTCCCGGTCATACAAAAAGCGTATCGCCATACAGGGTTTACTTCTTATACAACGCCAGGGTGAGCTTATATAGTCGGGCTGACTCATAAAGAAACCACAGCCAGTTTTGCTCACAGTGAGCCAGGGGAAGTTGTCGTCACACACTGCTAATTAAAAAATCCCGGAGAATGAATGATGAAACTGAAGTTACTGTCTTGTTCCTTGCTGGCGTTGCCACTGATGGCGGCCTTTTCCTCTGCGAAAGCGGATGTTCTTTCTGATATTCAGGCACGCGCTTCACTCAATTGTGCCGTGTATTCCGATGTGCCGCCGTTCTCGTCGCCGGATCCGAAAACGCGCCAGCTTGCGGGAATGGACGTCGATTTATGTACGGCGTTAGCCAAACAGATGGGCGTAAAACTCAATCTGATGCCGACGTCTATTGAAGCGCGTATTGCGGTGATCGCCACTGGCCGCGCCGACGTGCTGATTGCCAATCTGGCGTATACCAAAACGCGCGGCCAACAGATTCAGTTCAGCGATCCGTATTACGTGGCGAAAGAAGTACTGGTGGTGAAAAAGCCCAACGTCGATAAAACTCGTGCGGATTTTAAAGGCAAACGCATCAGCGCCACCAAAGGCACAACGTCTGAACAATCGATATATCTGGCAGGCGCAAAAGCCGTGACCTTCCAGGATGCTGCGTCGGCCTTTCTGGCGCTGGAACAGAACAAAGCGGTGGGCTTTGTGACCAACACCATGACCGCCATCAAAATGATTTCTCAGGCCGGAAAAGACGGCATTGAACTGGGGATGATCAAAGAGCCGATGGCGCTGGAGCCGATCGGCGTCGGCATGAAAAAGGACGAACCGGCATTGCTGGCGAAGGTTAACAGCAGCCTGAAAGCGATGGATGACGACGGCACCATCGATAAAATCTGGGATACCTGGATCGGGCCAAATACCGAATACAAAATGGTGCGCGAAGACAAAGTACAGCCGCTCTCCAGCCTTAAATTCGAACCTCTGGAATAACCGATGATCACTGCGTCGCACGAGGCGCCTTCCCGCGCCTCTTTTATTCTTGCCAGTCAGGGCGACAACATCAAAATCTCCACCATCGGCAGCCGTGCCTGGCTGATTGAAGCACCGGGAGATTTCGACCTGCCCGCCCAGCGCCGCATCTGGTCACTGGCGGTCGCATTGCGTGCGCGTGATGATATCGAATCACTGATCCCCGGCGTGACCAATTTGCTGGTGCTGTTTCGCCAGACACCGGCAGATTACGACGCCACCTTTGCCCTGCTGGTGGCCGCCTGGGAACAGGCACAGGCCGTTCATCCGCAAGGCAAGCTGATTGAAATTCCGGTGATTTACGGCGGCGAACATGCCACCGATCTGGACGCGGTTTGCCAGCATACCGGGCTTTCGCCGCGCGAGGTCATCCGCCGCCATTCTGAGGGTTGCTACACGGTGTTTTCACTGGGCAGCGCGCCGGGTTTTGGCTATCTCCACGGGCTGGATCCGTCTCTTGCCACGCCGCGTAAAAAAGTCCCCTCGCTGAATATGCTCAAAGGCACCGTGACCATCGGCGGCGCACAGACCGGGATTTCCGCGCTGACCGGGCCAAACGGCTGGAACGCCATCGGATTCGCCGAACTGACGCTGTTTGACCCGCAGGCAGAGAATCCTGCGCTGATGGCACCGGGGGACAGCGTGCGCTTTCTGCCAGAAAGGATTGAATTGTGACTGAACCAGCCGTGATTGAAATAGTGAAAACCGGCCCGCTGAATACTGTTCAGGACGCGGGCCGCAGCGGATTCCGGGATATCGGCGTGTCTGTCAGCGGCGTGATGGATCCGCTGGCGTTTCACGCGGGCAACATCATGCTGGGCAATGACGAAAACGCCGCCTGCATTGAAGTGCAGATGTTTCCGTTTAAGGTCCGGTTTCTCGCCGATACCAGCATTGCCATCACCGGCGCAGATTGCCGCACGAAGCTCGACGGTACAGATCTTCCGCCCTGGTGGGCGTGTTCCGTCCGCGCAGGGCAGGAGCTGGAAATGCAGTTCCCGCGTTACGGTGCCCGCAGCTATTTGTGCGTCGCCGGAGGCATTGACGTGCCGGTCGTTATGGGCTCGCGCAGCACCGCGCTGCGTGGTGGTTTTGGGGGTTTAGACGGACGACCGCTGGAGAAAAACGATCGCCTCGCGGCGGGTAAAAACACCGCATCTCCCCTGCCTGCGCAAGGTATGGGCATCGAGCCGCCGGAGATCGCGCTGGCAAACGTATTCCCGACCAGCACTGAGGGATGCGTGCAACTGCGGGCTATTCCCGCCGGAGAATATTCGCTGTTTGAAGCCGATCTTCCCCGCTTCTGGTCGCAGCCGTGGAAAGTGTCCCTGCACAGCAACCGCACCGGTTACCGCTTATCCGGCGCGCCGGTCACGCCCTCGAAAGTCATCGAAATGCGTTCATACGGTTTAGTCCCCGGCATCGTTCAGGTTCCGCCTGCCGGCGAGCCGATCATTCAGCTGGCTGACGCCAATACCGCCGGAGGCTATCCGAAAATTGCCGGAATTATTGAAGAAGATTTATGGCGTCTGGCGCAGGTTCAGCCCGGTCAGAGCATTCAGTTGATCAAAAGCGATGCACGCGAAGCCATTGCTGTTGCGGCGCAGATCAGCCAGTGGCTCACCCGCCTGCGCGATAGCATTATGCCGGTGAAGAAAATCATGGGGGTTTAAAATGCCCTATGGATGAAACAGAAAACGGGCCAGAAAAGGCCCGTTTAATAAGATGGTCACCCCCACCCTGTGAGCGGTACGCTGACAGGGTGTTTTTCTTTCTGAAGGGGATCATCATGCAAAACGTTACGCTCATCGGTATTGACCTCGGCAAGCATTCGTTCCATGTCCACGCTCAGGATAAAAACGGTAATGCATTGCTACGTAAGAAGTTTTCCCGCAACCCGTTAACCGCCTTTCTCTCTACTTGTCCCGCTTCTACCGTTGTTATGGAGTCCTGTGCGGGCGCCCATTTTATGGCCCGGCACATCAGCCAGTTCGGGCATCAGGTGAAGCTCATCTCTCCTCAGTTTGTCCGACCCTTCGTTAAAAGCAATAAGAACGATTTCATTGATGCCGGGGCTATCTGCGAAGCCGCATCACGACCTTCTATGCGCTTCGTGACTCCGCGAACCGAAGACCAGCAGGCTATGTCGGCGCTTCATCGCGTCCGTGACGCAATCGTCAGAGACCGCGTTAAAACCACCAACCAGATGCACGCTTTCCTGCTGGAGTTTGGCATTAGCATGCCGCGCGGCATCGCGGTTATCAGGCGTCTTGCCGCGGTGCTTGAAGAGCACGAACTGCCGCCTTATTTAGCGCGATTACTTATGCGTCTCCATCAGCATTACGCCTACCTCACTGAACAGATTGAAGAACTCGAACAAGAGTTAAAAACCCACATGGCGGATGACGATACCGCGCAGCGCTTGCTGACTATCCCCGGCGTTGGACTTATCACGGCAAGCCTTTTAGCCACGAAGCCTGGTGATGGAAAAAGTTATGCCAGCAGCAGGGACTTTGCTGCATCGACGGGGTTAGTCCCACGTCAGTACAGCACTGGCGGAAAAAGTACGCTAATGGGCATCAGTAAGCGCGGGGATAAAAATCTGCGACGTCTTCTGGTGCAATGCGCTCGCGCTTTTATGCAACGACCTGAACACAATCAGGGGCGGCTGGCTGACTAGGTGAAGGCCCAGCTCTCGCGGCATCACCCGAACGTAGTGGCCTGCGGGTTAGCCAACAAACTGGCCCGAATAGCCTGGTCGGTGACAACCCATCGCACAGCTTTTATCCAATAAAAAGAGCCAACAGGGACGAACTGTTAGCTCTTAGGCATTACGCAGTGACTTTCTGGTTTTGCGACGACCGATTATTGATGACATGAACGGCACAGCGACCTGCGGATGAACCTGACATAAAAAATGGCTCTTTGAAGCCGTCCGCTTTTTAAGGTTCTGCAGGCGCGGACTTCATCGTGGCGCGGGCAACGTAAGGTTGCCCATCAGACGCCGTATAGATTTAAGCAAGCCCATCATAAATCAAAATCAACGTTGCAAAAACGGGGGTGACCATAGATTTTTATGGCTGGAATTTGGGATAAGTATTCATTGTGTTAGGATTACGTAAGCGAGACTTACGAAAACGGAACCATCCTGATGCACGAAAATCACAGTCAATATAAGCAATTAACCCGCTATTTATCCGCCGATATTCTTAAGAACAAAAAGGATTTCTCATGGCGGCGGATAATCATCAGGTGCATAAAACAACCCCAGCACCGGTACATTTTCTGGTGGCGTATCGCAAGCTACTTATACGCGACGGACAGCCATTTCTGCAAAGCCCGCGCCCGTAAGATTAACTACTCGTTAATAAGAAAGTATGGCATCGAGATCATGCTGGGAACGCAGATCGGAGAAGGCATCAGGCTTCCTCATCTCACCGGTATCGTCATCAATCCTCATTGCATGATTGGGAAGAATGTCCGGATCCGGCAAAACACCACCATCGGCATTAAAGTGGATGAGGGGAAAAGACGTATAATCATTGGCGATAATGTGGATATTGGTGCCAATTGCTGCATTATCGGCAATGACATTACTATCGGCCACAATGTCACCATTGGTGCGATGTCGTTCATCAATAAGAACATCCCGGACAATGCCGTGTGTTATAACGAAAAAAGCAGCAAGATAATCATCAAAACGTAAGGAACGCCTGCCGTCAGCGAACAGCGTTTATCGCCTCAGGAATGTTTCATTTACTCGGTGTCCGGCCTGTATCGGTTTTTTATCCTAAATTTTTCATCCTAAATAATACCGGCCTTTTCCACTTTGTTTCGCGCGGTACATCGCGGCATCAGCCCGCGCCAGCAGCGCATCCGGCAGCAATGACTGGCGCGCGCGACCAATCGCTACGCCGATGCTGGCAGACAGCGCCACCGGGACACCTGCGATACACTCGATGGAATGCAGAGCACTCATCAGGCTGATGCAAATACGGCTGACGTCACTCTCAGTATTCATCAGCCCGCTCAACAAAACGGTAAACTCATCTCCCGCCAGACGCGCCACAATATCTTGTGAACGCAGATTTTCACGTAAGGTATAACCAAAAAACTTCAGGATTAAATCGCCGAATTCGTGCCCGTAGGTGTCGTTGTACGCTTTAAAATTATCAATATCCAAAAAGAGCAATGCGATATCTCTATCTGCTTTTTCTTGTTTTCCGGCGGCATGAATCAGTGACTGCTGGAACGCGCGCCGGTTTGGTAATCCGGTCAGTGCGTCATGATTTGCTTCAAATTCCAGCTGAGCCTGTAACGCTTTAATTTCACTGATATCGGTTGAAAGGCCGTAATAACCATTGCGAATATCGTCGCAGGGGATAAGCGTGGTATGCAAAACACCGCCTTTGGCATGATGGGAGTGATCCGACAATTCGATTTCGTAACTTACTGTCATTCCCTGCAAAGCCTGGCGAATATAGGGCTTAATTTTCTGATAGCTGTCATCTCCAACCACATCCCTGACCTGCTTCCCGCTGACCTGTGTCTCTTCGACGCCATACCAGTTGGCGTGAAAATGATTCACAAAAGTGTATTGTTCATTCGCATCAACATGGCAAATCAGCGCGGGAATGTTATCGGTGATGGCTCTGAGGCGGTTTTTGCTTTCCGTCAGTTCCCGTTCCCGGGTCAGACGCTGGGCGATTTCCTGATGAAGCTGATCCATCGCCACCTGCAACTCATAAGTCCGGTCGGCCACACGGCGTTCCAGATCCCCCTGCAGTGAATACAATGCCTGTTCGATATGTTTACGCTCAGTAATATCGCTGATGACAACAATGTAGTGATGGGCTTCACCGGTCACATTACGCACGAGTGAGGCCGTCAGAGTCACCCACAGCGTGCTGCCGTTCGCCCGCTGTAAAAGTTTCTCTATGCAGAAACTGTTTATTTCACCGGAGAGCAAACGGGGAATCAGCACATTTTCGGCATAAAGATCATCGGAATGGGTCACGTCATGCAGCAAACAGGCGCGCAGCTGATATTCGGCATAACCCAGCATATTGCACACCTGCGGATTGATGCGCAGCCAGCGCCAGTCGAGTCCGACTAAGGAGAAGCCGACGGCAGCGTGAGCAAATGTCTGTTCAAATAAAGCCTCAGTTTTCGCCAGATTATCTTCTACCCGCGCCGTGTACTGCCGGTTTTCAAGGTGAAAAATATAACTTTGTACCAGCGCCGTCATATCCAGCAAAGTCTGCTGTTCCTCCTCACACCAGTCCCTCGGGCGATCATCAATCAGGCATAACGCGCCCAGCGCCACACCCTCTTTTGAATGCAAGGCACAGCCGGCATAAAACACGATGTGAGGCGCGCCGGTCACCAGCGGATTATCGTGGAAGCGCAAATCGAGCCGGGCATCCCTGACAATCAGCGGACCGGGCTCGAGAATAGTATGACCGCAAAAGGAGGTATCACGGCAAGACTGATGAATATCAATGCCGGTGTGAGAAAGGAACCACTGGCGGTCCGCGTCAATCAATGAAACAACGACAGCCTTAGCCTGAAACTGCCGGGCGACCATCCGGGTAATACGGTCGATCTCCTCAATTCCGGGGGAATCCAGGATCCCCAGAGAAGCCAGTATGGCAAGACGAGCCTGTTCATCAACTGCCGGTTGAGGGACTAACATAATGCGCTCTCAATGATTACTGATGACTATTTCACCAAGTCTACTGTGTTTGGCCGGGAAAACGGCTCTGATTCCGCCTCGCAGAGGCAAAATCAGAATAATGACAGATCAGGAAATGCGTGAATGGTTAACACTTTTCGTACAAAAATGGGGCAATCAATGCATTAAAGCGAAGTCACCCAATTCACATGAGTGGCATCCGCCTGCCCCGATTGCTCAGCATCACGGCGGAATTTCTCCCGCATCTCAGAAGGCGTTGTGCCATAGAATTCATGGAAATAGCGACGTAAAGCGCTGGGTTCCAGGCCACACTGTCTCGCAATGGCGGCCAGACTTTGATCCGACATCGAAGAGGTTCGCAGGAGGCGCTTCGCCAGCAGTAAGCGCCGGCTGCGAATGAATTGCGCGATGCCGCCAAGCGGTTCAAACAGGCGATACAACCCTGAGCGCGAAATAGCAAAATCTTTGCACAGAATATCAATACTGATCGGCCTGCCGAGATGCTTTTCGATATACAGGCAAATGCGCTCAAGACGTGCACTTTGCTCAAACGGATGTTCCACCTTCTTCCCCGCCACCAGATGCAGTGTTTGCAGGAATACCGACGCCGCCCCCTCGCCAGTGCTCAGTACTTCCTGTTCGGTCATCTGATCAAACACCTGCACCATCGTCGCAAAATGATTGCGCAGAATGATGTTCACCGGTGAGGCTGCCGGAATACGCTTTCCGTGTAACGAGGCAATATCGACATTAAAATGCAGGCTGTGCTTGGGCATAATAATGTACTGATAAGAACCGAGACGCGGTTTCTGCTCGCCCGGATACACATGGATTTTAATCGGCTGCGACATATCCTGGATCAGGATATCCCCCTGGCTCAGCATGAACCGCTCGCCGAAACACTGGCAGTCCATCCCCCCGATAATCACAATGAAAATGACGATATGATCGGGCATCGAAAACAGGTTGCCGTACTGGCGATTGATATCGTGCTCACTGACAGTCAGCACACCGCCAATCACGCGGCCGAAGTTGTAGCCGGTGACGCTCCAGTCAAATTCTTCCCTGTTGCGATCCGGCAGTTCAAGTTTGAAACCTGCGCTGGACATTCCGTCTTCCCATTCGTAAAAACGGGTGTCGAAATCCTGATAAATGTTCGCACTATCAACGATCTTTCGTGATGATGAATCGCTCATTTACTCACCGAGAATTAAGATAATTCCTAAAAAGATAATCCACCACGGCCTGATAAATCAATCCTCAGCAGTAATTGGTAATACTTTTTCATCATAAAAAACTATTTTTTAGTCAGCCTATAACGTTTAAAAGACTGTAAAATCAGTCAGTAAATCGCGCTATTCAACGAATAGCGCTGGCAGGTTGTTCGCGATAATAATTTCAGGATCAGTTAATATCGCGAATAATAACCCGCTTTTTTCGGTTTACTCTCCTTCAAAAAAATCTACGTCAAATGATTGACTCCACTCATCCCGGGAGCGTGCGATGGTAAAAAGAAAGGTTCTGGAAGAGGGACGTCAGCTTAAAAGAATGAATGCCGAAACCCGCAGGCAGTCGCACATGCATAAGTGGTTCGCGATTGTGGCTGCTCTCGACTGTGTGCTGGTCATTTTTTATGATCAGGATATGCGCAATATCGTTTTCTCAGCGGGTGTCTGCGCGGTGTGCACCTACCTCTGGCTGAAAGGCCGTAAACAATCCCGCCGTTACCGCCGCGAATGGGATGAAAAATTTGGGACTAAAAAGCATCCCTGAGACTTCATGTCAGGCTGTTCTTCTTCCGTCGCCTTAGCGTTTATAAAGAAATTCCTAAATATGATAAAAGTGTTTCTGTCCTGCACGGATCATCAGTCACAATAACAGTTCGCATACCCGCCACACTCTTTCACCGATTTGTTATCACAGTCCTGTTAAGCTAATTTCCCCAGGACCGTATCTGTCGGCAGGTTATCTCCTGCTTCGGTTAGCTCTGAATTCGCAGAATAATATTCCGATGACGAACGATATCGGTATGGCATTCCGTGATGCCCAATCAGGATTCGGTCTCGCCCTTATTAATCCAGGCAGATCATGCTTTGTATCGGGCAAAATTCGCCGGTAAAAACCGCATTGAACTGAGTTGATCGTTATTCACCCGAATAATATATCGAATACCTTACTTAGGGCGTGATAACCGATTGAATTTTAAAATTTAAAAACAACGGTAATATTCTCATCCGATTGTGAGTAATAATTGCAAAAACAATCTGATGAGTTTACTGGCTAACAAACTGTGCCACATCACACTCATTTTCTGCTCGGGGTATTTAACTCATGCTTACAGATATTGCGATATGCCAGGCGGTTCTTGATGCTCTTCCCGAAGCGACAGTCCTTAAAGATAATGAGCGTAAACTGGTATTCCTTAATCAGAAAGCCAGCGAATTTTATGGACGTCCACGGGAAGAATTGATTGGTCAGGATGTTTCTTTTTTCACAGATCCTGAACAATCTGCCCGGCAGCGTGAGCGCGATATTGAAGTTCTGGAAACCGGAGAGAAAACGGTCAACGAAGAAACGCTGGTTGACCCGTCAGGTAAGCGACGCAATGTGCTGGTACGTAAATCCCGCGTCACGCTGGAGACACGGCATTTCATTCTGACCTCTATTATGGATATTTCGCTTTTGCGCAGTTCAGAAGCGCAGATCCGCTACCTTGCCCGTCATGACGTATTAACCGGCTTGCCGAACCGGACGGCATTGAGTGAAGAACTTAGCCAGATTGCCGCCCGGCGCATGTATCGCCCTGACCCCTGCGCCCTCTTCTTGTTGAATCTCAACGATTTCAATTACATCAACGACACATACGGCTATCAGGCGGGCGATGCCATTCTCTGCGAATTCGGCCAGCGTCTGCGTAATGAAGTCGGCAACAGCGGAACAGTTTCGCGCATCGGCGGCGATGAATTCTCGATTATCCTGCGCAATAATCCGACCAGTGAAATGGCCAATAATCTGGCGCTGGAAATACTGGTGATGATGCGCCAGCCGTTTACGCTGACGCGGGCTAATCCGATGATTACGATTTCATTCGGCATCGTGATGTTTGGTGCAGAGAATATTACCGCCGGCGAGATCATGCGCCGCGGGAATACGGCGCTGCTGGAAGCCAAGCAGCGCGGCAAAAATATGTTCTCGTTTTATTCTGAATTGCTCGATGCCAGCAGCGTCAGTAAACGCATTATGGTGAAAGCGCTGGCGGAATCACTGGCCAAAGAAGGTGACCTGACCTGTGTTTATCAGCCTATTTTACGCAGCCACGATGAGAAAGTCGTTTGCGTTGAAGCGCTGGCACGCTGGAACCACGGCGTGCTCGGACAAGTCTCGCCGGTACAATTTATCGCCCTGGCCGAAGAGACCGGACTGGTTATTCAGCTCGGTGAAATTGTTCTGCGGCAGGCGTGTCGGGATATCAGGAATTTTGAACGGCTCAATCTGGCGATCAACGTTTCTGCTGTTCAACTCGGTGAACCGGATTTCGGACCGCGTATTCTGGCGGTTCTGGCAGAGGAAGATTTCCCGCCTTCACGGCTCGAACTTGAACTGACCGAAACCTCAGTGATGAACGCCAACGGGATCAGCCTCAGCCATCTCGCTAAATTACGTCAGGTCGGGGTTAAAATTTCGCTCGACGATTTTGGTACCGGTTATTCCAGCCTCAGTTTGCTAAAAGATATCTCGGTAGACAGCGTGAAAATTGACCGTTCGTTTGTGCAGTACGTCACAGAAGTGAATGATACCGCCGCGATTGTTTCTGCCGTGTCTCAGCTTGGCAATAAAATGCATCTCAACGTCATTGCAGAAGGCGTTGAAAATCAGTTGCAAAAAACTTTCTTAGTATCAGCAGGTTGCTCGCACCTCCAGGGCTATCTGTTCTCGCGCCCCGTACCGGTAGAAGTGTTAAACACGTTACTGAGCAATGAAATGGACATGTTATCCAGTACGTAAACCATCTATTTATAAGCACCATAGATAACTCAAAACACCTTATTAATTCATTCAATTGGCGCTCGTCCCTGTTTTACTGACATGATCCGAGGCTGATAAATCACGCCGTTTAAGGAACTACATCATGTCATCGTTTTCAGGTATCTGGGTCCCGCTGGTCACGCCTTTTCATCAGGGTGAGATCGACTTTACTGCACTGAAATCATTGTGCACCCGGCTGCTCAAACGGGGCATTGACGGCGTCGTCGTCTGTGGTACGACCGGTGAAGCCCCGATGCTCACCAAAGAAGAACAACTGCAGGTTCTGGATGCTGTGCTGGAAGTGGTACCGGGTCATCAGGTGATCATGGGGCTGTCAGGCACGCATATGCCAGTTATCCGTGAAATGCAGGATGCGATTTTACACCGTCCTGTTGCTGGTTTGCTGATCCCCGCGCCTTACTACATCCGCCCTTCTCAGGCCGCACTGGTCGCCTGGTTTACGGAAATTGCAGATCACGCCACAGTGCCGGTGGTGCTTTACAATATTCCTTATCGTACTGGCGTACAGATGGAGCTGGACACATTCCGTCAGCTGGCAAAACATCCGCGCATTACCGCCGTAAAAGATTGCGGAGGCAGCATAGACCTGACGCTTTCACTGATTGCTGACGGCGACCTCGACGTACTGTGTGGCGAAGACGTGCAGATATTTTCAACCCTGAGCCTGGGCGGTAAAGGGGCGATTGCTGCCTCGTCGCATATTTTCACGGAAGAGTTTGTTCAACTGATTAAACAGTTCAAAGAGCAGGATATCGTTGCCGCACGTAAAACCTTCTTTGGCTTACTGCCAATGATTCGTCTGATGTTTTCTGCCCCGAATCCGGCCGCCATTAAGTTCGCGTTATCGCTGGACGGCTTGATGGATAACGAGCTGCGTTCTCCTATGCTGCCCGCGCCTGAAAACGTTGAACTGGCCGTGCGTGGCCTCCTGAACCTGCACTCGCGCTGAGAGCGTATATTTGATCAGAATATGAGTAACCGGACGCACTGTCACAATTAAAACACTGACTTTTGCTCCCGCCAGTTCTAGGATAGAAGCAGTTTTTATATAGTCCTATCGCCACCCTGTGAAACGGTAATGTCTCGCGGGGTCCGGCGGGTTGCTCATCCAATGGAGTGTTTATGAAACTGTATTATAAACCCGGAGCCTGTTCCCTTTCCCCTCATATCATCCTGCGTGAAGCGGGTCTGGACTTCAGCATTGAGAAGGTTGATCTGGCGACCAAGAAAACAGAAACCGGTGATGACTTCCTCGCAGTGAACCCCAAGGGGCAGATCCCCACGCTGTTACTCAATGATGGCAGTATTCTGACCGAAGGCGTGGCTATCGTGCAGTATCTGGCAGACCAGAAACCAGACCGTCAGCTGATGCCGGAACAAGGCACGCTGGCCCGTTATCACGCGCTGGAATGGCTGAACTACATTGCAACTGAGCTGCATAAAGGTTTCTCGCCATTGTTTAATCCGAAAGCCCCCGAAGAGTTCAAGACATTAACCCGCGAAGCACTGAGCAAAAAATTTGCTTACGTGAATACCGCCCTCAAAGACAATCATTTCCTGCTGGGTACGCGTTTCAGCGTGGCAGATGCTTACCTGTTTACCGTGATGGGTTGGGCGAAGGCACTGAAATTTGATCTGAGCGCACTGACGGAACTGAACGCCTACCTTGACCGCGTTGCCGCACGCCCGGCTGTTGATGCGGCTCTGTCGGCTGAAGGTCTGAAATAACCGCTTTCGTGGTGTGATCGCCAACAAAAACGCCCCGGCAGCTACAGCGCGGGGCGTTTTTTTATTCAGGAAAAGAGGTATTCAGGCAGTGATTACAGTTTTACCGCCGGGAAATGATGCTCAGGTTTGACCATTTTGTCCTGCGCTGCCACGATTTGCAGCTCGTATTCACCCATCGCATGCGTCGCCAGCATGACTTCATAAACTGCAGCGGTCACGTGCTCAAGCGCTTTATCCAGTGCTTCACCCTTGAGCAAATTCACCAGCAATAAACCGCTGGTCAGGTCACCCACGCCAACCGGCTGACGGACACCGAAATCAACCAGCGGACGGTCGATGTGCCACGCTTCACTCGCAGTAACCAACAGCATTTCAAAACGGTCACTGTGATAACCAGCGCGGCTCAGGTGCTTCACCAGCACAATTTTCGGGCCTTTGCTGATCAGCTCCCGCGCAGTGGCGACGGCTTCTTCAAAGCTTGCCACTGCGTGACCGCTCAGCAGTTCAAGCTCCAGCAGATTCGGCGCGATAATGTCACAGTTAACCAGCGCCTGGTTGCAATGGAACTCAGCAACGCCCGGCGCCACGATACAGCCTTTTTCAGGATGTCCCATGACCGGATCGCAAAAATACCAGGCATCGGGATTCGCAGCTTTCACCCGACGAACAATCTCCAGAATACTTTGCCCTTGCTCCGGCGAACCGATATAGCCACTCAGCACCGCGTCGCAATCCTTCAGACGATCAATTTCCGCAATTCCCTGCGCAATTTCAGTCAGATGTGCTGCAGGCATCACGCAGCCGGTCCAGTGTCCGTACTGAGTGTGATTGGAAAACTGAACAGTATTCAGAGGCCAAACGTTTGCGCCCATACGACGCATAGGGAATTCCGCCGCGCTGTTACCCGCGTGTCCAAAAACTGTGTGTGACTGGATAGAAAGAATGCTTTTCATGAAGAATTTCCGATTGCAACGTCATCGGGGAGATGGCGGGATTACTGATATCAGGGAACAAAAACGGGAGACCTTGCAGCCCCCCGTCCTACCGGCCTAAAACTTATGCCCAGAGCAACAGCGTATAGTTCTTTTTACCGCGACGCAGCAAGGTATAACGGCCAAACAGACGATCACTGTCAGCGAAGCTGTATTCTGTATCCGTCTGTTTTTCGCCATTTACAGAAACCGCGTTAGAGGAAATCATGGTACGCGCCTGGCCTTTCGACGGTGCCATACCGGCGATAACCAGCGCCTGTTGCAGATCCGTATCACGAGGCACTTCAAACAGTTCCAGGCCATCCTGCGCAAGCTGGCCGAAATCGACCTCTGTCATCTCGCTCAGGGAACCGGAGAACAGGCTCTGCGTAATGCGTTTTGCGGCCGCCAGACCTTCTGCACCATGAACCATACCGGTGACTTCCTCAGCCAGAACGTACTGTGCGCGTGGCGCTTTACCGCTGGTTTTGTCTTCTTCTTCCAGCGCATTGATGTCTTCAATGCTCATGAAGGTGAAGAATTTCAGGAAGCGGTAAACGTCAGCATCCGCCGTGTTGATCCAGAACTGGTAGAATTTGTACGGGCTGGTTTTCTTCGGATCCAGCCAGACTGCGCCACCTTCAGTTTTACCAAATTTAGTGCCGTCAGATTTGGTGATCAACGGAACGGTCAGGCCAAACACCTGTTTCTGATGCAGACGACGGGTCAGATCGATACCTGACGTAATGTTACCCCATTGGTCCGAACCGCCGATTTGCAGCTCAACTTTGTGCAGATCGTAGAGGGAGGCAAAATCGTAACCCTGCAACAGGTTGTAAGAGAATTCAGTGAAGGAGATACCACTGTCATCACGGTTCAGACGCTGTTTCACCGCTTCTTTATTGATCATCTGGTTAACAGAGAAGTGCTTACCGATATCACGCAGGAAAGTCAGCACGTTCATGCTGCCGAACCAGTCATAGTTATTGGCGGTGATAGCGCTGTTTTCGCCACAGCTGAAATCCAGGAACGGCGAAACCTGCTGGCGGATTTTCTCAACCCATTCATTCACGGTTTCATTGGTGTTCAGCTTGCGCTCCGTGGCTTTAAAGCTCGGGTCGCCGATAAGACCGGTTGCGCCACCCACCAGAGCCACTGGCTTGTGCCCGTTCAGCTGAAAGCGTTTCAGGCAAAGCAAAGGCACCAGATGTCCCAAATGCAAGCTGTCTGCGGTAGGATCGAAACCGCAATAGAGTGCAATTGGCCCTTGCGCCAGTCGCTCTGCTAACGCTTCTTCATCCGTCACCTGGGCAATGAGGCCCCGCTCTTGCAATTGTTTAATCAGGTTGCTGCTCGCCATCAAAGACTCCGTTTGTTTGTACTCAGAAATATGTACTGAATGTGTGCAGATTCATGTCTGACATCATGCCGTGCATGTGCCTTTTCTCTCACCTTTACGGGGAACGACATAGAATAAAGCGCCCGTCGTCCGAGCGCTAGGAAATCGCGTATTTTTTCGTGGTCAGGGGGCGAGGCGGTCTATTTTCCAGCCAGTTTGAGGCTCTGCTTCGTCACGCTGGTAAATGAACCGATCGTGCAGACGATGTTCACCGCCCTGCCAGAACTCCATCGAATCCACTTTGACGCGGAAACCGCCCCAGAAACTTGGCAGCGGCACTTCGCCATTGCTGAATTTCTGTTTCAGTTCGAGGAATTTGCTTTCGAGCACGCCGCGTGCCGAAATTCGGCTGGACTGCTGCGAAACCCATGCGCCGATCTGGCTATCTTTCGGGCGGCTGGTGAAGTATTTCATGACTTCCAGCGTAGAGAGACGTTCTGCCTGACCGAGCACAATCACCTGCCGGTCCAGCATGTGCCACGGAAACAACAGGCTGATGCGTGAGTTGTTTGCCAGTTGCTGCGCCTTGCGACTCCCCAGATTGGTGTAAAACACCAGCCCCTTTTCGTCGTAGTGCTTAAGCAGCACAATGCGCTGGAAAGGCTGTCCGCGCTCATCAACCGTCGCCACCACCATCGCCGTCGGGTCAGCCAGACGGGCGTCACAGGCCTGTTTCAGCCAGTGTTCAAACAAAGGCAGCGGCTCAGGGGTTAAATCAGCACGACGCAGCCCGCCACGGGTGTATTCGCGGCGCGAGTCCGCAATATCAAACTCTTTGTTATCAGACATATGGATTAAGTTGCGTATCTAAGGAAGGTAAGCGCATTGTGCACCCGCCGCGTCAGGATCTCAATGTTCCTGACGCGGCGCGGAGTAAACGCAGCCAGCGCATCTGCAACTCGAAGTATGAAAGGGGTTATTTTTGGACGCAGTCGTCGATAATGACGTTCTCACCACGCTGCACAAAGGCCTGATTACCTTTAGACCAGAACGTGTAATGGCCATCGCTGTATTGGGTGCCAGAAGCGGACTCAATCTGTTTCAGTTTCAGCTGTTCACCATCGAGAACCATACTGACCTGCTGCGCCGGTTTATCCAGCGTGATCGTCAGCGGTAAGGTCCCGCACTGGTAGTTTAATTCTTCTGTCGGACTTTCGGTCTGGTGGCTGAACTGGCTGCATCCTGCCAGTGTGAATCCTGCTAACGTAGCGATAATCGCCTTTTTCATTCGGTGCTCCCTGATGGTCTTCAATTATCTCTTTTATGTACCACGCCCGCAGGCGCAGCACATTGAGATAAAACCGAGAACGCATCAGGAACGGGTTGAAACAACCGGATAAATTGCGCCGAGCAGAGTTTCACGACTTGCACCGGTAACCGACGGCAAATTGCCCGGCTGACCGGATAACGTGCGGAATGCCAGCCAGGCAAACGCCAGTGCTTCCATGTCATCACCGCTGATACCGCAGGCATCCGTGGTGCAAACTTCCGTGCCCGGCAACATGGCTGAGAGTCGCGCCATCAGTAACGGATTGCGCGCCCCGCCGCCACACACCATCAGCCGGTCGCATCCGCCAGCCAGTTGCACTTGCTCGGCGATGCTTACTGCGGTCAGTTCAGCCAGCGTCGCCTGCACATCCGGCGGGGAGATTTCAGGAGCACGCGCCAGTTGCTTTTCCAGCCACGCCATATTGAAATATTCACGCCCGGTACTTTTCGGTGCCGGTTCGGCAAAGTAAGGATCAGACAGCATCTGCTGGAGCAAACGTAAGTTCACCCGCCCCTGATTTGCCCATTCAGCCCCTTTATCATATGGCTGTGCCAGATGACGCCAGACCCACGCATCCATCAACATATTTCCCGGACCGGTATCGTAACCACGCACCGGCTGGCCCGGCAGCAGCATTGAAAGATTCGCGATGCCGCCAATATTGAGGATCATACGGCGCTCGGCCGGATCAGCCAGCAATGCCTGATGGAAAGCAGGCACCAGCGGCGCGCCCTGCCCGCCCCAGGCCATATCCCGGCGACGGAAATCGCCCACGGTGGTAATGCCGGTCATGGCCGCAATGCGGTTGTTATCACCCAGCTGCATAGAAAATGTCGTGTCACCTTTCGGCTGGTGCCAGACAGTTTGCCCGTGGCAGCCAATGGCGGTCACTTCGTCAGGGGAGATATTGGCATTTTTCAACAAACCTAATACGGCCTCACCGAACAAAATACCCAGCTGAGTATCAAGCGTCCCGACCTGTTCAAGCGTCACCTGTTGGCCCTGACACATCCCGAGGATCGCATTTTTCAAAGCCAGAGGAATAGGATGTGAATAGCTGGCTTGCTGCGCGACCATGTGCTCATCAATGGCGGCCAGTACGACATCAACACCGTCGAGACTGGTGCCGGACATCACACCGATATAGCGACCTGACTTCATAGATAACATCCTTAACTCTCCAGGAAACTCGTCAGAAAAAGTAATCACCACAGAGTAATCGGTATTTGAAGGGCAACGCCATGAGTTACTGATTTTTTATTACATGGTGTGATGACTTCGTGTTTTTCTTGTTACGTTTTTTATTCCTGAAAATAGCCGTGTTGTAAAAACCACCAATAACAACATCGGATACCCGTATTTTTGATTGCGCACTTTGCTGTCTAAAACGTAAACCTGCGTTTATTATTAGTTGAGCACGCCTTCTGTATACTAGGTGGAAGTGAAACAAGTATGTTATATGACACCTTCGACACTGATGTTGAACTTGTGCACTGTTTTTTCTCTGTTGGTGCCGCTACTCTCAAACGTATGCAGCAGCATAATAAAGGAGCTATTTATGATTAAGCGTTTACTCGTCGTCGCCCTTGCCGGTGTTTCCCTTGCTGGCTGCGTCAGCGATAACTCTCTGTCTGGCGATGTTTACTCCGCATCCCAGGCGAAGCAAATTCAGCAAGTGACCTACGGCACCATCGTGTCTACCCGTGCAGTACAAATCCAGGGCGGAGATGATGCAAACATCGTCGGCGCACTTGGTGGTGCGGTATTGGGTGGTTTCCTGGGGAATACCGTCGGTGGGGGTACCGGACGTAGTCTGGCAACCGCTGCAGGTGCAGTCGCAGGTGGCGTTGCAGGTCAGGGTGTGCAAAGTTCGCTTAACCGTTCAAACGGCGTAGAACTGCAAATTCGTCGTGATGACGGTACAACCATTCAGGTGGTTCAGAAAGTCGGAGCAACCAAATTCAGCGTCGGCCAGCGTGTGAGCATGGCCAGCAGCGGTAGCACAATTACTGTGTCCCCTGGCGCCTGATTTTCCCGATCTCAACGCAAAAAACCGAAGCCAGTGGCTTCGGTTTTTTTATGGGTAATTCTTTTCTGTCGGATCAAAAGCAACGCTGTGTGACGTAATAAAAGTCGATTTTTATGATTTGCTTTGCAGGGAAGCAATATTTTTTTCCAGCCGGGACAACATCCCGCCCAGTTGTTCGATTTCAGAAGAAGACATGCCGGACAAAATTTCTTTACGCGTGCAATCAATAACTGATTCCATTTCATTAATGATCGGCGCGGCTTCTTCAGTCAGCTTGATGCGCTTAGCACGGCGATCGCTCGCACAAGTCTGACGGGTGATCAGCTTCTTTTCTTCCAGTTGATCAAGCGTACGAACCAGAGACGGTTGCTCAATCCCGATGGCTTTCGCCAGCTGAATCTGAGACTGCTCCGGAGGTAACATATTGATATTATGAAGTGTTACCCAATGTGTTTGCGTGAGTTCCAACGGTTTTAACCGATCGTCAATCAACGCACGCCAGGCACGAACTAATCGTGCTAGATCTGACCCCAGATTCGATTCCAATTATCCCCTCCTTATAATTAGCATGCTAAGATAACTCCCCAGAGTTTAGCTTAGTTTTAGGAACATTAATCGAGAAATTACAATTCTATATATAATAGTAGGTACGATTGCATCCGGAAGCAGAGTCTCTGCTTCCAAAGTTAAGCTTGTTTATAACACAATCACTGGCAGAGATTAATATTGTGAATGCGCAAATGTTTCACTCAGGCTTCCCGCTACCGGATCTGGTCCTGGGTGCCTCACTTTATTTCCCCCCGATGTTCAAAGCATTTTTACTGGGATTCGTATTCTGGCTTTTGATACATCGCGTGCTGCGTGATTGGATTTATTCCGGTGAAGTCTGGCATCCCACCCTGATGGATTTATCTCTTTTTGTGATCTCTATTTGTGCCGCACTGATGCTTATGGTGAACCTCTGAAATGAAATTTAAGACACTCAAATATTTCTCTACCGTGCTGGTTTTCGCGGTCGCAATTTGTGCAGGCTGGTGGATGTGGAATTATTATATGCAATCGCCCTGGACCCGGGACGGCAAAGTGCGCGCCGAGATTGTCAATATCACGCCGGAAGTTTCGGGGCGCATTATTGAAATAAATATCCATGATAACCAGTTTGTTAAAAGCGGAGACCCGCTTTTCAGTCTGGATCCGGTGCCTTTTAAAATCGCTGTTGATAATGCCGAAGCTGCGGTAGCGAAAGCCGCGGCTGATTTAGCCAAAGCCAGTCACGAAGCCCGGCGCCGCAGAGGGCTGGGTACCAATGTTATTTCCGCCGAATCCCTCGATGAATCCAATATCAGCGCCAAAGCTATGCAGGCGGCCTATCAGGCGGCACAGGCATCATTAGAACAGGCCAAATGGAATCTAAGTAAAACCACAATTGTTGCGCCGACTGATGGTTATATCACCAATCTGCAAACTCGCCGTGGAAACTATGCCACGTCCGGGACACCGCTGGTCGGGCTGGTGGATATTCATTCTTTCTACATTCTGGGATATTTCGAAGAAACCAAACTCAAAAATATTCGCGAAGGCAACATGGCGGATATCACACTATTTAACGGCAATATTCCGTTGCAGGGTCGGGTCGAAAGTATTGGCCGGGCTATTTATGACCAGAGCCTCGATGCCCCGGAAGATTTGCTGATGAATGTGAAACCCAATGTGCCGTGGGTACGTCTGGCCCAGCGCGTGCCGGTGCGTATTCAGCTTGAGAATGTGCCGGAACACGTGGTGCTGGTTGCCGGAACCGCCTGCACAATCGCAATCCGTAATTAAGGTGGCGCAGTGAATCTTTCCTGGCTCGAATGGAAAAATACTCCGTGGGGAAAGGCCAGTTGGGGACAATGGCGCTACGCCCTGCGCAATTCCATCGCGATGATACTGGCGCTTTATATCGCTTTTGAATTTCAGATGGACGAGCCTTACTGGGCCCTGACCTCGGCAGCGGTGGTGAGTTTCCCCACCGTCGGCGGCGTTATCAGTAAAAGTATCGGGCGAATTATGGGCAGCCTGCTGGGTGCCGTGGGCGCGGTGTTTATTGCCGGACATTGTCTGAATGAGCCCTGGCTCTTCACTTTTGCCATTGCCGCATGGCTGGGGATTTGTACCTACGTCTCCAACCATTATCAGAACAACGTCTCTTATGCGTTTGCCCTGGCAGGTTACACGGCGGCAATCATTGCGTTCTCCACCGTAGACGTCACCGATGCGACACAGATTTTTGATATCGCACAGGCGCGTGTCGGCGAAGTCATCACCGGTATTTTGTGCGGTGGTTTTATGATGATGGTGCTGCCCAGTACGTCCGACAGTGATGCCCTGCTCACCTCGCTGCGCAAAATGCATACCCGGTTGCTGGAACATGCGCAATTGTTGTGGCGTACGGAAATTTCAGATCAGATCAGAACGTCGCACGAAGGATTGATCGGCCAGATCCTGACCATGAATCTTCTGCGTATCCAGGCATTCTGGAGCCATTACCGCCTGCGTCGCCAAAATAATGTCGTTAATTATTTACTGCATCAGCAATTACGCATGACCAGCTACATTTCCAGCCTGCGCCGGATGCTGCTGAACTGGCCCAATCCCCCGGAAAACTTACAAGAGGTACTGGTCGTTTTGCTTGATGAACTGCGTAAGCCGGACACGGATAAATTCAAGCTGTCCAGAATTCTGCTGCATATTCAGCCACAGGATACGTCTGATTTCCGCCATCAGGCTTTCTGGCACCGTTTACGCGATTTTTGCTGGCTATATCTTCGCAGTGAACGTTGGTTGCAGCGGGTGGAAAATGCCAACGCAGCCAAAGCCGACACTCTCCAGCCACCGAAAATCAGCCATCTTGCCCAGCACACCGATACCCTTGAGGCCGCGTACAACGGGCTGCGGACATTTTTGTGTATTGTGATCGGTTGCGCCTTCTGGATGACGACGCAGTGGGATTCAGGTGCCAGTGCGGTGGCGCTGACAGCTGTCAGTTGCGTGCTTTATTCTTCCACGGCCTCGCCGATCAGCAGTATCACGCTGTTAATAAAATCATTGGGGTTACTGTTTGTCGGTTGTTTCCTGCTGAAATTTGGGCTGATGGTCCAAATCGACAATTTCTGGGTGTTCTGCGCTTTCTTCCTGCCGATGTTAGTGACGATGCAGATGATGAAACTACAATACAAACGTTACGCCGGTTTATGGGGGCAAATGATTGTGTTTATGGGATCTTTTTTAGCCGTCACGAATCCGCCGGATTACGACTATCAGTCTTTTATGAATGACGGCGTAGCGAAAATTGCCGGTGTGATGTTGGCCGGGATTGCCTTTCAGGTGTTAAGGCCCAGCTCTGATAAGCGCAAAAGCCGTCGCATTATCCGCGCCCTGCGTCGTGATTTTATGGATCAGCTTAGCCGTAACCCCTCGCTGAGCCATTTCCAGTTTGAATCCCTGATTTATCACCGGATGAATCAGCTCAATCAAAGTAAAGATCACCTCTCACGAACCTGGTTATTGCGCTGGGGTGTGGTGCTGCTTAATTGCAGCCATATTGTCTGGCAGTTACGCGAATGGGAAACCCGCTCGGATCCGCTGTCTGCGGTGCGGGACGTGTGTATTCATTGTCTGAAAGGGGTAATGACGGAGCGCGGCGTCAGCCATGAAAATCTGGATGCCACGTTGATTGAGTTAATGCGGATGAGCAATTCACTGGCTCACCATCCGGAACCTGCAGCGCGTGAACTGGCAGGCGTGATCTGGCGTTTATACTGCTCGCTGTCACAATTGCAGCAGGCCATCTCAACAGAAGATGGCCCGGCGGATCCCGCTGTCAGCGCCACAAAACCCGCGTGAAAACATTAAGGTACATCAAATCCTAATGCGGCTTTACGAATGCGGAACCATTGCTGACGGGTCATTTCCAGAGACAATGACTTCAGCGCTGACTGCACGCGCCCGATTTTGCCCGAGCCGATAATCGGCAACGGCTGAGACGGCAGCCGCATGACCCAGGCGTAGACCACCTGTTCAATAGTGTCTGCGCCAATTTCATTCGCCACAGTCTGAAGTTCATCACGCAGCGGCTGGAATTCTGTATCGCTGAACAGACGACCGCCCCCCAGACAGGACCACGCCATCGGTTTGATACGCAGTTGCTGGCAAAGATCCAACGTGCCGTCAAGAATGGCGGGCTGATGGATGGGGGAAATTTCTAGCTGATTGGTCACCAGCGAAAACGGCAGACGCGATTGCAACAAGCTGAACTGTGCCGGGGTGAAGTTGGACACACCGAAATGTTTTACTTTGCCGCTTTTATGCAACCGCGTGAACGCCTCAGCGACTTCATCGGCATCCATCAGCGGATCCGGGCGGTGGATCAGCAATAAATCCAGATAATCGGTACGCAGATTGCGCAGTGATTGCTCCGCACGATCCACAATGTACTGCATATCCGTAATGTAATGACCGATTTTGTTGTCGGGATCTGCCGTGGTGGCGATGCCGCATTTACTGACCAGTTGCATTTTTTCGCGCAAAGAGGGGTTAAGACGCAACGCCTCACCAAATGCCGCTTCGCACTGATAGCCGCCATAAATATCTGCATGATCGACTGTCGTAATGCCCATTTCAATGTGCTGTTCCATGAACGCCAGAACCTGTTGCGGCGTCATGTTCCATTCCATCAGCCGCCAGTAACCACAAATCAGCGTTGAAAATACCGGCCCTTGCGGAGAAATCGGGGTGTGTGCTTCCATTGTGAATCCCTTATATTTTCGATTTTCGACCCACAGAATACACAACGCCCGTGGTGCTGTATTGATGCGACGAGCAAGAATTGTCAGGAAGCGGACCGCCGTCACGATGGCGATAAATGACAGGTGAAATCAGAACAACTCCGGTTGCTGCGGCAAGGGTTCGTCCGGCTGTTTTCCTGCACGTTGCTGGCGCAGCAGGCGTTGCTGACATAACCGCAGCACATGGCGTTTTTCTGTGTCAGTCATTTTTATCCAGCCGAAACGCTCCTCGCGACTGCGCAGGCAGCCACGGCAATAACCGCGTTCATCAGCCTGACAAATGCCACGGCATGGACTGGGGATGTCAAAAAATTCGAGCTGCTGAGCCACACACCCTCCGCAAATCATGGTGAACATTTATTCAAGACGCTTTCCTGCTATCCCGCAAGGTAATTTACGTCTTGTGTTTCATTCTTCAAATATCTGCAACACAGATCTGCTACCGTCCGTTTAGCCGTTTTCACCTGTCGGAAAATGGCCCTACTGTTTCGCAAGCCCTCACCAAGAAAACAGAGGTTTGCCCTCACCTCAGCCGGCACCCGCCGGCTCTTTTTCAATCTTTTTTGCCCTTAAAGTATGGATGCAAACCTGAAATCAGGATGCGTTTGGTGAAAAAGCACCGTGCGCGTAGTCACAAACAGGTCAGATGCGATAGAAAGGTGGCATTAAGAAAGGGTCGTTTGACGTGAAAGTTATCCATGAACGTCTTACCGATCAGTCCATTAACGTCGGAGTTATTGAAATGACCAAGCTTTTCACCCCCATTGTTGTCGGTAAAAACACGTTGTCTAACCGTGTCTTTATGGCACCGCTTACCCGTCTGCGCAGCATCGAACCGGGTGACATCCCTACACCGCTCATGGGCGAATATTACGCACAGCGCCACAGTTCTGGCCTGATCATTACTGAAGCCACTCAGGTTTCATTCCAGGCGAAAGGGTATGCCGGCGCACCTGGCCTGCATACGCCGGAACAAGTCGCTGCATGGAAAAAAATCGTGGACGGCGTACATCAGAAAGACGGGCGCATTGCGGTTCAGC
Source organism: Rahnella sp. 2050 (assembly GCF_040544515.1). Taxonomy (NCBI): domain Bacteria; kingdom Pseudomonadati; phylum Pseudomonadota; class Gammaproteobacteria; order Enterobacterales; family Yersiniaceae; genus Rahnella; species Rahnella sp. 2050. Next base: position 199,146 of record NZ_JBEPKE010000006.1, on the reverse strand, counting down.
TGTGGCACACCGGACGTATCTCGCATAACAGCGTTCAGCCTGACAACCAGACACCGGTCGCGCCTTCGGCCGTCAACCCGAACACGCGGACCAGCTTGCGTGATGAGCAAGGTCACGCCATTCGTGTCGATTGCCCGACACCGCGCGCCTTAGCGCTCAGCGAAATTCCGGGGATCGTGAATGATTTCCGTCATGCTGCCGCCTGCTCCGCCGAAGCTGGTTTCGATTACATCGAACTGCATGCCGCGCACGGCTATCTGCTGCATCAGTTTATGTCTCCGGCGTCCAACCTGCGTGAAGATGAATACGGCGGCAGCATTGAAAACCGTACCCGTCTGACGCTGGAAGTGGTTGATGCTGCCATCGGGGCTATTGGCGCTGAACGTGTGGGCATCCGCATTTCGCCGATGGGTCCCTTCAACGGGCTGGATAACGGCGAAGATCAGGAACAGGCGGCTATCTACCTGCTCGATGAACTGAACAAGCGCAAACTCGCTTACCTGCATATCTCCGAACCGGACTGGGCTGGCGGCAAACCTTACTCCACAGAATTCCGGGCAGTGATCCGTGCGCATTATCAGGGTGTGATTGTGGGGGCTGGTGCTTACACCGCAGAAAAAGGCGAAGAACTGATCGAAAAAGGTTATATCGATGCCGTGGCATTTGGCCGCAGCTATATCGCGAACCCTGATCTGGTTGAGCGCCTGAAATCTCATGCGCCTCTCAACGAACCTAAACCGGAAACTTTCTACGGCGGCGGTGCGCAAGGCTATACCGATTATCCGACACTGTAATAATTAAAAAGAGTGATTCACTTCTTGCAGCAGAAGAGGCCCTCCTTCTGCTGTTTTTTTTGGTCAGTCATTCAACAAGCCGTCGCCGTAATACAGACAAAACGGCGGCTATCAGTTAGGCTTGACCCGTTAACTCTCATCCTGCAAATAAAGAGGAACCTATGCGTTTACTCCACACCATGCTTCGCGTTGGCGATCTGCAACGTGCTATCAGCTTCTATACCGATGTTTTAGGTATGCGTTTGCTGCGTACCAGCGAAAACACTGAATATAAATACTCTCTGGCTTTCGTCGGTTATACCGAAGAAAGTGAAGGTGCAGTGATCGAACTGACCTATAACTGGGGCGTCGACAGCTATGACATCGGCACGGCTTACGGTCATATCGCATTGGGCGTTGATAACGTCGCGCAAACCTGTGATGACATCCGTAATGCAGGCGGGAAAGTGACCCGTGAAGCCGGCCCGGTCAAAGGCGGATCTACCATTATCGCGTTTGTAGAAGATCCGGACGGCTATAAAATCGAGCTGATCGAATCCAAACACGCAGGTCAGGGGCTGGGGAATTAATCTTCCCCGAACACTGACAGGGGCGCAATCGCGCCCTTTTTTATTGACCCATTTTTGCCACAACCCTGCAAGTGGCGGCAAAATTTGCCATAATGCGTGCTGAATTCGATGAAGATAAGAAACTAATGGCCGAGAATAGTGACATTAACGCCCTGAGAGGCCGTTTTCGTGGTTTTTATCCCGTGGTTATCGACGTAGAAACCGCCGGATTTAATGCCAAAACCGATGCGCTGCTGGAAATTGCAGCCATCACCCTGAAGATGGATGAGGACGGCTGGCTGCAAAGCGATGAGACCGTGCATTTCCACGTCGAGCCCTTTGAAGGCGCGATACTGGTGCCGGAAGCCCTGGCGTTTAACGGTATCGATCCGACCAATCCGTTACGCGGTGCAGTCAGTGAATATGAAGCCCTGCACGAGATTTTCAAAGTCATCCGTAAAGGGATGAAAGAGCAAAACTGTAACCGCGCGATCATCGTGGCGCACAACGCCAATTTTGATCACAGCTTCCTGATGGCAGCGGCTGAACGTGCCGGACTGAAACGTAATCCGTTCCACCCTTTTGCCACGTTTGATACCGCCGCATTAAGCGGGCTGGTGCTTGGGCAAACGGTGCTGGCAAAAGCCTGTATCAGCGCGGGCATCGTCTTTGACAGCAGCCAGGCACATTCTGCGTTGTATGACACCGAGCGCACAGCCGAGTTGTTCTGCGAGCTGGTCAACCGCTGGAAACGCTTAGGCGGCTGGCCTCTGGCGCTTTCAGACGAAGAAGTCGAAGACGAAACAGCATCGGAAGAAAATCAGCAATAACAACTTTTGCACCGAACTGAAGACAAAAAAAGAGCGACATCATGTCGCTCTTTTTACTTTCCGGCCGAAAAACCGTTAGTCTTCTGTCGTATTACTCTCTTCAGAAGATTTGTATTTCTCAGCGGTTTCTTTGATCAACTGCTGCAGTTCGCCGCGCTGGAACATCTCAACCACGATGTCGCAGCCGCCAACCAGTTCACCGTCAACCCACAGTTGCGGGAACGTTGGCCAGTTAGCAAATTTTGGCATCTCAGCACGGATGTCCGGGTTCTGCAGGATATCCACGTAAGCGAAACGCTCGCCACAGGCTGAAAGCGCCTGAACAGCCTGAGCGGAGAAACCGCAGCTTGGCAGTTTTGGCGAACCTTTCATGTACAGCAGAATCGGGTTTTCAGAAACTTGCTTCTGAATTTTTTCAATTGTTGGAGTGGTCATTTCTTGCTTCCTCAAGCCGGTACAGGCTGTCACGATCATTACTCTTCACGCGCAGCATAAAGAGACGGTGCGCAATCACAATACCTTCTATTGTAACGATGGCAGCCATCAGATAAAAACGCCATTTTTTGTGGGGTCTTTCTCAATACTGGCATTTTGTTTAACAATCTTTAATGTGTGCGCTCAGGCTCACATCTTTAAACATTCATTGAGAATAACATTTTTGGCGTTCACCGATAACGCCAGATTTGCAAAATTCCATTCTTTAACTTAAATATTAACACCATGAAAAGTGGTTATTTTTTTGACTAAAAATGGCGGTTATTTCGACATAAAAAAAGCCATTAACTTTTTCTCACAATATGATCTAGAATCGAGTCAATTCGTGCTTTTTTGTCAGGTTCTTTTAGGCAATACTCTGACATCCCTGATGTTTAACCTACCACTCATGGTAACGAAGCTATGCGCTTACTGTTCACGCTTTTTGTGCTGCTCTTTACCCAGCTATTTCTGAATATGGCACATGCATCGCCGCAGACACGTGTTTCTGCCGATCAGCGTAAAAGCCATGTTAATCAGGCTGCACCTGAAGAACGGCGAAAGCGAAAAACGGTGGCCGCGAAAACCAGTAAAAAAACTAAAATCGCGCCAGTGACAGAACAAAAAATTCAGGACAAGAATTCGAAGAAGAAAGTTAAAAGTACCGAACTGGCTAAACGAAAGACCACGACGGAGAAAAGTGTCAAAACGACCCGGGCCGAAAGTAAAAAAGAAAAGACACTGAAGACCACGCGGGCCGAAAGCAAAACAGTGAAACACGCCAAAACCCGTTCACTCGCGAAAAACAGCACGGAAAGGGTCAGTAAAAAAGAAGCGTATGGCCGGCACCGTAAAGGTAAAAAGCCCGAAGAAGACAGCAAACCGATTACGCTAAGTGCAACGCATAAAAAACGCTATCAGCATGCCCAGCAAACGGCGATGACCAAACTGATGCATCAGGTAGGAAAACCGTATCGCTGGGGCGGAACCTCGCCGAATACCGGTTTTGATTGCAGCGGCTTAGTCTATTACGCCTACAAAGATTTGATCCGTATTAAAATGCCACGCACAGCGAATGAAATGTATCACCTGCGCGATGCGGCTCCGGTTAAACGCGGCGAACTTGAAAGCGGTGATCTGGTGTTCTTCAGAATCAATAACCGCGGCGCAGCAGACCATGTTGGTGTTTACGTGGGGAACGGCAAGTTTATTCAGTCTCCAAGAACGGGCGAAGACATTAAAATCACCTCTCTCGGCGACGATTACTGGCAAGATCATTATGTGGGTGCACGCCGGGTAATGACGCCGAAAACGATCCGATAATAAACAATTCGTTAAGTCTGAAGTTTCGCTAATCAGCCATTGAATAGCATTTAACGAAGAGTTTCTGCAGGGAAGAGTATCGGCGGTAACGGCCACTGCGTAAAATTGAAAAGGGCGATTCCTGTAACAGGAATCGCCCTTTTTTATGGCGGTTCACTTACTGAATCAGTTCATCACCGCAGTGAAGCTGAAAGCGATAATCATAAGCAAAGCGCATACCGTGGTGATCAACGATAATTTCAGGTTGCTGTCCATCAAACCCCCTTTCGGATCAAATTGTGGCATTTTTTAAGCCACACTAATTGTGTGCCAACGCATTTTCGCATAATTAACATTTAAAATCTTGTGCTGAATGACAATGTATCCCTGAGAATTTTACTTCCACTTTCCTGCATTATAAGAGAAAATTGTCGGTTAACACGCCTGTGTGCCGGTTGATTTCACCCGAGAGCATTTCACGCCTCATTCTGAAGAATCCACCCAACGATTTCACTGCCCTTTTAGAAGCCAGCAGTGAGATCCACGCAAGCAAACGATTAACATAATGCTAACGTGCTGAAACACGTGAGTTCAGGAGTCATTGTTTACATGGCAACGATTAAAGATGTCGCAAAGCGCGCTGGCGTTTCCACTACAACCGTGTCGCACGTCATCAATAAAACACGTTTCGTCGCCGAAGAAACCAAAGAAGCGGTTCTCCTTGCAATCAAAGAGTTACATTACTCGCCGAGTGCTGTAGCCCGCAGTCTGAAGGTCAATAACACCAAAACGATCGGTCTGCTTGCCACCTCCAGCGAAGCGCCCTATTTTGCCGAAGTGATTGAAGCCGTAGAAAACAGCTGCTTCTCCAAAGGCTATACGCTGATTTTGTGTAACTCGCATAATAATCTGGAAAAACAACAAGCCTACCTGCAAATGCTGGCGCAAAAACGCGTCGATGGCTTGCTGGTGATGTGCGCGGAATATCCTGATGAGTTGCTCAATATGCTCGAGGAGCACCGTTCGATCCCAATGGTGGTCATGGACTGGGGCGAAGCGCGTAAGAACTTCACCGACAGCATTATTGATAATGCTTTCGAAGGGGGTTACATGGCCGGGCGTTATCTGATTGAACGCGGTCATCGTGATATTGGGGTGATCCCGGGCCAACTGGCACGTAATACCGGCGGTGGCCGCTTCCAGGGTTTTGTGAAAGCACTGACTGAAGCCAATATTCCGCTGCGTGACGAATGGGTGGTTCAGGGCGATTTCGAGCCGGAATCGGGCTATCAGGCGATGCATAAAATTCTGATGCAGAAGCACCGCCCGACTGCCGTATTTTGTGGCGGCGATGTGATGGCAATGGGCGCAATCTGTGCCGCAGACGAACTGGGCCTGCGCGTCCCTCAGGATATTTCCGTAATCGGTTACGACAATGTGCGTAACGCCCGTTACTTCTCCCCCGCGCTGACAACCGTGCATCAGCCGAAAGAACGTCTGGGTGAAATGGCCTTTACCATGTTGCTGGACAGAATTGTCAGTAAGCGTGAAGAGTCTCAGACCATTGAGGTGCATCCGAAACTGGTCGAACGCCGTTCCGTAGCCGATGGTCCGTACCGCGATTACCGCCGTTAACAGATATCGAACGCCTGCAGATGCAGGCGTTTTTTTCTAATCACGCAGCCATTCCTGATTCATGGTTTCTGTATCGCCCATATATTCCAGCAACCAGGCCAGCGAGGGTGACGGATTGCTTTGATCCCACGTCAGGCAACACGGGCTGTCGGGAAACGTATTTTCCAGCGTCAGCACCTGCAACTTTTTCTGTTCTATCCACGGCGTGACGCGATGAACCGGCATCATACCCACGCATAAGCCTTCGGTCAGGCATTCCAGCGCACAGGTCCAGTCTGGCACGACCAGCCGCCGCTGGTTATCAAGCGTCCATGTATCCCGCTTAGGCAATGTCCGGGAGGTGTCTTCCAGACAGAGTGCAGGATAAGGCCGCAACTCATCATCATTCAGCGCGCCGGATAACTGAGCCAGCGGATGTTGCGGGCTGACGACGCAATGCCAGTCCATAAATCCCATGTCACGAAAACTGAAGCCCCCGCCAACCGGTATCGCGCGTGTAGCACCGATCGCCACGTCTGCCCGCCCGTCAACCAGCGCATCCCAGACACCATTAAACACTTCTGAGTGAATAATGAGTTCGGTGTCCGCAAAATGGCGGTAGAAATCGAGCACCAGACGCCGTGTCCGTGCGGGTTTTACAATCCGGTCAACCGCCACACGTAATTCGCCGCGCCAGCCGTTCGCCACCTGCTGACACTGCCGGCGCGTGGCTATCATTTTTTTTGTCAGAATCCGCGCTTCATCGACAAAAACCTTTCCCGCAGGCGTCAGTACCACGTCACGATGGCGACGTTCAAACAACGGCACGGCCAGCCACTGCTCAAGCTGACGGACGGTATAGCTGATAGCAGAAGGTACGCGGTGCAAATCTTGCGCTGCCGCACTAAAACTACCTGTTCTTGCCACGGCATCTACCACTTCAAGGGCGTATTCTGACCACATAATTCAGCCTTCAATATTTTTGATAGCAGAGTGCAAATATTAGCGTTTCACAAGCCTGTTATCAAAGCGTTAAACTCCGCCTCCGGTATGTAATCTGCATCACATCATCTGCAATAAATAAATTAATGAGACGATAATGAAACCCTCCTTTGGATTTATGCTCTATCTCGCGGGACTGAGCATGCTGGGCTTTTTAGCCACTGATATGTATCTGCCTGCGTTCAGCGCCATGCAAACCAGTCTGATGACCAGCCCCGGGATGATCAGCGCAAGTCTGAGCATTTTTCTCGGCGGATTTGCTCTCGGTCAGTTGTTATGGGGGCCGTTGTCAGACAGGATCGGCCGTAAACCGGTATTGCTTCTTGGTCTGACACTGTTTGCGGTCGGTTGTCTGGGCGTTATCTGGGTTGAGAATGTACGCGCCCTTCTGGCCCTGCGCTTCTTACAGGCGATGGGCGTTTGTGCCGCCGCAGTCACCTGGCAGGCAATCGTTGTTGACCGTTTCTCTGCCGATGTGGCGAAAAAAACCTTCGCCAGCATTATGCCGTTAGTGGCTCTTTCTCCGGCACTGGCACCATTACTTGGTGCGTGGGTACTCAATCATTTTGACTGGGAAGCCATTTTTGCTCTGCTGACCGCAGTCGCCGTCGTCCTGGTGCTGACGACGCTGACTCTGCGTGAGAATAAACCGGCAAAACAAGCGAAGGCTGATAAAACAGGGTTTGCGACGTTACTGAAATCGCCTGTTTACAGCGGGAATGTCATGATTTATGCCGCCTGTTCAGCCGGATTCTTTGCGTGGTTAACGGGTTCACCGTTTATCCTGAGCGACATGGGTTATTCACCCGGTGCCATCGGGCTGAGCTATGTCCCGCAGACTATTGCTTTCCTGCTTGGTGGTTTTGGTTGCCGTGTTGTGATCAGCAAGCTGGACGGTAATAAAATTCTGCCATGGTTACTGGCGGGTTACGGCGTCAGTATGGTGACTTTGTTCTGTGTTGCCATGTTCACGGATGCCGGGCTGATTAGCCTGCTGATCCCTTTCTGTCTGATGGCTTTGGTGAATGGTGCAACCTACCCAATTGTTGTCGCAAATGCATTAATGCCGTTTCCTGCTAATACAGGCAAGGCGGCAGCATTGCAAAATACGCTGCAGCTCGGGCTGTGCTTCCTTGCCAGCTTGCTGGTTTCCGCATTTATTGTGCATCCGCTCATGGCGACAGTCACGATCATGCTGTCTACACTATTGTTGGTAGTTTTGGGCCGCTGGCTCTCTTTGCAGCATGAAAGCCCGCAAGACAATGGACAGGAATCAGAGCAGGAAGCTCAGACAAGGCATGCTAATTAATAGTGATAATACCCTGATGTAACAGTCACTTAACGGGCATTTTCATTCATCACGATTAACTATTGAGAATGCCTGCCAGCGAGCCTATACTCAACAAAACCAAATAAAATAGCACTTTTACAAAACTTTTATCACATACTTAAGCCAGACGCGCGGACAGTGTCACACTTATTTTTTTGTACTTTTTCAAGGATGATTTTCCTGCACGTCTTACGGCGCGCAGGCGTTCTTCTTAATTTCCTCTGTTGGTGTCGAATATCGGGCGAGGCGCTAGTCGTCTGTTCTCATAAAGACCTGCAAAAATAGCCTTTGCTTTTCCCGGCAGGTTAATAAGTCAGAAGAGAAAGTGATGGAGAAGCTATGAGTTCATCGTGTATAGAAGATCAAAGCATTCAGGACAATCAGTGGTACCGGATCGCCAGTGAAATGCTGGCGATGGCAGATATTCAGGTAAACGGTAATCGTCCTTTCGACCTTAAAGTAAAAAACACTGACTTCTTTAAGCGTGTTTTACAGGAAGGTTCTCTGGGCCTCGGTGAAAGTTATATGGACGGTTGGTGGGAATGCGACCGTCTGGATATCTTTTTCCAGCGCGTTATTCGTGCCGGTTTGGAAAGTAAACTCCCCCACCATTTTAAAGATACTTTACGTGTCGCCGCAGCACGCCTGACCAATCTGCAATCCCGCAAACGGGCGTGGATTGTTGGCAAAGAGCATTATGATCTGGGCAACGATTTATTTACTCTGATGCTCGACCCGTACATGCAATATTCCTGCGGCTACTGGAAAGAGGCCACTACGCTTGAAGAAGCACAGGAAGCAAAACTCAAAATGATCTGTGACAAGCTGCAATTAAAACCGGGACAGCGCTTGCTGGATATCGGTTGCGGCTGGGGTGGATTATCAGAGTTTGCGGCAAGAAATTATGGCGTGAGCGTTGTGGGTGTCACGATTTCTGCTGAACAACAAAAACTGGCTCAAAAACGCTGTGAAGGGCTGGATGTCACAATCCTGCTGCAGGATTACCGTGACCTTAATGATCAGTTTGACCGCATTGTTTCTGTCGGAATGTTTGAGCATGTGGGTCCGAAAAATTATCAGACCTATTTTAATGTCGCCAAACGCAATATCAAACCTGACGGCATTTTCCTGCTGCACACCATCGGTTCTAATAAAACAGACCTTAATGTCGATCCGTGGATTGATAAATACATCTTCCCCAACGGTTGCCTGCCGTCGGTTCAACAAATTGCACAAACCAGTGAGTCATTATTTGTAATGGAAGACTGGCACAATATCGGCGCTGATTATGACCGCACGCTGATGGCGTGGAATGAACGCTTCCAGAAACACTGGCCGGAACTGGCGGAAAAATACGGTGAACGTTTCCACCGCATGTTCACCTACTACCTGAATGCCTGCGCCGGTGCTTTCCGCGCCCGGGACATTCAGTTGTGGCAAGTCGTCTTTAGCCCGCAAGGCGTTGATGGCGGAATGCGCGTACCACGCTGATGGTTGTATGCGTTAGCTAATAAAAAACCGGACACTGAATGTCCGGTTTTTTTATGTCAATAAAGGGTCTGAGATAACTTATTCGGCTTTATCGATCATCGCCTGTGCCGTAGCGATCGCCGCTTCACGACTGGCTAATACGCGTTCGACCGTATCGACAATCGCCTGAGTTTGCGGATCGATTTCGATATTAATTTTGTCGCCCAGACGTTTCGTGCCCAGCGTTGTGCGTTGCAAGGTTTCCGGAATTAAATGTACACAGAAACGGGTGCGGGTCACTTCACCGATGGTGAGACTAATACCGTCGATCCCGATATAACCTTTATGTAATACATATTTCATCAAATCTTCATGCGGCATACGGAACCAGATCTGACGGTTATTTTCTGACGTCAGGATTTTTGCCACTTCCGCCGTACAAATAATATGACCAGACATTAAATGTCCGCCAATTTCATCATTAAAACGCGCTGCACGTTCCAGATTAACTGAGTCGCCCTCTTTCAGTTCGCCCAGATTTGTCAGGCGCAGGGTTTCTTTCATCAGATCAAAACTCACCAGGTCACCGTTCACTTCAGTCACCGTCAGGCAGCAACCGTTGTGTGATACCGATGCGCCGAGTTGCAGGTTATCCAGCATATCTTCAGGTAAACGAACAACATGGGTACGGAAATTGGGTTTCTCGTCGATCGATACGACCGTGCCGGTTCCCTGTACAATTCCGGTAAACATAGCCTTTTCCTCAATGTTTGAATCTGTTGTATTAAAACGTCACTCCGTTCAGTTTGCCGCAGAATTAATTGAAAGCCAAATCTCTGCAAGAAGAAATAGCACCGTCTGCTTCAATTCCATTATTTAACCAGCTATTAACAGCTTTGTTTGCTTAAAAATACCGACAATGTACAATCTTCGGACTATTTCTCTCTGTTTAATGCCATCTGTTGTGGCGTTTTTTATTCAATATAATCAAGAAAAAAGGTGTATCTGTGCAGAAGTACCTTGCAGAAGCGCGGGTTTTGTTAGCGCTTGCCATCCCGGTCATCCTTGCGCAAATAGCCCAGACATCCATGGGCGTTGTGGACACAATAATGGCGGGGTCGGTCAGTGCCACGGACATGGCTGCCGTCGCTGTCGGCACCTCAATCTGGTTGCCGGCGATTTTATTCGGACACGGTTTACTCTTGTCACTGACACCAACCATCGCGCATTTAAATGGAGCCGGGCGTCGCGATAAAATTGGTCATCAGGTTCAGCAAGGATTCTGGCTGGCGTCGGGGGTGTCGGTGCTGATCATCGCGGTGCTGTCACAGTGCGACCATATTCTTAGCCTGATGCATAATATTGATCCCGAACTGAAAGCAAAAGCCGTCGGCTATCTGCATGCCATTATGTGGGGCGCTCCGGGCTATTTATTCTTCCAGGTGCTGCGTGACCAGTGTGAAGGTTTGTCAAAAACCAAGCCAGGCATGGTGTTCGGCTTTATCGGTCTGCTGGTGAACATTCCCGTGAATTACATTTTTATTTACGGCAAGTTCGGTGCGCCCGCGCTCGGTGGCGTCGGCTGTGGTGTCGCCACGGGGACCGTATATTGGGTCATGTTCTTCATCATGCGGATTTACGTACGTCGCAATCGTGCCCTGCGCGATACTCAGCCGCATTCGCGGTTTGCGAAACCCGACTGGCCGACATTGCGACGTCTGATCCAGCTCGGTATGCCAATCGCACTGGCATTATTTTTCGAAGTGACACTGTTTGCGATCGTTGCCCTGCTCGTCTCCCCACTTGGGATCGTGGCTGTCGCCAGTCACCAGATTGCGCTCAACGTCGGTTCCCTGATGTTCGTCATCCCGCTGTCTTTAGGTGTCGCCGCCACGATTCGTGTGGGTTCGCGGCTGGGGGAATCGTCGGTTGAAGGCGCGAAGATTGCGGCTTATACCAGTATAGGAACGGGAATTATGATGGCCTGTTGCACCAGTCTGACGGCCATCATTTTCCGCGAGCACATTGCCTCCCTTTATAATGACAGCCCGGAAGTCGTCACTCTGGCTTCCCATCTTCTGATCTTTGCTGCGCTGTTTCAGATTTCAGATGCGATTCAGGTTATCGGTAGCGGCATTTTGCGGGGTTATAAAGACACACGTTCCATCTTCTATATTACGTTTGTCGCTTACTGGGTGCTGGGCCTGCCGGTAGGGTACGCTCTCGGACTGACCGATATTCTGGTTCCGCAGATGGGCCCCAGCGGTTTCTGGTGCGGATTTATTCTGGGGCTGACCTTCGCAGCGCTGATGATGACATTGCGGATGCGCTGGTTACAGAAGCAACCGTCTTACACCATTTTGCAAAAAGCGGGCCGTTAATCCCCCCGGCTTCATCCGCGTGCTGTGAATATCTGTTCCGGCGCGCGGATTTTTCAGCTATTGCGCTGGCTGTTATGTCTAAAAAAACAACGCAATGCACATAAGCTCGGCAGTCACGCACAATATGACAGGAAAATGTCTTTTTTCCCTTGCCAGTATTCAGAGAGGTCGTTAATATTCGTCCCCGTCGCCAACACTGGCTGATGAAGAAGAAAAACGATGCGTCCGTAGCTCAGTTGGTTAGAGCACCACCTTGACATGGTGGGGGTCGGTGGTTCGAGTCCACTCGGACGCACCATCTTTCTTAGCAGTACCGTTGCATATTGTGCGTCCGTAGCTCAGTTGGTTAGAGCACCACCTTGACATGGTGGGGGTCGGTGGTTCGAGTCCACTCGGACGCACCAAAGCAACTTCCTGAACTCTCCCTTGTGCATCAAACTCCCTGGAACGACCTGAACCTCTCTGCTGGCTTTTATTTTCCCTGATAAATTTACGTTAAGTCATCCGTTTGTATTTTTTAAGATTATTTCCCGTATGTATCATTTTTGACACTTGCGTGAACAAACCGTTATCACTTCTGCTTTCACCCCTGCCCGCATTGGGTAATTTCAAAACAACGTTCCGAAATCTGCCCTAAGCTTGCGCCGCATCACGTTTTTTATTTGGTTTCCCAACCTGTTCCCCTCTATAATACGCATCGTCTCTTCGATTGAATGGTTTCAGCCCCTTGATCTGTCGATATCGCACTTACAAAAGCATCACCACTCCAGTAGCGATGATAAATCGCACAAATCGCTATGCTTTGGCTGAACTTACTACACCATTCCTTTCACAGTCTTCTACGCTTAGTAATGATTTGCTTCAATCAGGCACCACCTCAATTCCGCGCGGGCAGCGATGCTGTCAGGCAAACACTTTTCCAATCCATCACAACTTGTAGATAAAATCGTCATGAAAAAGACCAAAATTGTTTGTACCATCGGACCGAAAACTGAATCCGAAGAAATGCTGACCAAGCTGCTTGATGCAGGCATGAACGTTATGCGTCTGAACTTCTCTCACGGTGATTATGAAGAGCACGGTCAGCGCATTCAAAATATCCGCAACGTGATGGCGAAGACCGGTCACAAAGCGGCAATTCTGCTGGACACCAAAGGTCCTGAAATCCGCACCATGAAACTGGAAGGCGGCAAAGACGCTTCTCTGGTTGCGGGTCAGACTTACACTTTCACCACGGATCAAAGCGTTATCGGTAACACCGAACGTGTTGCGGTTACCTATCAGGGTTTTGCTGCTGACTTGAAAATCGGCAACACCATTCTGGTCGATGACGGCCTGATTGGTATGGAAGTGACCAACGTCACCGAAACCGACGTGACCTGTAAAGTGCTGAACAACGGCGACCTGGGCGAAAACAAAGGCGTTAACCTGCCAGGTGTTTCTATCGCACTGCCAGCGCTGGCTGAAAAAGACAAACGTGACCTGATCTTCGGTTGCGAGCAAGGCGTTGACTTCGTCGCGGCTTCTTTCATCCGTAAACGTTCTGACGTTCTGGAAATCCGCGAACACCTGAAAGCACACGGTGGCGAACACATCCAGATCATCTCCAAAATCGAAAACCAGGAAGGCCTGAACAACTTCGACGAAATCCTCGAAGCGTCAGACGGCATCATGGTTGCCCGTGGTGACCTGGGTGTTGAAATCCCGGTTGAAGAAGTTATCTTCGCGCAGAAGATGATGATTGAGAAATGTAACCGTGCACGCAAAGTGGTTATTACCGCTACGCAAATGCTCGATTCCATGATCAAAAACCCACGCCCTACCCGTGCAGAAGCTGGCGACGTAGCTAACGCCATCATCGACGGTACCGACGCAGTGATGCTGTCTGGTGAAAGTGCGAAAGGTAAATACCCGCTGGAAGCTGTAACAATCATGGCTACCATCTGTGACCGTACTGACCGCGTAATGCAAAGCCGTATTGATGACCAGAACGAAAATCGCAAGCTGCGTATCACAGAAGCGGTTTGTCGTGGTGCTGTTGAAACTGCAGAGAAACTGGACGCGCCACTGATCGTCGTTGCCACCAGCGGCGGTAAATCAGCAAAAGCCGTGCGTAAATACTTCCCGCATGCGACTATCCTTGCCCTGACCACTAATGAAATCACCGCACGTCAGTTGATCCTGACCAAAGGTGTGGTGACGCAACTGGTGAAAGAGATTGCTTCTACTGACGACTTCTACCGTATCGGTAAAGAAGCGGCGATTGAAAGCGGTCTGGCACAGAAAGGTGATATCGTAGTGATGGTTTCTGGCGCACTGGTACAGAGCGGTACAACCAATACTTCATCGGTGCATGTTGTTTAATTAAAAACGTGACCAAGAGCATTAATGAACGCCGCGAAATGTGGCGTTTATTTATTCAAAAAGTATCTTCTTTCATAAAAAGTGCTAAATGCAGTAGCTGCAAAATTGGGATAAGTCCCATGGAATACGGCTGTTTTCGCTGCAATTTTTAACTTTTTCGTAAAAAAAGATGTTTCTTTGAGCGAACGATCAAAATATAGCGTCTACCGGCAAAAAATTATTCTCATTAGAAAATAGTTTGTGTAATACTTGTAACGCTACATGGAGATTAACTTAATCTAGAGGGTTTTATAATGAATCGCACTAAACTGGTACTGGGCGCTGTAATCCTGGCTTCAACTATGCTGGCTGGTTGTTCAAGCAATGCTAAAATCGACCAACTGTCTTCAGACGTTTCTACTCTGAACTCTAAAGTTGACCAACTGAGCAACGACGTGAACGCAATCCGTTCTGACGTTCAAGCAGCTAAAGACGATGCAGCTCGCGCTAACCAACGTCTGGATAACCAAGCTCACGCTTACAAGAAGTAATATTTACTTCTCTAGTTCAATGGCGCACTCAGTGCGCCATTTTTTTTACCTGCAATTTCATTATGTTTTTTTTCTCCCTCGCCTTCAGGTCTTTGAATCATCACTAAATCCCCCATTTAAAACGCTCTCAATCACTCACGTGAATGTCAGACATAAAAAAGGGACCATGATGGCCCCTGAAGTTTAAATCGTTTCTGATGTGTTTCTGCGACGTTTACTGCGTACTGGCTGTATTGACTGCCGGTTCGCCCGAAGTCGCTGTTTGCGGCTGATTGATAGCCGGTGGCGTATCCCCCGCTTTATCGCCAACGCTGACAACAACCGGCATACCCGCACGGCGTTTAATCGCTTCTTTTACCATCTCAGCGTTAGTCTCATCATGCTTAATAAATTTCTTCATTGCTGCAGTCAGAGGAATTGGTTTGGTTTGCGGGTCATCTTTCTCCGTGTGGGACAACGGCTGATGCACCTCGATATAGCGTTTACCGTCCGGTTCGATATCAAACTTGATTGGCTGATTCACGATTTGTACGCGTGTCCCTTTAGGCACCGAGTTAAACAGCGCTTCGATATCGTCAGGACGCAGACGGATACAACCGGAACTCACGCGCATACCAATGCCGAAGTTCGCATTGGTGCCGTGGATCAGATACTGTCCTGTTCCTGCAGACAGACGCATCGCAAACAAGCCCATCGGATTATCCGGCCCGGCTGGCACCATGCCCGGCAATGTGATCCCCTCTTTCAGATAAGCTTTACGGATATTGGCAGTGGGCGTCCAGGTAGGATTGGGGATCTTCTGGCTGACTGATGTCACCATCTCCGGTGTGTTACGCCCTAACTGGCCGATACCAATCGGATAGACAATGACTTTGTCCTCGCCTTTCGGATAGTAGTAAAGACGCATTTCAGCCAGATTGACTACGATACCTTCACGTTTGGTATCCGGTAACAGCATCTGCGAAGGAATGGTCAGCACAGTTCCGGCTTTTGGCAAATAAGGGTCAGTTCCCGGATTCGCTTCCAGCATCGCAATCAGGCCAATCTGGTATTTGGCTGCCACGTCTTCCAGCGGCTTACCGTCGTTGGGCACAACATACGTTGTATTTTCGCCAATCAGGCGGCTATTATCCGGCGGCAATGGATATTCTGCTGCACTTGCGGTCATGGAATGCGTTGCCATTATTGTGCCAACTAACATTGCCAGAAGGGGTAATGCGCGTCTCATACTCAGTCCTTTTTCGGCCTGCGCTCAGCGAATCTGAGGCAAGACAATTATCTTGTCTGGTAATATTAGCAGCACAGAATTTCATGGCAATCAAACCACTGTAAATCAGAAAGTTACCTTACAGAAGTCAGAATAAAAAGCAGGAGGATAGTGGGTTGAAAAATCAGGAGTAAAAGGAGATATACGCAGAGAAAGAAGTCATCTGCCTTGCTCATTAGCAGATAATTCCTAATGAGCAAGGCAGTACAGCAGCGAGCGGTATTAAGACAACTCTGCGGCTTTAGCGCGAATAGAGCGAATCATCGCTTCCAGCCCTTGCGAGCGTGAAGGTGTCAGATGCTGACTCAGTTCAAGTTCAGTGAAAAACGGACGTACATCCAGTTCCACCACATCACGAGGCGTTAAACCCTGATACAGGCTGAAGACAATCGCGACCAGACCTTTAACAATGGCTGCATCACTGTCACCTTCGAAGGTCAGTGCACCATTTTCATCAGTGCGCATCACAATCCATACCTGACTCTGGCAGCCGGAAATCAGGTTTTGATCCTGGCGGTGTTCTTCCGGTAAAGCCGGTAACTGGCCACCCAGCTCAATCACGTACAGATATTTTTCTTCCCAATTCGGGCATCGGGAAAAATTTCTGACTAACTTGTTTCTATCTGGCAAAGCCATAAAGACATCCTGATCTGGGCTGTCAGGATTAACCCAACAACCGGTGAATACGTTGCAGTCCAGCGACCAAACGGTCGACTTCTTCACGTGTATTGTACATCGCAAGCGACGCGCGGCACATAGCCGGAACACCGTAGAAGGACATTAATGGCATCGCACAGTGGTGACCGGTGCGGATGGCAATACCGTATTGGTCAAGGAAACTGCCTACGTCGTACGCATGGTGTTTGCCGAGATTGAACGCAATAACCCCAGCTCGGGTGGCCGGGCCGTAGATCTGAATATCAGGCACCTGCGCCATCGCGTTGAGCGCATAGCTCATCAGTTCCTGTTCATAAGCATGGATATTTTCCAGACCCAGCTCAGTCACGTATTCCATTGCCGCACCCAGCCCCATAATTCCGCCGGTGTTGGGTGTGCCCGCTTCAAAGCGCCACGGCGCCGCCGCGAATGTCGTGCCTTCGGTCAGACTGACATGTTTGATCATTGAGCCGCCACCTTCCCACGGAGGCATCTGATCCAGCAACGCCTTGCGGCCGTACAGAATACCAATACCGGTCGGCCCGTAAAGTTTATGTCCGGACCAGACATAGAAATCACAGCCCAGCGCCTGCACGTCAACCGCATGATGCATGACCGCCTGCGCGCCATCGACCAGGACGGTCAGACCAGCAGCCTTCGCCTGAGGGATGATTTTTTCGATCGGGTTAACAGTGCCCAATACATTGGAAACATGTGCCAGCGTCAGTAATTTTGTGCGTGGCGTGATCAGCGATTCAAGCTGTGACAAATCCAGCTCACCTTCGGGTGTCAGGTGCCAGACATCGATATGAAGGTCACGTTCTTTCGCCAGCATCTGCCATGGCACGATGTTCGCGTGGTGTTCCATTTCAGTCAGAATAATGTGGTCGCCGGCGTGTAAAAACTCACGTCCCCAGGTATTGGCGACCAGGTTAATGGCTTCCGTGGAACCTTTGACGAAGACAATTTCTTCCGCCGATGCGGCATTCATGAAATGGGCAGCCTGAGTGCGGACGTTTTCCATCTGCTCAGTCGCTTCCGCGCTCATGGTGTGAATACCACGGTGAACCGCAGCATAACCTTGCTCGAAGAAAGACATTTCTCGTTGAATAACCTGATGCGGTTTCTGCGCGCTGGCCGCGCTGTCAAGGTAGGCCAGCGGCTGGCCGTTAACTTCACGGCTCAGCACAGGGAAATCGCTACGTACTCTTTCCAGTGGAAAACTCATTACTTACCTCGATTTAGTCTGCCTGCAATACGGGCAATGACGACTTCACGCAGGGTTTCATTCTTAATGGCTTCCGTCAGTTCGGCAGCAAAAGCAAAGATGATCATTTGCTGAGCATCCTGCCCGCTGATCCCACGGGTACGCAGATAGAAAAGCTGTTCGTCGTCGATACGACCCACTGTCGCACCGTGGCTGCACTTCACGTCATCGGCATAAATTTCCAGCTGAGGTTTGGTATCAACCTCAGTGTGTTTGCCCAGCAACAAGTTGTTGTTGGTCATTTTGCCATCAGTTTTCAGTGCGTGCTGGGCCACTTTAATCATGCCGTTGAAAATCGCTTTAGCGCGATCGTTCACGATCACTTTGTGCAACTGTTTGCTGTTGCAATAGCCTTTATTATGTTCCAGATACGTCCGGGTATCGGCAATCTCAGAATCAACCGGCAGAACCAGACTGTTGATATCCAGATTGCTGTTTTCGCCGTTAAGCTGCGCGCTGGTGTTATTTCGGGTCAGGCCCGCACCCAGCAGGAAACTGTGGCTGGAAACACGTGCATCGCGCCCGATGACCAGATCATTATGCGAGAAGTGGAAACTGGCCTGGCTTTCAAAGGCCAGTTTGTAATGCGTGAAATCTGCATTATCGCCCACATTTATCGTCATACGTGCACCGGTGAAATGTCCCTGGTCGTTCAGACTCAGGTAATGCTCGATAACTTCTGCATTCGCACCATTCTCAATCGCCAGGTGATAACGATGATGAACGGTATTCATTTCGCGCGACTGGTCACGACCACTGCTCAGATGGAGCAGATACAGCGGTTTCTCAGCGTGCTTGCCTACAGGCAAACGCACAGAGAAAGAATCCTGCGCCAGACTTTCAGTCAGATGTAAAAACACCTCTGACTGAATCGGATCCGGTAACGTTTGTTGCGCGGAAGGGCTCAGTTTTTCGATTTCAAACGCACCGGTATCGCTGTCGCTCAGGCTCGCATCAAAACGGCCATCCACGAAAACCAGACGGTAGCACTCCAGTGGCAGCGCAAGGGATTTGATTTTCTCAACCGTCAGCGCCTGCTGCTGAGGAGCAAAGAACTGATTGCCCAGCAGTGAAGAAACCGGCGTGTATTTCCAGTCTTCCAGTTTGGCATGCGGAAAACCGAGGCGCAGCACCTGTTGCCAGTGAGCATGCGCGTGGGGGGATTGCTCACCGCCACGGCTTTCAAAAAGACGGTAAAGTTGCTGCATGGCGTGCGAACTGCCCGCCGCAGGGACATTACTCTTCGTCGGTAAGCCAGCCATAACCTTGCTCCTCTAACTGTTTAACCAAGGTGAAATCGCCGGATTTAACAATGCGGCCCTGATACAGAACATGCACGTAGTCAGGCTTGATGTAGTCGAGGATACGCTGGTAGTGGGTGACAATAACGAATGAACGTTTGCCGTCACGCAGTGTGTTGACACCATCAGAAACAATCTTCAGCGCATCAATGTCCAGACCGGAGTCGGTTTCATCAAGGATGCACAGGTTTGGTTCAAGCGCTGCCATTTGCAGAATGTCGTTACGCTTTTTCTCGCCACCGGAGAAACCTACATTCACTGAACGGGTGAGCAAATCGGCAGGCATCTTGAGCATCGCGATTTTCTCTTCGATGAAATCTGCGAAGTCAAAACGATCCATCGGCTCCTGCCCGCGGTATTTACGCACCGCATTCACTGCTGTTTGCAGGAAGAAATGGTTGGTCACACCAGGGATTTCTACCGGATACTGGAAAGCCATGAATACGCCTTCGCCAGCACGATCTTCCGGCGCGAGTTCCAGCAAATCTTTACCGTTGAAGATGACGGAACCGTCAGTGACTTCGTAATCTTCACGGCCAGCCAGTGTCGCGGAGAGCGTACTTTTACCTGAGCCGTTCGGGCCCATAATGGCGTGTACTTCACCCGGTTTGATCTCCAGATCAAGTCCTTTCAGAATTTCCTTTTCTTCGACACGGACCTTCAAATTCTTAATGCTTAACATACGTATCCTTGAGTTTGCGCCTGGGCGCTCATAATTCTGTTTTATGCTGTGACTTTGAGAACTCACACCTGCACGTCGCACACATCACACCATGCTGCGACGGCAGGGAAAACGTACGGCGAATTAACCGACGCTGTGTTCAAGGCTGATCGCCAGCAGTTTCTGTGCTTCGACAGCAAACTCCAGCGGCAGCTCGGAAAAGACATCTTTACAGAAACCATTCACAATCATGGAAATAGCGTCATCTTCGCTGATACCACGTTGCAGACAGTAGAACAGCTGGTCATCGCCGATTTTTGACGTCGTGGCTTCATGTTCCAGCTGAGCCGTATTATTGCGCACTTCAACATACGGGAACGTATGCGCGGCACTGTCGGCGCCAATCAGCATGGAGTCACACTGCGTAAAGTTACGGGCATTTTCTGCACTTGGCAGGATCTTCACCAGACCGCGATAGCTGTTCTGGCTGTGACCGGCGGAAATACCTTTGGAAATAATGGTCGACTTGGTATTTTTACCAATGTGGATCATCTTGGTACCGGTATCCGCCTGCTGTTTACCACTGGTCAGCGCAACCGAGAAGAATTCACCGATTGAGTTATCACCTTTAAGAATAACGCTTGGGTATTTCCAGGTGATAGCTGAGCCGGTTTCAGACTGCGTCCAGGACATCTTCGAGCCAGCGCCTTCGCACAATGCACGTTTAGTCACGAAGTTCAGAATACCGCCGCTGCTGTCTTTGCTGCCGGAGAACCAGTTCTGCACGGTGGAATATTTCACTTCCGCGTCTTTGTGCAGGATGACTTCAACCACCGCTGCGTGCAGCTGGTAGGTATCACGTACCGGCGCGGAGCAGCCTTCGATGTAACTGACATAACTGCCTTCGTCAGCAATCAGGATCGTACGTTCGAATTGACCGGTTTTCGCTGCATTGATACGGAAGTAAGTCGACAGTTCCATCGGACAACGCACGCCTTTAGGCACGTAAACAAAAGTACCATCCGAGGCCACTGCCGCATTCAGCGCCGCAAAGAAGTTATCCTGCGCAGGTACGACGGTACCCAGGTATTTGCGCACCAGATCAGGGTATTCATGAATTGCCTCACCAAATGAGCAGAAAATGACGCCCGATTCAGCCAGCTTATCGCGATACGTTGTGGAGACAGATACGGAGTCAAAAATCGCATCAACGGCGACTTCTTTGCCTTCACGAACCGGAACGCCCAGCTGTTCGAAAGCCTTTTCAACTTCGCTGGTCAGATAATTATTCGCTTCGCCCGCAGGAACACCGAGGGACTCGCCGCCCGATTGCTGCGTCGCCCCCGGTTGTGAGCCACAGCTATCATCGCAGCTGCCACAAGATGGCGCGGAATAATAGCTGTAATCCTGGTAATCCAGAGGCGTGTAATACGCCTTCAGCCAGTGTGGCTCTTCCATTTTCAACCAGGCATGATAAGCCTGCAGACGGAACTCCAGCATCCACTCAGGCTCGTTGCGCTTAGCGGAAATCGCACGCACCACATCTTCGTTGATGCCTGATGCTAATTCATCGGTTGCCAGCTGGGTAAAGAACCCTTCCTTGTAATTCGTCCCCTCGCCGACCCAAGACTGCACATCATCTGGAATTTCTACGTTGCTTCGTGACATGTTGGTTACATCGCTTTGTTTACAATAATCTTAGAAACAGAAAGTTTTAAACACCGAAACTTTCGCCACACCCGCAGGCATGCTGAGCTTTAGGATTATTGAATTTAAATATCTGATTCAGTCCTTCGCGGACAAAATCTACCTCGGTTCCGTCGATGAAAGGCATGGCTTTCAGCGGAACAAACAGCAAAGCGCCGTCATGTTCAAACACCAGGTCATCGCTGGCCGGTTGTTTGGTTAAATCCAAAACGTAGCCAAAGCCAGCACAGCCCGATTGTTTCACGGAAAGCTGGAGACCTTTGACTTCGGGATCCTGAGCCACCAGAGTATTAATCTGTTTCGCTGCAGAATCTGTCAGGCTAACGCCTTGCCATACGTTGTCGTCTAAAGAGAAAGAGCCGACAGTTTCAGTTTGCATCTGTCTTACCTCATAATTTTACGGTCATAGACAAGACCTATTGTCTCTATTCTAGTGATAACATTAATCACTTCAACCTCTTGTTTTAAGAGGGTATAGCGATTACACACGAGGAAAGACACTCAATGTGCACCGTCTTTACATCTGGCCACTGGCGGGTCTTGAACACCGCGACCATCAACTGATTGAATAAATTGTCAATTTTTTGTTAAAAATTGAAATAAACCTTATAAAAGGTAAGGTTTAATAGCTTTCATTGTGTCTATTATAAAACATTCATCGGAAATGCCTATTTATGAATTCGCCATATCTGAAGAATTAAAGCTCTTTTTGCTTACTGGCTTAACTACACAAAAATAAAAAAACCGGATGAAAACGTTGATCCGGCGATTTTTTGCCAATATGATGTTCATTATTTGATAATGATTATCATTCAGATAACCCGGAATACTGAGAATGACTCAATCGGTAAATGCGTGGTTGCAAGGCAAGATCGACGAATATAAATCGAGTGTCCGCGATGCCACCGTGGATTTTTATATGGCGGATGCCGCCTTACGACGCCCGGATGCGCATCTTTGCCAGCTCAAACGCTTCAACAGCATCTGTCTGGATATGGCCAATCTGTGCCTGCAAAACGGGGATGATCACAGTTATCTTCATGCGTTATGCAAATTACATAACCGCCTGATCCTGGAAATCAACAGCGTGGTTCGGTGTGAACTCTTCCGTGTTCAGAGTTACCATTTCGCACGGCACACGTTAAAACTCATTTGTCAGTATTATGCCATGATGGGCATCTGGGAAAAAGCAACGGCATTTCAAACTGACTTTGCCAAACGCGTTCCGTTCCAGCTTTGATGTGCTTTCAACAGGTTACTTCCCTTTACTAAGTCAAATAAAAAAGCGGACACATTCATCATGCATCCGCCTGTCCACTTTCTGACTGTATGATCAGTGTTGATTAACAGCCTGTATTAATGTTCGATTACCATGGTCGTCAACCGCGATACGCAGCACAGATTCCCTTTCTGATCAAAAATCTCAATCTGCCACACCTGACTGCGGCGGCCGGTGCGCAATGCGCGGCAAACACCGCGCACATGCCCTTCCCGTGCAGACTGCATATGGCTGGCATTAATTTCCACGCCCACTACAGTTTGATTTCCTTCGCAGCATAAATAACCCGCCATTGATCCCATCGTTTCGGCCAGAACAACAGATGCGCCGCCGTGCAGTAAACCAAAAGGCTGTGTTGTGCGTACATCTACCGGCATGGTCGCTTCGAGGAAATCCTCACCCAACTGCGTGAACTCAATCCCCACATGGCCCACCATACATCCTTGACTGCGCTGATTCAGGGCTTCAAGCGTGGTACTCCGTTTCCAGAATGACATAATACTTCCTTATTGTTAGGGGATGATTTCCAGCAGTGCCTGTAACGGATGGCGAACACCGTTTCCTTCGATTCGTTTTACCTGGCTGCGGCAGGAATAACCGGTTGCCAGACAGCGCTGGCGTGGCAACCGTTGCAAAGAGGTATGCCAGGAAAGCTCATAAATTCCCAGTGAGTTTTCGAGATTCTTGGTTTCATGACCGTACGTCCCTGCCATTCCGCAACACCCGACACTGACGTTTTCCAGCTTCGCACCGTAGCGGGCAAAGATGTCGCCCCACTGTTTGCCGCTGTTGGGCAAGGCGGTGCTTTCCGTACAATGTCCGAACAGATACCAGGACTCGCCACTTTGTTGTTGTGCCGGACGCTCAGCCAGCCAGCTGTCAAGCCATTCATGCACAAGCTGGACCTGGAACGATCCGCGTGTGTCACCGAGAATTTCTTTATATTCATCGCGATAACACAGTACCAGCGCAGGATCGACCCCCACCATCGGCATTCCCAATTGCGATACACGGTTAAGGAACAGCGACGTTTTCTTCGCTGTTTTGGCAAAGCGGGTCAGGAAACCTTTTATGTGCTGCGCTTTGCCATTAGGTGAGAAAGGCAACAGAACAGGTTTAAGGCCCAGTTTTTCAATCAGACGGATAAAATCAGCAACGACCTGCGCGTCATAAAAACTGGTAAACGGATCCTGCACGACCAGCACGTATTCACCACGCCGGGCAGGCGGAATGGCTTCCAGTTGTTCAAGCGTCATCTTACTGGCGCGATGCCCTGATAACTGCTCGCGCAGTGTCGGAGAAGACAGCAAAGGCAAATCAACCATGCCGATATTTTTCCGGCTCATCTCGCGCAACCAGGGTTGCCTGAGGAAGAAGTTGAACACCTTGGGGGCTTTGGCCATCAGGGGGGCATAGCTTTCAACACTCGCAACAAAATGGTCGCGTGCCGGGCGCAGATAACGCGTGTGATAAAGCTGCAGGAAACGTGAGCGGAACCCCGGCACATCAATTTTTATCGGGCACTGCGTCGAGCAGGCTTTGCAGGCCAGACAGCCGGACATTGCCTCTTTCACTTCATGGGAGAAATCATATTCGCCTTTATTGGCATGCCAGGTGTTACGCGTACGTTCGATCAGGCTGCGGAAACTCATGCCTTTCTCCGGCAGCGCATTCTCAAGCGCCAGCGGATCTACACCTTGTTCTGACAATAAACGCAACCATTCGCGAACCAGACCCGCGCGACCTTTTGGCGAGTGGATACGGCTGCCGGTAATTTTCATTGACGGACACATCGGGCTTTTCACATCAAAGTTAAAGCACAGGCCGTTACCGTTACATTCCATCGCACCGCGGAATGACTGACGGACTTCCAGCGGAATACGGCGATCCAAGGTTCCGCGTTTTGGCGCATCGACTTTCATCATCGGTTCATCGCACTCAAGCGGCGCGCAGATCTTACCGGGATTCAGGCGGTTATCCGGATCGAATACGGTTTTGATCCGGCGCAGTTCATGGAACAGTGCTTCGCCAAAGAATGCCGGACTGTATTCTGCACGGAAACCCTTTCCGTGCTCTCCCCATAGCAAACCACCATATTTAGCGGTCAGGGCTACGACTTCATCGGAGATTTGTTTGAGCAATATCTCCTGTTGTGGGTCACACATGTCCAGTGCGGGACGCACATGCAATACACCCGCATCGACATGCCCGAACATGCCATAACTGAGATGATGACTGTCGAGCAGCGCACGGAATTCGACAATATAATCCGCCAGATGCTGGGGAGGCACACAGGTGTCCTCCGCAAACGGCAACGGTTTAGCCTGCCCTTTGGCATTACCCAGCAGACCGACGGCTTTCTTGCGCATATTATAAATACGCTCGATACCAGCCAGATCAGCGCAAATCTGGTAGCCAATCACACCGCCTTCTTTATCACTTATCAGGCTATCAAGGCGTTCGCACAACGCACTGACCTGAGTTTCAATCAGGTCTGCATCATCTCCGGCGAACTCAACAATGTTCAGTCCCTGCATGTCTTTGCCTTCAACGTCGGTGATGTAATCACGAACGCTGTGCCAGACAATGTCTTCTCGCGCCAGATTCAGTACTTTGGAATCGACGGTTTCAACCGATAGCGCCTTCGCCTCCACCATAAAAGGCGCATTACGTAACGCTGAATTAAAGGAGTCGTATTTGATATTGACCAGACGACGCACTTTGGGGATCGGCGTGATATTCAGACGCGCCTCGGTGATAAAGGCCAGCGAGCCTTCTGAACCGGTCAGAATGCGTGTCAGGTTGAAGGTTTGCAGATCGTCACTCAGCACATGGCGCAGGTCGTAACCTGTGAGGAAACGATTAAGTTTCGGGAATTTTTCAATCACCAGCGCGCGGTTATCACGACAACTGTCCAGCACGGTGCGGTAAATCCGTCCAATGACCGAATCCTCTTCACCCAGCTTATCGGCCAGCGCCGTCGGAATAGCGGTGGTATCCAGCATGTCGCCACCGAGAACAATCGCACGGACACCGAGAACGTGGTCAGACGTTTTGCCGTAAACCAGCGAGCCCTGACCGGAGGCATCGGTGTTAATCATGCCCCCCAGCGTCGCACGGTTACTGGTTGATAACTCGGGAGAGAAGAAAAAGCCAAACGGGCGCAGATAATCATTGAGCTGATCTTTGATCACCCCGGCTTCGACCTTGACCCACCCTTGTTCCACGTTGATATCCAGAATGCGGTTCATATGACGGGACATATCAACCACAATGCCGCGGTTCAGTGACTGACCGTTGGTACCGGTACCGCCACCGCGCGGAGTAAACACGAGTGTTTTAAAACGTTCCTGCCCCGCAAGGCGGGCAATCAATGCAACGTCTGACGTTGCGATGGGGAATAAGACCGCATCCGGCAGCAACTGATAGACGCTGTTGTCCGTCGCCATCGTCAGCCTGTCGGCATAAGTTGTTGTGACATCACCCGTAAAACCGTTGCTTTTTAATGCTTCCAAAAAATCGAGCACCAGCTGGATGACACCCGGTGCCTGAGAAATCTGTGGGATCATTGAATTATGACTCTGTCTTTGTTGTATGCCTGGCGGGCCCGAGGCGACCTGCCGGATCTGCCGGGCAGATCCACCCTGTTCTTTATCCAGAATAAAAACTAACATACTTCGTTTTTAAGCGCTCCGTCTGGTTCACCTTTGTTGCAGATGTTTCATGACGTACCGCAAAAAGCACGTACGGCAACAACGCCTTGCAACTAATTATGTGGCGGGCTATCCAAAAGCCGTCGTATGTTCCATGCTTATTTTTAGCCCCCTGTTTATGAATATAGTGTTTGGAGGCACAGGGTTTGTGCCTTACTTCGTTTATCACATTGAGAAACATGAATGAATCTCCCAATTAAACGTTATGACTTGCCCCAGATTATGTTTGGGGTGCTATTTATTGCCCTGATGACCGTTGCCAGCATCTGGATTGTACAGCCCTTTATTCTCGGGTTTGTCTGGGCCGGGATGGTAGTCATTGCCACATGGCCATTAATGATCAAGCTCCAGCGCCTTCTCTGGGGACGCCGTTTTCTGGCCGTCATTATCATGACGCTGTTGTTGATCTTATTATTCGTCTTGCCTATCGCCTTGCTGGTCAGCAGCGCCGTGGAAAATGGTGCGCCGCTGGTCGAAATTGCGAGCCATCCTTCATCGTTACATATGCCTGATTTTCAGTGGCTGAACGCGATCCCGCTGGTGGGTAATAAGCTTTACAACGGCTGGCATGCCCTGATCAATGGCGGCGGGAACGCGCTGATGAGCAAAGTGCAGCCCTACGTCGGACAAACAGCAGCCTGGTTTGTGACGCAGGCAGGTCATCTGGGCCGTTTCATTGTCCACTGTGCGCTGATGTTATTGTTCAGTGCCCTGCTTTATAGCCGTGGAGAAAATGTTGCCATGGGTATCCGCCATTTCGCGGTGCGACTGGCAGCAGAACGTGGTGATGCAGCCGTTATTCTTGCCGGTCAGGCAATCCGTGCCGTGGCGTTAGGTGTCGTTGTTACCGCCATTGTTCAGTCAGTTCTGGGTGGGATCGGACTGGCCATCGCTGGCATTCCTTATGCCACCGTGCTGACCGTCGTGATGTTCGTGTGCTGCGTCGCGCAAATCGGTCCGTTACTGGTTCTGATACCGGCCATCATCTGGCTGTACTGGTCCGGCGACAATACCTGGGGCACCGTTCTGCTGGTATGGAGTTGCGTGGTTGGTTCCCTGGATAACGTGCTTCGCCCGGTTCTTATCCGCATGGGTGCGGATTTACCGATGCTGCTTATCTTGTCCGGTGTTATTGGTGGTTTATTTGCTTTTGGCATGATTGGCCTGTTTATCGGACCGGTCGTGCTGGCTGTCTCATATCGTCTGATTTCGCTTTGGGTCAATGAGGCTCCTGAGCCTGACATGGAACCTGAAGAAGCACTAAAAGC
Source organism: Rahnella sp. 2050 (assembly GCF_040544515.1). Classification (NCBI taxonomy): domain Bacteria; kingdom Pseudomonadati; phylum Pseudomonadota; class Gammaproteobacteria; order Enterobacterales; family Yersiniaceae; genus Rahnella; species Rahnella sp. 2050. Next base: position 171,387 of record NZ_JBEPKE010000006.1, on the reverse strand, counting down.
GCTGGATGAATAATTTCGTTGCGTTTTAACTGACCACCGGCGCTGCCCCTGATAATTCAACCGGGCAGCGCTTTTTTTTATTCCTGCTTCCTTCCTGAATGACTCACACTAAAAACACTTCTTCTCATCAATTAGCATGAGAATAATATCTATTAGGAGAATTCTTACAGACTAAATACCTTGAGAAACTTAGTATTATTAACAGTTCGGATTTCAACCCACTGATTTATATACAAGCTTCCCCCTGAGCTGGTATATCCCAAATTGCTGTGTGTAGTCTTTGCCTGTCTGCTATGACGGGCTTTTTTTTTATTTCTTTTCCTCACCGTTCTATTTATCCCGTAACCCGCTAACCGTTATTTTTATTCCCGTAACTTCCATCCCGGTAAAAAAGAAAAAGGCCGCCACCCGAAAGTGACAGCCTTAGCGTCAGTCATTAGTCATTTATTTACTTTTCAGCTAACGCTAACCAGGTCTGGACAACGGTATCCGGGTTGAGTGACAAACTGTCGATTCCTTCTTCCATCAGCCATTGCGCGAAGTCCTGATGATCTGATGGCCCCTGCCCGCAAATACCGACATATTTCCCCTGCTTCTTAGCGGCTTTGATTGCCATCGACAAAAGGGCTTTAACGGCTTCGTTTCGTTCATCAAAGAGTTCAGAAACCACGCCGGAATCACGATCCAGCCCCAGCGCAAGCTGCGTCATGTCATTAGACCCAATAGAGAATCCGTCGAAGTGCTCAAGGAACTGATCTGCAAGCAATGCATTTGACGGTATTTCACACATCATAATCACTTTCAGGCCATTTTCGCCCCGTTTCAGCCCCTGACTCGCCAGCTCTTTAACGACAGCTTCAGCCTGTGCCACGGTACGAACAAACGGGATCATCACTTCAACGTTAGTCAGCCCCATATCATTGCGCACGCGCTTCATGGCCTCACATTCCAGCGCGAAACAATCCCGGAAGCTGTCAGAGACATAACGACCCGCACCACGGAAGCCCAGCATCGGGTTTTCTTCGTGAGGCTCGTATTTTTCGCCGCCGACCAGATTGGCGTATTCATTCGATTTAAAATCGGACAAACGCACAATCACCCGTTTCGGCCAGAATGCAGCGCCGAGCGTCGCGATCCCTTCCGTCAGACGAGCCACATAATATTCACGCGGGCTGTCATAGCCCTGGATCATCTTATTGATGGTTTCCTGCAACTCCGCCGGCTGCTGATCAAACTCCAGTAATGCTTTGGGATGAACACCAATCATACGGTTAATAATGAATTCTAAACGCGCCAGCCCGACACCTTCATTCGGCAGACAGGCAAAGTCGAATGCGCGGTCAGGGTTACCGATATTCATCATGATCTTCAGCGGTAATTTTGGCAGCTCATCAATTTCAGAGCTCTGCACGGTGAAGTCCAGCTCATCCTGATAGACGTAACCGGTATCGCCTTCAGAACAGGAAACCGTCACTTTCTGGTTTTCTGTCAGTTTTTCAGTGGCATCACCACAACCGACTACCGCAGGAATACCCAATTCACGCGCAATGATGGCTGCGTGACAGGTACGCCCGCCGCGGTTGGTGACAATCGCCGATGCCTTTTTCATGATCGGCTCCCAGTCAGGGTCCGTCATGTCAGTTACCAGAATATCACCTGCCTTAACGTGGTGCATTTCGCTGATATTATGAATGATTTTTACCGGCCCGGCCCCAATACGATGGCCGATAGCGCGGCCTTCAACCAACACTTTACTGCTGCCATTTAGCTGATAGCGTTCCATCACCTGACCGTTTGAACGAACTGTCTCCGGACGTGCCTGCACGATATAAAGGTTGCCGTTATGGCCATCTTTCGCCCATTCGATATCCATCGGACGACCATAGTGTTTTTCAATCAATAATGCCTGACGTGCCAGTGCCTGCACTTCGTCGTCCGTCAGGGAGAAACGGGTGCTCTGTTCAGCCGGCACATCTTCAATCTGAACCTGTTTGCCATGTTCCTGGCTCGGAGCATATACCATGCGAATTTTCTTCGAGCCCATCGTACGGCGGACAATAGAAGGCTTATTCTTTTCCAGCGTAGGTTTATGTACGTAAAACTCATCAGGGTTAACCGCACCCTGAACGACCATTTCACCCAGACCATAAGCCGAGGTGATAAAGACCACCTGATCAAAACCCGACTCGGTATCAATGGTGAACATCACGCCTGCAGAAGCGAGATCAGAACGCACCATGCGCTGCACACCCGCAGACAGCGCCACGCCACGATGGTCGTAGCCCTGATGCACACGATAAGAAATGGCACGGTCATTAAATAAGGAAGCGTAAACATGTTTCACGGCGGTCAGTACAGCATCAAATCCCTGAACATTCAGGAAGGTTTCCTGCTGTCCGGCAAATGATGCGTCCGGCATATCTTCGGCAGTTGCGGAAGAACGCACAGCGAATGACGCATCAGGCTCACCGTCGGAAAGCTGCTGATAGGCCTCGCGGATGGATTTCTCAAGTTCAGGCTGGAATGGCGTCTCAATGATCCACTCGCGGATTTGCATGCCCGCCTGAGTTAATTGCCCGATATCGTCAACATCCGTTTTATCCAGCAACTCATGAATACGGTGGTTGACACCGCTCTGATCGAGAAAATCATTGAATGCCTGAGAAGTCGTTGCAAAACCATTTGGAACTGAAACACCCAGATCAGACAAATTGGTGATCATTTCCCCGAGGGATGCGTTCTTGCCCCCGACTTTATCAACGTCCTTCATACCCAGTTGGTTGTACCAGATAACATTGCGTAAATCGGGATCGAGATGAGCCATGAAACAATCCTTTCTTATTTATTTACAGTAAAAGTCAGTAGGCGTGCAAACCGGTTGTCTAGTCATTGTCAGCGACGCTTTTTCTGTCATTTAACAACGCTGTCATTTTGAGATTAGCATAATGATCCATAAGAGATGGACAGGTGAATCGATCCAGCAAATCAAACTATTTTTGTTTAGGAAAATTCCACAGCAGCAAAATTACTCACGCGATGGAAATCAACAATATTCCTTATGAATCATGGAGAAGTTGCCTTTAGTTTCGAAACTAAATTAATGCTAACAGAGCTGCTGAAGCTCTGCTGAAGCAAATCAAAAAGCTGCGAGAAATCGTGGAAAATTTAAAATACCATTTCATTTATTACAGTCATTTTGCGCACTGTCTCGCAGCAATGAGCAGAACATTGCTGGCTGGAACGAATACGCTTTTTATTTCCTGAAATTCTGGTTATTACTAAATAAGCGATAAGTTGAAGATAAATGAAGTGCGATAACTCAGGAGCAGTTTGTGGACAGATGCGTGTTTTACATTTCGGACGGTACCGCGATTACAGCAGAAGTTTTAGGCCATGCTGTGCTTTCACAATTTCCGGTAAATGCCACAACCTATTCACTCCCCTTTGTTGAAAGTGAAGAGCGCGCCAAAGCTGTCTGCCGGCAAATTAATGAAATTTTTGAGAAAACCGGTGCCCGCCCACTGGTGTTTTATTCCATCATTTCACCCAACATCCGCGACATCATTAAAAACAGTGAAGGTTTCTGTCAGGATATTGTTCAGTCGCTGGTCGCCCCCTTACAGAATGAGCTGGGCGTAGATCCTACCCCAATTGCCAACCGGACGCATGGCCTGACAGCCAGCAACATCAGTAAATACGATGCGCGCATTGCCGCGATTGATTACACGCTGGCCCACGACGACGGGATTTCCCTGCGCAACCTCGATCAGGCGCAGGTGATTTTACTGGGGGTCTCGCGTTGCGGTAAAACGCCGACCAGCCTTTATCTGGCATTACAGTTTGGTATCCGCGCGGCTAACTACCCATTTACCGCCGACGATATGGACAATATCCAGTTACCTGCCGCGTTAAAACCGCATATGCATAAGCTATTTGGCCTGACGATTGACCCGGAACGACTGACGGCAATTCGCCAGGAACGCGTTGAAAACAGCCGCTATGCATCTTTGCGCCAGTGCCGGATGGAAGTCTCTGAGGTAGAAGCTTTATTCCGCAAAAATCAGATCCGTTACCTCAACAGTACAAATTATTCTGTTGAGGAGATTTCGGCGAAGATCATGGATAGCTTCGGCATGAGTCGCCGGATGTTCTGAATCCTTTTACTGATGTAGATGGCATATCCTGCCGCCAATGGTTGAATTCATCGGGTTTTGCGTTATTGTGATCGGCATCACTTCCCGGTATTCCTGCCGCAGCGAAGAAACAAATTTTTCGAGAACACGATGTCACAAACAGATGAACTGCGTACGACGCGCATCGACAGCCTGATTACGCCTCAGGCACTGGCAGACAAACTGCCAATTTCCCCGTCGGTCGCACAACACGTGATGGAATCACGTAAACGAATTGAAAAGATTATCAGCGGTGAAGATCAGCGGTTGCTGGTCGTTGTCGGCCCCTGCTCAATCCACGATATAGAAGCGGCTATTGATTACGCGGGCAAGCTCAGCGTATTGCGTGAAAAGTATCAGGATCGCCTGGAAATCGTCATGCGTACGTACTTTGAAAAGCCACGCACCGTTGTCGGCTGGAAAGGCCTGATTTCAGACCCTGAACTGAACGGTTCCTGCCGTGTGAATGACGGTATTGAGCTGGCACGTAAAGTATTACTGACCGTCAACCAACTAGGCATCCCGACAGCGACCGAATTCCTTGATATGGTGATCGGACAATATATTGCCGACTTGATCAGCTGGGGTGCCATCGGCGCTCGCACCACCGAAAGTCAGATCCACCGCGAAATGGCCTCGGCACTTTCCTGCCCTGTTGGTTTTAAAAATGGCACTGACGGAAATACCCGCATCGCCATCGATGCTATCCGTTCGTCGCGCACCAGTCATATGTTCCTGTCACCGGACAAAAAGGGTCAGATGACCATTTACCGTACCGCCGGCAACCCTTACGGCCATGTGATTATGCGTGGAGGTAAAAAACCGAATTATCATGCGGATGACCTCGAACAAGCCTGCCTGAATCTGGCGGAATTCGATTTGCCGCAGCGGCTGGTGGTCGATTTCAGTCATGGCAACTGCCAGAAACAGCACCGTCGTCAGCTTGAGGTAGCAGAAGATATTTGCCAGCAAATCATCAGCGGTTCAACTGCCATTGCGGGCATCATGGCGGAAAGTTTCCTGGTTGAAGGCACACAGCCCATCGTTCACGGCAAACCTCTGATTTACGGCAAATCGATTACCGACCCATGTCTGAGTTGGGAAGACACCGAGACATTACTCTCAATGCTTGCGCAGGCAACAAACAGCCGGTTCTGATCACTTTGCTGTAACCTTCTTAAGGGCAACTTTGGTTGCCCTTTTTTGTGTCAGTAGCAGGCCTGGGGGCGTGTAACCCTCTGTCTGTTCTGATGCTTCTCCGCGCATCCCCTCCTGCTTCCCCTCTTAAATTAAGGGGTTAACGCCACAGAATTACATTCCAGCGACAAAAATCTTCTTGATGTGTTTAGGTAATGATTTGATAATGATTATCAAATTGATATTAATTCCCATTACCACACGTGTATTAAACGTACTCTTGCCATAAATATTTTTACAAATCATTCACATAACATCGCAAGCTTTATCCGCCAAAGAGCGGGTGACTTTAGACAACGAGGAAACAGCAATGCATTCAGTTCACTATCAGGACTATTTACAGGCAAAAGAAGCTAATCCCGGTAAATATGCCCGCGATCTGGCGGGAATTTTACGGATAAGCGAAGCTGAGTTAACGGCTTTACGTGTTTCCCATGATGCTGCGCGTCTGGATGTTGATGCCCGTAGCTTGCTGGCTGCTCTGGAGAATGTCGGTGGCACCAAGTCAATCACCCGTAACAACTTTGCCGTACACGAGCAGGAAGGTCGCTATGAGAATCAGCATCTCAGCGGTCACGCCGGTCTGATCCTTAATCCACGCGCGCTGGACCTGCGTTTGTTCCTGCAACACTGGCTGCACATTTTCAGCCTGTCAGAAACCACGGCCCGCGGCGTTCGCCACAGCATTCAGTTCTTCGATGCGCACGGTGATGCCGTTCATAAAGTGTATAACACCGATGAAACTGACATGGCAGCATGGGACGCGCTGATTGCGCAGTACAAAAGTGACGTCAATCCTCCGCTGCAAATTGAAGTCGCCCCTGAAGTTCCGGCTCCGACGACAGCCGCCGACACCAGCACTCTCGATGCTGAATGGCGTGCAATGACCGACGTTCACCAGTTCTTCCAGTTGCTGAAACGTCACGATGTCACCCGCCAGCAAGCGTTTAAAGCTGTCGGGGATGATCTGGCATGGCGCGTCGATAACGGCTCGCTGACGCGTTTACTGAATATCGCCAAAGATGACCAAAACGAAATCATGATTTTTGTAGGCAACCGGGGTTGCGTGCAAATTTTCACCGGTCCGATTGAAAAGGTCATGCCGCACGGTGAATGGATTAACGTCTTCAACAAACAGTTCACCCTGCATCTGGTGGAAAGTGCTATCGCGGAAAGCTGGATCACCCGTAAGCCGACCAAAGACGGTTTCGTGACCAGCCTGGAGTTATTTGCCGCTGATGGTACGCAGATCGCGCAACTTTACGGTCAGCGTAACGAAGGCAATCCTGAACAAACTCAGTGGCGGGAACAACTGGCACAACTTAGCAATGAAGGTGTTGCAGCATGAACAAAACCTTGAAAATGGTGGCCGCTATTACAGCATTGCTGGCGACCCCGATGCTGTATGCCGCTGAAAAGCTTGTCAGTATTGGCGGTGACGTTACCGAAATTGTTTACGCACTCGGTGCGGGCAACGAAGTGGTCGCCCGCGACAGTACCAGCTTGCGTCCGCAGGCAGTACTGGCCCTGCCGGACGTCGGTTATATGCGCCAGCTCAATACTGAAGGGATTTTGTCTATGCACCCGTCGCTGGTGCTGAGCAGCGAACTGGCAGAACCCTCACTGGTGTTAAAACAGCTTGAGCAGAACGGCGTAAAAGTGGTGCGTGTGCCGGGGAAACCTTCTGCGGACATCGTCCCGGATAAAATCGAAGTAATTGCCGCAGCGCTGAACCGTCAGGCGGAAGGTGAAAAACTGATCGCGACCTATCGTTCGCAGATTTCTGCTATTCAACACGATGCCCTGCCGGTAAAAATGTTGTTTGTGATGAGCCACGGTGGCATGTCATCTATGGCAGCAGGTCAGAATACTGCGGCAGATGCGATGATTACGTCTGTCGGGGCGAAAAATGCCATGCAGGGATTCAGTCGTTACCGTCCGCTGTCACAGGAAGGGGTGATTGCCGGTGCGCCGGATATCCTGCTACTGACCGCTGACGGAGTTAAAACCCTGGGTGGAATGGATCAGGTGTGGAAACTGCCGGGTGTTGCTATGACGCCTGCGGGCAAAAATAAGCGTGTGCTGGTCATCGATGATATGTCCCTGCTGGGCTTTGGTTTGCAAACACCTGCGGTGATGGCACAACTTCGTCAGGCTGCGGAACAAGCAAAATGAGTAGCATGAGCCCTCCGGTGCCGTCAGGTCGCCGTTCGCCAGTTTGGGCGATGATTGGCCTTGGCGGCGCTCTGCTGGTGCTGGCCGTGATGGCCGCGAATACCGGCGCGATGTCACTGTCGTTAAGGACGTTACTCGCACGTCCATTTGGCGATAGTTTATGGCAGGTCTGGCTGACAATCCGCCTTCCCCGCGTGCTGCTGGCGGTGGTAGTCGGTTGCGCGCTGGCCAGTTCCGGTGCGGTTATGCAGGGATTGTTTCGCAACCCGCTGGCGGACCCCGGCCTGCTTGGGATCAGCAGCGGCGCGGCGCTTGCGGTTGCCCTGACTATAGTGATGCCACTGGCATTGCCACCCTTGCTGGCCCTGTACAGCCATATGATCAGCGCATTTGCTGGCAGTCTGGCCATTTCAGCCATCGTCTTTACACTGAGTCGTTTCGGCCATGGTGGGTTATCGCGCTTACTGCTTGCCGGTATTGCCATCAATGCACTGTGCGGTGCCGCTGTCGGCGTGCTGACCTACGTCAGTGATGACCAGCAGTTACGCCAGTTCTCTTTGTGGAGCATGGGCAGTCTCGGGCAGGCGCAATGGCCGACACTGGCTGTGGCCTCTTCGCTGATCCTGCCAGCCTGTGTTGCGTCCCTGTTCATGGCGCGGCGCCTGAATATCCTGCAATTAGGTGAAGAAGACGCGCACTATCTCGGTGTGAATGTCCGCCGCACGCAGTTGCAATTATTGCTGCTGAGCGCCCTGCTGGTCGGGGCTGCTGTCGCGGTTTCTGGTGTGATCGGTTTTATCGGTCTGGTGATCCCGCACCTGTTGCGGATGCGTATTGGCGCAGACCACCGCTGGCTATTACCGGGATCGGCCATGGCGGGTGCCTGCCTGCTTTTGCTCGCTGACACGCTGGCCCGCACACTGGTTGCTCCGGCAGAAATGCCGGTGGGATTGCTCACCAGCCTGATTGGCGGGCCGTATTTCTTATGGCTGATCCTGCGCCCGGGAGTTCCGCGTAATGTCTGACTTTACTTCATCAATGGTTGCAGAAAATCTGACGTATTCCGTCAATAGCCGCCGGTTAATTGACGATGTTTCACTCAGCTTGCAAAGCGGAGAGATGGTGGCGTTGATTGGGCCAAACGGTGCCGGAAAATCAACACTGATGCGTATGCTGACCGGCTACCTGATGCCACAATCGGGGCAGATTTCGCTTCAGGGAAGACAACTCAATGACTGGCCAGCACAGGAACTGGCGCGCACCCGGGCAGTTATGCGTCAGAACAGTACATTGGCGTTTGGCTTTAGCGTGCGGGAAGTACTGACACTCGGGCGTTCACCGCACGGTCAGCAAAATATGCAACGGGCACTGACTGAAGTCATGACGCAAACCGATTGTCTGAATCTGGCAGAAAGAGATTATCGCCATTTATCGGGGGGCGAACAGCAGCGGGTTCAACTGGCGCGGGTACTGATCCAGCTCTGGCAACCCGCCCCTTCCTCACGCTGGTTGTTTCTCGATGAACCTACATCGGCGCTGGATTTATATCATCAGCAACACGCGTTGCGTTTGCTGCGACAGCTAACCAGGCAAACGCCGCTGGCGGTATGTTGCGTGCTGCATGATCTCAATCTTGCGGCGTTGTATGCCGACCGGATTATTTTATTGCACGGCGGAAAAGTGGTCGCCAGCGGGACGCCCGTTGACGTACTGAGCGAAGCCATACTGAGCCGCTGGTATCAGGCCGATTTGAACGTCTGCCCGCATCCGGAAACCGCATTGCCGCAAGTTTTCTTACGCCAGTAGAGACGGTTCAATAAAAATGCCACATTCAGATGTGGCATTTTTTATCTCAGCTCGAACAAGATATTTCGAGGTGTTTTCCCCAGTCGGGTGGCAATTTCGCCATTTCATCATACTGAGGCGCATCGCTGTAAGGGTCACGCAATGCCTGGTGAAGTTGCTCCAGCGCACTGATATCATCCACTTCAGCCCTTTCGATGGCTTTCTGCGCCAGATAATTTCTCAAAATAATGCGTGGATTACTTTGTTTCATGGCGTCCTGCCGCGTGGCATCATCAATATCTTCCGTTTGTAAACGATGACGATAAGCCTGATACCAGCTGTCAAAAGCGTCACGGTCGATGAATTCATCCCGTAAAGGCGACGCGGCCTGCTGTTGTTCTGTCTGGCTGAGCAACCTGAAAGTCTGCGTGAAATCCCGCCCCTCTTTCGCCATCAGACTTAGCAGCCCGGTGAGCAGATCGTTATCCTGTTTATTCTCGGTAAAGAAACCCAGTTTGCCGCGCATCAGCGTGCCATAGGCCCTCATCAGCGCCGGTTCATACTCGCCAAGCGCGGTCTGGAGCTGTTCCGTGGACATCAGGCCGGATAGCGTTTGTGCCAGACGATGCAGGTTCCAGTAAGCCACCGCCGGCTGATTATCGTAGCTGTAACGCCCCTGATGATCGGAATGGTTGCAGATATAACCCGGCTTATAATCGTCGAGGAAACCGTAAGGGCCGTAATCGATAGTCAGTCCGAGAATCGACATATTGTCGGTATTCATTACGCCGTGTGCAAACCCGATACTTTGCCATTGTGCAATCAGCGCAGCGGTTCGTTCCACCACACTGGTAAACCATTGCTGGTAGCGTGATGCGTCAACCGGCTCACTTTCCAGCAACCGGGGCCAGTGATGTGCGATGACATAATCTGCCAGTTGCCTGACATGTTCAGGCTGTTTGCGGTAGTAGAAGTGCTCGAAATGACCAAAGCGAACATGGCTTTCCGCCACGCGGATCAGCATCGCACCGCGCTCAGGCTGCTCGCGGAAAACCGGCTCATCACTGGTGGCAATCGTCAACGCCCGCGTTGTCGGCACCGATAAATGATGCAGCGCTTCCGAGGCGAGAAACTCACGCACGACAGAACGCAAAACCGCACGACCATCTCCCATTCGTGAATAAGGTGTCAGCCCGGCCCCTTTCAGATGCCAGTCGAACCGTTTTCCGGAAGGTAAAACCTGTTCACCCAGTAAAATACCCCGCCCGTCGCCCAGTTGTCCGGCCCACTGGCCGAACTGATGTCCGCTATAAACCTGAGCCAGAGGCTGCATACCGGGGAAGAGTTTTTCACCGCACCAGTATTCGCGATGCTGAGCATCGAAAAGCGAGTCATCCAGCCCCAGTTCACGCGCCAGTGGTTCGCTGTGATAAAGAAGCCGTGCGCCTTTTAGCGGCGTCGGTTGCAGTTGCGTGTAAAAGTCAGGCAACTGGTCAGCATAATGATGTTCAAATCGCGGCATAAATCCCCCTTTTTAATAGTGTAGGACTGCGGGACGTTAATTAACACGGAGCGAATGCAGGGAGATTATGACCTTGAGTGATAAAAAATCCCGGCACAGCAGGCGCTGGCCGGGATCCTGAGAGTGAAACAACCTGCGACGATCAGTGAAATTGGGTGGGCCGCACAAGCAGGCTGTCCAGTTCAGCGGGCTCAACACCAGGCCATAGCAAACCCTTCACCCCTTGTATTTCTACTTTGCGTAACGCATCAAAATAGTCCTGAGAGTCGAGCCCGTCGACCACGATATTACGGCAAAACCGGTTAACATTTCTTATCAGCGAGGGCATCACGATAGTGAAATGTTCCCCCTCACAGAGCTGCCAGAAAAGATTTTTGTCGAGCTTCACCCACTGAAAAAGATGGTCAAAAACGGGCACCATGTTAATAGTGCCTGAGCCGAAGTTTTCCAGACAAAGTGGAAAATATTGTTTTAATGCAACCAGTTGCTGGTTATTTTTGCCTTCGGAAAGACGCGGAAACGACTCGCTCAGATTAAGATGAATGAAAGTATGCATGCTGAACGCATTGCGGAGATTTTCATCTTCCAGCAATAAGGCCACCTGTTTTTCCTCAACACTGATATTCAAAATAACCTGATTATCGCTAAACCATCGGGCATGCTCACCCGCCCATATCTGTTGCTCATTAAGAAACCGTAATAACTGCTGCGGTGTTAACAGGTTCAGTACCAGTTCTGTGGGCATGACTAACTTGCTGTCTGCGCTGGAAAAACGGCAAATTAATTCTATGGCGAGTAATTTCCCGTCAATGGTATAGACCGGCTGGCACAGGTAGCTGCTGTTAAAGGCCGTATCGAATTGTATTTTCATTTTTGTCCAAAACATCAACGGCACGACTAATTGATTAATAACTTTTTTGACTATCAATCAGATCATAAAGATACCGGAGCCCCGAGGCGAAACCGAAATATTAGAGAAATTGATATCAATAAAGAGCCTGTCCGGTTGTAAGTGTACAGAGACGACCACACGAGCGGCTGCGATTCAAAGTTTTTTAAAAACGCCTTTCCCTTATTGCCTTCTTTTTAGGGGTTATAACAGTCAACACAGGGATTTCAGACTAATCTTATCGCCAGAGGTGAAAACACGCAACTTGCCTTGTGAGCGCTATCAATCCTTTTTCAACAAGAATTCCTGCTTTGTTTTGTGCTAATGCCCAAAAAGCATGTTACTAAATATTTTAGCTAATGGTTATAGTGTCTTATGGAATATTGCGCAAGTGACGGGATTCACAACCGGGCTTTTAAGAATGATGAGTAATTTTGCTAAGGTAATAATAAACCGGAGGTTATTCGTCATCATCACCGACCTCCGGCATTCTCAACTTTACTGGATACAACGCACCAGCCAGTTTTGCAGTTCAGTGAGTTCAGCCTGCATCGCCGGATATCGGATAATGATGCGCTGGCAGGCTTCCCCGACGTCCTGCGCGTGATAGCGCGTGCCTGCCAGCTCCGCGGCTAATCTCTGTAACGGTGCGGGATTAAGGCTGTCGGTGAAAATCTGCGCACGGCTGATGTTGCCCTTCTCCACATCAAAGTGAATATCCACCCCGCCCCAGATAAACCGTTCGTTCAGTAAATGGCTGAAGGCCGGTGCTTTGCCGAAATTCCATTCCCAGCTGCTTTGTTTAGCAAATCTTTCGGGGAATCCCGGAATGTCAGGAAACACCTCCGGAGAGATGATTTCAGGTTTTACATTCCCACCATACCAGTCGAAAAATGCCGCAATCACGGCCTGGCAAATTTGCTCATGATTGATATCCGGCACAAACTCATTGAGATTCGCGACCCTCGAACGCACCGAAGTGATCCCTTTCGCCTGCAACTTTTTGACGTCCGGATTGAGATAGTTGGCGAGACGGCTGAGATCGGCATTAAGCAGTAACGTGCCGTGATGGAAGCCGCGGTCGGCTGTTTCACGATAGGCGGAACCGGAAATTTTCCGCTCGCCTTCCGGCGTCTGTACCACCAGATCGTTACGACCCGAGGCAATAGCATCGATACCCAGCGTTTTTAGTGCGTTGAGAATAATGCCGGTTGAAACGCTTTTATCGTATTCCGGTTTGCCCGCCATGAAGGTGAAACAGGTATTCCCGAGATCGTGAAAAACCGCCCCGCCGCCACTGCTGCGCCGCGCCAGACGAATGCCGTCTTCTTCCATTCTGCGGGTATTGCATTCTTTCCACGGATTCTGCGCCTGCCCGATAACCACGGTTTCGGAATTTCGCCAGAGGAATAACACACGCTGCGTGGTCATCTCGCGGAAAATACAATCTTCTACGGCCAGATTGAACCAGGGATCGTAAGAATCGGAAAGTAATAGTCTGAGAGGTTTCATTGCATATTCATCCTGAATGAGTCTGCTTTGATAATAACAGCAAAAAACAGGATGAAATACGCAGTGAAATCAGGGGGAATGCGATTGGGCACCGTGTCAGATACGGCGCGCCTGCCAGTACACTTTTCGCCAGTAAACGTTGTCGAGTGAAGAACGGGTCACGCCCTGGCTGGTCGAGGCATGAATAAACTGATCGGCAGTATCATAAATACCGACATGCAAACCATTTTCACCGCTGCCGGTTTTGAAGAAGACTAAGTCGCCGGGCAACAATTCATCACGTGGCACTTTGGTGCCAATTTTGGTCTGGTCGGCGGTCGTTCTCGGCAGCACGACGCCAAACCGATCGCGGTAAGTGCGGAAGACAAAACCAGAACAGTCAACGCCGCTCGGTTGTAATCCGCCGTAACGATACGGGGCACCGTGCCATTGGCTGAGCTGGTCGTTAAGCTCGGCCACGACAGTAATAGAATCGGCAAACCTGCCGCTTGGCGGCGGAGCGTGGCTGCTGCAACCGTTAAGAATTAATGCGGCAACGGCCAGCAGGGAATACATGGATACGGATGAGCAGCGCATAGTGCATTCCTTCTCGAATAGCATCACGGCCTGACCAGACGCGAAGGTTTACGCGCGCCGGATAAGTCGCCGTTATCTAAGAACTAATAGAATTTAGCGCTATTTTATCCGTCATCCAATGTTTAATGATGTTTTTTATCGTCATAAAAATCATTCAATGGGATTTTTTTACCGGTTTACTGTGGATAAGCCAGACACCTGACAGGATAAGCAACCCGCCAATTGTTTTACTTAAGCTGATGCTTTCATTGAACCAGGGCAGCGTTACTGCGGCAATATACACCAGCGCATAACTCAGACTCAGTAAGGTATACGCCCGGTTGAGTGGCAGGTAACGCAAGGCAAAGAACCAGCATCCCATCGATAATATATAGCCACACAGCCCCATAAAAACGGCAATCAGGGCATGTAAATGGCTAACAATAAAGGGAGTATCTATAGCGGCCAGTGAAAACAACGGGATCTGCACTATGCCCCATTTCATCAGTAATTGTGCCGCCGTTACCAGCAAAACACTTCCCGCACTCCACAGGTATCCTTTCATAAGCTGACACTCATTAGTGCAATACCACACATGATCAGTGCGACGCCGCACCAGTGGCGGCCATCGACAACTTCACCGAAGAACCATCGGGCACACAGCGTGATCAAGACGAAATTCAGGCTGAGCATCGGATAAGCCAGGCTCAGCGGCAATAATTGCAATACACGTAACCATAACAGCATGGCGATACCGAGCAACAATATCGCCAGCCCGAGCCAGCGTAAAACCCTCGCCATGCCATGCGCAGCAACCTGTGCGGCCTGCTTCTGACAAAGCTGACCGGCACAGGTGACAACGCTGACGACAAGAACCAGAAGGAAACCGGTCATGGCAGTTTTTTGTAGAATAACAGTGCCTGACGGTCGATCCGCACCGTTTGATCCGCAGGAGGCAGAGAGGATTTCACCGCAGCATTACGGTCAAGTCTGAGGATCAGAGAGACATTTCCTGCCTGACGCGCTTGTTGCAGCCACTGTGAGAAATGTGCCGCATCGACAAAATTGTCTTTGGCATCCGGATAGCTCAAACCGTATTGCAGCTCACCCTTTTCATCAAACATCAGAATATCGCTGCGCTTGAGTGTCCACGCAACTGCGGTTGCCACACCGACGTTATCTGTCAGCACATAACGACTGTCTTTCAGCAACGCCATATTTTGCGTCAAAAAGGGCTGTGGCTGTTTGGAATCCATCACTTTTTTCGGAATAGCCTGTCCGGCCAGCAATGCCAGCACCAGCGGGCAAAGGGCAGCCCAATACCAGCGCTTTTTCAAATCCGTCAGCGACACTGCGCCAGCCAGCGCCCACACGGCAAAACACAGAATACCGATCAGGGCATGCGGCAACTCAGAACGACTGAACACGGCTTTGATGTGGAAAGGTAATATGCCGGAGATCAACAGAACTGCCACGGCCAGCAACACACCAAACACGATGTTGAGGGTCCCATTGGCTTTCAGTGCACGTAATTTTCCTGACTCAAGGATCTTATCTAAATAATCCGCCATCAGCAGGGCAAGCGGCGCAAAGCACGGCAAAATGTAAGTCGGCAATTTACCTTTAGCAATGCTAAAGAAAATCAGCGGCATGATTGCCCAGCTCAGCAGGAAGAACAATTCCGGACGCATGACGCGTTGAGTCCAGCCCGCCCGCAAAGCTCCCGGTAACAACCCGAGCCATGGCAGCGCCCCCAGAAACAGCACCGGCAGGTAATACCAGAAAGGTGCCTTGTGCTGAGCATCAGCCTCAGCAAAACGCTGAATATGCTCAACCCAGAAGAAGTAGTTCCAGAAGTCCGGCTCCCGGTGTGCTATCGCCAGCACCCACGGCAGGCTCAGTACCGCCGCACTCACAATCGCCAGGGGCCCCCAGCCAAGCAGGGTTTTGAAACGCTTTTCGCGCCAGATAATCGGCAGAACCGCAATAACCGGTAACGCCAGCGCCAGAAAGCCTTTGGTCATAAAACCCATACCACAGGCCAGCCCGAGTGCAATCCAGCTCAGGGCTTTTTGCGGTGTACGCGATACCCGCAGGCAGAAATAGCTTGCGACCATTGCGGCCGTCATCCACAGCGTGATCATCGGATCCATCACACTGTAAGTCCCGATGCCGAAAACCAACGTCATGGACAGATAAATCAATGCCGCAGTGTAAGCCGTCTGGCGGTTGCGCCACATAAGATGCGCCAGCCAGAACACTAAAATCGCGCTAAGCGCCGTGCTGAATACCGATCCAAAACGCACGGCAAAGTTGCTGTCGCCAAAAATCATCTGGCTGATATTGTTAAACCAGTAACCCGCGACGGGTTTCTCAAAATAGCGTAACCCGAGAAGATGTGGCACAACCCAGTCGCCGCGCTGAAGCATTTCGCGGCTGATTTCTGCATAACGGGTTTCATCGGGTTGCCATAAGAGACGGGTGTTAAGAGGAACAAGGTAAACCAGGGCAAAGAACACCAAAATCAGCGTGCCCCACAGGCCTTTAATTGTTTTCGACATCAGGAAAAACCTTCTTGCTGACAGCCTAACCAGCCTTCCCGACCCGGGAAACTGGCGCGAACCACTTTGCCTCTTGGCAATGTACTGAGATCTTGCGGCAGCAACTCACCCAGCGCGCAAAACTGGATCCCCTGCGCAGACGCACGGGTTAACAATTCATCGAACTGTTTAGCCAGTGACATGCCTTCCACTTCGGCATGAATGGTATAAACCGGTACACCATGATCTTTCGCAATAGCATCAAGAATAAAGTCGTTGAAGTTATCGGCGTTAATCTCGCCGCCAGCCACTTCGTCATAAGTGGGTAACGTCACGGGAATCTGCACAGTGCCCAGTGTTCCGTTTTCCAGTACCGGCAGGAAAGGTCGCGTTCCGCGGCAATCACTGTTGTAGTAAAAGTGGAAACGTTCTTTAACTTCGATAACCCGCTCATCGGCACGCCAGCCTGCGACAGCCGAACATTCGACATCATGGCCCAAACTTTTTTCGAGCGCATCCAGCCCCAGGCGGATTTGTGCTTCCAGCTGTTTCTCGGACCATTTCCCGACTTTTGCCTGCCAGCCCTGATGATCCCAGGCGTGCAGCCCGACTTCATGCCCGCGTTTTGCAGTTTCTTTCATCAGATAACCGAGATCACGCGCGATAAGTTTACCCGGCCACGCGGTGCCTGCCAGTAAGATATCCCAGCCGTAAAGAGACGCCGCATTAGAGCGCAGCATTTTCCACAGGAAGCGCGGTTTAAGCAGGCGCCATAAATGACGCCCCATATTATCCGGGCCAACGCTGAAGAAGAAACTGGCAGTGATTTTATGATTTGCAAGAGTTTGCAGAAGCTGAGGGACACCCTCGCGGGTGCCACTCCAGGTATCCACATCAATGCGCAGACCCACTTTCTTCATGACGGGCACCGTTTCAGGCTTTGCCAGCGTCAGGATTTACTGAACGCAGGAAGAAATCCAGGGTTTCAGCAACGGTTTTATCCATGCCGATTTCCGGTTTCCAGTTAAGCAGACGACGGGCATTTTTGATGCTCGGCGTACGGTGCTCCACGTCCTGATAGCCTTTTCCGTAATACGTGCTGCTTTCCACCAGATTGAAACCAGCGAACGGCGGGAACTGCGCGCGCAGCGGATGTGATTCAAAACTGCTCAGCAGCATTTCTGCCAGTTCACGAATGCTCGCTTCGTTAGTCGGGTTACCGATGTTAATAATCTGGCCATCACATAAGTTGTCGCGGTTCTCGATGATCCGGAACAACGCTTCAATACCGTCGTTGATATCAGTGAAGCAACGCTTTTGCTCGCCGCCATCCACCAGTTTGATCGGTGATCCTTCAACCAGATTCAGAATCAGTTGGGTGATCGCACGGGAACTGCCGATACGCGCAGCATCCAGGTTATCCAGGCGCGGTCCCATCCAGTTGAACGGACGGAACAGGGTGAACTTCAGGCCTTCTTTCGCGCCGTAAGCCCAGATCACGCGGTCCAGCAGTTGCTTGGAAACAGAGTAAATCCAGCGCTGTTTGTTGATCGGGCCGACAATCAGACGGGAATGATCTTCGTCGAATTCCTTATCATCACACATGCCGTAAACTTCAGACGTTGACGGGAAGATAATGCGTTTTTTGTATTTAACGCAATCGCGGACAATTTTCAGGTTTTCTTCGAAATCCAGTTCGAATACGCGCAGCGGATTACGGGTGTATTCGATTGGCGTTGCAATCGCCACCAGCGGCAGAACGACGTCGCATTTTTTGATGTGATATTCGATCCACTCTGAATGGATGCTGATATCGCCTTCCACGAAGTGGAAATGCGGATTACCCATAAAGCGGCTGATCGCGTCAGAGCTGATATCCAGGCCATAAATTTCATAGCGGTCTTCGCGAAGCAAACGCTCACTCAGGTGGTTACCGATAAAACCATTCACGCCGAGGATTAAAACACGGGTACGGCGTTTCATCACCGCTGTGGGCAGCGTTGCGACACGCATATCCGGCATAATGCCCAGTTCCAGCGCCAGACGGGAACCCTGTACATACAGGCCGTTTTCACTCTGCCCTGCCAGAATTTCCAGCGCACCTTCGCCACAGGCGATGGTCAGCGGATCAGAAGAAAGCACGGTGCCCGGTTGTTTGTCGTGCTGAGTTGCCAGCGGACGTGCGCGCCAGATAGTCAGTTTACGTTGGCCGAGATAAGAGAATGCGCCGGGATAGGGTTCAGTCACCGCGCGGATCAGGTTATTAATTTCAGTGGCCGATTTGTGCCAGTGAATTTCACCGTCAGCGGCGGTACGGCGACCAAAGTAACTGGCCTGAGATTCGTCTTGCGCCGTCAGTGTGATGTTACCCGCTTTCATTTCCGGCAACACATCTGTCAGTAATGCTTTCGCTGCCTCACGCACTTTGGCATGAAGTTTCAGCGCCGTGTCATCGCCAGTGATCGCCACTTTGCGCTGACCAACGATATCACCTGCATCCGGTCGTTTGACCATTTTATGCAAAGTGACACCCGTTTCGGTTTCACCGTTGAGGAGCGCCCAGTTAACCGGT
Organism: Rahnella sp. 2050; assembly: GCF_040544515.1. Classification (NCBI taxonomy): domain Bacteria; kingdom Pseudomonadati; phylum Pseudomonadota; class Gammaproteobacteria; order Enterobacterales; family Yersiniaceae; genus Rahnella; species Rahnella sp. 2050. The sequence continues at coordinate 152,468 of NZ_JBEPKE010000006.1, read as the reverse complement.
GCACGACCACGGTAACGCGGCAGCAATGAACCGTGCAGATTGAAGCCACCCTGCGGCGCCAGAGATAAAATCTCTTCGCTCAGCATATTACGGTAGTAGAAAGAGAAGATGATATCGGGCTGTAAAGCACGGATGCGGTCAACCCACAATGGATGGTTAACATCTTCCGGTGCATAAACGGGCAGGTTCAGCTCAGCGCCCTGACGGGCAACGGAAGAAAAGAACTGGTTTTCATTCGGGGAATCAGTGTGGGTGAAAACTGCCTGAACATCATAACCCGCGTCAACCAGAGCCTGTAAACCAACACAACCAATATCATGATAGGCAAATACAATCGCTTTCATTACTCTTCTTCCTGACTGTGGTCTTCGGAACGAACGCCGACGACTTTTTGAACAAAATAACGGGGACGCGCACGAACATCGTTGTAGATCCGCCCGATGTATTCACCGAGTAATCCCATACCGACAAACTGCGCACCGATAAACATAAATAACAATGCAAATAGCGTGAATACGCCTTCCGCAGACCACTCAGGGCCGTTGATCAGGCGCATTAAAATGAGGAATACCGCCAGCAGGAAACCGAAGATGGCAATCACACTGCCAACAACACTGAGCATTCTCAGCGGTGTTGTCGTCAGACAAGTGATCAGGTCATACATCAGGTTAATCAGTTTCATCAGACTGTATTTGGAATCACCAAACTCACGCTCAGAATGCTGAACCGGAATTTCTATGGTTCTGCGCGCGAATGTGTTGGCCAGAATAGGAATAAAGGTACTGCGCTCATGGCAATGCAGCATAGCTTCGATAATGTGACGGCGATAAGCCCGTAACATACAGCCGTAGTCACCCATCGATTTACCGGTGGCACGTTGGATCATCATGTTGATCATCTTTGATGCCGTTTTACGGAACCAGGAATCGCGACGATTTGCACGTACGGTGCCGACAACGTCATAGCCTTCATCCGCCGTGGCGACCAGGCGCGGGATTTCTTCCGGTGGATTTTGCAGGTCAGCATCAAGCGTAATGACCAGATCACCGGTCACATGGCTAAAACCGGCCATAATGGCGGAATGCTGGCCGTAATTGCGGTTGAGCAAAACGGCAATAACATGGCTGTCCGGTTGTTCTGCAGCGGCAGCGAGCATGTCGCCGGAGCTGTCAGAACTGCCGTCATCCACCAGAATGATTTCGTATTGCTGGGTTAATTGCTGACAAGCGGCCTGCGTGCGGGAAAGCAACGCAGGCAGGCTTTCTTCTTCGTTGTAGACCGGGATAACCACCGAGACTTTACGGATTGGTTCGTATTGCGCCACTACTGCGCCTCCAGAAGGGAAAAAAGAGCCGCGACAACGCGGTCCACATCGCTGTCCTGCATATCAGGGAACAGCGGCAAACTGCATAAACGTGCCGAATTCCATTCACTGTTTGGCAGGCTCAGGTGCGGATAACGTTCGCGGTAATATTTTTGGGTGTGAGCTGCACGGAAATGTAAACCCGTTCCGATCCCCTGCTCTTTCAGACGTTCCATCAGTGCGTCACGGCTGATACCACAACGCGCTTCATCCACACGGATCATGAATAAGTGCCACGCATGAAGGTGCGGGTAAGCCGGTACAGCCATTGGCAGATAAGGTGAGCCCTGTAATTTATCCAGATAACGCTGTGCCAGCTCCGCACGGCGGGCATTCATTTGTGCAAGACGTTTAAGCTGCACGACAGCCACAGAAGCATGAATGTCGGAGAGATTGTATTTAAAGCCTGGCTCAACCACTTCAGCCTGCGGTTTACGCCCCAGCACCTGACGATCAAATGCATCAACCGCCAGACCATGGAATTTCAATGCACGTACTTTTTCAGCCAGAGCATCATCGTCGGTGGCAATCAGACCGCCTTCTGCGCAGGTCATATTTTTGATCGCGTGGAACGAGAAAATTGCTGTCCCCTGTGCGCCAATCCAGCGTTCACGGTATTTTGTGCCTGCCGCGTGCGCAGCATCCTCCACGACCGGAATACCGTGTTCATTAGCAACAGCATAAATCGGGTCAAGGTCTAAAGGCGCGCCGGCGTAATGCACCGGGATAATCGCTTTGGTTTTTGGCGTGATAGCCGCAGCAACCGCGTCGGCACTGACCATCAACGTGTCAGGATCAACATCAATCATCACCGGTTCTGCGCCGAGCAGGACAATCATGTTGATGGTTGAAACCCAGGTCTGTGAAGGCGTGATCACTTCATCGCCCGGTCCGATGCCGAGCGCCATCAGGGTGACATGCATGCCGCCGGTCGCAGAACTGACTGCGATAGCATGCTTACAACCGAAAGTGGCAGAAAAATCCTGTTCAAGCTGATGAGTCTGTGGCCCTGTGGTGATCCAGCCAGAACGTAAAACCTGCCCCACTGCAGCTATTTCTTCTTCGCCCATAGACGGACGGGAAAAAGGCAAAAAGTTTTCCATTACGCTATCCCAAAAAGGTAATTACCGATACCGACTGTAGACCGCATTTATTTAACAGTAAGTAAACGCCGTCATGAAATTATGGATCTTATGATGTCGGTTTAATCTTAATTTAACCTTAAGGATTTACCAGTCACGCGAAGCTAAACAGAAAGTAAATAAACAAAAATTAAATAGCAGGAAAAAATAAAAATCATTTAATAACAACCAATTACATTAAATTATGTTTTTATGAAAAAAATGAACTTTATTAAAACAATGCATCTTCTGCGTTTTTTATGAACAAATAAGAATTGGGGTAAAGCGTAAACCCCAATAATAATATAATTAAACCGCTATGCATTAAGCTCAGGTCGCCATTATCCATTGCCTGCCTGCCAGTTCGTGTATCTGAAATGCCACTTTGTACACGTCTGAAAGTATTTCAGGCTGCATGACATCAGCACATTTTCCCGCCGCCATCACCTGACCCTGCGACATAAGCCAGATCTGATGTGCGTAATGGAGGGTATGGTTGAGATCATGATCGCTTAACACCACGGAACGTCCTGCCGCGCAAAACTCCGCAAGTAACTGATCCAGCGCCTGCTGCTGGGCAACATCCAGGCTGTTCATCGGCTCATCAAGGAATAAAAGCTGACTATCAGGATTCACCGTCGGCCACACTTGCAATAAAGCAGCCGCCAGCCTCACCCGCTGCCATTCCCCGCCGGATAAATGCGTGACCGGCCGGCCAAGTTTATCGCTGAGATGTAAAGCATCACATAAACATGAAACCGTGCGCTCAAGAACAGCAGGATCCACTTCTCGCGGCTGATGAAGGGACAAATATTGAAATACCGGCATCAGGGATGCCGGGGTCAGTTGCTGGCATAACCAGGCGCGAAGACGTGCCAGCCTGGGTCCGGGAACGTCGGCAAGCGGTTGTCCGTCGAGAATAACCTCGCCTCCCCCTGCCGACATACCCGCCAGACGGGTCAGTAAAGTGCTTTTCCCGGCGCCATTCGGGCCGATAATATGGATCCGACAGCCCGGCACAATCTGCGCGCTAAATGCGCTAAGCCGCCCCGCAACGGTTATCTCACGACATTCCAGCATTGGTGTATTCACACGCAAATTATTTCGCCAGTGCGGCTTTGATGGTTTCCATAAGGATCGGATCTTCCGGTGTCATATCGGGTGCAAAACGCTGAACCACGGTGCCGTCACGACCAATCAGGAATTTCTCAAAGTTCCACAAGATGTCATCGGGCTTAAGAGGTTGACGACCTTTGCTGGCCAGACGTTCGTAGAACGCACTGTCTTCCGGTTTGACGGCTGTCGGACAGGCTGCAATCAGCGCTGAATACAGCGGATGACGGTTGTCTCCGTTGACGTTAATTTTGCTAAACATCGGGAATTTCACGCCAAAATGGGTGGTGCAGAAGGTTTTGATCTCATCTTCAGTGCCCGGTTCCTGCGCGCCGAATTCATTGCACGGGAACCCCAGCACTTCAAAACCACGATCGTGCCAGGCCTGGTAGATATTTTCCAGCCCCTCATATTGCCTGGTCAGGCCACATTGTGATGCCACATTCACGACCAGCAATACAGAACCTTTATAAGCACCGAGTGTCGTGGTTTCGCCATCGATAGTTTTCAGGGAGATATTATAAATTTCATTACTCATCGTTTTCGTCCTGATATTTGTAGGTTAGGGGAAGGGTTTCAGTGAACAGCATAGCCGACACACCGAAAAGCATCAGCGGATTTGTCCGGTTCTGGTCAGCAACCAGATGAATACCGGTGCACCCAGCGTGGCAGTCACCACACCAATCGGTAATTCCGCCGCGGATAAACCAATTCGCGCCAGCACATCCGCTAACAGTAAAACTGAAGCGCCGCAAAGCGCACAGGCGGGCAGCAAACGGCGCTGATCGGTGATCCCGCAAAGCCTGAGAATATGCGGGATGATCAGCCCGATAAAACCGATGACGCCCGATAAGGCGACGCTCAGCCCGACCATCCAGCCGACGGCAAGCACCAGAATATAACGCCAGGTGTTCAGCGATATGCCGAGTTGCCTCGCCTGCTGCGTCCCGAGAGACAATAGATTGAGTGCATTCCCCTGTAAGACCAGCCACAGTAAAACAGGCAGCAACATTAATCCCAGCCAGAGCTGATTCCAGTCAACACCGCCAAATCCGCCCATCATCCAGTACATCAACTGCCGTAAATCGAGATTGTTGCTGAAATAAATCGCCCAGGTCATTAAAGCACTGCAGACAATCCCAATAGCAATCCCGACAAGAAGCATACGGGCATTCGTCAAAAGGCGTTTACGGGCAATATATAGCAGAAAGAAAGTGACAATCAGAGCGCCCGCGATGGCTGCCAGACTCATGATCCAAACAGGCAACAGGCCGTGGCTTAACATGACACATAAAACCAGCGCGACGCAGGCACCATTGGCAACACCGAGTAAACCGGGCTCGGCAAGAGGATTTTCGAACAACGACTGCATCACTGCCCCGGAGACAGCGAGACTTGCGCCCACCAAAATGACAGCGACAGCGCGCGGAAACCGTAATTGCCACACGAACAGACGCGCCTCAGTGCTGAACCATTGATCCGGCCACAGCCAGCGTTCACCCGCACTCAGACTGAACACCCATATCAACAACAAGAACATACCCAGCCCGTATAACCAGCGGCGGTCACGGTATTTCTGTTGCTGTTCAAAGGCAGAAAAGGTCTGCGGGATAGGCATGAATGGCTAATTCCTGGGGCTCACGGGAAGTGACTATCCTACCGATATTAGGCAGTTAGCTCTAGCGAAGAACGGCTGAATACCATAAATAGAAATTGAAAAAGCCGGTGACTGAGCACCGGCTTCGGACACGTTGGGCATTTACAGGGAAAATCAGTGTCCCTGATAACCATTCGGCGGGATCGGCTGGCCGTTCCCCTGATGACCATTATTATCATGATGATCATTACCGTTCGGACGGCCCGGATTATGGGGCTGCGGTCCTGGCTGATTACGCCCCGGCTTATCATGGTTACGCTGCGGTGGTTTAGCGTCCCAGCGATTACCGTGCCAGTACATGCCATGTTCATTACGCTCACCGTAATGATGGCCCTGATGATCATGCCACCACTGCGGTGGACGCCAGTCATAGCCATCCCAATAGTAACCGCGCTGATCCTGATCCCCGAGGTGAAGTGATACGCCAGGTACGTTGAGGTCAATAGAAACATTTGCCTGCGCGATCACAGGCAAAGCCAGTGCACAACAAAGCAATAAGAGAGATTTTTTCACGTTAGTTACGCCTTCTTTATTTTTTATGACGTGATTTTTATATCAGTCAGGTATTGAAGAAAATATAAGAAATAAGCGTATTTTCGGATAACTTGCTCTGACCTTACAATAAAAACACAAACATGTCCTGGTTGAAATAATTCAACAAGACGGCGTGTGTTATCTATTCAATTCCTATTAAGACACTAACAAATCTTAACGCAAGCCTGACAACAACCTGTCTGCATTCTATTTATAATCGACCTGTTTATTCAAACGAAGGATGTATTTTATGCGTCGTATTTTCGCTCTGCTGAGCATTGCTCTGGTTGTCGTCAGCCTCAGTGGCTGTTTATTCCCACCATTTTGGGGTCCTGGTGGTGGCGGTCATGGCGGCGGTGGGCACGGTGGCGGCGGTCCGGGTGGACCTCGTATGTTCTATAACCACTAGTCACCTTTTATAATTCCATTCTCCCGTTCCCGGTTAATTTGTCCGGTGCCTTTTATTCAGATATTAATATGTACATATTATTAACTGAACATAATGAGTGACTTACCATAGGGGCTTCGGCCCCGTTTTATTTGAATGGCATCCGGATAAATAATAAACCAAAGTTCTTTTCAGGCCTTGAAATTTAATCTATCAGACTAATCCTGAACCGCCTACCCCTTTAACGCTATCTTTTCACTTTCTGTGCTAATTACTTAAAAGCGTTAAAACCTATTGTTTCCGATGACACTGCACTCTTAAAAATCAGATAAAAAAAAGGCCGCTTTCGCGGCCTTTTTGATGTTTTCACTTATTCTTTCGGCGTGGCATTCTCTACACGACTTTTCAATTTCTGTCCCGGACGGAAAGTCACCACACGACGCGCCGTGATCGGAATATCTTCGCCGGTTTTCGGGTTACGTCCCGGACGTTGGTTTTTGTCACGCAAATCAAAATTGCCAAAGCCAGACAGTTTAACTTGCTCGCCATTTTCCAAAGCACGACGTACTTCTTCGAAAAATATTTCAACAAGGTCTTTGGCATCCCGTTTGCTCAGCCCGAGCTTTTCAAACAGGTGTTCTGACATTTCAGCTTTAGTAAGCGCCATAGGTTCAATCCCTCAAGGATGCTTGGAATCGCTGTTTTAGAGCCTCTACACATTTTGCAACGGTAGCGGCGATCTCCTCTTCTTCCAGTGTACGGCCGGTATCCTGCAACACCAGACTGATAGCCAGGCTCTTGTAACCTTCAGCTACGCCCTTGCCACGGTACACATCAAACAAGTTTACGCCAACTACCTGATTTGCGCCAACTTTCTTGCACTCTGCCAAAATATCGTCTGCGGGCACGTTTTCGGCCACTACAACAGCGATGTCACGACGGTTCGCCGGGAAGCGAGAAATCTCTTTCGCATCAGGCAGTACGCGGTCTGCGACCTTATTCCACAACAGTTCGAAGACCACGGTACGACCATTAAGATCGAGTTTACGTTCCAGCTCAGGGTGTACTACACCAATGAAACCAATACGTTCGCCGCGTAAATAAATTGCTGCGCTCTGCCCAGGATGCAACGCAGGATTCGCTTCCACCTTGAACTGTACATCGTTCATTTTGCCGGTAAGCTCAAGAATAGCCTCAAGATCACCTTTCAAATCGTAGTAGTCAACTGCCTGACGCGCCAGATCCCAATGCTCTTCATTTTTAGTGCCGGAGATTACACCAGACAGCATGACGTCCTGACGGATACCCAAATCGGCTTGCGTATCAGGTACAAAGCGCAGGCCGCTTTCAAATAAACGTACGCGACTTTGCTGACGATTCTGGTTATTTACTACAGCAGTCAGCAGGCCAGACCACAGGGAAAGACGCATTGCAGACATTTCAACCGAGATCGGGCTGGGTAAAATCAGCGCTTCTTCGCCAGGATGCAGCAGAGCCTGCACTTTTGGATCGACAAAACTGTAAGTGATCGCTTCCTGGAAACCACGATCAACCAGCAGATTTTTCACACGTTTCAGTGAAAGGTTCGCTTCACGGTGTTTGGTCATCACCAGACTGGCTTTAACCGGCACATCAGGAATGTTGTTGTAGCCGTAGACACGCGCGACTTCTTCCACCAGGTCTTCTTCGATTTGCATATCGAAACGCCAGCTTGGCGCCACAGCTACCCAGTGGTCGCCATTATGCTGAACCTTACACCCCAGACGGGTCAGGATGTCAGTCACCTGAGCATCTTCAACATGATGCCCGATCAGGCGATCCAGTTTTTCACGACGCAAGGTGATGGTTGCCGCTTTCGGCAAATCAACGTCGGAGGTCGCTTCAATGACCGGACCGGCTTCACCACCACAAATGCTCAGCAACAACGCAGTAGCCCGTTCGATAGCTTTGAACTGCAGCTCAGGATCCACACCACGTTCATAGCGATGAGAAGCATCCGTGTGCAGACCCTGACGGCGTGCACGGCCAGTAATTGAGAGCGGAGCAAAGAATGCAGATTCCAGCAGGACGTCCTGCGTCTCGTCGTTCACACCGGAATGTTCGCCACCAAAGATACCGGCCATTGCCAGGGCTTTCTCATGGTCTGCGATGACCAGCGTATCTTCCGCCAGTTTCGCCTCTGTGCCATCGAGCAACGTTAATGCTTCGTTTTTCTGCGCCATGCGCACGACGATGCCACCACTGATGCGATTCAGATCAAACGCATGCATTGGCTGACCGAGTTCGAGTAACACGTAGTTCGTGATATCGACCACGGCGTCGATAGAACGGGTGCCACAGCGACGCAGTTTTTCACGCATCCACAATGGTGTAGGTGCTTTAACGTTGATGCCTTTAACGACACGGCCCAGATAGCGCGGACACGCTTGTGGCGCCTGCACATCAATGGGGATGGTGGCATCAATCGTTGCTTTCACCGGGTTCATTTCCGGCTCAACCAGTGGCAACTGGTTGATGACAGCAACATCACGCGCCACGCCGAGGATACCCAGGCAATCAGCACGGTTTGGCGTTACGCTGATTTCAATCGTGGTGTCATCGAGTTTCAGGAATTCACGGATATCTGTACCGACTGGCGCATCAAGTGGCAGTTCAATAATACCGTCGTGATCCTCTGAAATACCCAGCTCAGAGAACGAACACAGCATGCCTTCTGAAGGCTCGCCACGCAATTTGGCAGCTTTGATTTTGAAATCACCCGGCAATACGGCGCCCACCGTTGCAACTGCAACTTTCAGGCCCTGACGACAGTTTGGCGCGCCACAAACGATGTCCAGCAGACGATCGCCGCCCACATTGACTTTAGTCACACGCAGTTTGTCTGCGTTTGGATGCTGACCGCATTCGACAACTTCACCGACAACCACGCCATTAAATGCGCCTGCAACCGGCTCAACGCCATCAACCTCCAGGCCGGCCATAGTAATTTGGTCTGATAATGCTTCGCTGCTAATGGCTGGGTTTACCCACTCACGCAACCAGAGTTCACTGAATTTCATGTGATATTCCCGCCTTACTTAAACTGTTTGAGGAAACGCAGATCGTTTTCGAAGAATGCACGCAGATCAGTCACGCCATAACGCAACATAGTCAGACGTTCCATCCCCATTCCGAAGGCAAAACCGGAATACACTTCAGGGTCGATGCCCACATTGCGCAGGACATTCGGATGCACCATGCCGCAACCCAGCACTTCCAGCCATTTGCCATTTTTGCCCATTACATCCACTTCTGCGGAAGGTTCTGTGAACGGGAAATAGGAAGGACGGAAACGGATCTGCAAATCAGCTTCAAAGAAGTTGTTCAGGAAATCGTGCAGTGTGCCTTTCAGGTTGGAGAAGCTGATGTCTTTATCAACGATCAGGCCTTCCATCTGATGGAACATCGGGGTGTGAGTCTGATCGTAATCGTTACGATAGACGCGGCCCGGCGCGATAATACGAATTGGCGGCTGCTGGTCTTTCATGGTGCGGATCTGAACACCGGAAGTTTGCGTACGCAGCAGGCGCTTGGCATCAAACCAGAAAGTATCGTGATCGGCACGTGCCGGGTGATGACCCGGAATGTTCAGGGCATCAAAGTTGTGATAGTCATCTTCGATTTCAGGGCCGGTTTCCACGGTAAAGCCTAATTCACCAAAGAAGGTTTCAATGCGGTCGATAGTACGGGTCACCGGGTGCAGACCACCGTTTTCGATGCGACGGCCAGGCAGGGAAACGTCAATCGTTTCCTCTGCCAGGCGGGCATTCAGTTCAGCGGACTCCAGCATATTTTTACGCGCGTTCAGGGCTTCCTGAACCTGCGCTTTCGCTTCATTGATGACCGCGCCCGCAGCCGGGCGTTCTTCCGCAGGTAATTCACGGAGGGTTGTCATCTGGAGTGTCAGGTGGCCTTTCTTACCCAGATATTCGACACGCACATTATCCAGCGCGGCGATATCCTGAGCACTCTCTACGGCTGCCTTGGCATTGGCAACCAGCTCTGCGAGATGTGGCATTGCTTTCCTCTTCTTCTGGCCAATATGGCCCGATGTAAAATAACCGTGATTAATCAGGGGCGCGATTTTGACCCTGAACCTTAGCGTATAAAGCACAGATACAAAAAAGCCTCCACGAGGGAGGCTTAGGCGCTACTTTTCGTTTCTTCTCTTACGCGCGAAAGCCTTCCAAAGTCAGGCGCTAAAGTAAAAAAAGAAACGGAAAATAGCAGCATGCATGCTTGCGTTACCTTGTCGGTTGTAAATCTTGTGCCGTAATTGAAACGAAACTGTGGGTATTAAACAACGAAACAGAATGTTTTTAAACACAAAATATAAAAGAGGGAGCAAGCTCCCTCTTTCACCTGACTTACGCCAGAGCTGCTTTCGCTTTTTCGACCAGTGCAGAGAATGCCACTTTGTCGAATACTGCGATGTCAGCCAAGATCTTACGGTCAATTTCAATAGAAGCTTTTTTCAAGCCGTTAATGAATTTGCTGTAAGACATGTCGTTCTGACGAGCTGCTGCGTTGATACGCGCGATCCACAGCTGACGGAACTGACGTTTCTTTTGACGACGGTCACGGTAAGCGTATTGACCAGCTTTGATAACAGCCTGAAATGCAACACGATATACGCGAGAACGGGCACCGTAGTAGCCTTTCGCCTGTTTTAAGATTTTCTTGTGACGTGCACGTGCAATCACACCACGTTTTACGCGAGCCATATGCTCTCCTGAGTTTTATATTCTAGATGAAAAAAAGTGTATTTATGCGTACGGCAGACATGCAGAGACCAGACCCAAATCGTTCTTGGATACCAGGCCTTTTGGACGCAAGTGACGTTTACGCTTAGTAGCTTTTTTGGTCAGAATATGACGCAGGTTTGCGTGCTTACGCTTAAAACCACCATTGGCGGTTTTTTTGAAGCGTTTAGCGGCGCCGCGTACTGTTTTGATCTTTGGCATTTTAAATTCCACTTCGCATTGTTATTAACATGAATCAGAAAGGCGAATCCAGAATACGCGGTGCGAACACCGCGTAGCAGGATTACTTGGAAGCCTTACTGTTTCTTCTTAGGTGCGAGCACCATGATCATCTGACGACCTTCGATCTTCGTAGGGAAGGATTCGACAACGGCCAGTTCAGAATCTTCACACAGGTCTTTACGGACGCGGTTAAGCACTTCCATACCGATCTGTTGGTGCGCCATTTCACGCCCACGGAAACGCAGGGTGATTTTGGCTTTATCGCCATCTTCCAGAAAGCGAATCAGGTTGCGTAGTTTGACCTGATAGTCGCCATCATCGGTACCAGGTCGGAATTTGATTTCCTTAACCTGAATAACTTTTTGTTTCTTTTTCTGCTCTTTGGTCGACTTGCTCTTCTCGTAGAGGAATTTGCCGTAATCCATGATTCGACAAACTGGCGGCTCGGCATTCGGACTGATTTCTACTAAATCGACGCCCGCTTCCTCAGCTTTTTCAAGAGCTTCATTCAGACTGACAATACCAATCTGCTCGCCATCGACGCCGGTGAGGCGAACTTCTTGCGCGCGAATCTCTTTGTTAATGCGATTAGGACGCGCCGGTTGAACTCGTTTTCCGCCTTTAATACTTTATTCCTCCAGTTGATGAAGACTTCTGCTGCGGATTTCCGCCAGCAGTTTGTCAACGACTTCGCTAACATCCATGCTTCCTAAGTCTTTGCCGCGGCGGGTACGAACAGCAACTTTGCCTGCTTCGACCTCTTTATCGCCACAAACTAACATATAAGGAACACGGCGTAGCGTGTGTTCGCGGATTTTAAAGCCAATCTTCTCATTTCTCAAGTCGGCTTTAACGCGAATGCCTGCATCTTGCAGTTTTTTAGTTAATTCTTCGACATAGGTAGCTTGTGAATCAGTGATATTCATAATCACTACCTGAACCGGAGCCATCCAGGTTGGGAAGAAGCCCGCGTATTCTTCAGTCAGAATACCAATGAAGCGTTCCATTGAACCCAGGATAGCACGGTGAATCATTACCGGAACCTGACGGTCGTTACTTTCGCCAATATAAGAGGCGTTCAAACGACCAGGTAATGAAAAGTCGAGCTGCACGGTACCACACTGCCACGCACGATCCAAACAATCATGCAAGGTAAATTCAATTTTTGGACCGTAGAACGCCCCTTCACCCGGCTGATATTCGAACGGAATGTCGTTTTCCGTCAGCGCAGCCGCCAGGTCATCCTCAGCACGAGTCCACATTTCGTCAGTACCAATGCGCTTCTCAGGACGGGTGGACAGTTTCACCACGATTTTTTCGAAGCCAAACGTGCTGTACATGTCATACACCATGCGGATACAGCTGTTCACTTCATCACGCACCTGCTCTTCTGTACAGAAGATGTGAGCATCGTCCTGAGTGAAGCCACGAACGCGCATCAGACCGTGTAATGCACCAGATGGCTCATTACGGTGGCAACTGCCAAACTCAGCCATACGCAATGGCAGATCACGGTAAGATTTCAGACCCTGATTGAAGATCTGAACGTGTCCCGGACAGTTCATTGGCTTGATGCAATATTCACGGTTTTCAGAAGAGGTCGTGAACATCGCTTCTTTGTAGTTTTCCCAGTGACCGGTTTTTTCCCACAGCACGCGGTCCATCATGAACGGACCTTTTACTTCCTGATAGTCATAAGACTTCAGTTTCATGCGTACAAAGGCTTCCAGCTCACGGAAAATGGTCCAGCCGTCGTTGTGCCAGAACACCATACCTGGTGCTTCTTCCTGCATATGGTACAGGTCAAGTTGCTTACCAATTTTACGGTGATCACGTTTACCGGCTTCTTCCAGACGCTGAATGTAAGCATTCAGTTGCTTTTTATCCGCCCACGCAGTGCCGTAGATACGTTGCAACATTTTGTTATCGCTGTTACCACGCCAGTAAGCACCGGAGGTTTTCTGCAGTTTGAAATGATGGCAGAAACGCATGTTCGGTACGTGTGGACCACGGCACATATCCACATATTCTTCGTGGTGATACAGACCCGGATGGTCATCATGACTGATGTTTTCATCCAGAATCGCCACTTTGTATTCTTCGCCACGGCTTGCAAAGGTATCGCGCGCTTCCTGCCAGCTGACTTTCTTTTTAATGACGTCGTAATTCTTTTCAGCCAGTTCGTGCATGCGCTTTTCAAGCAGTTCGATATCTTCCTGAGTCAGCGTACGATCTAAATCGACGTCGTAATAGAAGCCATTATCGATAACCGGGCCGATTGCCATTTTGGTGTCTGGCCACAGTTGTTTAATGGCATGACCCAAAAGGTGCGCACAGGAGTGGCGCAAAATTTCAAGACCGGCTTCGTCTTTAGCGGTGATGATCGCCAGTTGCGCGTCAACCTCAATCAGGTCGGTTGCATCAACCAGTTCGCCGTTAACACGACCAGCGATACAGGCTTTCGCCAGGCCAGGGCCGATATCAAGGGCAACATCAAGGGGAGAAACGGGGCGATCAAAAACGCGCTGGCTTCCATCAGGAAGAGTAATGACAGGCATGCTAATTCCTTAATCTACAGTGGTGCCCCACACGACAGAGCACATCTAGAAAAATATTTGAGTTTAAATTCACGTAGTTATTCACGCTATTTAGCTTTACCTTGCCAAATATAGGCACCCTGAATACATCACGTAATTGTATCGGGATGCGACGCGAAAACAGTCCATAAGTTTAGCATTCGTAAAGTGCGAATTTCCAGCAACCTGTGTTGCTAAACGCGGATATTTTTCGTGTAATCCCCCCTGACACGTTAAGGTAACCAGAGCAGCATTTAAAAAAGGGAAGGATATGACAGAAGTCAGGCAGTTATTTGAAGTACTGGGATTGGGCCTGATGGTACTGCTTCCGCTGGCAAATCCACTGACGACCGTGGCTTTGATGCTCGGTCTTTCCGGGAATATGACCACACAGGAAAGAAACCAGCAGTCGCTGATGGCCTCGGTCTATGTCTTTATCATCATGATGGTGGCGTATTACGCGGGACAGTTGGTGATGAATACGTTCGGGATTTCCATTCCCGGCCTGCGTATTGCGGGGGGACTTATCGTCACCTTTATCGGTTTCAGAATGCTTTTCCCACAGCCACACGTGGAAGAAAGGATCCTTATCGAGAACAAAACGGCGGAAATGAAGAAACAGGATTCGCCAAATATCGCTTTTGTTCCTCTGGCGATGCCAAGTACCGCCGGGCCGGGCACCATTGCCATGATCATCAGCAGTGCTTCAACGGTGAAATCATCTGATTTCCCGCACTGGATTATTACCGTTGCTCCGGTGATGATTTTCTTTTTAGTGGGTTTGATTTTGTGGATATCTCTGCGCAGTTCGGGGGCGATTATGCGTCTGGTCGGGAAAAGCGGGATTGAGGCTATTTCACGTCTGATGGGATTCTTGCTGGTGTGTATGGGCGTTCAGTTCGTTATCAACGGGGTTCTTGAGATTATTAAAACCTTCCCGCCAGCAGCCTGAGCCGCTGGCGGGAACATCAATGCTTACCGCATCGCGAGGTAGGCATTGTTCACTTTCCACAGATAACGTGGTGCTTGTGGCGCCGGGTGTTTTTTCTGCACATGAGCAGAAAACTCAGCAGGCGTCATCAGATTGATTTTCGCAATCGCATACGTCTTATCTTTGTCGAACGTTCTCAACAACGCCCCTGCTCCGTTCACATATGCCAGTGTGGTGGCGTAACGACGAGTTTCAGGGTTATTAATACCCGCAAGCTGCTGTTGTAAAATACTTAAATAAGCCGTACCCAGGTCAATGTTCACCGCCGGATCTTTTAAATCACGCGGCGTGGGCTGACCGTAACGTCCTTTCATCCGGTAGGCATCGCGTCCTGCCGTTGAGGCCTTTAGCTGCATTAACCCAATCGCATTCGATTTGCTGACAACGGTTGGGTTATATCCAGATTCGACCTGAATGATTGCTTTAACAAGTGTTTCGTCGACGCCATAGGTATTTGCCGCCTGGTGAATAACATCACCATAAGGCCCTGGATGCATTAATGAAGTATCGCGCTGAGGTGGCGGCGATGGATTCAAAAAACGCGTCGTCTGAACCGGTGTTTCTTTAGCGCAACCCGCCAGCAATAGCGCGGCCATCAAATAAAGAATGTTTGGTTTCACGTTATCTCTCTCGCGACTGGGACGAGATGTAGCATATACATCTTCTTCCAACACCTGAATATATTTTTCGTCTATTATTATTATTGTTTTGTTAAACAAAGGGGTTAGAGGGATGTCGATAAGACAATTCCGTTTATAAAACCCGTTTCATGTCACATATTCCTAAATTAATCTGTCCGCTGATGATACGTTCTATTTAGACATCTGAGAAATTGCATAAATTGACATCATCATCTGATTCAGCCGTGCGCCGGATCGGGTTTTCGAAGCTGAAAAAACGCTAACTTAATGAATTATCTGGCCAGTCAGAAGGGGTCATACCATGTGGCAAGCCGTCAATCGTTTGTTGAGTGAACACTTAGGCAATGCTGAAATCCGCGAACGTGTTGAGCTTCCGGGAGGCGAAATCCACCCGGCATGGCGGCTGAGCTACGGCGACAGAAACGTGTTTGTGAAATGCAATGCACGCGAAATGTTGCCTATCTTTGCCGCTGAAGCCGATCAGTTGGCCTTACTTGCGCGCAGCCAGACCGTCAGGGTGCCGGAAGTTTATGGTGTAGGTAGCGACCGTGATTACAGTTTCCTCTTGCTCGAATATATCCCGCAAAAACCTCTGGATGCACATAATGCCTATGTTTTAGGCCAGCAACTTGCCGCATTGCATCAGTGGAGTGAACAACTGCAATTCGGTCTGGATTTCGATAATGAACTGGCGACAGTTCCGCAACCCAACAGCTGGCAACGGCGCTGGGCTACCTTCTTTGCCGAGCAGCGCATTGGCTGGCAGCTGCAACTGGCTGCTGAAAAAGGGATGATATTTGGTAATATCGAAGATATCACCGCTATGGTTCATGCCCGCTTGCAGAATCATCAGCCGCAACCTTCACTTTTACACGGCGATTTATGGCCGCATAACTGTGGCTTATCTGATGATGGTCCGGTGATTTTTGACCCGGCCTGTTACTGGGGAGATCGGGAATGCGATTTGGCGATGCTGCCGTTATATCCGAATGTTCCGCCGCAATTATATGACGGTTATCAGAGTATAACGCCACTCCCTGACGACTTCATTTCGAGGCAACCGATCTACCAGTTATATTACCTGCTTAACCGCAGTAATTTATTCGGTGGTCAGCATCTTGTGGTGGCGCAACGCGCCATAGAAAGGCTGTTACACGAAGATATCAGTTAGCGGGATAAATATTTCAGCTCTGAACAAATAAGACCTGAAAACGTTAATATTCAGGCCTTATTTTTCATTTTCACAGAAACCCGTTATAAATATGTCGTCAAATTATCAGGCCATTAATCCTAATAATTTCAAAATGAAGTAGCCGATGACAGCGATGATAATTGGCAAAATATACAATGGAAAATACTGCACCAAAATCGTGTGTCGCGGTATCACGATACGCTCTTCAATTTGCGAACGTGTCCGGCCTTCAGCACCTTTCGCCTGTTCCAGAATAAGCTGATCCTGGATCCCTTCGCGAATGTGTTTTACCTGACGGGACATTCTCGCGCCGGAAGCCTGAAGTGCCAGCCCCACAAAAATCAGCCAGTAGATAATGAAGAACATGATGTTCGCGCTGGTGAAACCCTGCCCTAAAGCTGGCACCGGTGAGTTGTACCAAAAGACATTGAGAAACGAGGTATTGAACTTCACCATATCCACCATCACGTGGATGAAATCCAGCATGACCGCGTTGATGCCCTGCTCCGTCTTAGTGTGCTCGTTGATAAAATTCAGCAAAGAAATCAGCGTAGAAAGCAGCGCAGGGATAAAAATGATCCATCCCGCAATTCGTTTAATTACTGCCACACGTCCGGCTTGTTGGTACGTCATGAATTCCCCTTGTTAGGATACCTAAAGCAACGGCTAAGTTTACCCACAGAAAGCCTGCTCCGCCCAATGTTTTAATCAGTTAGCGTAACGCTGTACCGGGAACGTCCATCCTGTCCATTTTCACATGAGATTTCACCTGCATTCCCACCGATGTTAAAGTGGGTTTCTATTTATTGTGAGGGAGTCCGCTTTCATGGCTTATGTCCGCCCTGTTAATGCAGCAATTTTCGATATGGATGGTCTGTTAATTGATTCTGAACGGTTATGGACTCAGGCTGAGCTGGACGTTTTCAGTCGCCTGGGCGTTGATATTTCCCAGCGCCATTTGCTGCCGGATACGCTAGGTTTGCGTATCGATCAGGTGGTCAGGATGTGGTATCAGGCGCTTCCGTGGCAGGGTCCGGGTCAGGAAGAAGTGTCCTCAATGATTATTGCCCGCACGATTGAACTGGTAGAACAAACCCGGCCGTTACTGCCTGGCGTGAATCATGCCCTTGAGCTTTGCCGTGATCAGGGGCTGAAGATTGGTCTCGCGTCGGCATCACCGCTGTTTATGCTCGATACCGTGCTGGAAATGTTTAATTTACACTCCTTCTTTAAGGTTCGTGTTTCAGCGGAAAAGCTGCCTTACAGCAAACCGCATCCTGAGGTCTATCTGCTGGCTGCCGGAGAATTACAGGTTGATCCGCTCAACTGTGTGACGCTGGAAGATTCCTTTAATGGCATGATCGCCACCAAAGCCGCGCGTATGCGCTCGGTGGTGGTGCCGGACCATGAATACAGTGTGGATCCACGCTGGGCGCTTGCCGATGTCAAACTTTCTTCCCTCGAAGAATTGCGTGTGGCACACATCAGCTAAAATTTATGCGCAGCCGCTCATGCCGCTGCGCACCTTCTCTGCTTTCTCTCCTTTCCATATACCTTCTCTACGCATTTCTCCTGCCACAATTTTTGAAGCTTCGTTTAATTTCGTAAATCTTGAACTGACTCATAAAATAAATAAAACGTTATTTCATTTTTATTGAATTCGCATGTCAATGAACCTATGATTCCTGCAACAAGGACGAGCCGGGAGCTCTCCTGCTTCTGTACGCTGTCACTGCCACGCAACGGTCAGACTAGCCCGGTAAGTCCTCCTTGATATCGTCATTCATGAGAGGCACCGACATGCAAGTTCGTCAAAGTATCCACAGCGACCACGCAAAAACGCTTGATACCGCTGAATTACGCCGTGAATTCCTCATTGAGAAAATCTTTGAGAAAAATGCCTATACCATGACTTACAGCCACATCGACCGCATCATTGTCGGCGGCGTCATGCCCGCTGAAAAAACGGTATCCGTGGGTGATGAAGTCGGTAAACAGCTTGGTGTGAGCTATTTTCTTGAACGTCGCGAACTCGGCGTGATTAATATCGGCGGCCCGGGTCTGATCGTGGTTGACGGTACAACCTATGAAATTGGTCATGAAGAAGCGTTGTATGTCGGCAAAGGGGCAAAGCGGGTCGAGTTCAGCAGCGTTGATGCCTCCAGACCGGCCAAGTTCTACTACAACAGTGCGCCGGCACACACGACTTTCCCGAACAAAAAAATCACACTGGCGGAAGCCTCTCCGCAGACCATCGGCGATGCAGCTACCAGCAACCGCCGCACCATCAATAAATTCATCGTGCCCGACGTTCTGGAAACCTGTCAGCTGACCATGGGGCTGACCAAACTGGAAGAGGGGAGCCTGTGGAATACCATGCCTTGCCACACCCATGAACGTCGTATGGAAGTGTATTTCTACTTCAATATGGAAGCGGAAACTGCCGTGTTCCACATGATGGGGCAACCACAGGAAACCCGTCATTTATTAGTGCACAACGAGCAGGCTGTCATCTCTCCTAGTTGGTCAATTCACGCCGGAGTGGGTACCAAAAACTATACCTTCATCTGGGGGATGGTCGGTGAGAACCAGGTATTCGATGACATGGATCACGTCAAAGTCAGCGAACTGCGCTAACTCCCCCTTGCTCTGCCTTACCGGCAGAGCAACTCATTTTTTATGGCGAACGCGCCGTTGCAAAAGAGACTCTGAATATGATCCTCCGTTCATTTGAATTAAGCGGCAAAGTCGCAATCGTCACCGGTTGCAATACCGGGCTGGGACAAGGCATGGCGCTGGGTCTCGCGCAGGCGGGATGCGATATTGTGGGCATTAACGTTTCCGCCCCTGAAGAAACTGAAAAAAAAGTCACCATGTTAGGCCGCCGTTTTCTCGATCTGAGGGCTGATCTGAGCACCATCACAGGCATTCCTGAGCTGATCGAGAAAGCAGTCGGGGAATTTGGTCATATCGATATTCTGATCAATAACGCCGGTATTATCCGCCGTGAAGATGCCATCGAATTCAGCGAGAAAAACTGGGATGATGTGATGAATGTGAACAGCAAAACGCTGTTCTTTATGTCTCAGGCCGTGGCGAAGCAGTTCATCAAACAGGGTAACGGTGGCAAAATTATAAATATTGCCTCTATGCTCTCGTATCAGGGGGGGATCAGGGTGCCTTCCTATACCGCGTCAAAAAGCGCAGTAATGGGTCTGACCCGACTGATGGCCAATGAATGGGCGAAGCATAACGTCAATGTGAATGCGATTGCGCCGGGGTATATGGCGACTAACAATACGGAACAGTTGCGCGCCGATGAAGAACGCAGCAAAGAAATCCTCGACAGAATCCCCGCCGGACGCTGGGGTCTGCCGGAAGATGTCATGGGGCCGGTAGTCTTTCTGGCATCGAAAGCCTCTGATTACGTTAATGGTTACACCATTGCCGTCGATGGTGGTTGGCTCGCGCGTTAAGGGCAGAATAAGTGACACCAGAAAGGCGTATTCTTATACGCTTTTTTGTTTTTTATCAGTCCGTTGACAATTAGTTACAGGGCATCTCTTCCAAGATTGTGACAGTTTCACTTATACTGGATAAAATAACAGTTATCCAGTTCGGACGCGTCATGACGGCGGAAGGCCATCTCATTTTCTCAATTGCCTGTGCAGTATTTGCTAAGAAGGCCCAGCTTTCTCCCGAACTGGCGCATGGTGACTGGTGGCACATCATTCCAGGGTCTTTGCTTACCTGTCTGCTGCCCGATATTGATCACCCCAAATCGGTGCTGGGCCAGCGTCTCAAATGGTTGTCGGCCCCCATCGCCCGGGCTTTTGGTCACCGTGGATTCACTCACAGTTTGCTGGCGGTGGCTGGAGGGATTTTCCTGCTACGCACTCATTTCCCTCATGACTGGGTGATCCCCGCTGATGCTTTCCACGCCATGATTATCGGTTACCTGAGCCATATCCTGGCAGATATGCTGACGCCTGCAGGAGTGCCGCTGCTCTGGCCTTGTCGATGGCGTTTCCGGCTACCGCTGATTAACAGCCAGAAAGGTAATCAACTCGAGCGCACGCTCTGCCTTATGCTGGTCGGCCTGACGCTTTTCTGGCCAGACTGGACGCCCATCATTGGTGCAATAAATCCTGACTTTTTTAATCACATCCTGAAATTATTCATCTGAATAGCATGAAATATTGCCGATATGATGAAAATTAATACAAATACCAACAAAAAGTTATAATGAATTCCTTTTGGATATAAATGCTCGGACCCTCAAACTGATATTCTGCCCCCCAATGCTTTGGGATGGTGCAGTCCTTTTCCGGAAACACCCGTTTCATTTATCAAAATTATAAGTTTGGAGTCTGGTATGAATCTTCCGCTCGTTCTTAACGTAGTGGTTTTCGTTGCCCTGCTTTTGCTGCTGGCACAAACCCGCCACAAGCAATGGAGCCTGGCAAAAAAAGTTTTACTGGGTCTGGCTATGGGTGTCGTATTTGGCCTGGCTTTACAGCTGATCTACGGTTCCGATGATCCGGTACTAAAAACCTCAATTACCTGGTTCAATATTGTCGGTAACGGCTACGTCCAGTTGCTGCAAATGATCGTCATGCCGCTGGTTTTCGTCTCTATTCTGAGCGCGGTAGCGAAACTGCATAACGCGTCATCGCTGGGGAAAATCAGCTTCCTGACCATCGGTACCCTGCTGTTCACCACACTGATCGCTTCTCTGGTGGGTATCTTCGTGACGGGCCTGTTCGGCCTCACCGCTGACGGCCTGGTACAGGGTACGCAGGAAACGGCGCGACTGACGGCAATTCAGTCTAACTATGTCGGCAAAGTGGCTGACCTGAGCGTGCCTCAGTTGATCCTTTCCTTTATACCTAAGAACCCGTTTGCTGATCTGACAGGCGCAAGTCCGACATCAATCATCAGCGTCGTGATCTTCGCAGCCTTCGTTGGTGTAGCCGCCCTGCAACTGGTGAAAGATGATGCAGAAAAAGGTCCGCGCATTCTGGCCTTTATCGATACCCTGCAGGCATGGGTGATGAAGTTGGTGCGTCTGGTCATGAAACTGACCCCGTACGGGGTACTGGCTCTGATGACCAAAGTGGTCGCCGGCTCGAACATTCAGGACATCATTAAACTCGGCAGCTTTGTGGTCGCGTCTTACCTGGGTCTTGGCATTATGTTTGTTGTTCACGCGATACTGCTGTCGTTCACCGGTGTTAATCCGGCGAAATTCTTCCGTAAAGTCTGGCCGGTGCTGACTTTTGCCTTCACCAGCCGTTCAAGTGCCGCGACCATCCCGCTGAGCGTTGAAGCGCAGACACGCCGTCTGGGTATTCCTGAATCTATCGCCAGCTTTGCGGCATCGTTCGGGGCAACGATTGGTCAGAACGGCTGTGCAGGTCTGTATCCAACCATGTTGGCCGTCATGGTTGCGCCAACCGTCGGCATCGACCCGTTTGATCCGGTATGGATTGCAACATTAGTGGGTATTGTTACCCTGAGCTCTGCCGGTGTTGCCGGTGTGGGTGGTGGTGCGACATTTGCAGCCCTGATCGTGTTGCCAGCCATGGGCCTGCCGGTTACGCTGGTTGCCCTGCTGATTTCTGTTGAGCCGCTGATTGATATGGGCCGTACCGCGCTGAATGTCAGCGGTTCAATGACGGCAGGCACTATCACAAGTCAGTTGCTGAAACAGACGGATAAAGCGGTGATGGATGCTGAAGAAACGGCTGAGCTGGCTCACCGTTAATTTCAGATTGCTGCAAACAAAAAACCGAAGCCAGTGGCTTCGGTTTAATAAGATGGTCACCCCCACCCTGTGAGCGGTACGCTGACAGGGTGTTTTTCTTTCTGAAGGGGATCATCATGCAAAACGTTACGCTCATCGGTATTGACCTCGGCAAGCATTCGTTCCATGTCCACGCTCAGGATAAAAACGGTAATGCATTGCTACGTAAGAAGTTTTCCCGCAACCCGTTAACCGCCTTTCTCTCTACTTGTCCCGCTTCTACCGTTGTTATGGAGTCCTGTGCGGGCGCCCATTTTATGGCCCGGCACATCAGCCAGTTCGGGCATCAGGTGAAGCTCATATCTCCTCAGTTTGTCCGACCCTTCGTTAAAAGCAATAAGAACGATTTCATTGATGCCGGGGCTATCTGCGAAGCCGCATCACGACCTTCTATGCGCTCGCGCTTTTATGCAACGACCTGAACACAATCAGGGGCGGCTGGCTGACTAGGTGAAGGCCCAGCTCTCGCGGCATCACTCGAACGTAGTGGCCTGCGGGTTAGCCAACAAACTGGCCCGAATAGCCTGGTCGGTGACAACCCATCGCACAGCTTTTATCCAATAAAAAGAGCCAACAGGGACGAACTGTTAGCTCTTAGGCATTACGCAGTGACTTTCTGGTTTTGCGACGACCGATTATTGATGACATGAACGGCACAGCGACCTGCGGATGAACCTGACATAAAAAATGGCTCTTTGAAGCCGTCCGCTTTTTAAGGTTCTGCAGGCGCGGACTTCATCATGGCGCGGGCAACGTAAGGTTGCCCATCAGACGCCGTATAGATTTAAGCAAGCCCATCATAAATCAAAATCAACGTTGCAAAAACGGGGGTGACCATAGATTTTTATGGTTCTGACTCAGACGTTATGACTTCAGCTCCGCACAAAACGCTGCTATCCGGTCGCAGCCGTCTTGCAAAACTTCCATGCTGGTCGCATACGAAATGCGGAAATACGGACTCATGCCGTAGGCCGCGCCCTGCACGGTGACGACGTGTTTTTCTTCGATCAGCGCCATCACGAAATCGGCATCGCTATTGATGTGACGCCCGCCTGCGGTGGTTTTCCCGATGCAGCCTTCAATGTTCACGAACAGATAGAACGCGCCCTGCGGTTTATGACAGCGCAGTTCATGCACGGACGTTAACCGCTCCAGCACGTAATCGCGGCGCTGGCGGTAGATTTCGGCGCGCTCTTTCAGTAAATCCTGCGGGCCGTTAAGCACCGCGACCGCCGCCGCCTGCGTGAGCGTGGTGACGCCGCCGCTGTTTTGCGTGTTCACGTTACTCATGGCTTTAATCAGATCTTGCGGACCGCCGCAAAAACCTAAACGCCAGCCGGTCATGGAATAGGCTTTCGACACGCCGTTGACCGTCAGCACGCGATCGAGCAAACGCGGTTCCACTTCGGCCAGCGTATAAAACGTCACGTCGTCATAAATCAGATGTTCGTAAATGTCATCGGTCAGGATCCACACGCCCGGATGGCGCAGCATCACCTCGCCCATCGCCTGCAATTCCTGGCGGGTTGCCACGGAACCGGTCGGATTGCTCGGGTAATTCAGCAGCAGCCACTTGGTTTTCGGCGTAATCGCCGCGTCGATGTCCTGCGGATACGGCTTGAAATTGTTCTCTTCCGGGCAGGCCACCGGCACCGGAATACCGCCCGCGAATTTGACGATATCCGCATAGCTAATCCACGACGGCGTCGGGATCACCACTTCATCGCCCGGATTAATCGTCGCCAGCATCGCGTTAAAAATAATTTGCTTCGCGCCGCCTGCGGTGAGGATCTGGCTCACGTCGTAATTCAGGTTGTTATCGCGCTGAAATTTACGCGCAATGGCCGCCCGCAGCGCAGGGGTTCCGTCGGTCGGCGGATAACGGGTATCACCGCCGAGCGCAGCGGCGTAGGCGGCTTCCGTGGCGTGAGGGGGCGTCGGAAAATCCGGTTCACCGGTAGAAAGCGCAATGACGTTCACGCCTGCGGCTGCGAGGTCACGGGCCTTTTGCGTCATGGCGACGGAGGCAGAAACAGAGACATTTTTTAAGCGATCGGCGATATCAGGCATGGTCCTGGGGTTCCATTGTTTTTATCGAACGTAAAAAGACGGACAGCGATGAGGCACTTCAGGGGAAAGAGTAATGAGGAACGGACCGCGCCGACCAATAGCGCTTTGTTGTGGTGACATAACACAAAACAATGGCTGAACGCGCAAATCAGGCAATTTGCACCGGCGCAGTGCAGGCGGGGATTTTCATTATTCGGGAGGCTGCGCAAAGGCAGAAAACATCCGGCTATACAGTGAATAAATCGGCGGGTAAATCAGAAGGAAAACCGGATATCGGACATAAATCAGCCTGTTAGTGCGTGTTGGCACTCATCTTGCTTCATACACATTACTTATAACACCACTTGTTTCCGTGATGAGGATGCCATCGTGAATCTCCGCCGCCTTAAATATTTTATCAAGATTGTCGATGTGGGTAGCCTCACTCAGGCCGCAGATATCCTGCACATTGCGCAGCCTGCGCTCAGCCAGCAACTCGCGACGCTGGAAGGCGAAGTGAATCAGCAACTGCTGATCCGCACCAAACGCGGCGTGACGCCGACCGAAGCGGGCAAGATTTTGTATATCCACGCGCAGGCCATTTTGCGCCAGTGCGATCAGGCCCAGAGCGCGATTGACGGCTCGGCGCTGGCGCTTTCGGGCAGCGTTTCTGTCGGGCTTGCGCCGGGCACCGCCGCACAGCAACTGGCATTGCCGCTGCTGGAAGAAGTCCACCGGCAATATCCGGGCATCGTATTGTATTTCAATGAAAACTTCGGCACCACGCTCAGCGAGCTGATCATGAATGGCCGGATGGACATGGCGGTGATTTACGGCAACCGGGAAATTCACGGATTACGGTTTATGCCGCTGATGAAAGAAGAGTTGTATTTCGTCTGCCCGCACGCGCTGAGCAAACCGCTGAAATCCGTCAGTCTGGCGCAGGTGGCAAAGTATGACCTGTTCCTGCCGCGCATTTACAACATCATGCGAAAAGTCATCGACGACGCGTTTATCCATGAAGCTGTGACGTACCGCGTGAAGTGCGAAATCGAATCGCAAACCACCCTCAATGCCGCGCTGGCGGCGGGTTTAGGCTGCACGATCATGCCGGAATCCGCCGCCCGCGCGATGCTCAAAGCCTCGGATTCGTGGATGGCGAAAATTGATAAACCGAATATTCAGGCGGCGCTGTCATTTTGTATGTCCGACCATCTGCCGCTGTCCCAGCCCGCCGAAGCGGTCAAAGCGATTTTGCTGTCGCTGATGGCCAGCCGCACGGTGGATAACCGGCCACTGACGCTGGTGGGGTAATAAGCGCACCTTATTACCGCAAAGCGAAATCCTCTTTCCTGACGTCGGCAGTGACACGATAGAGTGCTTTTACCGCCCGCAAAGCGGGTCGTTTGTCGTCGTTATTGCGCGGGGACACTCTCTCTTCGACGGGAAGGATATGGAAAAAAAAGCACCAGCACTCAGCGAGTTGCGAGATATCGCACGAAAGATGCGTAAGTCCGGCCTGAGCCAGATTGAACTCAGCGGAAACGGCTTTCGGGTCAGCATGAAATACGCGCCAGTCTCCCCCGCCATTTTGCCATGCCGCATGCCGGACGAAACGCCTGCGCTTCCCGCGCTGACCGCCCCCGACGCGGTGTGTGCACCTTTCCCCGGCATCGTGTTGTTACAGCATCCGCTCAACAAAATTCCGTTCACACAACCGGGTGAAAAAGTCGGGAAAGATGCGCTGCTCGGGCTGCTGAAAGTCGGCGTGATTTATCTGCCGCTGCGCAGCCCGGTGCAGGGCGTGGTGGAATCCCTGTCCGTGGAAGACGGTGACTGCGTGGAATACGGCGCGGAGATTTTCACTTTACGCCGCGAGGAGCTGGCCGCATGAAATACATCGATTTAAACGCCGATATCGGCGAAGGCTTTGGCGATTACACCATCGCCGACGACGCCGCGCTGATGCCGCTGATCACCTCCGCCAACGTGGCCTGCGGGTTTCACGCGGGGGATGCGGTGATTATGGCGAAAACCGTCGCGCTGGCGAAAAAGTATCAGGTAGATCTCGGCGCGCACGTCGGATTCCCTGATTTGTCCGGGTTTGGCCGCCGCCGGATGCACATCGAACCGGAGGTGATGGCGCATTACGTCACCTATCAGCTTGGCGCGCTTTCTGCTTTTGCGAAAGCGGCGGATTACCCGCTGACGCACATGAGTTTCCACGGTGCGCTGGGCAATATGGTGTCCGAAGACGCCCGGCTGGCGCGGGTGTTATTGCAGGCGGTGAAGAATTTCGATGCACAAATGATCATCAGCACGATGCCCGGCAACGCCGTCGAACGCATGGCGCGGGCGCTGGATTTGCCGGTGATTTGTACGTTTCTCGCCGACCGCGCCTATGAAAGCAACGGCCTGCTGGTCAGCCGGACGAAACCGGGCGCGGTTATTCATGACAAAGAGCAGGTACGCGCGCGCATCCGCCAGTTGCTGCGCGAAGGCACGGTGCAAAGCATCGACGGCGTGACGTTGCCGGTGGATGCGACATCGATTCTGGTTCACGGCGATACGCCGGAATCCCTCGAAATGGTGCATACGCTGCGGGAAATTATTACCGAAATGGACATCGCGCTGATGCCGCCAGCCCGGCAACGCCGCCTGATGGCAGGGTAAAACACGCTGTTATAAGCCCCTCTTATCGCCTCACACGGTTTATGTCTTATACCGTCTGAGAATTACTGGATACAGTCAGAAAACACCCACCGGCAGAACATGATGGAGCCGGCGGTTTAACAGGAGAGTCGCAATGCCATTTTCAGATTACAAAACCGCACTGGTGACCGGCGCATCGGCCGGAATGGGTGAAGCCATTGTCGAACGCCTTTGTCAGGAAGGGATCACCGTTCATGCTGTCGCACGCCGCGCCGATCAGCTGGCCGCCCTCGCCGCCCGCACCGGTTGTATTCCGCATGCGCTCGACGTCAGCGACCTCGACGCGGTGACGCGCCTGTGCAGCGAGATCAGCGTGGATATTCTGGTGAACAACGCCGGGGTTTCCCGTCCCGGCTCTATCCTGAGCGCCGATGAAGAATCCGTGGATACGCAGGTGGATGTGAATCTGCGCGCCGTTTTGCATCTTTGCCGCCTGCTGGTGCCGGGCATGATGGAACGCGATCGCGGCCACGTCATCAACATCACCTCGATTGCCGCGATTTATAACTTCGGCGGCAACTCGATTTATCACGCCACCAAAGCCGGGGTTCACGCCCTGTCTCGCCAGCTACGCGTTGACTGCTACGGCAAGCGTGTGCGCATCACTGAAATCTGCCCGGGTCGCGTGGCGACTGACATTTTCGGCAATGTTTCCGGCGATCACGAAGAAGCCCGCCGCCGTTTCATTGACGGTTTTGAACTGCCCGAAGCCAAAGACATCGCCGATTGCGTGGCGTTTGCCGTTTCTGCGCCGATTGCCGTCAACATCGGCAACATCGAAATCACCCCGACGTTGCAGGTTCCCGGTGGCCTTTCCACCATGCGCCCCGGCGAAGGTCTGTGATCTTTTTCCTATAAACCCACAGTTCAACCATTCAGGAGGGTGAAAATACGATGACGCTCGATTTCAGCAAAGTCCTGACCGGTCAGTTCGAGCAGATGATCGTCGATGGCATGGTTGTCACCCTCAAGCTGGCGCTGGGGTCCTGGCTGCTCGCGATGTGTATTGCCCTGCTGCTGGTCGTCATCCGGCTGACGCACAAACGCGCCGCTGAATATTTCGTCCGCGCCTATGTGTCGTATCACCGCAATGTGCCGACGCTTATTCAGCTGATGATGTGGTATTTCGCCATTCCGACGCTGCTGCCGGAATCTGTGCAGATGTGGATTAACGATTTCAACGCCGAGTTTCTGTTCTCGATGTTTGCGCTCGGATTGTGTCAGGCGGCGTATTTCTCTGAAGACATCCGCAGCGGATTACGCGCTATTCCTGAAGGGCAAACCGAAGCATCACGCGCGCTGGGCATGAGTTACACCCGATCGCTGCGTTCGGTTATTTTACCGCAAGGCATCCGCAACGCGCTGCCTTCGCTGCTCAACCACACCGTTTTACTGTTCAAAAACACCAGTCTGGCTATGGTCATTGGCGTAGCTGAACTGACTTACGTGACCCGTGATATTGAAAACCAGACGTTCCGGACTTTCGAATCGTATCTGGTGGCCTCTGCCGGTTATCTGTTCTTCTCTCTGCTGCTGATGGGTGCTGGCGCCTTGCTGGCCCGCCGGTTCCAGCGGGCCTACGCGAGGTAATCACATGCTCGAGATGTTCACGATTTTGCACGACAACGGGATGCTGTTCCTGATGGGGCAATATCCGCAGGGACCGCTCGGCGGGATACTTTGTACGTTACTGATTTCCCTGCTGGCCGTTTTGTTTGCACTGCCGGTGGGTATTCTCCTCGGGCTGGCGCGTTTATCGCCTTTCCGCTGGCTGAGCTGGCCCGCTGCCTGCTGGGTCTACGGCTTACGCGGCATTCCGCTGCTGATGGTGGTGTTCTGGACGTATTTCTGTGTTCCGCTGTTAATCGGTCACAACATCAGCGGCTTCAGCACCATGCTGTGTACGCTGGTGATTTATGAAAGTGCGTATATCGCCGAGATCGTGCGCGGCGGCATTCAGGCGCTGCCGGGCGGCCAGTACGAAGCGGCGCGCGCTTTAGGGATGAGTTATTTCAAAACGCTGCGTCTGATTATTCTGCCGCAGGCGTTATACAACACGCTGCCAAGTCTGGTCAGCCAGCTGGTTTCTATCATTAAAGACAGCACGCTGGGTTACGTCATTAACGTGCCGGAGCTGACCTTTGCCGCTAATCAGGTGAATAACCAACTGCTCACCAAACCTTTTCAAGTCTTCGCGATTGTCGCGATTGGCTATTACATCATCTGTTTCAGCCTGACGTGGCTGGCCAATAAGCTTGAAGCCCGTATCACGCGCAAACGGCAGAACCGGATGCCGGAAGCGGAGAAAATGACGAAGGCTCCACTGCTGAAGACTCAATCATAATAAGGAACGACGATGCGACCAATGATCTTATTTAATCAGGTTAATAAATGGTATGGCGAATATCAGGCGCTCACCGACCTGAGTGCAGAAATTAGAAGTGGTGAAGTCGTGGTGGTTTGCGGACCGTCCGGCTCGGGCAAATCAACGCTGATCCGCACCGTGAACCGGCTGGAACCTATTGAAGAGGGCCAGATCCTGTTCGATGGCATGGATATTCATGGCACCAGCACCCGCCTGAATCAGTTGCGCACGCGTATCGGTTTTGTCTTTCAGAACTTTAATCTTTTTCCGCACGTTTCGGTGCTGGACAACATCATGATGTCGCCGGTAAAGGTGCTCGGCGTGAAACGTCAGGAAGCACGCAAGCACGCGGGTGAACTGCTGGAACGTGTCGGATTATCACACAAAGCCAATGCCTATCCGGCACAGCTTTCCGGCGGGCAGCAGCAACGTGTTGCCATCGCCCGGGCATTAGCCATGAAACCGCCGGTGATGTTGTTTGATGAACCGACGTCGGCGCTTGATCCGGAAATGGTCGGTGAAGTCCTGAATGTGATGCGCAGTCTGGCACGTGAAGGTATGACCATGATGTGCGTCACACACGAAATGAATTTTGCCCGCGACGTGGCGGACACAATCTGGTTTATGGATCAGGGGAAAATTCTGGAAAAATCCAAACCGGAAAACTTCTTCAATCATCCGCAACACCCGCGTGCCAGGAAGTTTTTAAGTGACTTATTGCACCATTAATTATGCACGTGGCGTATTCCTTTGCAGCGCCTTGCCGCTCAGAGCTTATCCATCAAAGGGGGCTTAAGAAATAACGCCTGCATAGGTATCTCTGTCTTTGAATATATTATCAGCATGTCAGTTCATGACTGTCGGCAAGCAGCTCGTGTATTTCATCTGCCGACAGCGGTCCGGAAAGGATCACACTGACCCAGTGCTCTTTATTCATATGATAAGCAGGCAAAATGCCGTCTTTCTGACGTAATGAGCCGATGTGCTCCGGCCGGACCTTAACCTCAAGTATGTCGACTTTATCTTCCGTTTTCAGCCCCAGCTTGGTACCGGATACATTCATCACGAGACCAAACCATTTATCACCATTGTGATGACGAAGCACGGCATAATCCGGCAGGTTACGCCAGAGATATTCCGGCTCCGAATTATAGTGTTCCCGCGCGTACCTGAATAACGACTCTCTTTTCATAATCACTCCCGTATCGTCGGTTTATACCGTTCTGACCAGCCCGTTCCAGCGCCTGCGCGGGTATGCACAGAGTCGTATCCAGGGTGAAACCTGTGCGGATGAGGAACTGCCGAACCCAGTACATACCGTATCCTCCTGAGAAGATGCCTGCAAGGTAACAAGTGCCTGACTGGGTTACGTTTACCGGTTGTTCGGCGGCGTACTGCCTGACAGTAAACCGCCCCTTTGCCTCGCGGTTTAGCTCCCGGCAACAGACTCGCGAACGAAATCTTCATAAGTGCGCAGCGGGTGTCCAATGAGAGCCTGTAGCTGTTCTGCGGTTCCTTCAGCAGCTTGCATGCCGAACGTCTGAATACCAGCCATCATCAGGCTCATGTCATAAGCCAGCCAGTTGGGACCGTACGAGGCGAGTTGCCCTTCAAACGCGGTGACGTCATCTCCCCCGTAAGTAATCTCGCGACCCAGGGCTGAACTCCAGATCTTCGCCACGGACGCACCGGTCAGCGGTTGCGGCCCAATCAACTCCAGCGTGACAGGATCCAGCGCAGACGATGCCCTGTCGCGTCGCAGCAACTCAGCCACGGCGACATCCGCGATATCGCGCGCATCAATCATTGAGACGCCCGCCGAGCCGACAGGCATCGGGTACACCGCGTAGTTCTGAATCGTCTGTTGAACCATCAGGTCGTTTTGCATGAAATAAGCCGGACGCAGAATGGTGGCGGGGATGTCATGACTTTTGATCATCCGTTCAACCGTATGCTTGCCGGTAAAGTGCGGAACGTTGGTGAATTTATCAGCATGGATCACCGACAGATAAACGATACGCTCAATGCCCGCCTCGCGGGCGAGGTTCAGGGCGATCAGGGCCTGAGTAACCTCATCGGGCGTAACCGCATTCAGCAGAAACAGCGTTCGTACCGATGACAGCGCGGCACGCATCGACGCGACGTCGGTCAGGTCTGCAACGACTTCCGTAACCCCTGCCGGAAACTCGCGCTTACCCGCCTGGCGTACCAGGGCTTTGACCCCGGCGCCAGCGTCAGCCAGACCCTGAATGATAAGTGAACCAATGGTGCCCGTGGCACCGGTAACGAGAATGCTCATATTTAACTCCTGCAAGATAGTGATAATGGTTAACGTGAGAAATCCGCAACGACCTTACCGGTCCGTGAAACGGTACGATTACGTTCGATTGCGTTGGGAATATCAGCGAAGCCCACTACGCCGCCAATTCTGGACTGTAGCGTGCCGCTGGCGACGTCGTTGGCCAGCTTCCCGAGTAATACCGGATCGGGCTTATTCATAAACCAGAGACCCCAATCAGTACGGCGCGTTGTACGTTGTTCATTGCAGTTCCTCGTAGCAAGTTCTGATAACGAGACAATATTCCGTTGCAATTAAAAAACAAAGATCCTAAAACTTAGACACCTTGTCTCATAAATGGAACACCATGAACCTGAACGCGCTGTCTGATTTTATCCTCGTCGCCACAAATGAAGGGCTGGGGAAGGCAAGCCGCGCAAGCGGCATTTCCAAAGCCACGCTATCGCGACGCATCGCAGATCTTGAGGAGCAACTGGGTGTGAGGCTGATCGAGCGAAGCGCTCGCGGTTTGAAGCTCACCGAAGCCGGGGCGACGCTGATCTCCCGGACTGAAGGCCTGCTGAGTGAGGTGACCGAAGCCATGACGGCGGTCGGTGATGGTGTTTCGACGCCTCGCGGGCGTTTGCGTGTCGCCGCTCCGGTCCTGTTTTCCCAGCTTGCGATGGGGCGCATTGGTGCCGAATTCTGTGCGGCCTACCCGGAAATTGAAATTGAAATCGTGGCGGAAGATCGCATGGTGGATCTCGTCGAGGAACAATTTGACGTCGCAATCCGCATCAACCCAAGCCCCGACAGCAATTTAGTCGGACGGTGTTTCGCCAAAGACAGGCTGGTTGTCGTGGCCGCACCTGAAATAATCAGGCCACTCCCCGGCGCAATCAGGCCAGTGCCCGGCATCGTAACGTCGAGTTTCCAGCCTGCCCACTGGAGTCTCGATGGCGGGCAACTGATCCTGGAGCCGATCCCAAAATTGCGCTTCTCTTCGTTACTGATGGTCCGCGATGCGGCAATCGCCGGCGGTGGGGCTGCCCTCATTCCGCAATCCATCGCATGGAACCAGCTTGCCCGCGGCGATTTAGTTCAGTGGGGCATCGTGTCGGGGGCAGAGCGGGAACTTTGGGTTTTGCATACTTCCAGGCGGCTTGCTGCGCCAAAAGTTCGCGCATTCGTCGATTTCCTGTGCGCCCGATACCCGGACATGTCTCTGGTTCTCAACGGATAGCGCTCTCAATTTTTTCTTTCGCGCAACAGGAGGATTTCATAGCCAACTTCCGGAGACAGGCGACCGGTCACCGGCAAAATTCTCAGGGGGTAGCAGACGACCAGATTCAGCCGCTACCTGTGCAGTATTCAGCTCACCTTCTTTTGATAGCATTAATCCGCATTAGACATCTATACGTCTATCCCTTAGGATCATTGCACCCGGGATAACCACCTGACAGACAATGAAAATTAAACATTTACCTCTTGATCAAAATATTAACGGCTGGGCGGCGCTGCGGGGTGATATTCCCCGCCATCCGGCTTTACGTGGAAAAGTCACGGCAGACTGGCTGGTGATTGGCGCAGGCTTTGCCGGGCTGGCATTTGCCCGTCGTATTGCCGAGCTTCGGCCGCATGAGCATGTTGTGGTACTCGAGGCGCTCGACGTGGCCGATAACGCTTCGGCCCGTAATTCGGGTTTTGTGATTGATTTACCGCATACCGTCGGCAGCACATCGGCTGAGCTGGAACACGCCAATGCGTACCGGCGTCTTTTACAGTACGGGTTGCATCATCTGAAAGAGACCGTCGATAAGCATGATATTGCGTGCGACTGGCTGAATTCAGGCAAATACCATTGCGCCGTGAGTGCGCAGTTTGACGGTGAAATCGCGCATTATCAGCAGGAACTCACCACGCTCGGCGAAAGCTTTGAGCTGCTGGACAGAGCCGCACTCCGTCAGCGTTTGGGCACCGGTTTTTACCGCAGCGCGGTGTACACGCCCAACTGTATTCTGGTGAATCCGGCGGCGCTGATCAGCGGGCTGGTGGCCACGTTGCCGGCAAACGTCACGGTTTATGCCAACTCACCTGCGTTGCAGATTGACACTCAGGGCACTATTCATGCAGAAACGCCGCACGGCGAAGTGCGTGCCGGTAAACTGATGCTGGCGATCAATGGTGCAGCACGCGGGTTACCGCTGTTCAAAGGCAACGTCTTCGCGATGTCGACGTTTGCAACACTGACTGAACCGCTGTCACCCGCACAACGTCAGCTTATCGGTGATATTGCGCCGTGGGGCTCGACGCCGGTGAATGCACTGGCGGGTGCGACGTTGCGCTATACCTCTGACCATCGCTTCCTGATCCGCGAACACGTCAACTTTACGCCAGGTCTGGTGACCCGTGCGGTAGAAACCGGCCGTCATGCCCGCCGCCATCAGGCATTATTTGCCCGTATTTATCCGCAGTTACAGGACGTCAATATGGCGTACACCTGGTCGGGGCTGATCAGCATTACGCGCAACGGCGCGCCGGTATGGGGGAATATTGCGCCGAACGTGTATTCGTCAGCGGGATGTAATGGTTCCGGCAGTTCCAAGCAGAGTGCGTTCGGGCGGTTGCTGGCGGAACATGCGCTGGGAGAGGACAATCCGTTGCTGGCCGATATGCAGGGCATCGGACGCGCCAGTTATCTGCCGCCGCGCCCGTTCCTGGATGTCGGTGTGAAAGGATTTATGGCCCGTGAACGCTGGCGTTCACGCAGCGAGTTGTAGAGACTGAACATAGCCGGTCGCCGCATAACCGGCTTTTTAATGACGTTTATCGACGCGCGCCACGATACGATCGCCCAGCCACTGAATGCCGCAAACCATCACAATCAGCACGACGATCACTTCTATCATCACCACCGTTTCAAAACGCTGATAACCGTAACGGATTGCCAGATCACCCAGTCCGCCTGCGCCGATAGCGCCCGCCATCGCCGATGCGCCAATCAACGCCACCAGCGTGACCACAAATCCGGACAAAATACCGGGCAGCGCTTCCGGGATCAGCACGTCCCAGACAATACGCAGTTTACTGGCACCCATCGCGCGAACGGCGTCAGTCAGTCCGCGATCCACGTCGCGCAGCGAGACTTCTGCCACGCGGGCGAAATACGGCGTGGCGGTAATCGACAGCGGAACAATCGCCGCCCAGGTGCCGAGCGATGTGCCCACCAGAAAACGGGTTACCGGGATCAGCGCCACCAGCAAAATGATAAATGGCAGAGAACGGAAACCGTTGATCACCAGCCCGAGCGAGCGGTTAACCCAGCGATTTTCGGCAATGCCGCCGGGACTGCTCATCACCAGAATCAGGCCCAGAGGCAAACCCGCGATCAGCGAGAACAGGCCGGAAATTGCCGTCATCAGTAACGTTTCTTCGACGGCGTTAATCAGTAAATCAATCATTACCGGAGACATAACCTGTCAGCTCCACGGTGGCCTGGTGCTGTCGCAGCCAGTCTAAAACAACCTGCTCAGATGCCGTATCGTTTACCGGCACTGAGAAGAAGAAACGCACAACGGCATAATGCTGAATATGATCCACGCCGCCCTGGATCAGCCGGAATTTGCCCGGTAATGCCGTCGCCATTTGAGTGAGTATTTCGCCCTGCCGCCCCTGCTCCGCATACTGGACGCTGTAAATGGCCTCGCCCTGACGTACCGGCGACAACCGTTCAGCCAGCGCTTCCGGCAGTTGCGGCAATAATCCCTGTAACAGCGTACGGGTCAGCGCGGACTGCGGATGCGCAAACACCTGCCACACCGGCCCCTCTTCGATAATTTCACCGCCATTAATCACCGCCACGCGATGCGCGATTTTTTTAATCACCTCCATCTCATGGGTGATCAGCAAAATGGTGATGCCGAGTTTCTGATTGAGGGATTGCAGCAGCGCCAGAATCGAACGCGTGGTTTCAGGATCGAGCGCCGATGTCGCTTCATCGCAAAGTAAAAGTGCCGGACTGGCTGCCAGCGCACGGGCAATACCGACGCGCTGTTTCTGACCGCCGGACAACGCCGCCGGATAGTTCTTTGCCTTATCTTCCAGCCCGACCAGCGCCAGCAGCTCGGCGACACGCGCCTGACGCCGTGCCTTGTCGTATCCGGCGATTTTCAATGGCAGCGCGACATTCTGCTCAACCGTTTTGGCCGACAGCAAATTGAAATGCTGGAACACCATCCCCACGCGGCTGCGCACTGACTGCAAGGCTTTCTCGCTCAGGCCGGTGATGGCATGGCCTTCGATTTCAATCACGCCGCTGTCCGGCTGTTCCAGTCCGTTCAGGCAGCGGATCAGGGTGGATTTCCCCGCACCGCTGCGGCCAATAATGCCCAGGATTTCGCCCCGCCGGACCGTCAGCGAGACATCTTTCAGCGCCTGAATTGTGCCGAACTGACGGCTTACATGGTCAAGGCGCACGACGTCATGCACCTCATCCTGATGCGTTTTCAGAGTGCCACCGGCAAACTGCCCGGCGTTAGCCGGGCGTGGAGGGGCTTTTTCTGAAGACGTCGCCGTGAACTGCGCACCGGTTTCAGAGATGATCGTCATGCTTTACATCCTTACCAGGCCGTCACGCCGGTGCCTTTATAGACCTTATCAAACACCTGTTTGACAGCCTCGTTCTGGTAAGAACTGACCAGCGTTTTCACCCACGGCGCATTCACATTTTCAGTTTTCACCGCGATGAAGTTGTTGTAAGGATTATTCTTTACCGGTTCCTGCGCGATACGATCCGCAGGCGTCAGGCCACTTTTCAGCGCCCAGTCGGTGTTCACAATCGCAGCATCCAGATCCGGCACGGAGCGGCCGATAATGCCGGAATCCAGCTCTTTAATGGTGACGTGGCGCGGGTTCTCAGTGATATCCGCCGTAGTGGCGAAAATACCGGCGCCCGGTTTGAGTTTGATCACGCCAGATTGCTGAAGCAGGATCAGCCCGCGCCCTTCGTTCGCCGGGTCATTCGGCACGCCAATCACTGCCCCTTCTTTCAGCTGGTCGGCAGATTTTACTTTTTTAGAGTACAACCCGATTGGCCACACAGCGGTATCACCCACGCGCACGATGTTGTAGTGATTCACTTTGATCTGGTTATCGAGGAAAGGCTGATGCTGGAAGGCATTGGCATCCACTTCGCCGTTTTGCAGGGCTTCATTTGGCTGGTTGTAATCGTTGAAAATCACCGGTTTTACCGTCAGACCTTTTGCTGCGGCCTGTCTGACCACTTCACGCCAGACATCTTCGTCCTCCCCGCTGATAATTCCGACCTTAACCGTGGTTTTATCGGCGGCCTGTGCCGCACTCAGCGGCGCCAGCACGCTGCCGGAAATGATCACTGCCGAGGTTGCGGCCAGTAAAACAGCACGGTGAATACGGGTCTTTGTTTTGTTGAATGTCTTGCGCATACGCTATCCCCAAAAGTGTGATGAGATGCCTGCTCCGGGCTGTGTTTCCGTGCAGGAATTTGGCGAGTATACCCATCGGCTTATTTCTTTATAATATTGTTTTAATGATAGTTATTCTTGAAATGAATAACCGAAATGGGATAGTAAAGCGATAAAAATGCTAAGTGTTATTTCAATTGCCATTTCCCCAATTTGCTTCCAATAAAAAACCCGCCGGAGCGGGTTTTTAACATTTCGGGCAAACAGCGGATTAAGACTGCGGATCCACCGGCTGAACTTCAAGAGAAACCATGCCGATGCCCAGTTTACGAGGCTGGAAGCCGCCGCTGGTGCCTTCAGTGGGTTCGGTCGGTTCCGGCGGCGTGATGACGATACTTTGCTCCGCTCCCGGATTGGTGAACTGTACTTTCACGATACCGTCTTTATCGCCGAAGGTGACAAACTGCTCCTGATCTCCGACACGGACGGAAACCGGCTTATCGATGTTATTGCCGTAAGCCCGTGCGCGGATCACCACATCAAAGGTGGCGGGCAGCGGTTTAACGTAATCAATTTTCACCGACGGTGCCAGATTGGCATCTGACCAGCGTCCCCAGTTTTCAACGGCTGAAACACCGGTAATCGCTTTTACCTGCTCCGGCAATCCCGGCACCATAAAAGCGATGGCTTTCGACTGATAAGTGGTGGCGGAATCATCAATGTTCAGCGTCTTCAGGGTTTGCTGATAAATCGCATTGCTGCCCGAGGTGTCTTTCACGAAGTCCACTTTACCTTTGAAGGTATCACCGGTGATCTGCACGATCGTCGGCTTCGCCCCGAGGTTCCCCGATGCAACGCACAGGCCGGTATTGAGCGACAACTCTGGTGCCCAGACGCGTCCCATTTCGTAGCATTTATCAACCCAGACAAAGTTATCGCTGGTCGCCAGTCCGGCCAGTTGTTTTTTCAGCGGCGTGGACAGATAGACATCAAACATCGGCTCAATTTTGTCTGCCGTGACCTTCAGAATAAACGGCGTTTTGATGGTCATGCCGGAGAAGGTGAAAGTGCTGTCTTTGGTATTCACCGCATAGTCTTTGATGCTGTTCGGGAAGCCCCACTGTTTGATGACCGCCGGTTTCCAGGCATTCACTTTGTCATCAATATTGAGGAACTGCGCAGTCATCGATGTCGCAGAAACACCGCTGCGTCCAAGACCGATGTAGTTGTCGCCGCCCATCATATCCAGTACGGTCGCGCCATTATCCAGGGTGCTGCGTTTCGCACCGTTCAGCTCCCCCGCCGGATGACGGCCGTCGAGTACGAAGAACAGGTCTTTACGGTTCTGTTTGGTCAGAATGTTGTAAGCCGTGTTGTTCATCGCCAGATGATCGGAAGACACCACAATGATGGTGTTATCGAAATAACCGGACTTTTTAATCTTATCGATAAATGCGGCAATCAGTTCCTGACTACAGGACACGGCGCTCAGTGACTGGTTGGCTTTACCGTTCACTTTATATTCCTTGCGGGTACAGCCGCGGGAAATAAAGCCGTCAGGATGATGCGTATCAACGGTCAGCGTGAACAGTGAGAACGGCTTACCTTCCTGACTCAGCGTCACGAATTTTTTGTACACCTCATCCAGCAAGGTGTCGTCATACCAGCCCCAGTCATTTTTATAGGACGGGTCCGCGACAGTCGGACGCAATTCGTTGTAACCATAAAGATGGTCGAAACCATGGGATTTCAGGAAGGTTCCTTTGCCTGCGAAAGCCAGTTCAGCGCCCTGATAGAAATAGTTGGTATAACCTGCACCTTTGAGCACATCGCCAAGACAGACGTTTTCAGGGTAGAAAGTCGCCAGTGCACTGGAGGCATTACCATCAAACGGCGCAAACAACGGGATCCCACACTGAGAAGCCACCATACCCGCGATGGTATAGCCAGTGCCCGGCAACTGTTTGGTGTTTGTGAAATCGGTACTCTGCGCTTTATGGCGGTTTAATTCGGTGGTCAGGCCGGGGAAGACTTTGTCATCAAAATACGTGCGTTCCAGACTCTCGCCGTAGATATAAACCAGGTTAGGCTTTTTCGCGCCTTTAATGGCTTTTTCGGGCACTTTGTAATAGGTACTAAAATCTGCACCGCTGCCTGAGATTTGCGTTTTGACCAGACGCGAGATGTTCTGGAATGCCTGTGTGGAACCGACAGAAAAGACCGCCAGCACCACGGCCAGCGCACTGTAGACCGCGCTGCTGTTTTTGGCACGACGCTGCTTCAGCCCCCACGCCAGCAAAGCGAATACGCTGACAAGCCCTGCCAGTAAACCGATAAATGGCAGGATATATTTATTGAGCCCCGCCCCTTTCAGGCTACTGGTGACGGTATATAACACCGCGTCCGTGATGCCTTCACCGGTGAAATAATTGCTGCCGATCAGGATGACGTTAAGAATGACGTAAAGCCCGAGGAAAAACAGCACCAGTGAAAACCAGACACGGCTGGCCGACGCCCGCGTGACGTAGAGAAAAATAGAAGAAAGAAATAATACGAAGGAAATTATCTCAGAAGCCATTTCAGCACCCTGTCTGATTTAAACAATAAACTCTACGACCCATTTCTGCTGTTTTACGAGCAGCGCCGACGGTTCAACTCATCGAGCGAATGACCCGTTTGTCATTCACTTACTTCATCCCTGAGACAGGAAAATTCATGCCAAAAACGGATAGCGCTATATAGCCTGTTGATCCTGGTGGGTCAACGCCTTAACACGGCTTCAGGCCACTGATGTGCCCAAAAAAACTGACGTTTTACAAATTCATGACAGCTAATTCCGCATGATACCTCAGAAAATTAACTTTCCGGTCACCTTTCTGTAAGAATTGCATGATAGCGGAATACTGTGGGCGAAATGTGGAGGCAGGTTGAAAATGCGGAAAAAAGTTGGCGGGAAGGCCCGCAATACGGGGTATCGCGGGCATTGAAGATGAAAAATCAGATTCCTCCGAGATAAGCTTTCCGCACCTCCTGATTATGTAAAAGTTCTTCGCCTGAACCGCTAAGCCGAATTTGTCCGTTGACCATCACATAACCCCGGTCAGAAAGCCTGAGCGCATGATGCGCATTTTGCTCCACCAGAAAGATAGTCATGCCGTTTTTTGCCAGTTCGCGCAAGGTCTGGAAAATCTGTTTAACGATAATAGGCGCCAGCCCAAGACTCGGTTCATCGAGCAGTAACAGCTTCGGGCGACTCATCAGCGCACGGGCAATCGCCAGCATTTGCTGTTCACCACCGGACATGGTCATCGCCCGTTGTTTACGGCGTTCCTTCAGGCGCGGGAATAACTCAAACATGGTGTGCAGATCTTCTGCCGCGTGTTTATTCCCGACGGGAATGGTGCCCATCAGCAGGTTTTCTTCCACGGTCATATCCGGAAAAACACGTCGCCCTTCCGGCGATTGCGCTATGCCAGCCGAAGCCACAAAGTGTGTCGATTTGCGGCTGATATCTTCCCCGCGAAACAGGATCTGCCCGCTCTGTATACGTGGCTGGCCGAATATCGACATCAGCAGCGTTGATTTCCCGGCACCGTTGGCACCAATCAACGCCACCGTTTCCCCCTCATGCACCTGCAAAGAGACCTGCTGTAATGCCTGAATCGCCCCGTAATACACATTCACATCACGAAATTCCAGCATCGCGTCGCTCATAAGCTGACCTCGTCGTCTTCATCAGCACCCAGATACGCGGCAATGACTTTCTCATCGTTCTGAATAGCCTGCGGTATTCCTTCGGCAATCACGTCGCCGTGGTCGAGCACGATAATGTGGTCGGAAATGTCCATCACCATGCCCATATCATGTTCGATCAGCAGCACGGTGATGTCGTGATGATCGCGCAGGAAGCGGATAATTTTGCTCAGCGTACGTGTTTCAACCGGATTCAGACCGGCTGCCGGTTCGTCCAGGCAAATCATTTCCGGCGCGGTACACATCGCACGGGCGATTTCCAGCCGGCGCTGCTGACCGTAAGACATTTCCCCTGCCAGCCGGTTGGCACAATCCACCAGTTCCACCACTTCCAGCCAGT
Organism: Rahnella sp. 2050; assembly: GCF_040544515.1. Classification (NCBI taxonomy): domain Bacteria; kingdom Pseudomonadati; phylum Pseudomonadota; class Gammaproteobacteria; order Enterobacterales; family Yersiniaceae; genus Rahnella; species Rahnella sp. 2050. The sequence goes on along the minus strand of NZ_JBEPKE010000006.1, from coordinate 111,124 downwards.
AAAATGCGCGGTCCAGCGCCTGATTTTCCGCACGGCGATAACCCGGCGTATTGAGCACACCGGCAATCAGGTTGCGGTTGGTTTGCATGTGCTGAGCGACCAGCAGATTTTCAACCACCGACATTTCACGAAACAGCCGGATATTCTGAAAGGTACGCGCCAGCCCGGCGCGGTTAACCAGGTGTGTACCGCCGAACATTTTGTAGAAAATGCGTTTGCCCAGTTGCGCCGGTTTTATCCAGTCATCAGGCTGAAATTTCTGCCCGAGCACCTGGATTACATTGGTCGTCCGGCGGCGCGTATTGAGCAAAATATTGCCGCCGGACGCTTTATAAAAACCTGTCAGGCAATTAAATACCGTGGTTTTTCCTGCGCCGTTCGGGCCGATCAGCGCGGTAATCGATCCGCGTTTCACCGCAAGATTCACATCGTTCAGCGCCTTAATGCCGCCGAAATGCATGCGCAAATGCTCGACACTCAGGATGTTGTTATCCGCTAACGCTTCGCTCATGGCGCGACTCCTTTACGCACGGCAAACCCGCTGCGGCTGATGCGGATCAACCCGCGTGGCCGCCAGATCATCATCACCACCATTAAAACGCCGAACAGCAATACGCGATATTCGGCAAAGCTGCGCAACAGTTCCGGCGCGACGGTCAGCACAAATGCCGCCAGCACCACGCCGATGGTTGAGCCCATACCGCCCAAAACCACAATAGCGAGAATCAGTGCAGATTCGAAAAAGGTGAAAGAGGTCGGATTAACGAAGCCCTGATACGTGGCGAAAAACACGCCCGCAATTCCGGCTGTGGAAGCCCCGAGGGTAAAGGCAGACAGCTTGACCAGCACATGATTCAGCCCCATCGCGCGGCAGGCAATCTCATCCTCACGCAGCGCTTCCCACGCGCGGCCAATCGGCATGCGGGTCAGCCGGTGTTTGATAAACAACACCAGCAACACCACCAGAACCAGCACGGCATAGATGAAGATAAATTTCATATTCGGGTTATAGGTCAGATGGAAAAACTCGTGGAACGGCACGCCGCCCTCTTTCGCCCGCCGGCCAAATTCCAGCCCGAAAAAGGTGGGCGGAGGCGCGGAAACACCGTTCGGACCGCCGGTAAACGACAACCAGTTGGTCAGCACCAGCCGGATGATTTCACCGAAACCTAACGTCACGATCGCCAGATAGTCGCCGTGCATACGCAGCACCGGGAAACCCAGCAACGCACCCGCCAGCGCGGCCATCACCGCCGCCAGCGGCAGCATCGACCAGAAGCCGAGGCCGAGATACTGATACCCCAGCGCCAGCCCGTAAGCCCCGATGGCGTAAAACGCCACATACCCCAGATCGAGCAAACCGGCCAGTCCGACCACGATATTCAGCCCGAGGCCGAGCAACACATAAATCAGTCCCAGAATGGCGACCGTCAGAATGTATTTGGTGGCGACGAACGGGAAGAAAATGGCCAGCACAATCAGCAGCGGAATAACCCAGCGCAGATGACTTTTATAATCCGGCGACCGGACATAGACGCCCGCGCTGTCGGATTCGAAACGCGCACGCATTTTCTGCCCGGCTGTGGTTTCTAAAAATGCACTGAGCAGGAAGCGGCCCGTCATCACCGCAGCAATGATCCAGACCAGCCTCTGGCTATGAAAGTTAAAGCTGTAACCATCGAGCACCACACCGACCACCGGCCCGAAAATAATCAGCGCCACCAGCCCGGCAAAAATGGCATCCAGCAGACAGCGTTTAAATGAAAATCCGCTGTTCACAGCAGTTTGTGACATCATTTTATTTCCCTCACACTTTCGTCACGACCGGACGGCCCAGCAGGCCCTGAGGGCGGAAAATGAGGATCACCACCAGCAATCCAAAGGAGAACACATCTTTGTAATCAGAATTCACCATGCCCGAGAACTGCGCTTCGGCAATCCCCAGGATCAGCCCGCCCAGCATCGCGCCGGGTAATGAACCAATGCCGCCGAGTACCGCTGCGGTAAAAGCTTTGATGCCGATGATGAAACCGGCGTAGAAATCAAACGTGCCGTAGTTCATGGTCACCAGAACCCCGGCCAGTCCGGCCATCGCTGCGCCAATCATGAAGACCAGCGAGATAATGCGGTCAGTGTTAATACCCAAAATGGAAGCCATTTTTCTGTCCTGCTGCACCGCACGACACATACGACCAAGTTTGGTATTACTGATAATCCACGATAAAACCAGCATGCCAGCCAGCGACGCCACCAGAATGAAAATTTTGGTGTAGGTCATCTGGACAAAACTTTCGCCGATATGAAAACGGAATGCGCCATCCAGCATGGTCGGAATGCCCTGCTGTCGCGGCCCCTGACTGATTTGCGCGTAATTTTGTAAGATAAGTGACATGCCGATAGCAGAAATCAGCGGTGCAAGACGGGTCGAATTACGCAGCGGCTTATAGGCAATGCGTTCAATCGCCCAGCCATACACGCCGGTGACCACGATGGTGAACACCAGCGTGCCCAGGATCAGTAGCGGAAAAGAGTGAAGCCCGAAGAAGGAAAGCAGCGCCAGCGCGATGGCACAGAGGTAAGCCGAAATCATATACACTTCGCCGTGCGCAAAGTTGATCATGCCGATAATGCCGTAAACCATGGTGTAGCCGATGGCAATGAGACCGTAGACAGCACCGAGCGTAATGCCATTAAACAGTTGTTGCAGGAAGAATGAATCCATAAATACGCAGTCTCTTTTTGTGACCGCGCCTGGCTAAGGGCGCATTCATTAAAGCTAATAAAGCGTTATCGTTGCAGCCAGTTTGGACCCGGCCAGCGCACAAGAGCCGGAGCGTACATTAAGTACGTGAGCCAGTTCTTTCATAAAGAGTGAGCACTGCCCGGGTTCAAAATGGCAAATAAGAGTGCTTTATTCCTTAACTTCCTGATATTTGCCTTTGTCGTCCCATTTATAAACCACGTAATCAGAGACTTTCAGGTCGCCTTTACTGTCCCAGGCTTTTTTGCCCATGACGGTATCGACGCTGTTGGCTTTAAGCCAGGCGCTGGCTTTGGCGGAATCACTGCCGCCGGTGGCTTTGAATGCCGCGGCAATAGCCTGCACGGAGGCATAGGAGTAAAGGGTGTAGCCTTCCGGCTCGAACTTGCTGGCGCGGAATTTATCGATAACGACTTTGCCTTCCGGGATCAGACGCGGGTCTTTGCCGAAGGTCATCAGAATCCCGTTGGTATATTGCGGGCCGCCTGCGGCGGTGACCATTTCTTCGTTGACGATACAGTCGCCGGAGAAGAACGTGGCCTGCACGCCCTGCTCACGCATCTGGCGTACCAGCGGACCGGCTTCAGGATGGCAACCGCCGAAGAACACCACGTCCGGTTTCTGCGCACTGATTTTGGTGACCAGCGCGTTGAAGTCTTTTTCGCCGCGCGATAACCCTTCATACATCACTTCTTTCACGCCACGCTTGTTAAGCGCCGCTTTGGTGGCATCCGCCAGCCCCTGCCCGTAAGTGTCTTTGTCGTGGATAATGACCACTTTTTTGGCTTTCAGCTTGTCGATGATGTAATCACTGGCAACCTGCCCCTGCTGGTCGTCACGTCCGCACATGCGGAACATATCACTCATGCCGCGTTCGGTGATTTGCGGGTTAGTGGATCCCGGCGTGATGGCGATAATGCCGGCATCGTTGTAAACCTCAGATGCGGGCATGGTAGAAGATGAACAAAAATGCCCGACCACCGCCTGCACTTTATCCTGATCAACAAGACGGTTAGCGACCGCAACGGCCTGTTTCGGTTCGCAGGCATCATCGCCCTGCACCAGTTTGATTTTCTCGCCGTTGATTCCGCCAGCGGCATTAATGTCTTCAGCGGCCTGGGTGGCACCATGCCAGTACTGATCGCCATAGGTGGCATTCGGGCCGGTGAACGGGCCAGCGACGCCAATCACGATATCCGCACGCGCGGTAAACGCAGTGACCAGACAGCCTGCCAGCAACAAAGAAAGAGGACTTTTAATAAATTTCATCGACATCATCATGATCCTTAGGACAGAGTTTATGCAAAACGGGTTATGGAAAACGCATGTAGCAAAAACACCAACACGAAGTCGTAATCAGAAAATCTGAAATTTAACGCTTAAGCCTTAAGACTGAGGGTTTCCCGCTTATCTCCGGGGGTGAAAACATCAAAGGTAAAAAAACATAAGCAAAATATCTGCCATTGTTACTCAACCTCTGAGAATGTGACGGGTTATGTGAGTATAGATAGCGACGGGAGAGCGTTACGGGCAACTGACAGAAACAACGACGGGATCACATCGCACCGCGCTGGTGCACAAGCACGGTTTTGCACGCACGCTTACGCCGGGTGACATTTTTATTCTTTGCTTCTTGCGGCGGGTTGTTTTGTAATATGGGCAGATGATTGCAACGGGAAACTACTGAACAATGAAGAAATTATCCTGCCTGACGGCTGTGGTTCTGGCTCTGTCGTTAACTGGCTGCGCCAGCGATTATGTGATTAACACCAAATCCGGCGACCAGTTTTTCGCCCACGGCGAACCGGATCGTGACCGCAATACCGGCATGACCAGCTACACCGACATGAATGGCGATTATCATCTGATGAACACCAATGATATTGCGGGCATTGTGAAGAAGTAGGGTTACGGATGGGAATTGCATTTATCTCAAAACCTGGCCGATGACACACATGGTCGGCTTAACAAAACAGTCATGCTATGTGGTGCACAAACGGCACGCAATATCACGACTGTTTTGAGAATCAGATTACTCAGTAATAAAACGTGAAACAGACGCAGCAAGATTTTGTGCCTGATCTCGCAGCGCATTGGCGGCAGCAGAAGACTCTTCCACCAGGGCCGCATTTTGTTGAGTCACGCTGTCCATTTCCACTATTGCCTGCCCTACCTGAGATATTCCCCTGTTCTGTTCATCCGATGCTTGAGTAATTTCATTCAGTATTTCGGTAACATTAGCGACTTTGGTCACAATGTCATGCATGGTAGTCCCCGCCTGTTCTACCAGATCTGACCCTGCATTAATTCGCTCTACCGATTCACCAATTAAACCTTCTATTTCTTTTGCAGCCTGAGCGCTTCTCTGCGCAAGGCTTCTCACTTCGCTTGCCACAACAGCAAATCCCCGCCCCTGTTCGCCAGCACGCGCCGCTTCAACAGCCGCATTGAGAGCCAGAATATTGGTCTGAAAAGCGATGCTATTAATTACCGTCGTAATCTCAGCAATTTTTGCTGAGCTTGCAGTAATTTCATTCATAGTTTTCACCACATGAGAGACGAGTTGCCCGCCTTTATTCGCCGTTTCTGAAGTACTGCCCGCCAGGCGGCTGGTATGATGAATATTGTCCACGTTCTGTTTAACCGTCGCAGTTAACTGCTCCATGCTGGCTGCCGTTTCTTCAAGCGCAGCAGCCTGTTCCTCAGTGCGTGCGGATAAATCATTATTACCTGCCGCAATTTCTGCGGAGGCATGGCTCACCTGCGTCACACCGGTACGAATATCCCCGATGATACGGCGGAGATCGGTGTTCATCTCATCTACAGCTTGCATCAGTTCTCCCAGCTCATCACGACGCGTGGTATTGAGATGGGCTCTTAAATCACCGCGCGCTATCTGTCTGGCGACGTCAAGCGTGTCAGCCAGAGGCTTCACAATTTGGCGGGAAATAATCAGTGCAATGCCAATACTTAATAAGACTGCTGCTACCAGGAGTGAAGTCATCCATATAACTGCATTTCTGATATCGTCATGCGCCGCGCTCAGCTCCGATTCAAATATATTGTCACTCAGGGTGGTCAGCTTGCCGCCTGCTTTCGCAAGCAACTGAGTTGCTTCCTGCTCAGCAATATAGGATTGGAGGTAGTTTCCGGCACTCGCCTTTTTGGCCGAGACCGAGCGTTCAATTTCTTCAAGTATGCTGACATCAGCCGGATTTAACTGGGATTTGACGGCATCCATTTGCTGAATCGATTCATTCATAAAACCTGTTAAAGCCTGAAGGGATTCCTCAGTATTCTCAAACTGGAGGAGTTTTACACGTGTCGCCACCCCATCAATGTGTCTGACGATATCCCCTAACGCGATCGCGGTGACAGCACGTGCGGGATCTCGTGCATAGGACTGAGCCAGACTGTTAATCTCAGATTCTTCGCGTGTCAGCACAAAACTACTGACAACAAGATCACGTTGTTGGGTCTCGCGGACCGTTTGAGCACGCTTGTCACGATACGTCTTCATGACCTCTGACATTTCATTAAGCATCTTCAGGTGCTCTGTATCCCAACGAAGCAACCTGAGACTTTCAATTTTTTTATCAACCTGCTGTAAGTTCACCTCATTCATTGTGATGTATTTTTCATCGTGCGTTTTCACATATTCCAGTCTTTCAGCTTTCGCCATAGCAAACTGGTCAGTTATCACTTTAAGCTGGCTTATTTTCTCAGCTCGAATGGAAATATCATTCAGATTTTTAATACCACATAAAGCAACTGCAATGCTCAGCAATAAGATAAGTCCGAAACCTAATGCTAATTTTTTCCCGACTTTTAGATTTTCAAAATATGACATAAATATTTTCATAGCGCATGGCTCTCCATTATTTTTATAAATACAATTGTATGTGAAGCACATGGGGTATCGGCAGGCTATAAAAATTAGTTAATAAAAAACTCAGTTTATTAAGTTACAAAAGTCAGTAATTTAACCGCTATAAAACCTTATTCTTTGTATGAATACTTTTTTATTAATTACACCCTATTAATGGTGAGGTAATTCTCTATAAAAAAGCATTATTTTAATTTTCTGCCACTCTTAAATATTAAAGACGTTATCTGAACATACATCGCGCAGTATCAGCTTCCGACGCGAGGACATAAAAAAACCGGGCGGAAGCCCGGTTTTGGTTTGCGGCGAGAACAAAAATTACAGCCCGTTTTCGGCAATATCCATCGCGAAGTAAGTCAGGATAATATCTGCGCCAGCACGTTTAATCGCGCCCAGGCTTTCACGTACGACGGCACGCTCATCAATAGCATCGGCTTGTGCAGCAAATTTGATCATCGCGTATTCACCGCTGACCTGATACGCCGCCAGTGGCAGACGGGAGGCTTCGCGGATATCGCGGATCACGTCCAGATACGCACCGGCCGGTTTCACCATCAGCGCATCGGCGCCTTCCTGCTCGTCCAGCAACGATTCACGCACGGCTTCGCGGCGGTTCATCGGGTTCATCTGATATTGCTTGCGGTTGCCTTTCAGTACACTGCCGCCCGCTTCGCGGAAAGGCCCGTACAGGGAAGATGCAAACTTGGTGGAATACGCCATGATTGAGGTATCGATAAATCCGGCTTCATCCAGCGCACTGCGGATGGCCTGCACCTGACCGTCCTGCGCGGCGGATGGCGCGATGAAATCTGCACCAGCAGCCGCCGCCACGACAGCCTGTTTACCGAGGTTGACCAGGGTTGCGTCGTTATCCACGCCATGGTCGTGCAACACACCGCAATGGCCGTGTGAGGTGTATTCGCAGAAACAGGTGTCGGACATGACAATCATTTCAGGCACGGTGTCTTTACAGATACGCGCCATACGCGCGACCAGACCGTTTTCGTTCCAGGTATCGCTGCCGGTAGCATCCATGTGATGCGAAATACCGAACGTCATAACAGAGCGGATACCGGCGCGGGCGTAACGTTCGATTTCAAATGCCAGGCGGGATTCAGGGATGCGCAACACACCCGGCATAGCTTCGATGGGTACGTATTCAGAGGTCTCTTCTTCTACGAAAATCGGCAGTACCAGATCGTTGACGCTAAATTCAGTTTCCTGAAAAAGAGTGCGCAGGGATTCGGACTGTCTCAGGCGGCGAAGGCGTGAGCTCGGGAACTGATTCGACATGAAAACTCCTAAAAATTAATCTGTTGCGCTGATATTTTTTAGAAACAGGAGCACAGACAGTTCAGACGGCAGGAGGCGATGCAGCGCCGTCAGACGATGAAGTCCGCATTTTATAATAACTTTTAAACAAATGATGAACTTTCCGTGAGGAGATGTAACAGAGGCCGCAATTTTGGAAAGGCGATCCCGGAACAGGGATCGCCTGAAGGAAGGATTTAACCGAGCTTGATCTCGCGATCTGCTGAGGCAATCGTAGACGGACGGTGGGCAATAAATATCCGCGTAATATCCAGTTCGCTGATCGCCTGATTGATGCGTATTTCATTGTCCAGATCCAAATGACTGGTGGCTTCGTCGAGGAACAGTATCGCCGGACGGCGGTACAGTGCGCGGGCAATCAGCAAACGCTGTTTCTGCCCGCCGGACAAACTGCCGCCCAGTTCGCTGATCAGCGTTTCATAGCCCATCGGCATCCGTTCGATATCGTCGTGGATGTTACAACGGCGGGCGCAATCAATAATACGCGCTTCATCTTTCTGCTCATCAAAGCTGGCAATGTTCTCGGCGATAGATCCGGCGAACAACGTGTCATCCTGTAACACACAGGCGATGCAACTGCGGTAATTGTTCAGTCCGGCGGTGGTGATATCCATACCGTTAATCAGAATGCGGCCTTCGGTGGGCGTCAGCAAACCGGTCATGATCTTCATCAGAGTGGTTTTACCCTGCCCCGACGGCCCGGTGATCGCCACACTTTCGCCCGCCGCCACCGACAGGTTTAGCCCGTTGATCAGCGGTGCGGAAAGGCTGTCGTACTGAAACACCAGATCCCGCACCTCCAGCGACGCTGCCTCGCCCGCCCGCAGCAACTCACGTTCCGGCAGTGATTTCTCGGTGCCGGTCAGCGCGATATCCGCGATACGGTCGCGGTGCAGGGAAAGCATCCGCAGTTGCAACACCATATTCAGCAGACTGGCAGCACGTTCGGAGAACTGCCCGCGGTAGGTGTTGAAGGCCACAAACATCCCCAGCGTCATATGGCCGTCAATTACCTGCGTCGCCCCCAGCCACAGCAGCGCGACCTGATCGAGCGTGGCGATCAGCGTGTTGCCGCCGGTAAACATCATCTCAAACCTGGTTTTACGCACCGTCGCATTGGCGTTATCAATGTTCAGATTGAGCCAGAAATTGGCGCGGGCTTTCGATAAACCCAGTGCTTTCAGCGTGCTGATGCCGTAGAGCGTTTCCATAAAGTGCGAACCGGCACGCGCACCTTTAACGATTTGCTCCTCGGAAACCTGGCGGTAAGCGTTATACGTCGTCAGGCGGAAGATGACATAAATCGCCGTGAAGCCAAGAATCACCCAAATCAGCCAGCCGCCATACAGCACCATCATCACGATTAACCCGACCGACATAATGCCGTCGATAATACTGTTGACCACGTTGGTGGTCAGCGTGGTGCGCAGCGTATCGAGCGAAGTAAAACGCGACTGAATATCCCCGAGTTTACGTTTCTCAAAATAATCGAGCGGCAGTTTCATCAGATGATCGAACAGCCGCGCTTTCCATTGCACATCAATCAGCGTACTCATCACCAGCGATGTCCAGGCGCGTAACATGCTGACGCCGGTGCGGAAAATGATGAAGAACAGCAACCCGAGGCAAATCAGGGTCAGTAAATCCGGGTCTTTCGCCGGGATCACATGGTCCATTACCAGTTGCATCCCGACCGGCAGCAGCAGGTTGACCGATTCGATCATCAGCGAGAGGCAGAAGATTTTGGTCAGCGCCGGAATAAGGCCGCTGACATTGCCCATCATTTTGCGCAGATCCAGCCGCACACGCGGTTTCTCGGAGGTAAAACCGTTGTCCGGCCACAGCTCGAGTGCCACGCCAGTGAAGTGCTCGGACACCTCGCGCATGCCAAGCGAACGGCGGCCAAAGGCCGGATCGTGAATAATCACTTTGCCCTGTTTAACGCCAACCAGCACCACGAAATGATTGAGATCCCAGTGCAAAATACACGGCGTTTTCAGCGCGTTCAGCTCATCGATATCCAGCTTTAACGCGCGGGATTTCATCTCATTCGCTGCCGCGATATCCATCAGCGTGCGCAGCGTCGCGCCCCGTGAAGATATGCCATAGCGCTGACGCAGGCTTTGCAAATCGACGTGTTTGCCGTGATAGCCAAAGACCATTGCCAGACTGGCCAGTCCGCACTCGGCGGCCTCGGTTTGAATAATCTGCGGCACCCGGTGGCGCCAGCTAAAGTGCAGGCGGTCAGCCAGCTCCCGTACGTTATCGAGATTCATTGATTGGCCCCACCACGCTTTTCTTCATGCTGTAATACGGAGACAACATCCACTGATACAGCGGCCTTTTCTCCAGGAATAACGTCGACTCGGCTTTCATGCCGCTGGATAAATTCAGCGTTTCGCCGTGCCAGTTCATGGCTTTTTTATCCAGTGAAACAATCACTTTGTAATACGGCCCGCTGATCGTGCCATTGGCCGTTCTCGGCGCGCTGGCGTAAGAATTCAGCTCCTGTTCGGAAACCGGCGCAGAGGAAATCGATTCCACCTTGCCGGGGAACTGGCCATATTTTTCAAACGGATAGGCTTCGTACCGAATATTGATGTGCTCGCCGGCTTTCACGTAAGGCACGCTTTCATTCGGCAGCCAGGCAACGAGAAAGAACGGGGAATTACTGGCTGGCACCAGTTGCGCGAGGCTGTCACCGGCGTTGACCATCTGTCCGGGCGTGACGCTCAGCGAAGAGATTTTGCCGGAGGTCGGCGCGGTGATCAGCAATGAGCCTTTGGCATCGGCCTGCGCCAGCTGGCGTTCGAGGTCATTGCGCTGGTAGCCGTACTGTGAAATCTGGTTATCAAACTCGGCGGCGCGTGTCACCAGTTCGCTGCGCAGATTGGTGATTTGTAATGCTTCCTGAATCGCCTGGGTGTTCAGGCTCTGGAACGATGTCTGCTGCTGGTAAAACAGGTAGCGCTGATTATTCAACTGGTCAGTATTGATCAGGCCCTTCTTCTGATATGCCCCGTAGTTCTGCATGCTCTTTTTCATGGCATCCAGCCCTTCCTGCGCCGAATCCACCATGCTTTGTGAGACTTCATGCGCCTTCTGATACTGATCGAGTTGCTGTTGCAGGTTTTGCAGGGTTTCCTGCTTATTGTGTTCCAGCTGGGCAATAATGGAATCGATTTGCTCGCGCTGCTTTTTAATAGCGGCGAGCGTGGTGGTACTGACATTCCCCGCCTGCGTCACGCGGCTGACGTCGATTTCATATAAAGGCTGGCCCTTTTTTACGGGTTTACCGGTATCGACATACAATTTGGTGACCACGCCCTGCTCAGGGCTGAATAAATTAATGCTGTGCGGCTGAGTAATGATTTCACCGCTGACGTTGATGCGACGTGTGTAGTTAGCGAAGATCAGGAATATCAGTAAAGCAAACAGGAAGAGGGCCGTGAGTGTCGTGACAATCCATAAAGGCCAGCCGGAGAGCAATAAAGCCTTACCCGCCCAGTGACTTTGCTGATGTTCATTGACCTCTTTACGAAAGAGCATATTTAAGCGTTCCAGAAAAACCGGCTGTAAAAACAGAATCTTTGAAAGATAGCAGCACATAATCACGCTGCCACCGCGATTACTCTGAAACACCGGATGAAGTTATTACCACGCAGGGATAATTGCGCAGTAATATTAATTTCAATGTCTTATAAAAAATAACCACCTGACCTCTGGTTCGATTATTTTTTGCACATTGCATTAATTATTCAGATTTAAAAATATCTTAATAGTGATTTCAAACAATGAGTTACATATCTAAATCCACATAGGAGATTATTCCTAGTCAAATTCCGTCCGCAGTACTCTAGGCTTAATCCCTGTGAAGACATTGCGTAGAAATTATCTCCATAGACTTACTCAATGTTTTCATCGCCCCCGTTATTTAAGGGGACTTGCTTTAACAGATTAAAAGGAAGGCCTAAGATGAAACAATTAACAGAACATGATATTGAAATGGTTAATGGTGCGGGTTGGTCGGAAGATGTTAATAAGGTTGCCGATCGCCTATCAAACTTTGGTCAGGACGCGGTGAGTGACACCAGTAATGCGGTGAACAAGGCGTATTCACAAATTTCCGATGGTCTTGCTAAAGCACAGAACTATCTGACAACCTAGTTTATAAACAGCTTTTGTTGTACCGAAAGTTAATTTATAAGCAACTTAGTCAGAGTAATACAAGCCCCCGTTAATTTGGGGGCTTTTTTATTGGCAGTTTAAAACTGAAGAAATATCAGACGCCTGATTTAGTTTTATCGCTTTTCACCATGCTGTTTTTCAGCTTGCCGACAAGCTCACGGCGAAAATCACCGAGTTTCGGTTTATCGCCTTCCAGCCACGGCAGCGGGCGGCAGAGTTCCATGGTTTTGATGCCCAGACGCGCAGTCAGCAAACCGGCACCGATGCCTTGTGCCGCACGGGCTGAAAGACGGGCAGCAAGGTCCTGTGACATCCAGTCCATGCCCACTTCACGCACCAGTTCGGATGCACCGGCGAATGCCATGTTCAGCAGCACCAGACGGAACAAACGAATACGGCTGTAATAGCCAAGTTCGATGCCGTACAGCACCGCGATACGGTTAACCAGCCGCAGGTTGCGCCAGGCGATGAAGGCCATATCCACCAGCGCCAGCGGGCTGACAGCGATCATCAGCGCGGATTCGGCTGCTGAATGACTGATTTCACGCCGGGCCTGCGCATCGAGAACCGGCTGAACCAGACGGGCATACAGTTCAACCACTTCCCGGTCATTCTGGGTTTCATGCAGTGAAGCCTGCCAGCGTTGCAGCGCCGGATGGCTGTTATCCAGCCCGGCCTGCGCCGCCAGTTTTTCGCAGAATACACGTCCCTGCCCTAATCCATGACTGTGCATTAATTCGCGTGCCGTATCGCGCTCGTCGGCGCGCTGACGCAGGCGGTACAAGCGTCGCCATTCGGTCGCAACGGAACCGACACCGGCGACAATAATCAGCCCGCCTGCGGTGCAGGCACCAAGCGCCACCCAGTCCTGCTGGATCCACGCTTCGTGTACCCATTGCACGCCCTGTGCTACCACGCTGATGCCCAGCACCGCCACGCCGAGGCGCACAATTTTGCCCCACAAACTGCGACGCGGTTTCAGCGCACGGTTGAGCACTGCTTCGGCCTCGCCCTCTTCCTGCTGTTCATCCGTTTCAACGGAAACCGGAATAAAACGTTCTGACATTTGCTCATCAAACGCCAGCGCCGGTTTGATCACCGGATCGACCGGGGCCTTTAATTCCGTTTCAAAATCGATACGCGGTTTAATCGGTTCGCTCATCGCATTTTATCTCCCAGTAAAAACTCCATCACCGCATCCAGACGGATGTGCGGCAACGGCGTGTCCACGCTCATTTCACGCGGACGAAACTCATCAAAATGGAATCCCTGTTTTTGCCAGAACGCATGTCCCGGCAGACGCGCAGGCACCTCGCCGGGGAACACCGTTAGCGGCGCGCCATCCTGCAACCGGTGGCCTTTCAGCGCGGGCAAGCTTTGCCCCTGATATTCGACCATGCCGGTTTCCGTCGCCTGAACCGACGCCAGACCGGCGCAATCCATACTGATGCCTTCGAAAGCGGCGTTCTGCCAGGCTTCCTGCACCAGTTGCTGCAACAGCGACACCAGGCTGGCGTGCTGATCGCCGGTAATGTGATCGGCTTTAGTGGCGGCGAACATCAGTTTGTCGATGCACGGATTAAACAGACGGCGGAACAGCGTGCGTTTACCGTAATGGAAACTTTGCATCAGCTGCGTCAGCGCGAGGCGCATATCGTTGAACGCCTGCGGTCCGCTGTTGAGCGGTTGCAGGCAATCAACCAGCACAATCTGGCGGTCAAATTTCACAAAGTGATCTTTGTAAAAACCTTTCACGATGTGCTGGCAGTAATAGTCGAAACGCGCACGCAGCATACCCAGATTGCTGTTTTTATCTGCCTGCGCCAGTTGCGCATCGGAATAGCGGTTCAGCTCCGGCAACGGGAAAAATTGCAGCGCAGGCGCACCGGCCATATCTCCCGGCAGAACAAAGCGCCCCGGCTGGATAAAGTGCAAACCTTCGGTCTTGCAGCGCACCAGATAATCGGTGTAGGCCTGTGAAATTGTGCCCAGCAGATTTTCATCCGCCGGGGCCAGCGGATCACATTGTTCACACAGCGTCAGCCACGGCTTCGCCCATTCTGCACGATCGCCCTGCAACAGCCCCGCCATCTGGCGCGACCAGTCGAGATAGTTTTGCTCCAGCATCGGCAAATCCAGCAGCCATTCGCCGGGATAATCGACGATCTCCAGATATAACGTGGAGGTGTCTTTGAAGTGACGCAGCAGGGAATCATTAGAGCGATAACGCAATGCCAGACGGATTTCGCTGACGCCACGGGTTGGCGTTGGCCATGCGGGCGGCGTGCCGTAGAGTGCCGCCAGACCTTCGTCATAGGCAAAGCGCGACACGCCCAGATCACGCTGGGGAACGCGTTTTACGCCAAGCAGACGCTCCTCGCGGGCAGCCGAAAACAGCGGTAAACGTGCGCCGCTGTGCATATGTAAAAGCTGGTTAACGAAGGCGGTGATGAAAGCGGTTTTTCCGCTGCGGCTTAAACCGGTGACAGCCAGCCGCAGATGTCTGTCCATGCCGCGATTGATCAGTGAATTAAACTCATTTTGTAGTCTTTTCATTGCTCTCCCTGGCGTAGCGCCCAAACAGCGCGGTCAAAATACGTTTGAATAATGGTTCTAATAATAGTGCTAAAACATACCTCATTGGCCCTTTTCCCACCACGCCCAACACACGCGCTGCCAGCCCGGCAGGGCCAAAGGTCAGCGCCAGCGTAATGATCACGCTGAAAATTTTCGAAAACAGGCTGCGCTTACCCGGCAGCGAGGAATTCAGGTAACGGGTCATAAAGATTCCTTAAGCGGGAGATGAGAAGGAAAACAGCAGCCGGAGCAACGTCCGGCGGCCAGAGGCAAAGCGGTGAATAAAGAATTAAAGCTGGCGGAACCGGCTGCGTACGCCGAAGGTTTCAGAGGTGACATAGCGTTCGACCTGGCGTAAACGCTGCTCGCTGGCTTTCAGTTCGCGGTCGGCTTCTTCCAGCAAGTTACGCGGCGATGGCGCAGTTTCATCGTCATATTCACTGGCCGGAACAGGGTCAAGCACGTAGCTGAGAATGATGTACGCCACGACAGTGAACATGAACAAACCAAAGAAAATCGACAGCACGGCCATAATCCGCAGCAATTTTACCGGCACGCCCAGATAGTGCGACAGCCCGGCCAGAACGCCTTTTATTACGCCCTCTTCCGGCACGCGGTAGAGTTTTTTCTCAGACAGACGGGTCGCCATTATGATTGCCTCCAGCCCGGGTGTTCGGCATCAAGAATTTCTTCCAGTGCCTGAATACGTTCGCGCATACGTTGCGCTTCATGAGTCAGACTGGTGAGATTTTGTATCTCATGCTGACTGAGCTGACTGCCATTTTGCTGGCGATTGCTGTAGTGAAGCCACAACCAGACGGGCGCCACGAATAAAACGAAAATAGTCAGCGGAATAGCTAAAAACAGGAAGCTCATTGTCTCTCCTTATGAGTCTTATTTATTACCGGTTACGGCGTTAATCCTGCAACAACCTGCCTGCGAACAGGCAGGTTTAATGGCAAACATTATGCGTCCTGATTGCCGTTCATTTTAGCTTTCAGCGCAGCAATTTGTGCGCTGATTTCATCGTCGGCTTTCAGTTCGGCAAATTGCTGATCCAGCGATTTCTTTTTACCAATGCTGACGCTTTCTGCTTCCGCTTCCATATGATCGATGCGGCGTTCGAACTGCTCGAAACGCGCCATCGCTTCATCAATTTTACCGCTGTCGAGCTGACGGCGGACGTCACGCGAGGACGCTGCGGCCTGATGACGTAAGGTCAGCGCCTGCTGACGCGCACGGGTTTCGGTCAGTTTGCTTTCCAGCTCACCAATTTCTGACTTCATGCGATCCAGCGTTTCTTCTACCACGTTCACTTCGTTTTTCAGCGTGGTCACCAGCTCGGACAGCTTTTGCTTTTCGATCAGCGCCGCACGGGCCAGATCGTCTTTATCTTTACGCAGCGCCAGTTCGGCTTTGTCCTGCCATTCACTCTGCTGGGATTCACCCTGATCGATACGACGGATCAGTTGTTTCTTTTCTGCCAGCGCACGGGCGGAGGTAGAACGCAGTTCCACCAGCGTGTCTTCCATTTCCTGAATCATCAGACGAACCAGTTTTTGCGGATCTTCTGCTTTATCCAGCAAGGTGTTGATGTTGGCGTTAATGATGTCAGCGAAGCGAGAAAAAATACCCATAATCGAAATTCCTCTTTGTTTCTGTTGGTTTCCGGCCAAATGATTACCGGTTAAATCCGCAGGAAAATTTTTCACTGCGGCGATAAACCTATATCAGGATCCGTGCCAACTTTTTAAAATCATTATCTGCATGAATAAATTGAATTTTTTACTTTTGTCTCTGCTATGCTTATTTTTCGAGATGATTATTTTCACTAAGTGTTAGTGTGTTTCACCACACAAGGAAAGCCAAATGACGGATAACACAGACAATTTACTCGGTGAAGCCAACGCCTTCATCGAAGTGCTGGAACAGGTCTCACAACTGGCGAAGCTGAATAAGCCGGTTCTGGTCACCGGCGAACGCGGCAGCGGAAAGGAACTGATTGCGCATCGTCTGCATTATCTGTCGCCCCGCTGGCAGGGGCCGTTCATTTCGCTCAACTGTGCGGCGCTCAATGAAAACCTGCTGGATTCCGAGTTGTTCGGCCATGAAGCTGGCGCGTTTACCGGCGCACAGAAACGTCATCTCGGACGCTTTGAACGTGCGGATGGCGGCACGTTATTTCTCGATGAGCTGGCGACAGCGCCCATGCTGGTGCAGGAAAAACTGCTGCGCGTGATTGAGTACGGTCATCTGGAGCGCGTCGGCGGCAGCCAGCCGTTACAGGTGGATGTCCGGCTGGTGTGTGCGACCAACGATGATTTACCGGTGCTGGCCGCTGAAGGAAAGTTTCGCGCCGACCTGCTGGACCGGCTGGCGTTTGATGTGGTGCAACTGCCGCCGTTGCGTGAACGCCAGCAGGACATCATGTTGCTGGCGGAACATTTCGCCATTCAGATGTGCCGCGAACTGTCTCTCCCGTTATTCCCCGGCTTTACCGACTATGCGCGTCAGACGCTGATGGCCTACCGCTGGCCGGGCAATATCCGCGAGCTGAAAAACGTCGTCGAACGCTCGATGTACCGCCATGGTACCAGCGATTTTCCGCTCGATAATATTATCCTGAACCCGTTTGCACAGCGCACTGCCACCGTGGAAACGGCTGACGTCAGTCCACACGACACGCTGCCGACGTTACCGCTGGATCTTAAGCAATGGGTGACCGGACAGGAAAAAAATCTGATTGAGCAGGCTTTACGGCAGGCACGCTTTAATCAGCGTAAAGCCGCAGAGTTGCTGAACGTGACTTATCATCAGTTGCGCGGAATGTTGAAGAAACACGCAATTCAGGTCAATTCGCAGGAAGGGGCTGAATAACAGGCAAAAAAAAAGCCAGCACCCGAGCTGGCTAAGTAATACTGGAAGCAATGTGAGCAATGTCGTACCTCGCGATTAACGTCCCTGGCGGGCCGCCTCTCGTCCGGTGAAAAGAATGATAATAGTTCTCAGTATCGTCTGTAAAGCACTTTGTTGAGAATATTTCTCATTACCACACTGATATTATGGCTACTTTATGAACACCTTAAGGTCACTAAGGACTACCATTCGGGGAACGGATCGGCCATGTTGACCCAGTGTTCGATGCCTTCTGCCATCTGCTCTTCGCTTAACAGACACGCATCCAGCTGCCGGATAATCTCTTCTTTATTCAGGTGCTGGCCGATAAACACCAGTTCCTGGCGCATATCGCCAAACGGCTCAACCCATTTCTCCATAATCTGTTCACGGGTCTCCTCGTCCTGCGGCCAGTCGCTTTCAGGCAGCGAACGCCAGAAAATACCCGCCATGCCATAATGCGCTATGCCCCCCGCCTGACTCCACTGCCCGGCAAAGCGCGGACGCGACGCCAGCCAGAAAAAGCCTTTGGAACGCAGTAAGGTACCGCCCCCCCAGTCGCCGTGCACCACGCGGTAAAACTTATCCGGATCAAACGGCCTGCGTGCGGTGTAGACAAAACTGCTGATGCCGTACTCTTCGGTTTCCGGTGTGTGTTCACCGCGTAACTCTTTCAGCCAGCCCGGCGCCTGCTGTGCTTTGGCGAAATCAAACCGGTGCGTATTAAGCACGGCTTCAAGCGGCAGGCTGCCGGGGGAAATCGGTATAATGTGCGCATCGGGATTGAGGCTTTTCAGCAATGCAATCACTTCCCGCTGTTGCAGGCTGTCGAGAAGATCGGTTTTGCTCACCAGCAGCACGTTGCAGAATTCTATCTGGTCGATCAGCAAATCCGTCACGCTACGCGCATCGTCCTCGCCCAGACTTTCACCGGCCTCCTGCACACTGCGCGCTTCCTGATATTGCTGCATAAAGTTGACGCCATCGACCACGGTCACCAGCGTATCCAGCCGTGCGAACTGCGACAGACTTTCACCGTTTTCATCTTCGAAAGTGAAGGTTTCCGCCACCGGCAGCGGTTCTGAAATACCACTCGATTCAATCAGCAGATAATCAAAACGTCCGGCCTGTGCCAGCTCACGCACTGAAATCAGCAAATCTTCCCGCAACGTGCAACAGATGCAGCCGTTGCTCATTTCCACCAGTTTTTCCTGCTGACGGTCGAGCGTGATTTCACTGGCGACCAGTGCGGCGTCAATATTCACCTCGCTCATATCATTGACGATAACCGCCACGCGTAATCCCTGACGGTTGTTCAGAATATGGTTGAGAACGGTAGTTTTACCTGCGCCAAGAAAACCGGACAGCACGGTAACAGGGAGTAAGGACATCATTAACCTCATATCTCAGGACAGTGCAGGAATACTTCGCCTGCAATTATTGTTATAATATAACATAACAATAGCAATCCAATTTCAAGGGTTTTATTGATACATGCTCTTTTTTTGCCGGAAAACGAACGGTTTTTGCGCGAAGTGCCGCAGTCCCGCACGCTGATTTGCTCAATGGATTGGGGTACCTCGCAGAGTACGGTACACTTAAGCTATTGCACCTTAACTTTGAAGCCTTTATGCGTCGTCTAACTTTGTGGATGATTTTACTGAGTGGCTTGTCCACGGCAGTTTTTGCTGAGACTGCTCCAACACACGCCAGCCCGACAGTCGTCAGTGCGCCGGTGAACGATATTCGCCAGAGCGGCTTTGTCTATTGTGTTAACGGCATGGTCAATACCTTTAACCCGCAGAAAGCCAGCAGCGGGCTGATCATTGATACGCTGGCCGCACAGTTATATGACCGCCTGCTGGATGTCGACCCTTATACCTATCGCCTGATCCCCGAACTGGCACAAAGCTGGGAAGTGCTGGATGATGGCGCAACCTACCGTTTCCATCTGCGCAAAGATGTGCCTTTCCAGAAAACCGGCTGGTTTTCACCGTCGCGCAAGATGAACGCTGACGATGTGGTGTTCAGCTTCCAGCGCATCATCGACCCGAATAATCACTACCACGCTGTAAACGGTGAAGAATATCCGTATTTCGACAGCCTGCAGTTTGCCCATGCGGTGAAAAGCATCAAAAAACTGGACGACTATACCGTTGAGTTTCGCCTCAATAATCCTGACGCTTCTTTTCTCTGGCATCTTGCCACGCACTATGCACCGGTGCTTTCGGCTGAATATGCCGCGAATCTCATCAAATCCGGCAACGAAGAAGAGATTGATCGCCAGCCGGTAGGCACTGGCCCGTTCCAGCTTGGTGAATACCGTACCGGGCAATATGTGCGGCTGGCGCGCAACGGACAGTACTGGAAAGGCACACCGCGTATGGCACAGGTGGTGATTGATATGGGCGTTGGCGGCACCGGGCGTTTGTCGAAATTGCTAACCGGTGAATGTGATGTGCTGGCGTATCCGGCGGCCAGTCAGCTGTCCATACTACGTGAGGATCCGCGCTTGCGTCTTTCCCTGCGCCCGGGGATGAACGTTGCCTACCTGGCTTTCAATACCAACAAAGCCCCGCTCAATGATCCGCGTATCCGTCAGGCGGTGGCGCTGTCGATCAACAATCAGCGCCTGATGCAGTCGATTTATTACGGCACCGCTGAAACCGCTGCGTCTATTTTGCCGCGTGCGTCCTGGGCTTATGACAGCAACGCGCAGGTAACGGAATACAATCCGGATAAAGCGAAGCAAATCCTGAAAGACCTCGGGCAGGAAAAGCTTAATCTGCATTTATGGGTACCGACGGCGTCGCAGTCCTTTAACCCCAGCCCGCTGAAAACCGCCGAACTGATCCAGGCCGATTTGGGACAGGTAGGGATTAAAGTCACCATTGTCCCGGTCGAGGGACGTTTCCAGGAAGCCAAGCTGATGGAAATGAATCACGACCTGACGCTGTCTGGCTGGTCAACGGACAGTAATGACCCGGACAGTTTCTTCCGCCCTATGCTCAGTTGTGCAGCGATTCATTCGCAGACCAACTATGCTCACTGGTGTAACCCGGAATTTGATGAATTGCTGCGTCAGGGGCTGTTGTCACAGCAACTTTCCCAGCGTATTGAGTTTTATCAGCGGGCGCAAAAAATCCTTGAGCAGGAACTGCCGGTGTTGCCACTGGCGTCTTCCCTGCGTCTTCAGGCTTACCGTTACGACATCAAAGGGCTGGTACTGAGCCCGTTTGGCAACTCCTCGTTTGCTGGCGTCTTCCGTGATGATGAAAAAAGTCGTGATAATGAAGGAAGGAAAGTTCCATGATTATCTTTACGTTACGCCGCATTTTGCTGCTGCTGGTGACCCTGTTCTTCCTGAGCCTTGTGGCGTTCAGCCTGAGCTATTTCACGCCGAATGCGCCACTGCGCGGCGCGTCCTTGTGGGACGCCTACCACTTCTATTTTGCGGGTCTTTGCCAGTTTGATTTCGGTGTGTCGAGTATCAATGGCGAAGGCATCTCTTATCAGTTGAAAGCGGTTTTCCCGGCCACGATGGAATTGTGCGTGCTGGCCTTTGCGCTGGCATTAGTCGTCGGGATCCCGCTGGGCATTCTGGCGGGAGTGATGCGTGGAAAATGGCCGGATGTCGCCATCAGCAGCATCGCCCTGCTCGGCTTTTCCATTCCGGTGTTCTGGCTGGCGGTACTGCTGATGCTGTTCTTCTCGCTGCAACTGGGCTGGCTGCCGGTTTCCGGTCGCCTGGATTTACTCTATCAGTTGAAAAGTGTCACCGGCCTGACGCTGGTTGATGCATGGCTTTCTGATTCGCCATACCGCCATGAGATGATCATGAGCGCTATCCGCCATATGATTTTACCGATCGCCGCGCTGGCCGTTGCGCCGACGACCGAAGTGATCCGCCTGATGCGCATTTCCACCGACGATGTGCTGGAGAAAAACTATGTGAAAGCCGCCGCAACGCGCGGTTTATCACGCTTTACGATTATCCGTCGCCATGTATTACACAACGCGCTGCCGCCGATTATTCCCAAGCTCGGCCTGCAATTTTCGACCATGCTGACGCTGGCGATGATTACTGAGGTGGTCTTTAACTGGCCAGGCATCGGGCGATGGCTGATTAACGCTATCCGTCAGCAGGATTACGCGGCGATTTCAGCCGGTGTGATGGTCGTTGGCTCGCTGGTAATTGTGGTTAACGTGCTTTCAGACATTCTGGGCGCACTGATGAATCCATTGAAACATAAGGAATGGTATGCCCTTCGATAATGTATACCGCGAAAAACAGGTTCCGAGTCCTCTGCGCCATACGTGGGGGATTTTCTATCGCGACACACTGTCGATGATCGGTTTCTACGGCGTGCTCGGCTTGTTATTGCTGTGCATATTTGGCCATTTATTAGCGCCTTACGCGCTCGATCAACAATTCCTTGGTTATCAGTTGTTGCCGCCCTCCTGGTCGCGCTACGGCAATGTGTCGTTCTTCCTCGGCACCGACGATCTTGGCCGCGACTTACTCAGCCGGATGCTTACAGGCGCTGCGCCGACGATTGGCGGCGCACTGGTGATAACCCTCGCGGCGTCTTTATGTGGTGTGATCATCGGCGTACTGGCGGGGATCAGCCGTGGCCTGAAATCGGCCATTCTGAACCATATTTTCGATACGCTGCTGTCTATCCCTTCCCTGCTGCTGGCGATTGTCGTCGTCGCGTTTATCGGGCCGAAACTTGAGCATGCGATGCTGGCCGTCTGGCTGGCGCTGTTGCCACGCATTTCGCGCACGATTTACAGCGCCGTGCATGATGAGCTGGAAAAAGAGTATGTGGTCGCCGTACGACTCGATGGTGCCTCCACCTGGCAGATTCTGCGTTATGCCGTTCTGCCAAATATCGTTGCGGTGCTGGCAACGGAATTTACCCGCGCACTGTCGATGGCGATTCTGGATATCGCCGCGTTAGGCTTTCTGGATCTGGGCGCACAACTGCCGTCACCGGAATGGGGAGCCATGCTCGGCGATTCGCTGGAGCTGGTGTATGTCGCGCCGTGGACAGTCATGCTGCCGGGTGCCGCCATTCTTATCAGCGTGTTGCTGATCAACCTGCTGGGTGACGGTGTGCGTCGGGCGATTAATGCGGGAGTGGAATAATGCCGTTACTCGATATCCGCAATCTGACCATTGAATTTATGACCGCCGATGGCCCGGTCAAAGCTGTGGACCGCGTCAGTATGACGCTCAACGCCGGTGAAATTCGCGGGCTGGTGGGCGAATCCGGTTCGGGTAAAAGCCTGATTGCCAAGGCGATTTGTGGCGTTACCAAAGACAACTGGCGCGTGACGGCGGACCGGATGCGCTTTGATAACATCGAGCTGTTGCAACTGACGCCACGCGAGCGACGTAAACTGGTCGGGCAAAATGTGTCGATGATTTTTCAGGAGCCGCAGTCCTGTCTGGATCCTTCTGAAAGCATCGGCCGCCAGCTGATTCAGGCCATTCCCGGCTGGACCTACAAAGGCCGCTGGTATCAGCGCTGGAAGTGGCGCAAAAAACGCGCCATCGAGCTGCTGCACCGCGTCGGTATTAAAGATCACAAAGACGTTATGGCCAGTTATCCGTATGAACTGACCGAAGGCGAGTGCCAGAAAGTGATGATCGCCATCGCGCTGGCGAATCAGCCGCGTCTGCTGATTGCCGATGAACCGACTAACGCCATGGAGCCGACGACGCAGGCGCAGATTTTCCGCCTGCTGGCGCGACTCAACCAGAACAATAACACCACCATTTTATTGATCAGCCACGACCTGCAAATGATGAGCAAATGGGCGAACCGTATCAACGTGTTGTATTGCGGACAAACGGTTGAAAGCGCAGCGTGTGAAGAATTGCTGGCCACGCCGCATCATCCTTATACGCAGGCGCTCATCCGCGCGATGCCTGATTTTGGCCGCTCACTGCCACATAAAAGCCGTCTGAATACGCTGCCAGGTGCCATTCCTTCGCTGGAACATTTGCCGATTGGCTGCCGTCTGGGGCCACGCTGCCCTTACGCGCAGAAAAAATGCATCGAAACGCCGCGCCTGCGTCTGGCGAAAACCCATGCGTATGCCTGCCACTTCCCGCTGAACATGGAGGAGCAATAATGGGCGAAACCCTGCTCGAAGTCCGTAATCTGAGCAAAACGTTCCGTTATCGCACCGGACTGTTCCGCAAGATGAATCTCGAGGCCGTGAAACCGGTCAGCTTTACCCTGCGCGAAAAACAAACGCTGGCGATCATCGGCGAGAATGGTTCGGGCAAATCGACGCTGGCTAAAATGCTTTCCGGCATGGTCGAGCCGAGCGACGGCGAAATTCTGATTGATGATCATCCGCTGACGTTTCGTGATTATCGTTTCCGCAGCCAGCAAATCCGCATGATTTTTCAGGACCCGAGCACCTCACTTAATCCACGTCAGCGTATCGGGCAGTTACTCGAAGCGCCCCTGCGACTGAACAGCGAAATGGATGCACAACAGCGCGAACAACGCATCAACCAGACATTGCGGCTGGTCGGCATGCTGCCCGATCACGCCAATTATTACCCGCATATGCTGGCGTCGGGTCAGAAGCAGCGCGTGGCACTGGCACGTGCACTTATCCTGCAACCCAAAGTGATCGTGGCTGATGAAGCGCTGGCGTCTCTGGATATGTCGATGCGTTCACAAATCATCAATATGATGCTCGAATTACAGGAAAAACAGGGCATCTCGTACATCTACGTGACGCAGCATCTGGGCATGATGAAACACATCAGCGATCAGGTACTGGTGATGCACGAAGGCGAGGTGGTGGAACGCGGAAATACGGCCGAAGTTCTGGCGGCACCGCTGCATGACCTCACCAAACGGTTGATTTCGAGTCACTTTGGCGAAGCGCTGACTGCTGATGCCTGGCGTCGTGACGGTAATTAACGCCCCTTCTGCATAATAAACGGGCAGATTCACCCCCTGAACGGTGTCAGGAAACTGATGCCGTTTTCTTTATTATGCAAATCCACCCTCTTCTATTCCTTTTCGATATGATTTATCGCTTAACATTATTTTATATCGGCAGCAGTATCGGCAACGATAGGGTCTGATAATTTGCCTGAGTAGCAGGCTTGAAGAAAGGACCCGTTCATGGAACAACAACGCAAGGCCGCGCACAGCGGCTGGTATCATGAAACACAATCCAGCCAATATGGTCATCTGCCGCTCGATCCGCACGCTGCGTTGGTACAGGATCGCTTTCTGCTGGGCCTTGATGCTCAACTTGACCCGACACTTCGCCAGTTACTTAACGACCGCCAGCGACTACTGAGGGCCTCCCGCGCCTGTTATGAGGTACTGTTTCCTGACAATCTGCAGGTTTCACGTACCGAAACATTATCCTTGTATGACCGTCTCAGTAGTGCGCTGACGGTGGCACAGGTCAGCGGCGTACAGACACTTTGTAGCCATTACGCTGCCCGTCTCGCCCCGCTTCCCAGCCCTGACGCCTCCCGCGAAAGTAACATCCGCCAGACCCACATTACCCAGTTCGCACGATTACTCGCAACCCAGCCAACACTGATTACTGCGCCGATGCTGCATCAGCTTTATGACGTGGGTTTCAGCACGCGCGATATCGTGACCTTTACGCAAGTGATTGGCTTTGTCAGCTATCAGGCACGCGTACTGGCGGTTCTGAATGGTTTACGCGGCCGCGCCGCCGCCGTATTGCCAGGATTTCCTTCGCCGG
Organism: Rahnella sp. 2050; assembly: GCF_040544515.1. Lineage (NCBI taxonomy): Bacteria > Pseudomonadati > Pseudomonadota > Gammaproteobacteria > Enterobacterales > Yersiniaceae > Rahnella > Rahnella sp. 2050. The sequence continues at coordinate 85,724 of NZ_JBEPKE010000006.1, read as the reverse complement.
AAGGTTGCGGGCAGAAAGGGTTTTCACTGGCGATGTTGCAATGGACGTCGCGTTTACCTGAAGTGGTACCGGAAAATGCCAGCCAGCATCAGCAGGATGTACTGGATTTAATCGCGCCAGATGCGCGTTCTTCCTCTTTCTATACATTGCTGGTGCATGACGCCGACGCGCTGAGCGAGTTTTCTGCGGTATTTAATAATATTATGCAGGCAGGTGCGCAGCCGGTGGCCGCGTGGCGTGAACTGGCTGCCGTAGCCACGTCGCAGCTAAACGGTTGTCTGTATTGCGCCGGGATCCACGGACGTTTGTATCTTGAAGCGGGTGGGAATGAGATGCTGATTAACGAATTATTCGCAGAAAATCATCGCGATGATGCCGTTGATACGCTGTCGAAAAATCTGCAAGACAAAAAAGAGATTGCCTTGCTGGAAACGGTGGTCGCCCTGACCCGTACCCCGGAACGTTTTGATGCACGCCAGCTGCATAGTTTGTCTGATGCAGGTTATACGGCAACACAATCTCTGGATATTCTGCTGACTGCGGCGCTGTTCAGCTGGTCAAACCGTCTGATTCAGACGCTGGGCGATACCCTGAATCAGTAGTTCTTCACCTGTTTACCTTCATTCTTTCTCCCCTCATTCCGGCAGGATATTCCCCTGCCGGTGATGCCAATTGTAAATACCTGCGCCACCTAACCGGCATAAGTCGTATTAATCTTATTTTCAATCGAAAATTTAGTGTTAAAACGAGAAACTGATCACATTACACTGTGCGCCGTTCTGGTTGCGTCTTCAGCAGCAAACAAGCCATTCATAAACCACCATATAAAGCACAACACCCCAGAGATATTCACTACATATTCACGCCAAATCAGACAAATAAACCACTTAAGTATTTCCCTGTAAAACAATGGCACTATAAGAGTAGTGATTACAATTCGTGCAACATATTCATATTGTCTATTTAGAAAACATAAACATTAATTCTGCATAACATTTCGAACATAGTTTAATCACGTCGGATAAGTTAAATGTAACAGCATATGTCAAACTCCTTGCCACATTTACGAAGATAGTGAACATTACTTGCCGTCATCCCATCTTATAACAATGCAAAGGGTGCTTATTTCGCGCCACTTATGCGTTTCCGCCACATACGGCCGGAAGGAATAAACAGAGGTACGAGTGTCAACTGCAAACAAAACACCAAACAATGAAAGCGTGAGTCTTAACGCCTTCAAACAGCCAAAAGCGTTTTACCTGATCTTCTCCATCGAATTGTGGGAACGTTTCGGTTACTACGGCCTGCAAGGGATCATGGCGGTTTACCTGGTCAAAATGCTTGGCCTGAGTGAAGCCGACTCCATCACCCTGTTCTCATCATTCAGTGCGCTGGTCTATGGCTTCGTCGCTATCGGCGGCTGGCTGGGCGATAAAGTGCTGGGTTCAAAACGCGTGATCGTGCTTGGCGCGATTGTGCTGGCGCTGGGTTATTCATTCGTTGCCTATTCCGGCCATGAAATTTTCTGGGTTTATCTGGGTATGGCGACTATCGCCGTCGGTAGCGGCTTGTTTAAAGCAAATCCATCCTCACTGCTTTCTACCTGCTACGAAAAAGATGACCCGCGTCTCGATGGCGCATTCACCATGTATTACATGTCGGTGAACATCGGTTCGTTCTTCTCCATGCTGGCAACACCATGGCTGGCCGCGAAGTACGGCTGGAGTGTCGCGTTCTCCCTGAGCGTTGTGGGTATGCTGATCACCATCGTGAACTTCCTGTTCTGCCGCAAATGGGTCAAACGTCAGGGGTCAAAACCAGACTTCGCGCCGCTGCAGTTCAAAAAACTGCTGATGGTGCTGGTCGGTGTTGTCGCGCTGGTGTTCCTGTCAAGCTGGTTACTGCATAACCAAACCATCGCACGTATGGTTCTGGGTGTGGTTTCCGTCGGTATCATTATTGTGTTTGCGAAAGAAACGTTCTCAATGAAAGGCATCGCCCGCCGGAAGATGATTGTGGCGTTCCTGCTGATGATGGAAGCGGTGGTGTTCTTCGTGCTGTACAGCCAGATGCCAACGTCGCTGAACTTCTTCGCTATCCACAACGTAGGCCACGATTTGCTGGGTATCAGCTTCCAGCCTGAGCAGTTCCAGGCGCTGAATCCATTCTGGATCATGGTTGCCAGCCCGGTTCTGGCAGCTGTCTACACCAAGGTCGGTGACCGTATGCCAATGCCGCACAAGTTTGCGATGGGTATGGTGCTGTGTTCCGGTGCGTTCCTGGTGCTGCCGTGGGGTGCGAGCCTGGCGAATGAGCAAGGCATTGTGTCAGTAAACTGGCTGGTACTGAGCTACGCGCTGCAGAGTATCGGCGAACTGATGATTTCCGGTCTGGGTCTGGCGATGGTTGCTCAACTGGTTCCGCAGCGTCTGATGGGCTTCATCATGGGTGCCTGGTTCCTGACCACCGCAGCCGCTGCAATTATCGCGGGTTACGTGGCCAATCTGACTGCCGTGCCTGCTGACATTGATGACGCGCATGCTTCACTGGCAATTTATAGCCACGTGTTCCTGCAGATTGGTATTGCAACCGCTGTGATTGCTGTGCTGATGCTGGTCACTGCATCTAAACTGCACCGCATGACGCTGGATCGTGAAACTGATGAGAAACAACCTGAACTGGCTTCTGCTCAGTAAACGCGCAAGCGTCTGATGAGGGCTGACGAACGCCTCCTCCGGGAGGCGCTTAATAAGATGGTCACCCCCACCCTGTGAGCGGTACGCTGACAGGGTGTTTTTCTTTCTGAAGGGGATCATCATGCAAAACGTTACGCTCATCGGTATTGATCTCGGCAAGCATTCGTTCCATGTCCACGCTCAGGATAAAAACGGTAATGCATTGCTACGTAAGAAGTTTTCCCGCAACCCGTTAACCGCCTTTCTCTCTACTTGTGCCGCTTCTACCGTTGTTATGGAGTCCTGTGCGGGCGCCCATTTTATGGCCCGGCACATCAGCCAGTTCGGGCATCAGGTGAAGCTCATATCTCCTCAGTTTGTCCGACCCTTCGTTAAAAGCAATAAGAACGATTTCATTGATGCCGGGGCTATCTGCGAAGCCGCATCACGACCTTCTATGCGCTTCGTGACTCCGCGAACCGAAGACCAGCAGGCTATGTCGGCGCTTCATCGCGTCCGTGACGCAATCGTCAGAGACCGCGTTAAAACCACCAACCAGATGCACGCTTTCCTGCTGGAGTTTGGCATTAGCATGCCGCGCGGCATCGCGGTTATCAGGCGTCTTGCCGCGGTGCTTGAAGAGCACGAACTGCCGCCTTATTTAGCGCGATTACTTATGCGTCTCCATCAGCATTATGCCTACCTCACTGAACAGATTGAAGAACTCGAACAAGAGTTAAAAACCCACATGGCGGATGACGATACCGCGCAGCGCTTGCTGACTATCCCCGGCGTTGGACTTATCACGGCAAGCCTTTTAGCCACGAAGCTTGGCGATGGAAAAAGTTATGCCAGCAGCAGGGACTTTGCTGCATCGACGGGGTTAGTCCCACGTCAGTACAGCACTGGCGGTAAAAGTACGCTAATGGGCATCAGTAAGCGCGGGGATAAAAATCTGCGACGTCTTCTGGTGCAATGCGCTCGCGCTTTTATGCAACGACTTGAACACAATCAGGGGCGGCTGGCTGACTGGGTGAAGGCCCAGCTCTCGCGGCATCACCCGAACGTAGTGGCCTGCGGGTTAGCCAACAAACTGGCCCGAATAGCCTGGTCGGTGACAACCCATCGTACAGCTTTTATCCAATAAAAAGAGCCAACAGGGACGAACTGTTAGCTCTTAGGCATTACGCAGTGACTTTCTGGTTTTGCGACGACCGATTATTGATGACATGAACGGCACAGCGACCTGCGGATGAACCTGACATAAAAAATGGCTCTTTGAAGCCGTCCGTTTTTTAAGGTTCTGCAGGCGCGGACTTCATCGTGGCGCAGGCAACGTAAGGTTGCCCATCAGACGCCGTATAGATTTAAGCAAGTCCATCATAAATCAAAATCAACGTTGCAAAAACGGGGGTGACCATAGATTTTTATGTCTGAAATTCCGCAATCACTCAGAACGCGATTATTCAGAACGGATAGTCGTGAAAACCGATTTGCTCTGAAATATTCCGCGCGGCAGTATGCAGCATTTCTACGTAATGACTTTTGCTTTCTTCGGAGAAACGAATCGTCGGGAAAGAAATACTCAAACCAGCAATCACCACGCCAAAGCGGTCGAATACCGGAACTGCGATACAACGAAGCCCTTGTTCCTGCTCTTCATTGTCTTCGCCGAAACCCTGCGCGCGAACCTGATCCAGCGCAGTCTGCAAATCGGCAGCATTCATGATGGTATTTTCAGTGCTGCGGGTAAATTCAATTTCCTGCAACAGCGCGCTGACTTCTGCTTTATCGCCCCATGCCAGCAGCACTTTACCGATTGCGGTGGTGTGCAGCGGATTGCGGCGACCAATACGCGAATGCATGCGCAGGTTGTACATCGAATCAATTTTATGGATGTAGACAATCCCGTCTTCATCCAGTGCACCGAGGTGGATCGTTTCGCGGGTCAGACGGGACAATTCGCGCATCTGAATATCAGCGCTGCGGATCAGATCGACGTTTTGCAACGCTTTGGCACCCAGTTCAAACAACTTGAGCGTCAGGGAATATTTCTCTGATTCTCCTTCCTGTGCGACATAACCCAGGGATTTCATGGTCTGAAGAAAACGGTAGACCGTACTTTTAGACATCATTACGCGCTGAGAAAGTTCAGTAATGCCAATCTCACGCTCTTCCCCCAACGCCTGTAAAATGCCAAAAACTTTCAGGACTGAGGAGACGGAATCGGGTTGCTTATCAAGATCTGCGATAGCCATAGGGTGTATTACCTGCTCGCGTTGAGTTTGTTTCAAAAAAAATAGAACGTGGTTTTTATTATACTGTCAAGCATCGCTGAGAAGCAATCAACCCATTGATCAAGAATGTAAGAACTGTTAAGCCAGTTTCATTCCCGACAGAGAGATAAAAAATTCATTACATCATGTGACAATTGTCACTTTACGTTAATTAGCGTAGTAATATTCCCCTCTCTGATGACTACGCACTGACAGAACTCATGACTTCTACACCTGCTGACGGATTACCCATTCCACAACGATATGGTGCCATTCTGGCCATTGCGCTGGGTATTACCGTTTCTGTACTGGATGGCGCTATCGCTAATGTCGCACTGCCCACCATCGCTAATGATTTCCATGCCAGCCCGGCAACCTCTATCTGGGTGGTTAACGCCTATCAGCTGGCGATCACGATTTCTCTGCTTTCTCTGGCTTCACTGGGCGACATATTTGGCTACCGCCGTATTTACCAGACGGGTTTGCTGGTATTTAGTATCACCTCGCTCTTTTGCGCCTTGTCGGATTCACTGATGACACTGACTGTCGCCCGTGTGTTACAAGGTTTTGGTGCGGCAGCGATCATGAGTGTAAATACCGCGCTGATACGTATTATTTATCCGCAGCGTTTCTTAGGACGTGGCGTCGGTATTAATGCACTTATCGTTGCCGTCTCGGCAGCGGCCGGACCCACCATTGCCGCTGGTATTCTGTCGGTAGCCTCCTGGCAATGGCTGTTTGCCATCAACGTTCCGATTGGTATTGTGGCTCTGATACTCGGTCTGAAGTTTTTACCGGCGAACTCGACGCGAAGTCAGGGTCAGCGTTTTGATATCATCAGCAGCGTGATGAATGCCCTGACCTTTGGCCTGCTGATCAGCGCCATCAGTGGATTTGCGCAAGGTCAGAACCCTATGTTGATCCTGAGCGAAGTCATTGCCCTCCTGATCATCGGCTGGTTCTTCGTACGCCGTCAGCTTTCCCAGCCTTTCCCGCTGCTGCCGATCGATTTATTGCGCATTCCTATTTTCAGTATGTCTCTGGGCACTTCGCTGTGTTCTTTCAGCGCCCAGATGCTGGCTTTTGTTTCACTGCCCTTCTTCCTGCAAAACACTCTCGGTCTGAATTCCGTGGAAACAGGCCTTCTGCTCACGCCGTGGCCGCTGGCGACGATGGTGATGGCGCCGATCGCCGGCCGTCTGGTTGAGCGCTTCCATCCGGGAATGCTGGGCGGGATTGGTCTGATCGTGTTCTCATTCGGGCTCTTTTCCCTGTCATTACTGCCATCAGAGCCTTCGCATCTGAACATTATCTGGCGCATGTTGCTGTGTGGTGCCGGCTTTGGGTTATTCCAGTCGCCGAATAATCACACAATCATCAGTTCAGCCCCGCGAAACCGTAGTGGCGGTGCGAGCGGACTGCTGGGCACTGCGCGTCTTTTGGGTCAGACAACCGGCGCGGCGATGGTTGCCCTGATGTTTAACCTGTTCCCGCAGCATGGCACTCACGCATCACTGATCCTTGCAGGAATGCTGGCCGGAACCGGCGCGCTGGTCAGTTTACTGAGGATGACGCAGAAAACCAGCAGCCAGAAGGAATCGGAAAACCTGAAATCCTGATATGAAAAAGCCCGGCAGAGTAGCCGGGCTTTTTGTTCAGCATTGCTGGAAACAAACTACTTGATGTATGCACCACTGCGCAGCGCTTCGATACGCTTGTCGAGTGGCGGGTGGGACATAAACAGCTCGCTGAATGACTTCGATTTACCGTTGATGCAAAACGCCATCATGCTCCCCGCTTCCTGCGGTTCGTGACTGGTTTTAAGGCGCTGCAACGCAGCAATCATTTTTTCACGGCCCACCAGTTTTGCAGAACCCGCATCCGCATGGAATTCACGGTGACGCGAGAACCACATCGTGATGATGCTGGCCAGAATACCGAAGACCAGTTCAAGCACGGTCGCCACGGCAAAATAAATCAGCGGATTGCCGTTACTGCTCTCTTCGCCATCACGGTTGCCGGAAAGGAAGCCCGAGGCCACCTGCGCAATAATACGTGAAATGAAGATCACGAAGGTATTCACGATCCCCTGAATCAGCGTCATGGTTACCATATCGCCGTTCGCAATGTGGCTGATTTCATGGGCGATAACCGCCTCGGCTTCGTCCTGACTCATGCTTTGCAGCAATCCGGTGCTCACCGCCACCAGAGAGGCATCGCGACGTGCACCCGTGGCGAAGGCGTTAATATCGGGTGCGTGATAAATCGCGACCTGTGGCATCGCAATGCCCGCCTGCTGAGACTGGCGACGCACGGTGTCCATCAACCAGCGCTCAGTTTCGTTACGCGGCTGCTCAATGACTTCCCCCCCCACTGAGCGTAACGCCATCCATTTCGACATCAGTAATGAGACAATTGCGCCACCGAAGCCAAACAGCCCGGCCATGATCATCAGCCCCGGCACGCTGCTGTGCTGAATGCCGGTCAGGCTAAGTACCAGCCCGAATACCAGCATAACGGCCAGGTTAGTCAGCAGGAACAACGCTATACGCATCATAAAATTTCACTTCCTCATTGTTACTTCATTGTTATTAGCGAGTCATACCACCGGCACATAGCATGCCGGGCTGTACTGATCCTATGGGCTTCTTATCAGGATTCAAGACTCCATGCGTTCTGAAGGCCTGAATTCACAATACTTTACATTTTGAAGCGTTTGCTTTTACAGACAGGGCTGAAATACCGATGTTATTGAGAAATACACGACATAAAAAAAGCGCACCGGAGTGCGCTTTTAGTCAGTCTGTCACAAGAATTATTTTGCCGGGGCCTGATCAACCTGAGACTTTTCCAGCTTGCCGAGATCGACAGCAATATGGTCGGCTTCATCAAGGTAAGGATCCGGAGCAACATAATCTTTCGGCAGATCGTCGAGAGATTTCAGCGGCTTCTTGCCTTCACGCTTGAAGCGTTCATTCAGGCGATTAAGACGCAGTGCATCATCCTCTTTATCTTCTTTATCACGCTGGGCGTAATTCAGAGAGGCAATGTTACGTTTGTCTTTCAGCGCCTTGTAACGCGCGATATCTTGCTGGATGTACTGGAACTCAGGATTTTGCGCAATACGGGCTTCATGCATTTTCAGCAATTCAGGCAGGAACGGTTTCATGTCGCCTAATTTGGTGTAGGTTGCCGCATTAATACTATCCCACGGAAGTGCGTTATCTTCGAACTTCTCGCCGGTTTCAATCGATTCAATACCGGTTGGCATCAGGATATCCGGGGTAACCCCTTTACGCTGAGTACTGCCGCCATTGATGCGATAGAACTTCTGGATAGTGTATTGCACAGAACCGAGCGCAGGCCATTCAGGGCGCAGCATCTGGTCGTAAATGCGGTTCAGTGAACGATACTGCTGAACCGTACCTTTACCGAAGGTCGGCTCACCGACAATCAGCGCACGGCCATAATCCTGCATAGCGGCGGCGAAGATTTCTGATGCCGAAGCACTGAAGCGGTCAACCAGAACCACCAGCGGGCCTTTGTAGTAAACGACGCCATCAGTATCACTGTCCTGACGGATGCGACCATTATTATCGCGTACCTGAACCACCGGACCACTTGGGATAAACAGACCGGACAGCGAAACAGCTTCCGTCAGCGCCCCCCCTCCGTTGGTGCGCAGATCGATAACCAGGCTGTTAACGTTCTGCTTAGCCATTTTCTGCAACTGCACTTTGACGTCATCTGTCAGGCCAACATAGAAGCCAGGAATGTCCATCACAGCGACTTTTTGAGCGCCAACATTTTTGATGGTCATTTTGACGGCGCGATCTTCGAGACGAATCTTCTCGCGGGTCAGCGTAATCACATGGTTCTTGGCATTTTTACCCGCTGGCAAGATCTGCAAACGGACTTTGCTGCCTTTTGGCCCTTTGATTAACGCAACCACATCGTCGAGACGCCATCCGATCACATCAACAATCGGAGTCTGTTTTCCTGCCTGAACCTGACCGACACCCACAATACGGTCACCCACTGCAATGGCTTTACTTTTGGCCGCCGGGCCGCCAGCAACCATCGAATTGATGACTGTATAATCGTCGTCACCTTGCAAGACCGCACCAATACCTTCCAGAGACAGGCTCATTTCAGTATTAAATTGTTCAGTGCTGCGAGGCGATAAATAGTTGGTGTGCGGATCAATTTCGTGCGCGAAGGCATTCATGACCAGTTGGAAGACATCTTCGCTGTTGCTTTGCGTCAGACGCTTCATCGCAAAATGATAACGCTTAGACAATACATCGCGAATTTCCTGATCGTTCTTGCCGGTCAGTTTGAGGTTCAGCTCGTCATATTTGACTTTCGCATCCCACAATTTGTCCAGCTCAGCGCGGTCTTTCGGCCACGGTGATTTACTGCGATCAAGTTCAATGGTGTCGTTGCCCGTAAAATCCATCGGGCGCTCAAGCACTTTTAACGCATAGTCATAACGTTCAAAGCGGCGTTTCTGAGCCAGATTGAATAAGGCATAGGGGGTAGTTAACTGACCGGATTTCAGTTCCTCACCCAAGGTGGCACGTTTATCAGTAAATTGTGCGACATCGGAAGCCATTAATACGTTATGGCCATAATCGAGCATGTTGAGGTAACGGTCGAAGATTTTCGCTGAGAAATCTGCATTAAGGTCGAACTGACGATAATGTGAACGGGTAAAACGAGCAGTCACACGCTCGCTCACCGTTGCATCCTGCGGATCCTGCGTTAAATTAGGAAGTTGAGCGAGAGTCACCGGTGTACTCTCGTTCGCAGCAAAGCTGGTGTTCACCAGCCCGGCTCCTGCCATTAACAGACCCGCAATAACGCTTAATCTGACAAATTTGTTCATGCCTGAGTTGGCCTCCGTATCAGAACTGCAAATGTTCTGCGCGTACAATCATCGCCAGACCCGAAGAGAGTTGAACGCGAACACCGTCTTTGGCAATTTCCAATACGGTTGCATCCATCGCACTCTGACCTGCTCTGACTTTGATTTCCTGGCCAATTTGCAGTTTTGAAATGTCTGTTACTGGCACATGACGCGGTTCACGTTTTTCCTCACGCGGTGGGCGAGGTGTACGTGGTTTGCGATTTTCCTGGCCAGCCACAGCTGCGGGCGCATTTTCACGACGCGGCGCAGGTTTTTTAGCGGCCGGACGTGGACGACGTGGCTCAGCGGTTTCACCGGCTTCACGACGTTTAGCCTGTTGTTCCGCACGTTGTGCCTGAACACGGGCTTTCGCTTCTTCCAACTGTTTACGGGCATGTTCTACGTGCTGTTCTTCAAGAACGCCACATGAATTACCATCAAGATCAACACGTTCTGCACCGACTTTAACGCCGTACAGATAACGCCAGCTTGAGGTATACAGGCGCAGAGCAGAGCGTAACTGAGTTTTGCTCAGATTCTCTTCACCTTGCACGCGCGCGACCAAATCCGCAAAGATACCGATCTTTAATGGGCGTGCTTCGCCTTCGGCGGTAAAACAGAGCGGGAACCGCTCAGCCAAAAAGGCGATGACTTCTTTACTACTGTTCAACTTAGGTTGATTTTCCATGAAATTTCCTGATTACAACGGGTTTGCCAACCGGCGCAGGCATGAACAGGCGTCATTATAATGACGCCATTATTAAATGCCACGTTATCCGACGATCAACTTACGATCAGATTGACATATTTTTCAGCATCGCAGCTTTCGAGATGCTGGCAAAGCCCGCTGACTAACTCTGTCAGCCCCAGTTCATCCGCTTCATCGAAGCGTTGATAAACGGTGCTATCAATGTCTAATACGCCGATCACTGTGCCATTAACGGCCACTGGCAGAACAATTTCGGCATTACTTGCTGCATCACAGGCGATATGCCCGGGGAAGGCATGAACATCGCCCACACGCTGTACAGCATTTTCCGCTACTGCGGTACCGCAGACGCCTTTTCCTACCGGAATACGCACGCAGGCAATTTTACCCTGGAATGGCCCCAGCACGAGTGTTGTGCCGTCCAGCAGATAAAAACCTACCCAGTTGACGCCATCAAGACGTTCAAAAAGTAAGGCACTTGCGTTCGACAGAGTAGCAATAAAATTGTTTTCTCCGGCGATCAACGCGTTCAAATCACGTTTTAATTCCGTGTAGAATGCTTCTTTATTCATGTAGTAACCAATAATGACCTAAGGGCACTGAGCCGTTCTGTTGTGCTTAACCCCTATAAAATAAGCATTAAATGCCCATGTGAACAAGGTTAATCCTGTGTGACATCAAAAAGACTCTCCTACAATAACTGTTTGCCGACCGCATAATACGTTATTTTGTCAAAAAAACCTGGCTGATCTTGGCCTGATGGCCTCGTCTGCCCCCCAACGGGGATGCGTAATTGTAACAACAGGTATTCTTTACTATTCCAGGTACTATGAAAATAAACACAATATCAGTCCAGTTACCGCATGTTCGCTACCAGCGGTGCCATGAATGCGATTACCTTTTCTCGCTTCCGGCGCTGAAACGGACGCAAACTGCACATTGCCCGCGCTGTAATGCCAAAGTGGAAAAAGGCAAAGTTTGCTCCCTTCCCCGGCTGATCACTATGGCCATCAGCATTTTGCTGCTGATGCCTTTCGCTTATACCGAACCACTGATCAGCATCCGTCTGCTTGGCACGCGTATTGACGCCAGCCTGCTTGAAGGCATCTGGCAGATGTCGCGTCAGGGCGATCCGGTCACGGCAAGTATGGTCGCGTTTTGCACCATCGGTGCGCCGCTGACACTCGCTGTTTCAATTCTTTATCTGCATTTTGGCAGCAAGCTGGGGATGAATCTCAAACCTGTATTGCTGATGCTTGACCGCCTGAAAGACTGGGTGATGTTGGATATTTATCTGATTGGCATGGCGGTCGCCAGCATCAAGGTCAAAGAATATGCGGATATCAATGCCGGAGTTGCACTGGCCGCGTATCTGATGATGACTGTGATGGTCACAATGACGATGATTAATCTTAATATTGAGCAGCTGTGGGAGGAGTTTTATCCGCAGCGCAGGCCAAAGGGCGTACCGTCTTCACTCCGTTTGTGCATTGCCTGTAAATTTACCGGATTACCGGATGAACACGGGCGCTGTCCACGCTGTCATGTTCCCATGCAACGACGCTACAAACACAGTCTGCAAAAAACCTGGGCGGCGTTGATTGCGGCCATGATGTTTTTAATCCCGGCCAATTTGCTGCCGATTTCCATCATTTACGCCAACGGGCAGCAACTGAAGGACACTATTTTCTCCGGTGTCGTTTCGCTTGCCACTTCAGGGAATATCCCGATTGCCGCGATTGTGTTTATTGCCAGCGTACTGGTGCCTTTTACTAAAGTGATTGTGATGCTGACACTGTTACTCAGCATCCATTTTAAAGCGATTCAGGGACTGAAAACGCGCATCCGTTTACTGCGACTGGTCACCTGGATAGGACGCTGGTCGATGCTGGATTTGTTTGTTATTTCATTAATGATGTCGCTGGTAAACCGTGACCAGCTTTTGTCTTTTACTATGGGTCCGGCCGCCTTTTACTTTGGCTCTGCCGTAATTCTGACCATTCTTGCCGTTGAATGGCTTGATAGCCGCTTGATTTGGGATGCACATGCAACAGGAAACGCCGAATACACCGACTGAAGCACGGATAAAACACAGGCGCCGGATTTCGCCTTTCTGGCTTCTGCCGTTTATTGCTTTACTGATCGCCGGATGGCTGATTTACAGCAACTATCAGGAGCGTGGAAATACTGTCACGATCGATTTCCAGTCAGCAGCGGGTATCGTTGCGGGCCGTACTCCTGTGCGTTATCAGGGGGTTGAGGTTGGGACAGTAGAGTCCATCAGTCTGACCAAAGATCTGCGTACCATTCAGGTAAAAGTCAGTATCAAAAGCGATTTGTCTGACGCCCTGCGCGAAGGCACACAGTTCTGGCTGGTGACGCCAAAAGCCTCACTGGCCGGGGTTTCCGGCCTTGATGCGCTGGTGGGCGGTAACTACATCGGCATGATGCCCGGCCCCGGCAAAGAGAAAGATCATTTCGTCGCGCTCGATACCCAGCCTAAATTCCGCCTGAATACCGGTGAGCTGATGATTCACCTGCATTCAAAAGATCTGGGCTCACTGAGCACCGGCTCCCTGGTGTATTACCGCAAAATCCCTATCGGGAAAGTTTACGATTACGACATTGAAAGTGGTAATGACGGCGTCACGATTGATTTGCTGATCGACAAGCGTTTTGCCGGTCTGGTGAAAGACAACACGCGCTTCTGGAACGTATCCGGTTTTAAAGGCGACTTCAGCCTGAGTGGCGCGAAAGTGCAAATGGAAAGTCTGGCCGCGCTGGTTAACGGAGCCATTTCAATGGATTCGCCAAATGATGGTAATCCGGCCAAAGCAGACCAGTCTTACGTGCTGTATCCGGATCTGGCGCAGAGCCAGCGTGGGGTTGAAATCAATCTCGATTTGCCGAACGGCAACGGCTTGTCAGAAGGACAGACACCGCTGATGTATCAGGGGTTGCAGGTCGGTACCCTGACCAAAGTCACTTTGCAACCCGACAATAAAGTTACCGGTAAACTCACTGTCGACCCTTCGGTAATCGACATGATGCGTACCGGGACGCGTATCGAAATGAACAGCCCGAAAATTAGTTTGAACAACGCTAATATCAGTCAGTTACTGACGGGTAATACGCTGGAACTGATCCCGGGCGATGGGGAACCGCAAAAGCATTTCGTGGTGCTTGACAGTAACCAGCGCCTGCTTCAGAACCCCGGTACCGTCAAGATTCAGCTGATTGCGCCGCAAAGCTATGGAATTGATGCGGGGCAGCCGATCAAGCTTTACGGTATCAACGTCGGCTCGGTGATTGACCGCACGCTGACTGATGAAGGCATCCTGTTTAATGCCGCGATCAAGCCGGAATATAAAAATCTGCTGCACAAAGACAGCAAGTTTGTGGTCAACAGCCGCGTGGATGTGAAGCTGGGTATTGATGGCATGGAAGTGTTGGGTGCCAGCGCACAGGAATGGGTCGATGGGGGTATCCGCCTCATTCCTGGCAGTAAAGGTGAACCCGTTCAGAAATACCCGCTTTACAGCAACGCGGAAAAAGCCGCTGAAGGTATTCAGGGAGATCAGCCAGGTGCCACACTGACATTGACGGCGAAAACCCTGCCAGATATTCAGGCAGGATCAGTGGTGCTTTACCGTAAATTCCAGGTCGGGCAGATTGTGAATGTTCGCCCGAAAGCGAACGAGTTTGAAGTGGATGTGTATATTCAGCCGCAATACCGCAATCTTCTGTCTGAGAAAAGCATTTTCTGGGCTGAAGGTGGTGCCAAAGTGCAGCTCAATGGCAGCGGTCTGACCGTTCAGGCCTCGCCGCTGGATCGTGCGCTGAAAGGCGCCATCAGCTTTGATAATCTTGAAGGTGTCTCCACCAGTAAAGGCGTGAAACGGGTTCTGTATGATTCAGAAACCGCGGCCCGCGCTGTCGGCAGCCAGATAACGCTGAACACTTATGATGCCAGTAAGCTTTCTGCTGGCATGCCAATACGCTATCTGGGCATCACAATTGGTCAGGTCGAATCACTGAAGCTCGATCCGCAGCTCAATCAGGTTTCGGCCAAAGCCGTGTTATATCCGGAATTTGTGAACGACTTCGCCCGTCGCGGTTCTCGCTTCTCGATTGTTTCTCCGGAGATTTCAGCCGGTGGTGTCAGTAATCTGGAAACCCTGCTCCAGCCTTATATCAACGTTGAAGCAGGCAAAGGCGTTCCGGCGCGTAATTTCGACCTGCAGGAATCTACCATTACCGATTCCCGCTACACCGACGGTCTTGGCATTGTTGTTGACGCAGCAGAAGTCGGTTCATTGCAAATCGGCACGCCAGTGTTGTTCCGTGGCATCGAAGTAGGTACGGTCTCGGGCTTCTACCTTGGCGCGATGGCCGACCGGGTAAACGTGACGTTGAGGATCAGTAAGAAATACCAGTATCTGGTGCGCGAAAACTCGGTGTTCTGGCTGGCATCCGGTTATGACCTTCAATTCGGTCTGACCGGCGGCGTGTTCAAAAGCGGCACATTCCAGCAGTTTATCCGTGGCGGTATCGCTTTTGCGACCCCACCGACAACGCCGCTGGCGCCGAAAGCCAGCAATGGCAACCATTTCCTGCTCAATCCGGAAGCGCCAAAAGACTGGCAGAAATGGGGAACGGCAATCCCCAAAAATTAACCAATATGATTTTCATCAAGGCCACCTTCGGGTGGCCTTTTCGTTTCCTGGTTACGACTGAAGCCCCTCCCTGCGCAGGTAAATATGCTAAACTCCGCGGCTGAAAACTTATTCAGTTCTGGAACCGCACTCTTGTCAAAGCTCACCACTGCCAGCAGTTTTGCTGATAAATTACCCGCCGCTTTTCTGGAAGCCACTCGTGCAATCATGCCTGCCAGCCTGAGCATGGAGGATTTTATCGCTGCCTGTCAGCGCCCTCTTCGCCCCAGCCTGCGGGTCAATACCCTCAAAATCAGCGTGGAAGATTTCCTTACACTGGCCGGCAGTTATCAGTGGGATTTAGAGCCTGTGCCGTGGTGCGCCGAAGGTTTCTGGATCAACCGCCATGCACTGGATGAATCGCGTTTAGGTAATGCGTTGTCTCATCTTGCGGGGTTGTTTTATATTCAGGAAGCCAGCTCAATGCTGCCGGTCACTGCGTTATTTGCTGATGGCACTCAGCCGACGCTGGTGATGGATGTCGCCGCCGCACCGGGTTCAAAAACCACGCAGATTGCGGCGCTGATGGAAAATCAGGGCGGCATCGTTGCCAATGAATATTCCGCAAGCCGGGTAAAAGTTCTGCACGCCAATATCAGCCGCTGCGGTGTCAGCAATACAGCACTCACCCACTTTGACGGGCGCGTATTTGGTGCCGCATTACCGGAAACTTTCGATGCCATTCTGCTGGATGCCCCCTGCTCGGGCGAAGGCGTTATCCGTAAAGATCCTGATGCCATGAGCAACTGGTCTGAAAACAGCGTGTCGGAAATTGCTGCCACGCAGCGTGAACTGATCGACAGCGCTTTTCATGCGCTGAAACCGGGCGGTGTACTGGTTTATTCAACCTGCACCCTTAATGCGCAGGAAAACCAGCAGGTCTGCCAGTGGCTGCTCGAGACTTATGCTGATGCGGTGGAAAGTGAATCGCTGGCAGACTTATTCCCGGGTGCGAGGAAAGCGGTGACGCAGGAAGGCTATCTGCACGTATTCCCTCAGGTTTATGACAGTGAAGGTTTCTTCGTCGCGCGTTTTCGCAAAACGGACTCCGTACCGCGCTTGCCTGTTCCGGGATACAAAGTCGGTCGTTTCCCTTTCTCTCCGCTTTCCCGTCAGGACAGCGCAGAAATTATCAAAGCTGCCGGTCAGTCCGGACTGTTATGGCAGGAAAAACAATATACGTTGTGGCAACGCGACAAAGAGATCTGGATATTCCCAGCAGTTCTGGAACCGCTGTTTGGGAAAGTGCGCTTTTCGCGTATTGGTATCAGGCTGGCTGAACGCTTTCCGAAAGGCTTCCGCTGGCAACACGAAGCCGTGGTCGCATTCAGCGATACTGAAACTAAAAACCGTTTTGAAATTGACGACGAACTGGCGCAAAACTGGTTCCGGGGCGTCGATATTTATCCGCAAACTGCCCCACCGGCAGATGAATGTCTGGTGACATGGCTCGGCCAGCCGTTGGGATTAGCGAAACGAATCGGAAGCCGGATTAAAAATAGTTTGCCGCGTGAGCTGGTCAGGGATGGCGCGGTTCGTCCGCAGACCTTATCGAACGATTAATTAATTTAAACTTTTTGCAAACTTCTGTGCCATAAGATCATCGTGATGGCGCAGAATATTCTACCTAATCATTATCTTTAACGATTAAAAACTCATCCTGACAAGCATTTTGGCGAATTCTGTACAACGTCGTGTTTAGGTGAAATAGGGGTGACAAAGTGTATGGAACCCTTACTTAGGCAACATTTTATGCCGAATATAGTAGATAATTATTTATATTATCAAGAAAGATTTATTGAATTATAAGTAGGAATAATCCTACCGTGACATGTATTATTGCCATCAAGATAACATTGCTAGTGATATATCATTTTCAGATATAAATCTTAATGCCTGATGTTGAGTAAAGACCTGCCAGTCGGAGAAGTGTCATGTCGGATGAAATGAAACTCGAATCAGCAGATGGGCTGCTATTACAGCAAATGGCCAGCCTGCGGGATATCATCGATAACAATTCTGACTGGATCTGGGAAGTCGATACGCAGGGGCGTTATGTTTTCTCTTCCAATAAATGCATCGAGTTTCTCGGTGTTCCACCTGAAAAAGTATTAGGCAAAACGCCTTTTGACTTCATGCCACCTGATGAAGCCAAACGGGTTGGCGAGCAGTTTGCTGCTATCGTCGAACGACGCGCGCCATTCGGCGGTTTGCTGAACCGTAATATTCGCCCTGACGGGACGGAAGTCATTCTTGAAACCAGCGGTGTTCCGCTGTTTGACAACGAAGGTAATTTCCGGGGTTATCGGGGGATCGATCGTAACCTGACCAGCCTTGATCAGGCTCCGGGTCAGCGCCTCTTCCAGCTTGAAACCATTTATTCCAATGCGCCGGTCGGCCTGTGTTTTATCGACCTGCAAATGCGCTACGTCACCGTAAACGATGCCATGGCGAATATTATCGGTTTACAACCTTACGAAGCGATTGGTCGTAAAGTCGGCGTGTTTCTGCCCGGTCTTTCTCCGTTGCTCAATAATGCACTTGAACTTGCGAAGCGGAATGAAACCACGCCGGACCGCGAATTTTCCGTTCCCGGTAAGAATCAGGTTTTCTTTGTACGTATCAAAGCCGCCTGTGATACGCAGAATCAGCTTAATGGCCTTTCCGTCGCGATGACCGACATTACCAGCCTCAAACGTATGGAAAGAGCACTGCGTGAAAGCCAGGAGCATTACCGCAATATGGTTGAGCTGAACCCGCAAATCCCGTGGACAGCCGATCCGCGCGGTCTGCTCAACGACGTCAGCTCGCGCTTCCAGCGGATTACCGGCATGACGCGACAGGATATTCTGGCAGATAAGTGGATCCAGAGTATGCATGTGGAAGACCGCCGTGCTGCCGTACAAACCTGGGAACATTGCCTGAAGACCGGCGCCCCCCTGGATATTGAAGTTCGTTTCTGCCACGTAGACCGCGGCTGGAACTGGATGCGCATTCGTGCCGCAGCGAGCTATGCCGCTGACGGCTCCATTCAGCGCTGGTATGGCACCGCCGAAGATGTGCATGAACGTAAGTTGCTGGAACTGAAACTGGTCAAAGCTAACCGCCGTCTGGAAATTCAGGCGCGCACGGACTCGCTGACCAAATTGCCGAACCGCCGTGAATTTAAAAAAGTGCTCAGCCATGAATACATGCGTGCCAAGCGTAACCGCACGCCGCTGACCGTGGTGATGATCGACATCGATTACTTCAAACATTTTAACGATCACTACGGCCATCTTTCCGGTGACGCCTGTCTGCGTCTGGTCGCCCGTACATTACGAAAATCACTCAAACGCAGCACCGATGTCGTGACACGTTTTGGCGGCGAAGAATTTGCCGCGATTCTGCCGGATACGGATTTGAAAGGGGCGTGGATTGTGGCGCAGCATATTATGGAATCCATTGAAGTGCTGGGCATCAAACACAGCTTCAGTGAATTTAATCGCGTCACCATCAGCCAGGGGATTGCGACCTATATGCCAGATCAGGATCCGGACATTGAGGATCAGTCGGATATTGTGAGTGCCGCTGATGAAGCGCTGTACCTCTCAAAAAACAACGGTCGCAATCAGATTAATGCCATGCCCGTCTCGGTAAGATTCAATAAACTTTAATCCTCTGTACAGTCAGTCGTGCGCTATCTGCCGCGCGGCTGGTTCACCTTCCCCTCCTCTTTTTTTTGCCTGTTTTATGCAGCAGTAAAATTCAGGTGGCACTTTTTGTGCTGTCGTCTATCCTCATATAAGGGCGACCAACTGGTCATACCTGATGTTGTTGAAATTACTCGCGTCACTCTGGCAAGGGGTACCTGATGGGAAAATCGAGCATAAGAATTGGTAGCTACGAAATTGACGATGCGCATCTCTCAACGCCTGAAGCAAAAGGCGGCGATAAAGTGCACATCCCGTGCAAATCAGATCCTGATTTGTGTATGCAACTTGATGCCTGGGATGATCACACCAGTGTCCCGGCAGTGGTCGATGGTCGTCACTCTGTGTTGTACAAGGAGAAGTATGACGAACAGAAAGATGAGTGGATAATGCGACTGGAGTGATACAGCATGGCGAACGGGATGATGTTCGCCATGCCGCTTGCGTTCACTCAGCGTTTTCAACCAACGAAATACCCCGTCCGGCAAAAAAGCGGGCGAAGACTTTCACCGGTAACGTGACATCCTGTTGTGTGGAAATATCATGACCGGAAGGATTATGAAAGGTCACAAACTCCCTGTCGGCACGCGTCACCAGCACCAGATGCCCGCCTTTACGCGGCGGAACAGTCTCCGGAATACGAACCGACGGATGCACCGAGGCAATGAAGAACCGGTGATCTACCATTTGTGCAGCAATATCCTCTGCAGCAATTCCCACTTTAACTACTGCGGTCATCCCCAACTCCTGGCGAACATACTCAACAAAAGGTGCATAAATCAACCCCTTAATGTTGTCGCCATCACGAACATACGCGCCATATGGCAGACTGCGCTGAGTCAGATTAAGAACAGGCACCACTTTTCCGGAAACCGCCGCCAGCACCATTTTCAGGCAACACATCCCACAAACATGGTTTGCCCACTCAATAAATTCCTGCTGGGTTGATGCGCCAGACTGGGCCCATAGTTTGATATCACTCAGTTCGAGTTCACCGGCAATAATTCCGGCAGCACAGTCAGGGTCTTCCCACTGGCTGAAATAAGGTATTCCTGAAAGGGTTGCAAAAGCGCGTTGATTTACTGAATTCACTGACATGACATATTCCTGAACGGCAGATCGACAACATCAGGTTGATCATATCGCTGGCTGGCGAGATTTAAGGCCTGATTTTCCTTATCAGGCCCCTCAGATATTTAGAACTTTTCTATCATCCGGAACTTCATCAGTAACAATGGCATAGTGGGTTCAAACATCTCGTACTCTTCGAAGAAACGCTGATGCTCAGCGCGCCAGTAAGCCAGCGTGCGGTCACCTTCACCTTCTTCCCAGGCATGTTGCTCTGTCACCTGATCAAAAGGAACTTGTTTCACTTCGGTCAGTTGTACGGCACACACCGGATTATTGCGACCATCGACCACCACAAAGATTTCGCCAGGTTCTGGTTCCGGGTCATCATCCAGGTTTGAACAGGTGGCGGTTTTTGTGCCTGCAATAACACGTTTAGCCAGTTCGTCTGCTGACGACTCGGTATCACCAAACGACCAGCGCTCTGCATCCCTGTATTTAAGTGGGATCTGCGGAATCATAATTTATCCTTTCAATTGAGATAGTTCACTACTATGACAGTTAAACATTAGCACAAAAAAACCCGCCGTAGCGGGTTTTAAAAGCCAGAAATGCGTTCTACGGTTTGCAGTTATCCGGCATCGCTACCGGCCACTGTCTTGCGCTGCCAGCGCCGTATAAAACGGCAATGCCGCATTCCTTATCGATCCTTGCAAGCGGTTTACCCGTTTTATCAATCATCATTGACATCGCAGGCGTTGAAACGACGGCAACGCCGCTGTCAAACGGTGAGACGGCACTGAATAGCGGTGCAATGGCAAAGTTACCCTGTACATCGACAAACCCGTAATTATTGTTCGTTTTGGCGAATGCCAGGCCATCCACAGGCAAACCTAAGTCGGCATAAGCAATGCCCTCAGCTTGTTTACCCTGGCCGTTTATCCAGGTTTTCATGCCGTCTGCGCGTGTCAGTACAGCATGATCATTCACCATCAGGCTGGCATTCCCCTGTACCGTCAGTACTAATTTACCGGTGTTGTCGACATAACGGGTCGCTGGCGTACCATCCTGCGGGTCGTTAGAGACAGACCACGTGCTGGCTGACGGCATTGTCCACCTGCCCTCAGGCATAGCCGCAACCCGCACACCTTTATCATCGATCAGCTCATACCCTGCCGGCGTCGAACGCAAAGCACGGCCCTGCACAAAAGCAGAACTTTGGGCTTCCGCTACGGGCTGAATTTGCCATTCTCCTTGCGCAGAAAGATAACCTTCCTGCGGCTTACGGGATAATTTTACCCAATCGCCCAGCGCGCTGATACGGGTTTGCTGTTCGTGCAGTTCAATGTTGCCTTGGGGATCCAAAAGCCAGGACTGCCCTGCGGCAGAGGTGGCAAGAATGCGTCCATCACTGAACTGAGTGACTGATAACCCCGCCGTTGGTGCGACTCTCGCTTTCGCATCATTGCCAATGATTTCAGCAATCACACTGGATTCGGCTTGGTCAGGAGCGGCCGGTTGCGTCAGCAGCCAGAGCGCAGAATTGATACGTTTTGCTTTAGCATACTTCGCTTCAACAATGATTTTACCCTGACCGTCCACAATGCCCCATAAGCCTCCCGGCGCTCTGAACGCCGCCAGACCATCGGCGTAGTCACCCAAATCCTGATAAGAGGGCTGAACAACCGTTTTCTGTGTGTTGACATCAAAGATGCCCCACAGCGCGCCTTCGGCAGCGGTTTCGCGAAAACGGAACCAGCCGTTACCCACAGACTCAATCTCGAATACGTTGGGCAAATCATAATGCTTACCCGCGTGATCCAGTGCGGTCAGCTTGCCGTCCAGATAATCAAGCGCGTAGCCATGAACAAAGGGCGAAATATTGTCTTCGGTCAGCGGGATAACAATTTTCCCCTGAGCATCGACAACACCGGTTCCCTCAGCCGTTCTGACAATAAACTGTTCGATATTACCGTCTGCGTCAGCAGATTGAATATCCTGCCATTTGCTGTCGAGCTGAAGTGAACCGTCCGGGCGCAGGAAACCGGCACCGTTTTTACCGCTTCCGGATTCAGGACGAATCAGTGCGAGTGGCGATTGTGCAGAAGTAACATCATTTCTGACATAGAGAGGTTCAATCCGGCTGCCATCAAGGGCGCTGCTATTCTTCTGATTCAGTAACGCCTTTCCTGATGCATCAACAATATTGACGACATCACCCTGGTCGTTGCGCAGCCATAAACGGTGGTTGATCACTTCTGCGCTGTTGATTTGCGCCAGCCAGCCCACATTCTGTGAGCCTCCGATGATGCCGCCAGAAGGTGCAACAATCGCGTTGACCTTTTTCGGGTCACCTTTGGTAGTGATCAGGTATTCACCCGTACTGTGCTCCCAGGGCTCACTGCCCGCAGGCAACAAAAGAGGTTGTTTACGTCCCGGTACATACAATGTAAGAGCGTCTTTGGTGACGGGATTCAACACGTAATCACCGGAGACACGTAGCGAAGAGGCCTCGGCTTCGCTAAAGGTGGCGATAACCACTGCGGAATTATCAAGTAATTTGATCCCTTCAGGGGTTTTTGCCAGCCAGAAAGCGCCAGTTTCTTCACTGACCGACAAGTACTTCTGTTCGTCCGGCACACCGTCGGTGCGAATTAAGGTAATTCCTTCCGCATTTTTCGCCAGGGCAACAGAAGAGTTTTGCGGATCAAGGGTGATTGCGGTGTATTGCGGCAGAACGCGCCAGGTAAGATTGCCATCAATGATGCCGTAACCTTTGCTGGCATCAAAAGCGATAAAGAGATCTTTCGGGCCAAACGGTTCAACCACTTCCATTTTGTCGGTAGCCACATGACGGACACCATCAGGGGAAAGCAGAACGCTGTTAAACGTCAGACTCAGGCGGGCCGGAATGCCGTCACTCAGAGTGGCGTCATCCACTAATTCATCCAGCGCTTTACCGACCTGGGCACCTTTGTGGTCAATAATTTGTGGTTTACCTCCCGCCGTCACCACGGCCAACCCGGATTCGGTAAAGGGCTGGACGCGATCAAAGGCCGGCGGAATCATCCAGTTTCCTGTCAGATCGATGAATCCCCACTTGCCCTGTTGCATGGCAGCGGCGGCACCAAAATGATAGTCACCGACTTTTTCAAAAACAGGTTTAATGACCAGTTGCCCCTGATTGTCTAAAAAGCCCCAACGCTCGCCATTTGCATCTGCAGCAGGCAAAAGCACTGCTGCACGGCCTTCATGGACATCACGGATACATAAATTCTGAACCACAGGCAATGCATTATGCCTTTGTGCATCCGCCCGCGCCGCAGATAACGGCGCAAAGCAACTGTCGGGCTCTGCCGCGATTGCAGCGGATGTCAGCGTCAATAAGGCCAGTGTACTGCTGGTATTCAGAGCACAACGGAGTGCATTTCTTAGCCTTGAAGGTTTGCTGACAATCATTAATTACCTCCGGTACCGCATGCAGGAGCCTTGGCTGGCCAGAGATAAGCCCCCTTAGCATCCACAATGACACGCTGATTACAGCGCACCTGAATTTTCGCCTGAACAGCGCCATCACCGTTTAGCAAACTGACCACACCTTTACCCCCTGCCCAGGCATGTTTCTCGCTGAAATCATTTGCCCAATCGAACTTAGGCAAAATAGCGAAACGCCCTGTGGTATTGATGTAACCTAGCAAATTGCCATAGGTCGATTTCTTCATGGCGGTAGCAAAATTATTGCTCATTGCACCAACCTGATCAAAGTAAGAACCGATCAGTTTCTTGCCTTGCTGATCAACAAAACCATACAGGCCCTTGCTATCACGCAGAGGGATGACGCCAGAATTGGCTTTATCCGCCTGCAGGCTGTCGAGTCCGGCGAAGCGCTGAATCTCATTGCCGTCGTTGTCATACAACACAGTTTCGCCTGTAAGATCGTCATTCATGACCAACCGCGCCATCGAGTTCAATGCCTGGGCCTGTTCAAAACCGTCTAACGGAACCGCGCCATGATCATTAATCAATGTGACGCGGCCATCACTGACCGCGCGGCTCAGATTAAGAGGCGGGATGAAATTGAATTCAGCGGTATAAAGTGGTGGGACTTGCCAGTCGCCCTGACTGTTAATCGCCCCAAAATGAGGGGAAAAACTGAGCATAACCCAGTCGCCATCAACAGAACTTGAAGATGCAGTAATTGCCTTGCTGACAGGGAAACGCCCTGCGCTGTCGAGCAATGCAACACCACCTTCGGAAGGTTGAACCAGCCAGTGGTTGCGGCCCACAGGCTGCGGCCTTGAGAGCAAATCTGTGGCTAAAGCCTGACCGTTTTCAGCGCTGTAGAGGCTGTAATGGCTGGCAAGCGCACCACGCTCACCGGGCTGATCGTTATCAGAAAGCGTAAAAGCACCCTGCCCGATATACTGGAATTTACCGCTACGGCCCGCATCAGGCGCAATCGCCCAACTGCCGTCGGTTCTGATCACGCCCCAACCCGTATCTGTCTGCGCCAGGGCATAACCGTCATTGAAGGAATCAATCTGGATAAACTGAGGTGCAGCTTTATTGCTTTTACTCGCGATGTCCCATAAACCCCAGCGTTGGGCATCTTTTTCGCCCCCGGTATAAAACAGCAGTCCGGATGACAAACGCTGAGCGCTTTGCTGAATATTTGCCGGAACGTCTATCGCGTTACCGCTGCGATCAATAAGGTGCTTAACGTCTGTATTGCCAGCGTTGTCAGTGGCCCAGGTATAGTCGCCGTTAAACGGGGTGATTTGCGTAAAGACTGGCTGGATAACCCATTTCCCTGCCGCATCGATCGCGCCAACTTTTTTGTTTTCAGTATGGATGATCAACGGAGCCTGAGAAGCCTCTCCTTCAACCGATGCCCACTGAGGATCGGAAAGCACGTTCCCCTGGGAGGTGAGGATTGCCGGAGGTTTTGTCGCATCAACAGGCGTCAGAACTGCCCATGGCAGGCTTTGTGCCGTATCTGTGGTTGCTTGCGCCAAAGCATTGATGTCATCGGTCATCGGCGTCGTGGCCAATGGTCTTAACTGATAGTCTTTCAGCGCTGTCAGCGTGGCGTCATTAAGAAGCGCTACGCCGTTATTGTCATAGATCTGCGCGACCTGAGGCGTTTTCCCCTCAGTTTGCATCACCCAAAGACGGTTGCCCTGTTGCAGAACTTGCGGCTTATTCACTTTCAGCGAAGCAACCTGATTATCAGCACCGATAATCACAATGCCTTTACTGCCCGTTCCCAGCGTAGCTTTACCCCAGGCGAGGATGTTTTCAGATTGATCTGCAGGAATATCCTGCACTTTTTCCAGCTTACTGTTGAGCAACTGTTTGCTGCTATCCGCAGCTGTAACCAGCCAGCTACCTGAAGCCAGCGGACGTACAGATTTATATTGCTCTTTATTTAACGAAACACCCTGCCGGTCAACGAACATCCAGACGTTTTTGGTTTTCACCGCAACGACATCACCACTAAATTGCGGCTCGTCGCGGGTTTTCAGGATCATCGGGTCAATCGCCCAGTCACCATTTTCGTCGAGATATCCCCAGTAACCGTCTTGCGCAGAATCACGCTTTTTAGCTGGGATAAGCCCGGACTGAGGCAAATCCAGTGCAATGACATCATCAGGCAGAGAAAGGGAACGATTTGTGGAGGCATTCCACAAGGCAGGCGAAACTTGCGTTTGCACACTTGCCAATGCCTGACCGCGCACAAATCCCTGGCTGTCGAGAGAAACGGCAAACGGCAGCGTTTTTATCACTGCACCTTTGCGATCAATCAGTACCAGACGGTTATCGGTCACGACCAGCGCGGTGCCTTGTGCATTGAAATCGGTTGCCCGCGTAAATTTAGCTTCAATAACCCAGTGGCCTTTCTTATCGATATAGCCGAATTTATCGCCTTTTTTCGCAGCAGCCAGGTCGTTCACAAAACCCCGGGCTTCACTGAAATCAGGCTTGATCACCATATGCCCGGTGGTATCCACGTACCCCCACAACGGTTCGCGGGATAACCCGACCTGCACAGGGGAAAGCCCTTGCTGGAAAGGCAACTGGCAATCCTTGGCCGTTTTTGCATTGCTACACGCCCGTAACAGTGCGTCATCCGCATGTACCGGCAGGCTAAAAAAAGCATTCAGAACCAGGGATAACGCACTGAAGTTTCTGACATATTTGAATTTTTCGGAGCAATTCATCCGATGCCCTTATAACTGGATAAAATTAGAAAGTGTAGCGCCCGCATTTTTTTCATCACCCGCAGAATGGGCGCGTGAGACGGTAAAAAAACCGATAATAATCAATTTAAAGCGAGCGCACATGCCATACGCCTATAGGGTGTCAGCTTGTGAAAGAAAAAGCAGCTATTTTATTACTCTGTAACGAATGAATACATATTATCAATTCCCGGAAAGAGACGCCCTGTGTGTTACCGCTCACCTGCATTACTCACCCGCCGATAACCTGACAGCAACATTCCAACCTCCTTACTAGAAATTAGATCATTTTCATTTACATGTGTTTGAGTGGCTAACAATTAATCTTCGGAAGATTATTACAACTCTTGATTAAGGTCATTATTTCCCCCTCTTTTGTCTGGTTTTATAGATTCCAGAGCGTTGTGTGACCAATATCACTCCCGGTCCGGGTCGCGTCAAACCTGGCAGTGTTCGGTTACAGCGTATTTCAGGTGTTTTATCTTATTGGGGGAAGTCATGCCTATCGTTCGAGCCAGATTGAGTCTGTTTGGTGGCGACACCGTCGTCATACGTTGTTCAGAAAAATGTCACATTCATCTGATGTGTGAAAATGATGTTGAGCGAAAAGGACGTCACTCAGGTTTCGGCGATATTTTGACGGTTAATGATCAAAATACGGCTTATGTGGGGATCCCTTATAAAGGTATCTGGAATGTTCTTATCGATTCCCAGTGTGACTCACTGGAGCACTCAATAAGTTATATGCCCGCCTGAAACCCGCTATTACCTCCTCGATTCTGCTGCTTTATCTGAGACCTTTATCAGGCGGATGGAAAACCATTTGCCTGATATTTCATGAATTACCAGTCAGCCCGGTCTGCATCACAACGGTACAGTTAACCGCTGACACCATCCAGCAGCAAAATGTTGAATTGCGTAACGTCGCGGAAAAAACTTTAGTCTGTCACATCAATTACATACCGTTATTGAATTGAACATTCCATAATTTTCAAAAGTCCTTTTTTTGCCTGATTTATGTATTGCCAGTCCGGATTTCACATTGCATTCTGTCAAAGGTAATGACATGGCACCGGTCATATTGGCCGGATTTCTTTCAGGCAAAAAACAGATCCTTATAATGAATAATAAATCACTTTGCACCATCGCTGACGTAGCGGATCTCGTTCCGCAATTGCGCCAGGTTCGCCAACACCTGCACCAACACCCTGAACTTTCCAATGAAGAATCTGCAACCGCAGCACTGGTCGCTGAAAAACTCGAATCTCTAGGCTATCAGGTGACCACCGCCGTGGGCGGATACGGCGTCGTCGGCTCAATGAAGCATGGAAACGGGTCACGCAGCATTGGCATCCGCGCAGATATGGATGCCCTGCCCATCACCGAACGAACAGACTTGAGCTACTCCAGCCAGTTTCCTGGAAAAATGCATGCCTGCGGCCACGACGGCCATACGACGATGTTGCTGGGTGCCGCTGAACAGCTTGCACGCAGCAAAAACTTTTCCGGCACCGTGCATCTTATTTTCCAGCCCGCTGAAGAAATTGGGTTTAACAGCGGTGCGGAGCGCATGCTGGCCGAACAGTTGTTTGAACGATTCCCCTGTGATGCCGTCTACGGGCTGCATAATCATCCCGGCTATCCGGTCGGCAAAATGATGTTCCGTTCTGGCCCGTTTATGGCAGCCTGCGACACGGTCAACATCACTATTCATGGTAAAGGCGGACATGCAGCCCGCCCGCATATGACCGTAGATCCTATACTGGTTGCCAGCAGTCTGGTCATCGCCCTGCAGTCTGTTATTTCGCGCAATATCGACCCTAATGACACAGCGGTTGTCACCATCGGTTCATTACATTCAGGGCATGCGGCGAATGTCATCCCTGAAACTGCACGCCTTGAAATGAGTGTTCGCTCCTTCGATCCCGAAGTCCGCAAAACGCTTGAGCAACGTATCCGCACTCTGGCAGAGAATCACGCTGCCGGTTACGGTGCCCGCGCTGAAATTGAATATGTTCCCGGATATCCGGTACTGGTGAATCACGATCAGGAAACAGCATTTGCTGTGGAAGTGGCAAAAGAACTGCTGGGTGAAGAAAACGTGGTCGATAATCTTCCGCCAATTTCTGGCAGTGAAGACTTTGCGTATTTCCTGCAGCAGAAGCCCGGCTGCTTCCTGCGTCTGGGCAACGGAGACAGCGCGGTGCTGCATAATCCGGCCTACAACTTTAATGATGAAAGCCTGAGCTTTGGCACCGCCTACTGGACGCGTCTGGTGGAGCGCTATTTAGTCGATTAACGGCAAAAACCGAACCAGCGCATGCCGAGGTGGAAGTGATTGGCATGCGCTGCGTTGTATTCCGGCCCGATGGAATTGCCAAAATACGGGCAGCTCTCTGAAAATAATGTCCGCACATACTCTCCTTCTGCGCCGGGCTGAGGCCATTGTTTCAGCACCGTAAGATGGCGCCCGTCAGCCAGCGAGAAACCGGCAATATCCAGCGCTTGCGCCGTAGCGTGTTCGCTTAGCCGGGCGTCGGGCTTGTTATAGACGTTCCTGCAGGCATAACTGCCCAGATGATCAATACGCACCAGCGGCGAACCTAATTCCCGAGTGGCCAGCGGTTTCGCCACCTGCGCGACAAACATTGCGCTGCTCAGTGCAAGGCGACAGCTCGCCAGATAACTCGAACTCAATGAAACATCACCAAATCCGCGAACGCGCACAGAATGAGTCAGCGGACATTTCCCGCCCATATTTCCGGCGCTGTTAAACTCAATCATCCCCTCTTGCTGAGCCCGTTCAAGCACAGCCAGACATTCCTGAGGATTGTTATCCAGCTTCCTTAATTTGTAGCGGGTGATCAGATTCGGCGGGTCATTAATAGTTATCGGTGTGAAAGGATTATATTCAGAAGGCACATGACGGCTTATCCACGGGCCACTGAACCAGGCGATGCCAATAATCACAATGAAGCTAACCCAATATCGCATAGTGTTCCTTTAGCACCACTTAGGTTTAGCAGTACATTGTTTTTCACGCGGAATATTTTGAGTATAGCGCCTGAGTAAATAGTGATCTGACGGGGTTACAAGTCGGGAAATAAACTTACTTAGCTTTGACATAAATAGACATTGAGTTTGTTACTTTTATATCCGAAGACGATGTTTCTTCTCCTGTGTCCACTGTGAACTGTCCTTCATAGTGTGTAAGACCCTCGCATTACCCCTTTCAGCCCGCCCCGAGCGGGCTTTTTTTTATCGGCTATCTCGCACGTAAGTCATGAGTGACGCAGCAAAAGATGCTAAGCCGCGCCACCCGACACCCTGAAAACCTTACTTATGCGTAAAGTCGATCACCATTCTGCCTTTAATTTTGCCTTGTTCCATTTCCTGGAAGATCGCATTGATATCGCCCAGCGGACGCTTTGTGACTTTCGGCACCACTTTACCTTCAGCGGCAAACTGGAAAGCCTCAGCCAGATCTTCACGGGTACCGACCAGTGAACCGACGACCTGAATGCCGTCAAGCACCAGACGAGGAATATTCAGGCTCATGGATTCCGGCGGTAAACCCACGGCGACAATACGACCGCCAGCGCGCATCGCATCCACTGCGGAGTTAAAAGCGGATTTCGCCGTTGCTGTTACCACCGCAGCATGAGCGCCACCGACTTTCTCCTGAATAATTTTTGCTGCATCGTCTTTCCGCATATTAATGGTCAGGTCAGCCCCCATATCGGCGGCAAACTCCAGTTGCTGATCATTAACATCAATACCGATCCCTTCGTGCCCGAGGATTACGCCGGTTTTGTCACCGAAATCACCGTTTTTGACATGCAAATCCGTATGACATACACCACAGCACTCCATTTCCAAAAGTGCCTCACCATGTTCCAGGTCACGCAGAGTCTTCTCCACGACGTCCACAGAGTGGTCTTTATTCACAACAGCAGCTTTCATTTTCCTTTCCTTATCGTTGTGGCGGAACCTCAAAGTTACAACGCTATTTATCTGGCTGCAAATGAGAATGAAACGCTTTAACTATCAAGTTCAAAACGTTGGCGGAAAGTTTCATTTCCATTGTTGATGAGGAATATGACGGCAGATACTCAGGCAATATGGGACAGAGTTTTTACTTTAATCATGAAAAATCAATTGGTTAAAAAATCCAGCAGTACAACGAAGGTGCCATATTCCCCCGCTGATTCACGTACTCTACGTTCAGTCATAATTTAATGTGTATTAATTTTATCCACACAATTAACGGTCGGTAATTCTGCTACCCATTTAAATCTGACTGAAACACTTAAAGGACTGGTAATTAG
The DNA here is from genome assembly GCF_040544515.1 of Rahnella sp. 2050. NCBI lineage: Bacteria > Pseudomonadati > Pseudomonadota > Gammaproteobacteria > Enterobacterales > Yersiniaceae > Rahnella > Rahnella sp. 2050. The sequence goes on along the minus strand of NZ_JBEPKE010000006.1, from coordinate 55,113 downwards.
GATGCATATTAGTATTTCCCTATCATTAAGTAATATCTATACTTTTCAACACGAAAGACTCTCCAAATACTTTTCACTTTTATAAATCAAAAAACAGCTCAAGATATAAATTTTGATGCCGATAGTGAGATCAATGAAATATAAAAAAGCTGGCTCAGCTGTTTTATAAATTATAAAAAAAATCCGAAGCCTGTTGAGGGCGAATTTATCGTTTAAATACATGAGGATTCTAAAGTGAGATTTATAAGAGATATTAAAATACGAACAGTATTAATAACCATTCTCATCACTTTTTCACTTTTATGGGCCGGAGTATCAGGTTTCGCTTTATACTCACTTAATCAGTTAAAAAGTGAACTGAACTTCACCAATGTTCAACAGCAAAACGGTGACATCATCAATGGTGCCAATGCACAGTATTACCGTGCAGTAACAGCACTGGAACGCGCTATAGCTGGGTTAGAAAAAAACAATAACGGCATTTATGATATTGAAATAAAAGCCACGTTGATTGAATTAGAAAGTCTTAAAAAAGGGTTAGATCAATTTAAAAATATTGATCATGGGAATTTAGACTCCAACACCGTGGACGATATCTATAACAGTTCCTTTACTCTTTTCAACAGTGCTGTATTCCCCATGTATGAATCAGCAGCAGTGAAAAATACAAGTCTGTTCGCGTCTTTAAAAAATGATAAATATCTTCCGCTTAGACGTAACTTTAGTGCAGCCATAGAAAAATATAATGACAAAATTACCTCTCTTAACGCTGAAGCGAATCACAGAATTACCCAGTGGGTTGCATGGTGCCAATATATACTTATAGGTGCTATGGCCCTCAGCGTTGTCATTATGCTTTTGAGCGATCGTTATCTGGCAAACTTTCTTGTTAAACCATTAAACAAAGTGAAAGCTCACCTTGAATCATTGGCAACCGGCATACTTGATAGCAAAATTGCTTTCCAGGGTAAAAACTGCGTTGGACAATTAATACCTTATATCAACAAGATGCAAGATAACTGGGCAAAAACAGTATACGACATCCGAAACAGCGCCGATTCAATTTATAAAGGCTCCAGTGAAATCTCCACCGGGAATACCGACCTTTCCTCCAGGACGGAAGAACAGGCATCTGCACTTGAAGAGACAGCCGCAAGCATGGAACAACTGAGTTCAACCGTTCGACATAATGCAGATAATGCGAGTCAGGCCAGCACACTGGCAGAACAGGCAACTCAGGAGGCAAACCAAGGCGGTGTTATTGTGAACGACGTCATATCTACCATGGTAAAAATTAACGCCAGCTCGCATAAAATCGTAGAAATAATCAGTGTTATTAATGGCATAGCCTTCCAGACCAACATTCTTGCTCTTAATGCTGCTGTTGAAGCAGCACGAGCCGGAGAGCAAGGTCGGGGATTCGCCGTCGTTGCAAGCGAAGTAAGAAATCTGGCGCAGCGCAGTGGACAAGCCGCAAAAGAGATTGGCGTGCTCATTAATGAATCGGTTGAGAACATTCAGTCCGGGTCAGAACAAGTGACTCAGGCCGGGGGAGCCATGGAGAAAATCGTCAGCTCTGTCAGCCGTGTAAATGACATCATGAGCGAGATAGCGGCTGCATCGACTGAACAAAGCAAAGGAATAAACCAAATTGGTATAGCAGTCGTGCAAATGGATAGTGTTACGCAGCAAAATGCCGCACTGGTGCAGGAATCAGCCGCCGCCGCCGCCTCACTTGAAGAGCAGGCACGTCAGCTCACAGAAATTGTCTCGGTGTTTAAAATCGAAGGCAGGGCTCCCCTTTCTTCAGCGAGTCTTCTTCCCAAAAATAAAACACAAAAAAATAGCAGAGTCTTAACCACAGAAGATGGCGGCTGGACGAAGTTCTGATATTCCAGCCCTTCCCGGCATGAATGGGAAAGGCTGGTTCGTCATTCTTGTGGGGCAATGTGACGGCGTTGAATCGGGAAGTTTTACTGTCAGACCTGTCCCCCGGGAGGACAGAGAGCGATGACCGGAAACAGAAATAAAAACTGAATTAAATGAAATTAAAAATAGTCACAGCTTATATTTGACTTAAAAAAGCACTTTAATCCAATAAGTTGTGTGTTTTTCTATGTTCAAACATTGCGCAATGTAACATCGCGATTATCCTTAAAATGAGTCATGAAAAGATTAATCCACAGTCGTTATACCCCGGGTGAGGTATATCGCATGCGGATTAATGAATATGCCCACCTGGTGGGGTGATTATTTTTAAGGATAAGCAATGAAGCTTAAATTGATAGTCAAAAGCCTTGCTCTGGCAGGGTTACTTTCATCAACCAGCCTCACACCGCTATTTGCCCAGGAAGCGCCAAAGGATGCTACGGCGGCGACCAAACAGGCCAATGACGCACTTTATAATCAGCTTCCTTTCTCCGACAACACCGACTTTACCAACGCACATAAAGGATTCATTGCTGCAATACCAGCAGAGGTGATCAAAGGTCCCCAGGGGAATATTGTCTGGGATCCTCAGAAATATGCCTTCATCAAAGAAGGCGATAAGGCTCCTGAAAGCGTCAACCCAAGCCTTTGGCGACAGTCACAATTAATTAATATCAGCGGTCTCTTTGAAGTTACCGACGGGGTTTATCAGATCCGCAATATTGATCTTTCAAACATGACAATTATCGAGGGTAAAGAAGGGATTACGGTGGTTGACCCGCTGGTATCGGCAGAAACCGCGAAAGTGGGTATGGATTTGTACTATAAAAATCGCGGGCAAAAACCTGTCGTCGCGGTGATATATACCCATAGCCATGTTGATCATTATGGCGGCGTCCGTGGTGTCGTCGACGAGGCTGATGTGAAATCCGGTAAGGTAAAAATTTATGCGCCTGCCGGATTTATGGATGAAGCGGTCTCCGAGAATATCATGGCGGGTAATGTCATGAGCCGCCGAGCCAGTTACATGTACGGTAACCTGCTGAAACCGGATGCGAAAGGCCAGGTGGGTGCGGGTCTGGGTACCACGACATCGGCGGGAACAGTAACGTTAATTGCTCCAACCAACTACATCACCAAGACAGGACAGAAAGAGACGATTGATGGCCTGACTTACGATTTCATGATGGCGCCAGGCTCTGAAGCACCGTCTGAAATGCTGTGGTATATCGAAGAGAAAAAACTCATCGAAGCAGCAGAAGATGTTACTCATACCCTGCACAACACATACTCGTTACGTGGCGCAAAAATTCGCGACCCCCTCGCCTGGTCAAAATACATTAACGATGCCATTAACCGCTGGGGTGATAAAGCAGAAATCATCATGGCACAGCACCACTGGCCGACGTGGGGTAAAGATAACGTTGTCAGCCTGATGAAAAGTCAGCGCGATATGTATCGCTATATCAATGATCAGACGTTGCGCCTGGCGAATACCGGCTTGACACGTGATGAAATAGCCGCAAACTTTAAACTCCCGGACGGTCTGGCTAAAACCTGGGCAAGCCGTGGTTATTACGGTTCTGTCAGCCACGATGTAAAAGCGACCTATGTGCTTTATCTCGGCTGGTTTGACGGCAACCCGGCAACATTAGATGAACTGCCACCTGAGGAGGCGGCGAAAAAGTTTGTCGATTATATGGGGGGTGCCGATAACATCCTGAAAAAGGCCAAAGAGGATTACGATCAAGGGAATTACCGGTGGGTAGCACAGGTGGTGAGTAAAGTTGTCTTTGCTGACCCGAAAAATGAGGCTGCGCGTAACCTCGAAGCTGATGCACTGGAACAACTGGGCTATCAGGCCGAATCAGGACCATGGCGTAATTTCTATCTCACTGGCGCGCAGGAATTACGTAATGGCGTGCAGAAACTGCCAACGCCGAATACGGCAAGCCCGGATACGGTAAAAGCCATGTCGCCTGAAATGTTCTTTGACTATCTGGGTGTGCATATCAATGGTGAGAAAGCGGCGAATGCGAAAGCGGTGTTTAACGTTGATCTGGGCAGTGACGGCGGCAAGTACAAGCTGGAACTGGAAAACGGTGTGCTCAATCATACAGCCGATGCAGAAGCGAAAGACGCCGATGCCACTATTGTCCTGAACCGTGACACCCTCAACAAAATTATCCTCAAGGAAGTCACACTGAAACAAGCTGAAGATAAAGGCGATGTGAAGGTGACCGGCAACGGTGCGAAGCTGGATGAAATGCTGGGTTATATGGATAAATTTGAGTTCTGGTTCAATATCGTCACGCCATAAATAAAACCCCTGCGGTGTTTCTACCACAGCCGCAGGGGAATTCAATTCAGGTGATCTTATGCGTCGGATATTCACACTATTACCCTTACTTTTCCCCTTCGTTTCGGGTTACGTCCTGGCGGCCGAAGAACATACGCCGGACGCTGCGCAGGCGAATAACCCGCTGGCCAATATGACTGCATTCAATATGCAGAATTATTATATCGGCGACCTCAGCGGAACCGATAAAGATGCCAACCAGTTCTGGTTCCGTTATGCCCAGCCATTTTCGCTGGGTGAAAGTCACTGGCTACTGCGCGGCTCTTTACCTGTAAACACATACCCTTCACCTCCCTCTGGCGGCCATAAAACCGGCACAGGTGATCTTAATCTTTTCGCGTCATGGCTGATTGATACCGGCAATCCTGCTGTCAGCTTTGGCTTTGGACCGCAAATCACTGCCCCTACTGCAAGCGATGATTCATTGGGCACAGAGAAATGGTCAGCGGGTTTGGTCAACGTGTTATTTGATGCGAGTTCACCAAAATTTCAATACGGCTACCTTGCGTCATGGCAGCACAGTTTCGCCGGAAAAGACGATCGCAACGATGTTCATCTCGGGACATTCCAGCCATTTCTCTTTTACCAGTTAGGGGGCGGGACTTATCTTCGCGCAGCACCTATATGGGTTTATAACTTCCAGAATGACAGTTATAGCGTCCCCATGGGGCTTGGGATTGGGCAGGTCATCAGGCAGGAAAAAACCGTCTACAACTTCTTTATCGAGCCACAAGGCTCAGTGGCAGATCACGGACCTGGTCAGCCCAGATGGCAGATTTTTGCCGGGCTGAACCTGCAGTTTCTCTAGTTTACTCCGTTCGCTGAAACATAAGGGGAATGGCTGCCATGCTTACGCGGGTGCAACGTTCCCCTTTCTTATTATGGTAACAGGAAGGGGTTTAATGGGTTGTTCTAAAGATAGGTTATTGATTTAAAGAATGATCAAAAAAACAACCAAACACTCATTCAATTTATTAAAATCAATAAGTTTAATAAACAGGGAGTGCGTCAGTCGAGCGCCTGGTCGTTCATTGACGCCGGATCTTCCAAGGGTTCTACGTGAGTGGTGATATGGATAAAAGGCAGTGCTGTGCGGATATCATTCTCTATACGCTCAGCCCAGTCGTGACCATGTTGAACAGTCCATATCCCAGGAACGAGGATGTGCAGTGTCATAAACGCGCGTCCGCCCGCCTGGCGTGTGCGCAGCGCATGGAAATCGAGCCCCTGCTCACGGTATCCCGCCAGCAGCGACTCGATTTTTTCGAGTTCTTCAACGGGTAGCGAGACGTCCATCAGACCCGCAGCTGAACGGCTCATGAGCTGATAACCGGTCCACACGATGTTGGCCGCGACCAGCAATGCAATAACCGGATCGACCCATAACCAGCCGGTCAGATAGACCAGTCCGACGCCCAAAATGACCCCGACCGACGTCCAGACATCGGTCAGCAGGTGGTGAGCATCTGCCTCAAGCGTGATTGAATTGTGCTGCTTGCCAGCCCTTAACAATATTCGTGCCGTCACAAAATTAAGAACGGATGCAACCACAGAAACCAGTAGTCCGACACCAACCGCGTCGAGTGGCTGCGGGGCCAACATACGATCAACGGCGGTATAGGCAATACTGGCTGCCGCCAATAGGATCAAGAACCCCTCAAAAGCGCTCGAAAAATATTCGGCTTTACCGTGTCCATATGCGTGCTTATCGTCGGCCGGAAGTGCAGCCAGGGTCAGCATCCAGAGCGCCATCAGGGCTCCCGCGAGGTTGACCACGGATTCGATGGCATCAGACAGCAGACCGACCGAACCGGTCATTTTCCACGCCACACCTTTTAGTCCGATGGTGGCAATCGCAGTGGCAATGGACAGCCAGGCGTAGCGCGTAAGGGATGGCGTCAATGCTTTGTTTTTACTCATTATTTCACCCTGTAATGGACGGCAAACTAAATTATTGCCACATCAAAAATTAATCACTTAAGTCAGGTGTACCATTTTTATATGCTTCAATTAAAAGATGCAAAACTCCCATCGCACCATGTGCATAAAAATAGACCTCGATGAAATTAGAAAGCCACATATAATAAGCCCAAATCCTTAAATAATGTGCATCCAGGTTATAACCCCTTCAAGACTATGTTCAGCAATTGCTTCGGTCTCTGTCAGATTAGCGTTAATAATTTCCGACAGTATTAAAAATGCCATCATGGTGTGAAGAATACGAAAAAAAGTAGCATATTCATGGGGTAACAGACTCCAGACTCGCAATTTCATTAATGAGCTCTTAGCATATTTACCCATAGTCTGAATCATACAAAAGAATTATTAGCATAACCTTAATTCTGAAAATTTCAGCAGACATTAGCTCACTTCATGATACTGATACCCATGAAATAGGAATGATAACTATTATTATGATTTATTCTCTTCTTGTTACTCAGCAGATCCCCTATATATAATTTTAGTTTGCAGAATAATAATACTGAGTTCATTCTCAGTTCTGCCAGCAGAAAAACCAGATGGCAGCCCGGCACGCTTCGAGCGGATAGCATTACCCAAGCATTCTGGCGCGCGGTAAAAAAACGGTGTATCACGGAGCGAAAGCCCGCAGTCTTGCTTCCCGGCTTTACGAGCGTGAATACGGCGCGGAATTTGCTCAGAAACTATTGGGGCATAAATCGATGAAAATGACGAACGTTTATCCTGATAGCCGCGGTACCGAGTGGACGGAGATATAGACAGGATTTAGGATTTAGGATTTAGGATTTAGGATTTAGGATTTAGGATTTAGGATTTAGGATTTAGGATTTAGGATTTAGGATTTAGGATTTAGGGAGATGCTGAAATTATCTTTATAAATCAAATAGTAAAAAAAAGACCGAATACGATTCCTATATTCGGTCTAGGGAAATGGCTCTTGGGAGAGAGCCGTGCGCTAAAAGTTGGCATTAATGCAGGCGGTTAAGCCGTACAACTTAAAGAGTAGACGACAGATGACTATTTTCCACCCAGTTTGAAACATAGTGATAATAACAATGATGTATTATTTTCATTGTGTGACAACATACGCAAAACATGGGATTTACATCAGTCAATTATCGTCGGCACGGCTGTTCAGCAAAGCGACTGAGCTTTGGCAATAAAAGGGGCCAGACTCATTTTTTGCCCTGGGTTCTGCGGATCGTCCAGCCAGATTTTCTCCAGTGGCACAGCCTGAACCTGATGGTTTTTTACCTGCTCTTTCGCCACGTCATTGAGAGGATATTGCGCCAGCGTGCTGTCGTTAATCACATACAGCGCATTACCGGGGCGGCATTGCAGCATGACTTCTTCACGGGTAAAGGCCCAGGCTTTGCCGTATTGCAGACGGCTGATCGTTTCCAACTGGGGTGCCGCAAAGCTGCTGGCAGATAAGGTCAGCAGCACACAAGCTAGCAGTGTTTTCCTCATAATTTTTCCTCGGTGATATTAAATTTCCTGGTACTTATTCAGATAACCCGTTCAGCGCGGTGCCAGTGTGGCAAACACACTCACCAGCAGTAACACACCCAGCGCCAGCCCCCATTCGAGCCAGGTCATCATGATAAAATAGTGTTGTGCCCTGTCTGGCTCTTTACCCATTAAGGGCACCAGCCGGTAGCGGTTAAACACAGCGACAGCCACCATCATTCCTACCATGATCACTTTGACCACCAGCAGACACTGGTAAAGCGACGTCATATCCGTTGGCCAGCGCTGTAAAATAATGGCCGTGTTGATGATACCGGTGAGGATCACCAGCGCGACGGCGGCATGTCCCCAGAGCGAAAAACGGATAAGCGTGGCAATAGCATAAGGTCTTGCTGAAGGCTGTCGGGTATACCCCATACAGATCAGCAATGGCAGCAAACACCCGAACCAGTAGGCCGCGCTGAGCAGGTGCACCACATGATTCGTCCGCTGTACCAGCCCGGGCAGACCTTCATGCATCGCAGCATGGCCGACCAACGCCTGACTCATCAGTAAACCGCATGAGCACAGGAAGACCAGCATATTCCGCGCAGGCAGCCAGTCCATCAAAAGCACCAGCAACAGCGCGGCCGTCAGTAATAAATGCCAGCGCCAGACTTCACCAAATGCAGTGGTTAAAACCAGCAGCCAGACATTCAGATTCAGCGCATCACTCCAGCCGTTGCCCATCAGCGCAGCCTGAATCGCCAGCATACCGACCGAAGTGACCGCCGCAACCAGGGCGGAGCAAATCATCAGGGTCTGGTTTTTGCGCAACAACACGGCCGAGAAACCTGCAGGCGTCAGCAGCGAGCAGAAAACGCTCAGACCGAAGATTTGCATCAGCGAAGCAAAATGCATGAAGCGGCACAGAACAAACAGTGCAGTCAGACTCATCGTTTATTTAACGGTAAAACTGTACTGACCGTGCGTTTTGTGACCATCAACGGAGACAACGTTCCACGAAACAATGTATTTCCCCGCGCTCAACGCATCGGAAAGTGGCAGAACGGCCTGAGTATTGTCATTCGCTGCCAGCGTCATTTTGCCGGTTTTCACTGTTTTCTGGCTGGCGTCCGTCAGGGTAATTTTACTGAAATCAGGCTCGATCCCTTCACTGAAGCCGAGAGACAGTTCAGTCGGGCTGACGGTTAACACCGAATCCGCCGCCGGGGTTTCTGTTTTCAGATGGGCGTGAGCAGAAGCCTGCTGTGAGATAAATCCGCTCAGCAGAACGGCTGAGACTGCCAGGGCACGGCAAAGAGAAGTGGTTTTTTTGAACACGATAATTCCTTGGCTTGCTTAACGATGAATTTATAACGCCGTCACTTTAGCGCAAACCGCCACAAAACGTTTGCCAAAAAGGCATAAAAAAACGCAGAGGCGGAAGCACTCTGCGTTTTTGTGAACACCTCTGGCGGGAAATTAGCCTGCCGGAGTTTGCGTCACCATATTTTTGAGATCTTTATCCACGAAGAACAGGCCGTTACCGGTGTTGCTGACCAGCGCCAGTTTATCAAGGACTGATTTGAACAACGTCTCTTCTTCATGCTGTTCAGAAACGTACCACTGCAGGAAGTTGAAAGAAGAGTAATCTTTCAGCGTCATAGACAGATCAGCCAGTTCGTTGATTTTCTGGGTGATCAGCTGTTCATGCTCGTAAGTCTGTTTGAACAGATCAGTCAGGGATTCAAAAGCCACCGGCGGAGCGGCAATTGCGCCCAGCAAAGGCAGAGCACCCGTATCGCTGACGTATTTGAACAGGCGATGCATGTGGTCCATTTCTTCCATTGAATGCTGTTTAAGGAAAGCGGCGGCACCTTCGTAGCCTTTGTCGCTGCACCATGCACTCATCTGCAAATATAAATTGGCAGAATAAAACTCGAGGTTCAGCTGTTCATTAAGCTGATCAATCATTTCTTTTTTAAGCACGATACGGCTCCATAAATTGAATTAAGTCAGGTGGGCTGATTTATTTATCTGCATTATGCCCGCATCAACACAAAATAAATACACCTCATTCACATTAATATGCGCAGCAATAACAATTAATTTTAACATATTGATTTTAAATCATTTTATAAACCAATAAATATTCAACAATGATAATCATTAACATGTAATTCCCTATTAAAAGGAATCATTCTTATTTACGATATTAATTAACGTCGCCTTGTTGAATATAATTATCACTTCTGATTTGTGAATGGTTCTTATTTACTCCTGATAATTATCCGCATTCTTTGCCGGGCACAGGAACATAAAAGCCAAATCGCAACATTCACGCTGGCGCCTGCCTCGGGTACAATGTGGTAAAACGGATCATCGGGAAGCAGTTATGAGCATCAATCTGGCTGAAATCAGCAAAGAAGAAATGGATCGTATCAATGTCGATCTTGCGGCCTCAGCGGTGGCCTTTAAAGAACGCTACAACATGCCGGTTGTCGCTGAGATGGCGGAACGCGAACAGCCTGCGCATCTGCGCACCTATTTTCGTGAGCGGGTGATGTTCTATCGCGGGGAATCACATAAGTTCTCCCGCTTACCTTATGAGCCGAAGCAAAAGTAAACGGGAGTAGCAGGCAACGTTAGCGCCGGGCGGCGAAACGCTGGTTGGTGCGGATCAGTTGATCGAGAATGCCAGGCTCGTCGAACGAATGCCCTGCCCCTTCAATGATGTGCAACTCCGCTTCCGGCCATGCCTGCGCCAGATCCCAGGCATTTTGCACCTGGCAGGCCATATCATAACGGCCATGCACAATGACGGCCGGAATGTGGCGAATACGTGTGACATTTTTCAACAACTGGTCGTCACTTTCCAGAAAACCCAGATGTGTAAAATAGTGGTTTTCTATACGGGCAAACGCCAGCGCAAAATTGTCCTCACCAAAGGATGCCGAACCTTCCGCAGGCAACAGTGTCACGGTCTCCCCTTCCCACAGGCTCCAGATTTTAGCAGCCTCAAGCTGCACAGCGCGATCGCCGGAAGTCAGACGGGCCCGGTAAGAAGCAATCACGTCTTTACGCTCTTCATCCGACAGAATCGACAAAATACGTTGCCACTTTTCCGGGAAGAAGCGGGACGCGCCGTCCTGATAATACCAGGACAGTTCCTGCTTACGCAGCGTGAAGATTCCGCGCAGCACCATCTCGCTGACATGTTCAGGATGCGTCTCGGCATACGCCAGCGCCAGTGTTGAACCCCACGAGCCGCCGAACACCAGCCATTTGTCGACACCGGCCATTTTGCGCAAACGCTCGATATCCTCGACCAGATGCCAGGTTGTATTGTTTTCGAGACTGGCGTGAGGTTTTGAGCGTCCGCAGCCACGCTGGTCAAACAGCATGACGTCATAATCATTGGGATCAAACAACTGACGGTGTACCGATGAGCAGCCGCCGCCGGGTCCGCCGTGGAGAAATACTGCTGGCTTGCCTGCCGGGTTTCCGCTGCGTTCCCAGTAAATTTGGTGACCATCGCCGGTATCAAGCATGCCGCTGGCATAGGCTTCCCGTGGCGGATATAACCCTTTAAATTTTGGCATGACATTTCCTGTTCTATTCGGCCAGTGTATTGATTGATGTGCTTACATCTTCATAACAGCGCATCGGCTAGCCCGCCACAAGGTGTTATAAGCAAAAATCGTTATTTTGCATACCGTTCGCATACTTATCGCGCAATTTCACTTTCAGGCACGCCCGGCCCGCCTTAAAGCGGCCGTGCAAAGAGTGAAGAAAAACCTGCGAAGACACTTGCAACCGGAGCGAATTAAGCAGTAAATAGCAGAGCAACCCAATCCACCAGCTTTAAGAGAGGCAAATATGAGTAAAGGAATGGATAGCAAAAAGAATGCGAAGAAAAAACCACTGAAAACTCCGGCCGAAAAAAAGGCTGAGAAAAAAGCCAAGAAAGCTTCTGCCTGACAATGGACTTCGTAGAATAAACCCGCCGAGAGCGGGTTTTTTTTATTCTCCCCGTCCTACTTCGCGCTGCAGTGGCATTGGCTGCAACCCGAATTATTTAGGGGAAAGGTGTGATATTTAGTGCTTCGCTGCCAGCGCCAGCACAAAGGCATATTCCAGCGCGATATCTTCGTAGGCTTTGAAGCGTCCGGATTTACCGCCGTGCCCGGAATCCATATCGGTATGCATCAGCAACTGGTTATCATCGGTTTTAAGCTCGCGTAATTTTGCCACCCATTTTGCCGGCTCCCAGTATTGCACCTGCGAATCATGCAGTCCGGTGGTGACCAGCATATGCGGATATGCCTGCGCGCGAACCTGATCATATGGGCTGTATTGCAGCATATAGTCATAATACGCTTTGTCGTTCGGGTTGCCCCACTCGTCATATTCACCGGTGGTCAGTGGAATGGATTCATCAAGCATGGTGGTCAGCACGTCAACGAACGGCACCTGTGCCACAATGCCGCGATACAATTCTGGCGCCTGATTAATAATTGCGCCCATCAGCAAACCGCCTGCACTGCCGCCCATGGCGTAAACCTGCCCGGCGTCACCGTAGCCTTCAGCAACCAGTTCTTTGGTCACATCAATGAAGTCATGGAAAGTGTTGAGTTTGTTGAACAGTTTGCCATCGTCATACCATTGCTGGCCCAGCTCAGCGCCACCGCGGATGTGCGCCAGTACGAAAACAAATCCTCTGTCGAGTAAACTCAGACGGCTGCCACTGAACGCCGGATCCATACTGCTGCCATAGGAACCGTAACCGTAAACCAGTAACGGATTTTCATTCGGCTTAAACAGTTCGCGGCGATACACCAGTGACACCGGGACTTTCACGCCGTCACGTGCCGTAACCCAGACACGTTCGCTGCGATAATTTGCCGCATCAAAGTCTTTCACTTCCTGCTGCTTGAGCAGCGTACGGTCATGCGTATCCAGATCGAGTTCAAACAGCGAGCTCGGCATGGTCATGGAAGAATAACCATAACGCAGCAATGAGGTGTCCGGCTCCGGGTTGTACGCCAGCCAGGTGGTATAGGTCGGATCGTCAAACGCCAGCGATTTTTCCTCGCCAGTTTTCCAGTGGATCTGACGCAATTGCGTCAGCCCCTGATGACGTTCTTCCACCACCAGCCAGTCACGGAACAGGCTGAAGCCTTCAAGCATCACTTCAATACGCGGCGCAATCAGGGTCTGCCAGTTTGCTTCCACGCCATCTGCACTCTTATAAAGTCCGAAGTTTTTGCCATCTTTATTGGAGCGGATGTAGAAATGCCCGAGGTAATGATCGAGAGCGTATTCATGATCTTTACGGCGTGAGAGAAACACCTGCGGTTTTGCCTGCGGATCATCGGCATCCAGCAGCAGGATCTCGGAAGTCGTGGTGCTGTCGAGGTGGATCAGAATGTATTTTTCAGACGTGGTTTTATCCAGCCCGACGTAAAACGTGTCGTCTTTCTCTTCATACACCAGCGTGTCGGTCTTAGGATCAGTGCCGACCACGTGGCGATAAACCTGATACGGCAGCAACGTTTTCTTGTGTTTGCGCACGTAATACAGTGTCTGAGAATCGTTCGCCCATTCGCTGCTGCCGGAGGTGTTTTTCAGCAGATCGTCAGTCCAGGTTTCGTCATCAAGTTTTTTGATGCGGATGTCGTACTGACGGCGCGAAAGAAAGTCTTCCGCCACGGCCATCAGTTTGTTATCAGGGCTGATATCCAGACCGCCCAGCGTGTAAAATTCGCTGTCTCTGGCACGTTCATTGCCATCAATCAGCGTGCTCCAGTTTTCATGTTCCGCTGCGGGCTGACGCAGATAAAGGGCGTATTCGTTGCCCGGTTCATAGCGGGTCTGATAACGATAGCCATGTTTCACGTAGGGAACGGAATGATCCTGTTGCGCAATACGCGCAACCATTTCGCCATACAGGGTTTCACGCAGCGCCTGATGCGGTTGCATGGCCTGTTCGGTATATTGGTTTTCAGCGCTCAGATACGCCAGAACCTGAGGATCGGCGCGGTCATCATCACGCAGCCAGTAATAGTTATCGACGCGGTCATCGCCGTGTACGCTCAGGGTTTGCGGGCGTTTTTCAGCCTTTGGAGGTGTCATCATCTCGGGATCTCTTTGTCCTCTTTGCGGTGTGACAAGAGTGACAGGTTTAGGCAGGGAAACCAAGAGACGTCAATGCAGGGAAATAATGCGTCCGCTAAGAAATAACGGACGCAATCGGAAGTGCAGAAAGGCTATACCGGCGTGCTGTAGCTGATTTCGCCGATCTGGCAGTTGAGGGTCACCTGATAGGTTTTATCAGTGTGATCACCGCGCACTTTTAGCGGGATATTCCATCTGGCGTTATTGCCGCTGATGCTGTCAGTCACCACCCACGCGACCGGTGTAGAAGTGCCGAGCACTTTTTTATCTGCATCCCAGCGCGGAATACGGTTTTGCAGGAAATCACGTTTAACCAGTGCTGCCACTTCATCTTTTGTGGCCGTGGAACAGGGTGTTACCGTTGCCGTTCTCACTTCAGGCTCATCGGCCTGTGCAACCTGGCTCAGACCACTCATTCCTGCAACGGCCATCAAAACGCCCAAGATTATCTTTTTCATCGTTCGTCTTCCCAGTCTTTGTCGTTCATTCAGTTGACCTTGCCGGACAATATCCCTACATAAGGCAAGGTCATCGCTTGCGTTAGATAATATAATCCTCAACAAGGCAATAACACAACATTAACAATAAGACGACCAATGCAAAGCGATAATAAACCCGGTTAACGCAAGATAATGGCTTTGCAATTCTTGCCTTTAATTTTCCCTTCCTGCAAACGTTGCAGCGCTTTCTTAGCGCTCTTCTGACGAATCGCCACATAAGCATGAACCGGGAACATATCGATTTTACCAACTTCAGCTGCGGTCAGCCCGGCGTCACCGGTCAGCGCGCCCAGAATATCGCCGGGACGGATTTTGGCTTTACGGCCGCCATCGATGCATAACGTTGCCATTTCAGGATCAAGCGCCACCGGGGCGGCGGCCAGTGCCTGCGCTGCAGGCTGCCAGGTAAACCGCTGGCGGGTGTAATCTTCCAGCGCCGTTACACGCGGCATTTCCTGCGGTGTCACGAGGCTGACGGCCAGGCCACTGGTGCCCGCACGACCGGTACGGCCCACGCGGTGAACGTGAACTTCCGGGTCGAAAGACAGCTCGTAATTAATGACCAGGCCGAGCTGTTTAATGTCCAGCCCGCGTGCCGCAACATCTGTCGCCACCAGTACGCGGCAACTGCCGTTGGAGAAACGCACCAGTACGCGGTCGCGGTCACGCTGCTCGAGGTCGCCGTTCAGCGCCAGCGCACTGATGCCTTTCGCCTTCAGGTCATCACAAACATCCTGACAGTCACGTTTGGTGTTACAGAACACCACACAGGAAGTCGGCTGATACTGATACAGCACCGCGGCCAGCAGCGATAAGCGCTGATGTTTGTCGGCTTCGATGAAAATCTGCCTGATATCAGCAATGTCATCTTCGCCTTCGATTTCTACCTTCAGCGGCTGACGCTGAAATTTAGAACTGATGCGCTCAATGCCGTCCGGATACGTCGCGGAGAACAGCAGCGTCTGGCGATCCTGCGGCGTATAACTGACGACATCTTCGATATCTTCGCTAAAGCCCATATCCAGCATGCGGTCCGCTTCATCCAGCACCAGTACTTTCAGTTCGTCCAGTTTCAGCGTGCCTTTACGCAGATGCTCTTGAATACGGCCCGGCGTACCCACCACAATGTGCGGCGGATGGACCAGCGATTCAAGCTGTGGCCCGATTGCCTGGCCACCGCACAGGGTCAGAATTTTGATGTTTTGGGTAAAACGCGCCAGACGGCGTAATTCTTTGCTGACCTGATCGGCCAGTTCGCGGGTCGGACACAATACCAGCGCCTGAGCGACGAACTGTGAAACGGTAATGCTGTTCAGTAAACCGATACCGAAAGCGGCTGTTTTACCGCTGCCGGTTTTGGCTTTGGCGCGGACGTCCTGACCCAGCAGGATGGCAGGCAACGACGCTTCCTGAATCGGGGTCATTTCGGTGTAACCCAGTTCATTCAGGTTAGAAAGTTGCTCAACGGGTAATGTCAGGGCAGAAAAGGAATGCGTGCTCAAGGGCGATAACTCTTTATGTGAGGCAAAAATCGGGACAGCGGCAGGAAGCCTGACGCCATGGTTTGAGTAAATGATAACAGAGACGCCCGCAGACTGCCTTAAACGGCAGAAAACAGGCTGAAAAAATCCTGCTTTTATTCCCGCTTAAATTTATCAACAGCACTGCGCAATCGTTTTCGTCGACAATAATTTCAGATATACTGCGCGCCGAAATTCCTATTTTCCTTCACACAGATCTGGGTACGAAGCTATGTTAACCATTGGTACTGCACTGCGCACTGGCGCCACCCGCGTCATGTTATTAGGCTCCGGCGAACTGGGCAAAGAAGTGGCGATTGAATGCCAGCGACTGGGTCTGGAAGTGATCGCCGTTGATCGCTACGCCGATGCACCCGCGATGCAGGTCGCCCATCGCAGCCATGTCATTAACATGCTGGATGGCGATGCACTGAAACAGGTTATCGAAAGCGAACACCCTGATTTTATCGTGCCGGAAATCGAAGCGATTGCCACCAGCATGCTGGTCGAGCTGGAAAAACAGGGTCACAACGTCGTGCCTTGTGCTGAAGCGACACGCCTGACCATGAACCGCGAAGGCATCCGTCGTCTGGCTGCCGAAACGCTGAAGCTGCCTACTTCCACTTATCAGTTTGCCGATGATGAAGCGGCTTTCCGTGAGGCGATCGACGCCATCGGCTATCCGTGCATTATCAAACCGGTGATGAGCTCTTCCGGTAAAGGTCAGAGCCTGATCCGCAGTGCCGATCAGTTACAGGCGGCATGGGATTATGCCCAGCAAGGTGGCCGTGCTGGCGGCGGACGTGTCATCGTTGAAGGTCTGGTGAAGTTTGATTTTGAAATCACCCTGCTGACGATCAGCGCCGTTGATGGTATTCATTTCTGTGCGCCAATCGGACACCGTCAGGAAGACGGTGATTACCGCGAATCCTGGCAGCCACAGCAGATGACAGACCTTGCATTGCAGCGCGCCAAAGACATCGCAGAGAAAGTGGTGAAAGCGTTGGGCGGTAAAGGCCTGTTTGGCGTTGAACTGTTTGTTTGTGGTGATGAAGTGATCTTCAGCGAAGTGTCACCTCGCCCGCACGACACCGGGATGGTAACGCTGATTTCTCAGGATTTATCAGAGTTCGCCCTGCATGTGCGCGCATTCCTCGGTCTGCCGGTGGGCAATATCCGCCAGTTCGGCCCTTCCGCTTCTGCCGTGATCCTGCCGGAACTGACCAGCAACAACGTGACGTTTACGGGCCTGGAAAACGCACTGACCGGTTACAACCAGATCCGTCTGTTCGGTAAGCCGGAAATCAGTGGTAAGCGCCGCCTTGGCGTAGCGCTGGCGACGGCGGACAACGTTGAAGACGCCGTGGAACAGGCCAAACAGGCAGCGGCTGCAGTGGTGGTTAAAGGCTAATCCATTCCTGACGCTGAGATGAAAAAAAACCGGACGCCTGAAAAGAGTCCGGTTTTTCTTTGCAGCAAAGGGAAACTGCGGAGCAACGTTTTATTCGTCGTCTTCGTCATCAAAAATGACGGTCACACGGTCACCTTTATGCGTTTCGCGGATTTCTTCTGCAACGGTCGCAATGGCTTCGCCGCTGCTCATGCCGTTTTCCATTAACTGGCGGATACGATCGGCGGCCTGTTCTTGTTCGTGATGTGATAATGAAGGCATACCTGTCAGCATGGGAGTGTCCTGTTGTACGGGTGATAATAAAAAGCCCGCGCAGTGCGGGGTTGCACAGTATACGCCTTATTCACGCAAATCGCCTGCGCTGCTTTCAGGCAGCCCGATCTGTGTTAGGATCCTGAAAAATAGTCACTGCGCCAGAGAAACTCATACCCGTCATGCCATTCGCCCAACCCGTTGTTTTCCATTCATTACCTTATCAACCCGATGCAATAACTGAACGGTTCGCGCCGCTTTCTGCTTTGCCGTGGGCGATGTTACTGCATTCAGGTTCGGCACAGCACCAGCATAATCGTTTCGATATTCTGGTGGCCGATCCGCTGATCACGCTGACCACACGTGGCAAGCTAACGCAGATTGAGCACAACGGCATGGCCGAAACCCGGACTGAAGATCCGTTTGCTTTACTGGAAGAGCAAATGGCAGTGGCCGGTTTACAGGCAGAAAGTTCAGCGGATTTTCCTTTTCTGGGCGGCGCACTGGGTTTGTTCGGTTATGACCTGGGGCGCAGGATAGAAACATTGCCTGAAACTGCAGCACGGGATATTGACCTGCCGGATATGGCGGCAGGGATTTATGACTGGGCGCTGATTGCCGATCACCATTTACAGCGCCTGACGCTGATTTGCCATGGTGACATTTCTGAACGTTTACGCTGGCTGGCCCAGTACCAACCTGTTCCTTCTCCTGCGCCTTTCCGTTTACATGCGCCGTGGCGGGCAAATATGAGCCGCGAAGAATACGGTGAGAAATTCCGTAAGATTCAGGAATATATTCACAGTGGTGATTGCTATCAGATCAATCTGGCGCAGCGGTTTTCGACAGAATACAGCGGCGATGAATGGCAGGCTTTCCTGCGCCTCAATCAGGCTAACCGCGCCCCTTTCTCCGCGTTTCTGCGTCTGCCGGAAAATGCCGTTGTCTGTCTTTCACCCGAGCGTTTCATCTGGCTGAAAGACGCTGAGATCCAGACCCGTCCGATTAAGGGAACGCTGCCGCGCTGCGAAGATCCGACTGAGGATATGCAGCAGGCAGAACGACTGGCGGCATCGGAAAAGGATCGCGCCGAAAACCTGATGATTGTCGATTTGCTGCGTAACGATATCGGCCGCGTGGCGACACCCGGCAGTGTGCGGGTGCCGGAGCTGTTCGTTGTGGAGCCCTTCCCCGCCGTCCATCATCTGGTCAGCACGATCACCGCCCGGTTACCCGAAACCTGTCACGCCAGCGCCTTATTGCGTGCCTGTTTCCCCGGTGGCTCCATTACCGGTGCACCCAAAGTGCGTGCCATGGAAATTATCGAAGAACTTGAACCGCACCGGCGCAACGGCTATTGCGGCAGCATTGCATATCTGAGTTGCTGCGGCACGATGGACAGCAATATCACCATCCGCACATTGCTCACCGCACAGGGCAAAATTTACTGCTGGGCGGGTGGCGGGATCGTCGCTGACAGTCAGGAACAGGCGGAATATCAGGAAACTTTTGATAAGATTGCCCGTATTCTGCCTGAATTAGGAGAAATACAGCCGTGACGCTGCTGGAACAACACGCGCCCTTACAGACGTTTTCACCTGCTGTGGAAGATTTCATCCTGCGTTTTCAATTGCAGCAGCCGCGCCTGCCTGCTGCGGCGTTGCGCGGAACCCGCCACGCCGCTGTGTTGATCCCGATTATCTGCCGTCCGGAACCGACCCTTTTACTGACGCGCCGCTCCGATCAGTTGCGTAAACACGCCGGCCAGGTCGCCTTTCCCGGTGGTGCAGCAGATGCTTCCGATGCCTCAATTATTGCCACCGCATTACGCGAAGCGCATGAAGAGGTCGCGATCCCCCCTGAACAGGTTCATATATTAGGCACACTGTCGCCGCAGGACAGCAGCAGCGGTTTTCAGGTCACGCCGGTTATCGGGCTGTTGCCTGTTGATGTACCACTGCATCCCGCGGAAGATGAAGTCGCCGAGTTGTTTGAAATGCCGCTGCGGGAAGCCTTTGATCTCGCTCGTTATCACCCTCTGGATATTCACCGCAGAGGCACTCACCACCGGGTTTATCTGTCCTGGTATCAGCAACAATTTGTCTGGGGGCTGACGGCGGGAATCATCCGTCAGTTGGCCCGGCAGGTTGAAGTCTGAGCTCAGTGATTACATTACGATCACACTTTTGCATCAAATAAGTTTATTTCATGCGAAAAATGAAACTTTTGCCTCTCAGCCCTTTTAAACTATAAGTCTATCCATAAGAACAAGAGACCCGTCCATAAGGGCTGTCTCTGGTGTTGGTTCATTTATGGAAGCCAGGGATCCCGTTCCCTGCCGCAATCTATTACAGGAGTATTCGACGTGATTAGCGTTTTCGACATGTTCAAGGTCGGGATTGGCCCTTCCAGTTCCCATACTTTGGGCCCGATGAAAGCAGGCAAACAGTTCGCTGATGACCTGCTGGAAAAGGGCATGATGCCTGCCGTTACGCGTGTCGCCGTGGACGTTTTTGGTTCTTTGTCTCTGACAGGTAAAGGCCACCACACAGATATCGCCATTATTTTAGGTCTGGCGGGCAATCAGCCAGATACCGTCGACATCGACGGCATTCCACATTTTATCCGCGACGTTGAGCAACGTGAGCGTCTGCCGCTGGGCGGAACCCAGCATGAAGTCGATTTCCCACGTGATACCGGTATGGTGTTCCGCGGGGAGAATTTACCGCGTCACGAAAACGCCATGCAAATTCACGCTTTTGCTGGCGACAAGATGATTTACAGCAAAACCTATTACTCGGTCGGCGGCGGCTTTATCGTTGATGACGAGCATTTCGGTCAGCCTGTGCTGGATGAAGTGGCGGTGCCGTACAGCTTTAATTCGGCCAGTGAAATGCTGGCAAAATGTAAGGAAACCGGGCTGTCATTATCCGGCCTGGTGATGAAAAACGAGCTGGCGCAGCACAGTAAGCAGGACATTGAGCAGTATTTCGAGAAAATCTGGCACACCATGCAGGCCTGTATCGATCGCGGCCTGAATACCGAAGGCGTTCTGCCTGGCCCGTTGCGGGTGCCGCGTCGTGCTTCTGCCCTGCGCCGGATGCTGGTGTCTAACGACAAACTTTCCAGTGACCCGATGAACGTGATCGACTGGGTGAATATGTTTGCCCTCGCGGTTAACGAAGAAAACGCGGCAGGCGGACGTGTCGTGACGGCCCCCACCAACGGCGCATGCGGCATTGTGCCTGCGGTGCTGGCGTATTATGACCAGTTCATTCAGTCGGTCAGCCCGGACATTTATCTGCGTTATTTCCTGAGTTCCGGTGCTATCGGTATTCTGTATAAAATGAATGCGTCGATTTCAGGCGCTGAAGTGGGCTGTCAGGGTGAAGTTGGCGTAGCCTGTTCAATGGCGGCGGCAGGCTTGACGGAATTGCTTGGCGGCAGCCCGGAACAGGTGTGCGTTGCGGCCGAAATTGGCATGGAACACAATCTGGGATTAACCTGTGACCCTGTTGCCGGACAGGTTCAGGTACCGTGCATCGAACGTAATGCCATCGCGTCAGTGAAAGCCATTAATGCCGCCCGTATGGCATTACGCCGCACCAGTGAGCCGAGAGTTTCATTGGATAAAGTCATTGAGACAATGTACGAAACCGGTAAAGATATGAATTCCAAATATCGGGAAACCTCGCGTGGCGGTCTGGCGATTAAGGTTCAGTGCGACTGATCCGGTCGAAAAGATGACCTCTTCCTGCGGTATTTTCAGGTTGTATTAATTTCAACCAATTTACCGCAGGAAATACCACCTGGCCGGTAGCCGGCAGCAATAAAACCTTCGCTAACAACAACCTGTTGTATTATCAATACATAATGGTAGTGAGACTTGCATTATACCCTGCAGGTGCGGCATGCTGATTTCCGCCTGATTTCCCCTGTCCGGGTCCCCCTTATTACGTCTGCGTAAATGTCGGAAATGGACAGGAAAAACCTCAGTGACACTGTCACCTGTATGTTTTTTTTTCGATTTGAACAGAGAAATATAGGGAGTTTGCCGCTACTCAAACTGAGCGCCCGACGATTTACAGCTACTCTCTATAAAAACGAAATGGCTGTTACGCATCGGTAACCCTTTAAAATAATAATTTTGAGCCTGCCTTTAACTCGGGATAAAAGGATTAGAACGATGCTGTTCTCCCAGACCGGACTCGCGAAGTATCGCTACTATCGCATTGCCCTCGCCAGTGCAATGGGGATATGTACGCTGCTTCTGACGCTGGGCATTCGTATCTACGAACAAGCCCAGGTTATCGCCGAAGATCAAAAACGTGTGGCTGTTCACACCGTTGAAAAACTGGAAAAATTGCTTGAACCCGCTTCTCCGGCCGGCAAAATTATTCCTTTCGACCAGACACTCGCCTGTAAGGCACAGCAACCTCTGTTGCAACAAACCGTCGCCCGCATGCAAACATTACGTTCAATCAGTCTCGTCAGCAACGGCACCATTGTTTGTTCAAGCCTGGTAGGCACGCTGGATCTGAATTTCAATCAAACCTTGCCTTCCTTCGCACAGGGTAAAACCCAACTTGAGTTGCGCGCCTCGAAATGGAGCCGTGTCAATACACCGACGCTGGTTTTATGGCATCCGACCACACCGGATAATCTTAACGGTGAACTGTTTGTCTATAACATCGGGATCTTGTCGAATTTCCTGCTCGAGCCCCAGCCGCCTTATGCCAGCCACATCGTTCTCAACGTCGGACAACAAAATCTCGAATACGGCAAAAATTCAATCATCAACACCAGTGCCCTGCCGCGCGCCCCTTTGCTAAGCGCCCGATCGGAAAAATATGATTTTGCGGTCTCTATTTATGGTGAAGAAGCCAGCACACTGGCCTGGGAGGAGCTGTTTTCACATCTGCCGCTGTCGGTTCTGATCAGCCTGCTGACAGCAACAGCCATATATCTGTTCTCTGGCAGTCGCATCAGTCTGGCTTATCCGATCAGCCACGGCATTTCCCACCGCGAGTTTAAAGTTTATTGTCAGCCCATTATTAACAGTACGGATGGCCGTTGTATTGGCGTGGAAACACTGATGCGCTGGAAAAACCGCCGGCAGGAATGGGTTTCGCCCGATGTGTTTATTCCTCTGGCTGAACAGCACGGCTTAATCATTGCGCTGACACGCTATCTCATTCAGACAGTCGCTGAAAATCTGTCCGTATTTCCGGCAACGCCGGGTTTTTACGTCAGTATTAATGTTGCAGCACAACACTTTAATAATATGGAAATTGTTGATGACATCCGAAAGCTGTGGCTTCCGGCGCAGCCGTCAGTTTCTCTCATGCTGGAGCTGACGGAACGGACGCGGTTACAGGAGTTACGTGCTGCTGAGATTTCACAGTTGAAAGAAATGGGTATTCTGCTGGCCATTGATGATTTCGGGACGGGTCACAGTTCCCTGAGCTATCTCAAAACCCTTAATCCCGATGTGCTGAAAATCGATCAGGCGTTTACGGCCTCAATTGGCACCGATGCGATTAACGCCACCGTCACGGATACCATCATCACACTGGCGCAGCGTCTCAATCTAAAGCTGATTGCTGAAGGGGTGGAAACCCGTGAGCAGGTAGATTATCTGCGCGAACGCAGGGTCGATTCATTGCAGGGCTACTACTTTGCCCGCCCGATGCCTATAGAAGTATTCCCAATCTGGCTGGAACGTTATAAAAAAACTACGCAGAACATGGAATTGCAGGATAATACAGATCCGGTCTGAAGGTGAGAACCCGTTTTCCCCGACCATAAAAAACGGCGACCTGAGTCGCCGTTTTACATCCCGAAATAAAGCCCCGTTACTGGTCTTCATCCCATTTGTCTTCTGATTTCAGCCGCGTAATACGCACGCGTTCGATACGGTATTCCGACACGTCAAGAATTTCAAAGTGCAGCGACGCCATTTCGATCACTTCACCCACGACCGGCATTTGTCCTGATTTCGACAGCAGCAGCCCGGCAAGAGAAGCAAAATCGTCGTCAGCATTCACCAGCGTTTTGACGTCCAGAATTTGCTGCAACAGATGCAAATCGGTTCCGCCTTTAGCAATCCAGCTATCACCGTCAGTCACGACGTCCGGCGTTTCATCTTCGTCCGGGAATTCACCCGCGATGGCCTCCAGCACATCCAGCGGCGTCACCAGCCCCTGAATCACACCAAACTCATTGCTGACCATCACCAGACGACCTTTGGCTTTACGCAGAACGGCCAACAAGTTGATGACGTCCATGGTTTCCGGCACCACAATCGGCGGCGTTTTTTCCGCGAACGCGACAATGCTTTCACCGTTTTCCAGCGCCACCAGCAGATCTTTCGCACGCACCACACCGATAACATCATCCAGTGAATAACGGCAAATCGGGAACAGGCTGTGCGGCGTATCGAGAAGCTGACTGCGGATTTCATCCGGTGACTTTTCACAGTCTACCCAGGAAATCTCGGTGCGTGGCGTCATGATGCTGCGCAGGGAGCGTGACGCCAGCGTCAGCACGCCGGTGATCATGTGACGTTCTTCTTCCGCAAAGGTTTCACCGGCTGGCAATACATCGCCAGCGGGCTCATCTTCATGCTCATTCTGGCGTTTCCCGCCCATCAGTCGCTGAATAGCCTCCGCTGTACGTTCACGCATCGGACGGCTGGACTGGCTTTTCAGGAAGTTGCGGCGCGCAATCTGATTGAACAATTCAATCAGGATAGAGAAACCAATCGCGGCGTACAGGTAACCTTTCGGAATGTGGAACCCGAAGCCTTCAGCAATCAGACTCAGACCAATCATTAGCAGGAAGCTGAGGCATAGCACCACGACGGTTGGATGATTGTTTACGAAACGGGTCAGCGATTTCGATGCCAGCAGCATCACGCCCATGGCAATAATCACTGCAGTCATCATGACGGCCAGGTTATTCACCATACCGACGGCGGTTATCACCGCATCCAGCGAGAAGACCGCGTCCAGCACAACAATCTGCGCCACCACAGCCCAGAAGCTGGCGTAGCCGCGATTCGTTGTTCCATGCTCGTCATGCCCTTCCAGCCGCTCATGCAGCTCTGTGGTGGCTTTGAATAGCAGGAATATCCCCCCGACTAACAAAATCAGATCACGGCCGGAGAAACTGAACTGCGCAATACTGAACAGCGGCGTGGTCAGTTTCACCATCCACGAAATCAGTGACAGCAAACCTAAACGCATGATCAGCGCCAGCGAGAGGCCGATGATACGGGCTTTATCACGCTGCTTCGGTGGCAGTTTATCGGCAAGAATGGCAATAAAAACAAGGTTGTCGATACCCAGAACAATTTCAAGCACGACAAGCGTCAGCAAACCGACCCAAATTGAAGGGTCCATCAAAAATTCCATGTCAGACTCCGCAATGAGTTAAAGAAAAAAGACGCACAAAAACACCACACCCCAGGCTGTCAGATGACCGTCCGGAAGTATTGGCTGCAGAAATAGCAGATGAAAGCGGTTTCAGTGCGGCTGAAATCAGGCCCATTGGGGCAGATTTGCCGGTAAGAATGAGGTGAAAAAGCGAAGAATAGTGACGTCGGTGACAGTCCATAGGGAGGGCTGAGGCCCGGTACTCCTGTTCAATTATTCGGAAAATCACTTTATCAGGAATGATTATTTGAAGAAAGAGTGATCTTTTACCTTCAGCATCAGTTTGTAACATCTATGCTGTTTTAATGTGCGATGTGAAACCGTATTCACAATACGTCGTTCAATAACGGACAGTCGTCACAAAAATTATTTTTTCGCACACTAAAATAAATCACGTCGCACAACCCGTTGAGGTTCTGCCATTTATAGTTTTGCAGTCTTATCAGAAATTAAGGACAGTCAGGACGCACGGAATGCCCCGTCCGCCTCAGGAATAAAAACGGGCGGATATCATCAGCACCATTACTTATGTGCATAACTCTTTCCCAGAGTTAACAGAGGAGGTAGCGAGTGAGTATTGCTATTATCATCGGCACGCACGGGTCAGCAGCTGAGCAATTGCTGAAAACAGCGGAAATGATTTTAGGTGAACAGGATAATGTCGCCTTTATTGATTTCGTTCCCGGCGAAAACGCCGAAACCCTGATCGAAAAGTACACGGCTAAGTTGGGTGGTTTAGACACCAGCAGCGGCGTCCTTTTCCTGGTCGACACCTGGGGTGGCAGCCCGTTCAATGCCGCCAGCCGTATTGTTGTCGATAAGGAAAATTACGAAGTTGTCACCGGTGTTAACATCCCGATGCTGGCAGAGACTTTCATGGCACGTGATGACAACCCTGCTTTCGCAGAACTGGTTGCCATTGCAGTGGAGACGGGTCGTATCGGCGTAAAAGCGCTGAAAACCCCTGAACCTGCCGCTCAAGCCCCTGCCGCCGCCCCTGCGCCAAAAGCAGCCGCCCCGGCGAAACCTGCCGGTCCGAACGACCATATGAAGATCGGCCTTGCCCGAATCGATGACCGTTTGATCCATGGCCAGGTAGCGACCCGCTGGACCAAAGAAACCAACGTGACACGCATTATTGTTGTCAGCGACGAAGTGGCTGCCGATACCGTGCGTAAAACGTTGCTGACTCAGGTTGCTCCTCCTGGTGTTACCGCACACGTTGTTGACGTTGCGAAAGCCATTCGTGTCTGGGATAACCCAAAATACGCGGGCGATCGCGTCATGTTCCTGTTCACTAACCCGACAGATGTTCTGCGTCTGGTTGAGGGTGGCGTGAAAATCACCTCCGTAAACATTGGTGGTATGGCTTTCCGCCAGGGTAAAACTCAGGTGAATAACGCCGTGTCTGTCGATGAAAAAGATATCGAAGCATTCAGGAAACTGAATGAAAAAGGTATCGAACTTGAAGTGCGTAAAGTCTCTACTGACTCACGCCTCAAGATGATGGATCTCATTAATAAAATGAATTAATAATCGCGCCGTTGTTGGCAGATTCCCTCAACGTTATCTGTCTGGTGTGCCTGTTTATACTCAGCGTCCTTTGGTCATAGGAGAAGTGCAATGGAGATCACCACACTACAAATTGTGCTGATATTTATTGTCGCATGTATTGCCGGGATGGGTTCGATCCTGGATGAATTTCAGTTTCACCGTCCGTTAGTCGCCTGTACTTTGATCGGTTTTGTTCTTGGTGATGTAAAAACCGGGATCATCATCGGGGGTACTCTGGAAATGATCGCGCTTGGCTGGATGAACATCGGTGCTGCTGTTGCGCCAGATGCTGCCCTCGCCTCTATCATTTCTACCATTCTGGTTATCGCAGGCGGTCAGTCTGTCGGTGCCGGTATCGCACTGGCGATACCGCTGGCAGCAGCAGGTCAGGTATTAACCATCATCGTTCGTACCATCACCGTCGCCTTCCAGCACGCAGCGGATAAAGCGGCTGAAAAAGGGAATCTGAGCGCGATTAGCTGGATCCACGTTTCAGCGTTGATCCTGCAGGCAATGCGTATTGCCATCCCTGCTGTGATTGTTGCTGTGTCTGTGGGTACTGCTATTGTTCATGACTTACTGGCTTCAATCCCTGAAGTGGTTACCAACGGTCTGAACATCGCTGGTGGTATGATCGTCGTCGTGGGTTACGCCATGGTCATCAACATGATGCGTGCTGGCTACCTGATGCCGTTCTTCTACCTCGGTTTCGTTACTGCTGCATTCACCAACTTCAACCTGGTTGCACTGGGTGTGATTGGTGTGGTGATGGCTGTTCTTTACATCCAGTTGAGCCCGAAATACAACAAGTCTGCGCAAGCGGCGGCTGCACCGGGTGTTAACGATCTCGACAACGAATTGGATTAAGGGTGAAGGACATGGTTGATCAAACTGCAGTTAAAAAACTCACGGCCAGCGATATTCGCGGTGTGTTTATACGCTCCAACCTTTTCCAGGGGTCATGGAACTTCGAACGTATGCAGGCTCTGGGCTTCTGCTTCTGTATGGTGCCTGCAATCCGTCGTCTCTACCCTGAAAATAACGACGATCGCAAAGCGGCTATCAAACGCCACCTGGAATTCTTTAATACCCATCCTTACGTTGCGGCTCCGGTTCTGGGTGTGACGCTGGCGATGGAAGAACAGCGTGCCAATGGCGCACCTATCGACGACGCAGCCATCAACGGCCTGAAAGTCGGTCTGATGGGGCCTCTGGCCGGTGTGGGTGACCCGATCTTCTGGGGTACTGTGCGTCCGGTGTTTGCTGCATTGGGTGCGGGTATTGCGATGACCGGCAGCTTGCTGGGTCCGTTGCTGTTCTTTGTTCTGTTTAACCTTGTACGCCTGCTGACCCGCTACTACGGCGTGTCTTATGGCTACAAAAAAGGTGTCGATATCGTTAACGATATGGGCGGCGGCTTCCTGCAAAAACTGACCGAGGGGGCGTCAATTCTCGGCCTCTTTGTCATGGGGGCCCTGGTTAACAAGTGGACACACGTTAACATTCCGCTAGTCGTGTCGAAAATCACCGACCAGACGGGCCATACCACCGTCACGACTGTCCAGACTATTCTGGACCAGCTGATGCCGGGTCTGGTGCCATTACTGCTGACCTTCGGTTGTATGTGGCTATTGCGGAAGAAAGTGAATGCGTTGTGGATCATCGTTGGCTTCTTCGCCATCGGTATCTTCGGTTACTGGATTGGCCTGCTAGGTCTCTGATAACCTTCAAAGCCGGGGAAATCTTTCCCCGGCTTTTTTGTTTCTGCTATTGATCTCTTTGTCATTTTTACTTTGCTTTGCCTGATGGCTGTTAGCTGGAGTTTTCATGTCTGTAACCGATATCGTCCTCGCCCTTTTCACTCTCCTGTTGCTTGCCTACGCCATCTATGACGAATTCATCATGGGTACACGCAAGGGTAAAACTCGCCTGCGGGTCAACCTGCGCCGCCGTAACAGACTCGATTCGATTATCTTTATCGGTCTTCTGGCTATTCTTCTTTATAATAATATCCATGCGAATGGCACCGTTATTACCAATTATTTACTGATCGGCCTGGGGCTGATTGCTTTTTATCTCTCTTTTATTCGCTGGCCAAAAATGCTCTTCAAAGAGGAGGGTTTTTATTTCGCCAACACTTTCATCACCTACGATCGGATCCGCAGTATGAATCTTTCTGAAGACGGTATCCTGGTATTTGAATTAGAACAGAAAAAGTTATTAATTCGCGTAAACGAACTGGATGATCTTGAAAGAATATATAAAATTATGGTTAATAATCAATAGCTTGAATTTAGACCATGAGTTATCAGTTATAGCATAGTGCATATTTCCCAGGATTTAAGTTAACCTTACAGATAACAATGTTGATAAATACCTTGTC
Source organism: Rahnella sp. 2050 (assembly GCF_040544515.1). Taxonomy (NCBI): domain Bacteria; kingdom Pseudomonadati; phylum Pseudomonadota; class Gammaproteobacteria; order Enterobacterales; family Yersiniaceae; genus Rahnella; species Rahnella sp. 2050. Next base: position 26,160 of record NZ_JBEPKE010000006.1, on the reverse strand, counting down.
AATAATATTGTTATTCCCCAACATACGGCATTATTTAAAACCCCATTTTATTTGGTGTTGTCCCGAATAAAAATAGTGTGGTAAGGTTGCGCCGTTATTTGGGGGCTATTCTCGTGAACTTATCCGCTACGCTTATTCTTGCATTTGGCATGTCCATGGACGCCTTCGCCGCATCAATTGGCAAAGGCGCCAGCCTTCATCGTCCTTGCTTTCGCGAGGCCTTCCGCACGGGTTTTATTTTCGGTGTCATAGAAGCCATAACGCCACTGATTGGCTGGTATATGGGCTTATTTGCCAGCCAGTACATCATGCAGTGGAGCCAGTGGGTCGCGTTTACCCTGCTGTGTATTCTGGGCACACGCATGATCATCGAAGGGCTAAAAAATAAGCCGGAAGATAACCTGACAACGGCAACCCGTCACGGGTTCTGGATCCTGGCTGCAACGGCTATCGGCACCAGTCTGGATGCTCTGGCGATCGGCGTCGGTTTAGCTTTTCTTGAAGTGAACATCATCCTTACCGCGCTGCTCATCGGTATGGCGACCATGGTGATGTCAACGCTCGGGATAATGGTCGGGCGTTTTATCGGCCCGCTGTTAGGCAAATGGGCCGAAGTTTTAGGAGGTGCGGTTCTGATAGGAATTGGGTCGAGCATCCTGCTGGAGCATCTGGGTTATTTACGCTGACGCACGCTGATGTATCCTGATGAGGAAGTCTGTCTCGCATTCAAAGGCTGTCTGAGCCTTTAAGTTGGCCATCACTTCTTCTGTCGCACGCCATGCAAATGGCGTCATCTGCAATAAATCAAACGCCTGCTCTCCGGAAAGCATCATGTCATAGGCGAGCGCTTCCGTACTTATCCGGTCAAAACCTTCCAGCTGCTCATCGAGATCAGCATGCAGTTGTACATCCTGGTATATCAACCCTTTCAGCTGATATAAATGACGTGGTCCCGGTGCCACCGTAACCACCAGGCCGCCCGGTTTTATCGCCCGGTACAATTCCTGCGCCTTACAGGGTGCATAAATACGAATGACCGCATCCAGTGAACCCTCAGCAAAAGGTAAGCGATGGCTGGAAGCCACACAAAATGACACATCGCGATAACGTTTGGATGCATAACGGATGGCCACTTTCGAGACATCCAGCCCAAACACTTTCAGCGCACGTTTTTGTGTGAGCCTCTCAGCGAATGCGGCGGTGTAGTACCCTTCCCCGCAGCCAATATCCAGCAATGTGTCCGCCGTTTGCGCGATGACGTCGTCCAGAATATCTGTCAGACGGTCACGCAAAGGCTGGTAATGGCCTGCATCAAGAAAAGCACGACGCGATATCATCATTTCCGGGCTGTCACCCGGCTGCTTTGAGCGTTTGTGCTGTACGGGCATCAGATTGACATACCCCTCTTTCGCGTTATCAAACTGATGGTTGGCGGGACAACACCATTGCTGACCGGCCAGCGTAAGCGGCTGGAAACAAAGCGGGCACTGATAAGTCATGCGGAAAACCTGCAAGAAAAGTCTGAGGGGGCGAAAATTCGCAATAGTGTTAAGTCTAAAGAAGGTGCTCAGGGGTTGCAACTGCTGGAAAATCCCGCTCAAAGGCGGCTACACTGGTTGCATCACATTTCTCTAACGAGACACAAGATGAGTGACCACTCAGCTTTACTCAGTCAAATCCCCGGTATTGTGCATGGCTTCGGCGATAAACAGGCGTTGCTGCCTGAACATCTGCAAAGCTATGAAGCGACCTGTCCCGGAAAAAAACAGGTACACGGCACACGGATTGTCGATGTGACAGTCGCAGGCCAGGAATGCGGTGAGGCGGATGGCTTCATCACCGCTATGCCGGGCATTCTTCTTGCCGTTTTCACTGCAGACTGCTTACCGGTAATTTTCTGTCGCAAAGATGGCAGAGAAGTTGCGGCAGTGCACGCAGGCTGGCGCGGGCTGATTGACGGCATTCTGGAGCAAATGGCACAGCGGATTAATCAGTCGGGTGATACTTCTGACTGGTTTGTGTCTGTCGGCCCGTCCGCAGGAGCCTGCTGTTATGAAGTCAGTCAGGAACTGATTGATACTTTTCTGCAACGTCTCGATTTACCCCCTGCACTCATCTCACCAAGCCACCGCCATCTTGATCTGGTTGCCATTGCTGAAGCCAAATTGCGGGCGTTAGGATTTGCAGGCGTTGATCGCGCAGGCCGTTGCACGATTTGCTCGCCCGATGCAGCCGGAACCGGATTCAGGTACACGAGTTTTCGCCGTAACAGCCATCAGCGGGCGCAGGACCCGACACACCCGGGTATCAGCGGACGTAACCAGCAATCAGGGATCATGATCCTCTGAGCCTGAACGGCTGACACAAAAAAACCCGCCTTGGCGGGTTTTTTTACAGCTAACGCTGCTTAGATTGCAGTTACGTTAACTGCTGACGGGCCTTTCTGGCCGTCTTGGATTTCGAACTCTACGTTCTGGCCTTCAGCCAGAGTTTTGAAGCCGTTACCCTGGATTGCAGAGAAGTGTACGAACACATCTTTGCTGCCGTCAGCAGGAGTAATGAAACCGAAACCTTTAGACTCGTTGAACCACTTAACTTGACCTTTGATCTTTGCCATCTTGAGTATTTCCTTTGGATTGTTTAAACCGCCCAGCGGCGTTACATAGACAAACTAGAGTCGTTACTGCTTGAGGCACTAAGATTAGAATCGGCAGAGAAGCGGTATTCAACGTTAACGTCTTTACTCAGAACTTCTATACTGAAAATGCCACACATATACAGAACTGTACCTCGTTTTACCCAGATGCGTTATCACATACTCTGAATTCGATGGCAAGCCATTTTTAATCAGTGATGGACATGTCGCACATATTTGAGCCGGTTAAAGGCACTTCGTGTTCAGTTAAGCTGAAATATGTTGATAGACATGCTTTTTTCTGCTTTGCAGTTTTACCTGCATATCAAACAAAACAATAACGACCTGTTTCGATTATTGATCATTTAATGCAGAACCGTAAGCGTAAAACACACCTTTATTTGAATTTTTATTGCGGGAGCCAGCTAAAACTCTCCGCTTCTGTGCCCATTTGGCACCGCTTTACAGGCCTTACAGCGTGAGATCAGGTCCGGTGACAGCGCATCACACGGCGTTTGCGGCACTTGTGCAACAGAACGGGTATATGCACAACGTCAGTGCCTCCCAATATGACTGGTTATGCAATAATCAATTACGCCATAGACGGATAAAATGGTGCAAAACAAACAGTGAAAATCAATAAATGCACCTTAACTGTGCGCCTGTACTTCCTGCCTGATAATAGCCCAAACCCAACCGGCTTCAGGCAAAATGAATTCCAAATTACGACACCCGGTAATGACTATTTTTTATCGTGGTGATTTTGACAATATAATGAATTAAAGTTTGCGAGTTGGTTAAAACAACATAACAGTTTGCCGATACTCCCGGCCGCCTTATTCAAATACTAAATATCCATATGAAAAACTAATATTAATTACCGTGATCAAAATCCCATATCAGCTTTCTATTCATACTCAGATCACGCTGAAATCGTCTCATTACCTGCCAGAAGCCAACCACGATAGTCTGACAGACAACCCGCCTGCGTTGCAGGCAGGCGAAGCGCAGTTCAATGCCCTGTTTAGCAACAAAAAAATCCATTTTTTCTGACAAAAAGAAGTCTCTCCGCGCTTACAAAAAACATTCTGTTTTGATAAAGATGAATTGAGCAGGTAATTAATCTATCTGACCTAATAATTAACATTCACATAACACACACGAAGTGTAAGTGTTATAAAAAATGTCACCCAACTGATAATACTTCTCATTTCATAGGTGAAGTAGCTACTTATATATTCCCAATACCGGTGGAAATGATATTCAATCTTTAGAAATGCTTGCGCCAATTTTTAATGGTTTAAATTCCATTTCAGGCGATTCACTTTGACTTATGGCTTCCGCTAATTCAATCAGTGGCTGATCCAGTGATTCATCGGCTAATTCAAAAACCCCCCAATGAATGGGAACCGCCTTTTTACAACACAGCTCAGTAAACACAGCCACAGCCTGTTGAGGGTCCATATGTTGCGCACGCATGAACCATCTTGGTGCATAGGCGCCGACAGGAATTGCGGCTAAATCGAAAGGTCCCAGACGTTGTCCAATTATTTCAAACTGATTGCTGTACCCGCTGTCGCCGGAAAAAAAGAACCGCAAACCGGGATGGCTGACCACCCATCCACACCAGAGAGACCGGTTTCGATCCCATAATGTCCGCATACTCCAGTGGCGCGCCGGCACAGCTGAAAACTTCAGCTCACCAAACTGCTGCTCATCCCACCAGTCGAGTTCCTCGATGTATCGTGCCCCGCGCCGCTCCAGCCAACGCTTTATGCCCAAAGGCACCATAAATTGCACTTCCGGGAAACGTCGCAATAGCTTGCGGACCGTCGCGCTGTCGAGATGGTCATAATGATTGTGGGATAACAGAACAACATCAATCGGTGGAAGTTCTTCTACCGTCACAGCAACCGGCGTTTTTCGCTCAGGCCCGTAGAAACTGAATGGCGAAGCACGATGAGACAATGCAGGATCCATCAGGATATAGCGCCCGGCAACACGCAGCAATAAACAGGCATGTCCTAAAAACCATAAACGATCATCAGACCCGCTGAAGTCGGCAACCTGCCACCACTGGCTGACAAAATGTTCGTAACCTTTCGCCGGAGGCGCAGGCAGGCGAAGTTCCTTGCGCTCTTTCCTCCAGCGCTTGAGATCACCCTCCTGCCGGTCATGGGGTTCGGCATTGGTAAAACCATCCGGTGTGTGATGTGTTTTTGACGGGTCGTAAAAGGGATTTTTACCTGACATAAGGCTCCATGAGATCACTATTTTATCGGCGGCAGCGTAAAGCCATGAGGCAGATTAATTAGCATACTTATTGAGCGCACTACAGATCGAAAGTGAAAAATTATGTGGCAGTTCAGCCACTACGTGGGGTTAAGAAAATCTTAATAACTTCATGTTTAACTGATGATGTTCAAAAAGGAGATTATTTATGACCAGGAACACAACAAAAGACCGCAAAACCTTTGCGTCAAGGCTGACCCATATTATGCAGATCCAGGCACAATATGGACGTTTATGGCTGCGTTCCCGCTTTCGCCGGATGACCGTTCCGACCTCAGTAAAGATTTTCCTTCTCGCCCTGCTGGGGCTGACGGCGTTAGCCATCACCGGAACATTGCTGTTGATCCTCGATGTCATCGCACTGATGCTATCTGTTATGAAACGGCCTTTTCAGCGGGGTAACCTCCGGCAGCGTTATCTGATGAGAAAGCCTGTATAACGAAAAACCGTGGCGGATATCTCCGGCACGGTTTGAAGTTACAGGAATACTTCCCGATTATCAGGCAGGCATACCACAAAGTTTGGTGAGATTTCTGGCACCGATCATGAGGGTGGCAACATAGGATTGTCTGCGGGTCACAACTTCGACCGCAACACGCGCATCTTTATATTTGATGAGATAGGTGGAAGGCCAGCCCTGCCGGCGTTTGCCGTAGGCTTTTTCATGACTGTCGATAGCTGCATGAGCAACCACCAGATGGGAGAGAGTTTTATCACCTTTAATGATGCGCTTCATAATGGACTCCGCCTTAGACACAACTGTCAAAATGAGGAAACATTAATCACTTGATACGCATCGCTTTATGCGACGCTTATTCGAATCACTTCTTTGCAAAACTTTGTCACTATCTGAGTATCTCTGCGCTTTTGTTTATACGCAAGTCTTACTAAGCAGGAAACATACCATAGCGGCACGAAGGGGACGTTTGCTTTGCGCCTGCCATTGGCCTTGAGGACTGCTGATTTCAGCAAGCCAGAGAGGATTGCTTTGCAACTCTTTAAAATTAATGCTGATTTTGTTGGCGCAAATGATCGGCCACGCATCGGAGGGGTTGTTGCAATAATCTTTGCCTTTCATTCCGCCATAGGGATACCACTTCTCAGGTTCCTCTCCGGTCAGTAAGGCTATGTTGTGGTTCACTTCACTGTCGTTTTCTTCAGACCATTTGATCATCAGTTATTCCATCCTGCAAGGCACATGCGTGGAGACTACCGGAGGAATAAGACAGTTTTATGAAGGAAGATCAGAGAGGAAGAGAAGGAAAGATATGCACGCCGCGTATCAACGAAAAACCCGCCGGAAGGCGGGTTAACAAAACAACATTATCTTTCAGGAATAAAACCACGCAGGCTGAGCGCAGAGTCATCGTCTGCCTCAACAGAAGACACATTGCCCTTTGCCTGTGCAGCCAGAATTTTAAGTAATTCGGTCTGCTGGCGTTGCTGCTCAGCGATCTCCTGTAACAGAGCAATCTGTTCATTTGCCCTGACACTGGCACGGCTAACGAAAAACCATACCAACAGAAATAACAGTGCTGAAAGTGCACACAGCACCAATGAGGCCAGGCTGTTTTGGCCCATTGCGAAATCAAACATTGACTACCCTACCACTGAATGTTCAGAGCGTTCATCTTACCATCCCCGACAGGCCAGGGAAGCTATTCGCAAAAAAACAGGGTTTTCTTACTCCCCCGCAATCAGCGCAAGCATTGAGCAAAAAGTCATTCAGGCAGGCATCCGCTAAAAAGGAATGAATGAGGTGATGGCACATACGCCCAGATCAAAGTTGCCCCCCTGATCACAGTAACTGTTTAACGCCAGCAGATACAGGCCGATGCAGATGAGCAGAAAAAGAACGAACGTAATGATCCTTCGGACATTGAAAACAGGCTTTTTCAATTTAATGGCAGGTCTCTTTTGGTTTAAAAAGCGTCTATCAGGGCTCAAAGGCGACGTCCGGCATTTGACTGAACAGAAGGACATAGTACGACGAATATCCTAAACAACGATATAACGAAAGTACGGCTTTTACACGTGATACAACGTGTAATAATCACCTACGTAAATCAAACAATAAAATGTATAAACTTTATCTATAAATAGCAGGTAATGCTTGTTTGATCCTGGTCAAGCAAAGTAATGTTTACTCCGCTGCATTTCTGATAACTCTCATACAATAATTTCTATAAAATAGACATTTTAATAAAAACCATAACCCTATTTATTAAGAAAGGAACAGAACGTGAAATAATGCATTAATTCTCGCAAGGCTCATGACAGAAACCTGACTCCTGTTTCGGGTGCTGACAAGATAAGCGGGATTACGCCTTGCGTTATATCCACAAGGCCGGAAGAACACAAGCCTAATAGCAGTAAAATTATATAATGACTTTATAATTATTATTCAGAAACCGTTAAAGAAATTACTTTCATTATGGTTGCCAAATAAATCCAATAATATTACTCCCGCCGTTAAAATAATTTAATTTTAGTGAGTATTCTCAGGAACTTCTTTGTTGAATTATACCACCCATTAAAATATCATCCCGCCGTCGAACAGTTCTTCTGTCTCTTCGGTTATATAAATGAAAGCATAGTGGCTGAATTAATTTCAGCTGATTCATGCTGACTATTTTTTGTTGAGGGATTAATAAATGCATGCATGGAATAAAAAGTTCTTCGTTTCTAAAATAGCGCTGGCCTGCGCTGTTGCAGTAACAGCACCTGCCGCAATATCAGCTGATATTTCTGGCACCGTATACGATACGTTCTATCATGACTCCACTCTGGCGGGTCATATCGGCTATCGTGGATATGTGGATAACGACGGCGCAGATAACGGTTACGTTGGCGGAGACATCTACTCTTCAATCAATAACGCTGTGGTTAACGGCGTTATTTCCACTCATTATCTCGGTTTTGATAGCAATAACAGCAACACGCTGAATATCACCAATACTACTGTCAACGGCATGATCACTTCTGAGTGCATGACGAGCGATTGCGGTACAACCCGTAATGAATATGATCAGTCACCTTTGCAGCTGACTATTGATAACTCCACCATTAACGATACTTACGAACACTTCGATTACGACGTTACTGATGCTAACAACGTTCGGGATCATGAAACCCTGAACACCTTTGACAAGGGCGTTGCGGTGACATTGGATCAGGAAAGTGACATCGTTATTAAAAATAACTCTCACGTCGCGGGCATTGCGCTGACGCAAGGCTACGAATGGGTTGATACTGACGTAAATAATGGCAATACTTTTGATAATACCCTGACAGTTAATGATTCCGTGCTGACTTCAGGTTCTTATACAGAATTGCAGACCAGCGGTTTCTACGGCCAGTCTGATAAGCCAAGCGATTACGGTAATATCAGCGCTGCCGGTACTCAGGCTGACGATATCGCGTTATCTGTTGTTGCCAGTGCCACCGCAGATAACGCAATGAAAACCCATGCCGTATTCAATAATTCAACCATTACCGGTGACGTCGCTTTTGTCAGCACCTTCGACGAGAACTATTACGTCGGCGGTCATGACAGCAATGCGGATGGCGTGCTGGATACCAATGGCTGGGATGATACAGACGAACTGAATCTGACGCTGGATAATGGCAGCAAATGGGTTGGCGCAGCTATCTCAAATGTTCAGATGGATTCAGCCCTCTATAACCGCAGCACCAACAGCATCTGGCCTTACTCTGTCTTCAGCAGTACCAATGGCTATCTGGTTGGCGATGACGTTTATCAAAGCGGATTGTTTAATGTCGCGCTAAACAACGGTTCCGAGTGGGACACCACCAAATCATCCAACATTGACGATCTGACTGTTAACAACCGGTCTCAGGTGAATGTTGTTGAATCTGCCCTGCTGGCAGATCACATCTCCCTCACCAATGCATCAACCCTGAAAATTGCCGCGCACGGCGGCGTTAAAACCGATGTGTTGAACCTGAACTCAGGCAGCCAGGCATCATTGACCGAAGAAACTGCGTCTCTCTACGCCAACACCATCATTGTGGGCAGCGGTTCTGAGCTGAACTTAGGTTTAGGTCAGGTTGATACACATAACATGGTTCTGACCGATAACGGTACTTTCGATATCGGTAGCCGTGAATATGTTCTCAACTCTGATTTGAACAACGCACGCGACAAAACTGCCGCTGACTATGTTTATGATCAGGGCACTATCGGCATTAACTCAGACGGTCATCTGGCCGTTAATGGCGTGACCAACGGTAATTATCAGGTACGCATCGATAACGCGACAGGTGAAGGCCAGGTTGCTGATTATCAGAATAAAGAGCTGATCCGCATCTACGGCGGCAATGCGACCTTTAACCATGCTAACACCGCTGATCTGGGTGCTTATAAATATCAGGCTGAGCAGTACGGCGATACTGTCGTGCTGGCAAAACAAGGCATTACCTCTACTGCAAATGCGGCCCTGAGCCTGCCTTCTTCCAATGCGGCAACATGGCATATGGAACAAGACACCTTAGAAAACCGCATGAATAGTTCGCGTCACACCCAGGGCAATGATAAAGGCGGTGTGTGGGTTAACTACTTCGGCGGTCAGCAAAACGGTGACAACGGCGTGATTGATTACGATCAGGACGTTAATGGCATCATGGTGGGTTTGGATAAAGTGACCGAAGGTGGCGGTGAACGCCAGTGGCTGGTCGGTATGGCGGCAAGTTTCGCAAAATCCAGCCTGTCTATGGATGATGCCGATGCGGATACTGACAGCCAGTCAGCACGCGTTTACTCAAGCCTGGACTTCAATAATGGCGCATTCTTCGATACTTCTCTGAGCTACAGCCACTTCAGCAACTCAACAGAAAGCACCATGAGCAACGGTCAGCAAGTATCAGGTGATAACTCGACTGATGCATGGGGCTTTGGTCTGAAACTGGGTTATGACTGGAAATTCGCTCCTCAGGCTTATTTGACACCATACGCAAGCATTACTGGCGTGTTTATCGGCGATGACGATTACAGCATGAGCAACAACATGCATGTCAGCGATCAGGCTTATGACAGCATGCGTTATGAGCTGGGTGGTAATCTGGGTTATACCTTCGACCTGGGTGCAGATCAGGCAATTAGCCCGTACGGCACACTGGCGTATGTGTATGAAGATGCTAACAACGATGCAAACATCAATGGCGACCGTATCGACAACGGCGTTGATGGTTCTGCTGTCCGCGTTGGTTTAGGCGGTCAGTTCGACATGAGCAAAAACTTCACCGTTTACGCAGGGGCTAACTACCTTGGCGGCAGCGATGTTGACCAGCCTTGGGCAGCAAACCTGGGTATGAAATACCGCTGGTAACTTGCCGGTCTGAATAACACTCTTCAGTAATTTTTTGGCCCCTTTTCAGGGGCCAATTTTTTTGGCATCTTCACGACTTTGCTGATTAGGATTCTGCTGCAGTGACATTTTCTGAAAAATAACTTCTACTATACTTATCAATATCCTGAATCGTTCAGGACGAGATGTTTAGGGAGTTACAGAATGGGAATAATTAAAACCGTTATCCTGCTGGCCGTCATTTACGCGATTTTTCTTTTTTCGGGTTATGGCGTGACGGTAGGCAGCAGTGAGAATGCCGCAGGACTGGGACTGAAATGCCAGTACTTAACCGCCAGAGGAATTGTAAGTTCGCAATATATTCACTCTGACAGTGGCGTCATCGGTGTTGCAAACTGCCCGATTTTCAAGCGGGTGGATGAAGTGGTCGACAACAAATAAAACAAATATTTTACCGCACTACATTATTGTCATGCCCGCGGATGCAGGCATGACAATTATTTATCAGCTGTCGTGCCTGGTAAATTTCAGCTCGATCAGTGAGATTGCTTTCTCGATAGCGCGCTTCGTCACAGGATCTGCACCGGCAGGATGCTTGCTGAAATCAATGCTTTTCAACTGATGAGACATCTTCTCGCGCACTTCTGCTGGCGCAATAATTTCAATCACATCCAGAATTTGTTTAATTACCAGCTGGCATGCAACCAGATCGGATTCGATTTCCTGTTCTCTGTTCAAAGACTCAGACATGAGCTGCTCCTTCCATAATGGTCATTCATAAAAATTATGGCCGCGAGGATATCACGCCCTTTCCTGAAATTCTCTTTTCTGCCACTTCACATTTTTTCGTCCGATAAAGACGGACAAATAAGCAGCAAACGCACCGCGTCGGATGTTGCCAGGGGCATAATGGTTCTATGCTTAACAGGATGACAAAAATGGAGATGCGCTATGTTCGCACTTGTTTTGACTATTTGTTATCTGGGCGGAGGATGTGAAGACTTAGTCGTTGATGCCTTTAATACTCAGAAACAATGCATGGTCGCGATGCATCAGCAAGGTTTACGCCAGGCTGGCTGTTACCCAATCGAAGATTTTATCGACGGCTACTGGATCCCTGCACATGAGAACGCTGACTACTGAACATTTGTGTCAGCATTCACACAGCGCGACAAAAAATGCCATAACGATTGCCAAAGTGTTCGAAGAACGGTATGAATACCCTGTTACTCATTGATATTTAACCATATTGACAGGGCAGGAAATGGCAATGACGATACGTAAAACTTATGGGTGCTTCAAAAAACTTCCTCTCGCACTCCTTTTCTCCGGCTCTTTCATGGCTTCTTTTGCTACCTACGCTGCGACCGTTCCCGCAGGTGTTGAACTGGCAGCCAAACAGGAAATTGTCCGCAACAACGGTAGCGAACCCGCGTCACTTGATCCGCACAAAGTGGAGAGCGACGTTGAATTCAATATCCTCAGCGATCTTTTTGCCGGACTGGTCACGGTAGATAACAAAGGCAATGCGCAACCTTCTCTGGCGGAGAGCTGGGAAACTAAAGATAACAAAACCTGGGTTTTCCATCTGCGCCCTGGAATCGTCTGGTCTGATGGTTCGCCCATCACCGCGCAGGATGTCATTTTCAGCTGGCAACGCCTTATAGACCCGAAAACGGCTTCACCTTATGAAACCTATCTTAGCAGTATGCATGTAATGAACGCCGGCGACATCATCAACGGCAAAAAGCCTGCTGAGCAACTGGGCATCAAAGCGCTGGATAAGCAGACGCTGGAAATTACCCTGGATCAACCGCTTTCCTATTTCCTTGGTATGCTGGCACACCCTTCTCTCTCCCCGATCAGTCAGGCAGATGTGGAGAAATACGGCGATAAGTGGACTCAGCCAGGCAATCTGATCAGCAGCGGTCCGTTTAAGCTTGATACATGGACGGTTAACGAACGCATCACGGCTGTCCGTAACCCGAACTACTGGGATAACGCACATACTGTCATCAACAAAGTCACTTATTTACCGATCGCTTCGGGGACTGCGGACGTTAACCGCTATAAAGCCGGTGAAATCGACATTACTTATACCGTCCCTTCCCCGCTGTTTGCATCGCTGAAAAAAGAGCTGGGTTCGCAAGTCCATGTCAGCCCTTATCTGGCCGTTTATTACTATGCAATGAACACGCAGAAGCCACCGTTTAACGATGTTCGCGTGCGTAAAGCGCTGAATCTGGCGATTGATAAGTCAATCATTGCCGATAGAGTCATGGGTCAGGGACAAACGCCAGCCTGGCATCTTTCTCCGGATAACACCGGCGGTTTTACTTTCGCCAAACCTAAAGAGGCCAGCCTGACACAGGAACAGCGTAACGAAGAAGCTAAAAAGTTGCTGACAGAAGCAGGTTTCGGTCCGAACCATCCGCTGAAATTCAACCTGCTGTATAACACTTCTGAAGCGCATCAGCGCATTGCGATTGCCGCCGCATCAATGTGGAAAAAGAATCTGGGCGTCGATGCTGTTTTACAGAATCAGGAATGGAAAACCATGCTGGATACCATGCATCAGGGCACATATGAAGTGGTGCGTTATGCGTGGATTGCAGACTATAACGAGCCGTCCACTTTTCTGAATACCCTGCGCACGGGTAACAGCGAGAACACGCCAAAATTCAGCAATGCCGCCTACGATAAGGCACTGGATGATGCGTTAAAAGCCACGGACAAAGCGGATGTGGGCAAAGCCTATCAGCAGGCGGAACAGGTGTTAACCGAGCAGTCGCCGGTCATTCCTTTGTATCACTACGTCAGCGCCCGTCTGGTCAAACCCTATGTGGGTGGTTTCAACGACAGCCTGCTCAATTACATTTATACCAAAGATTTGTATGTAATTAAGCATTAAGCTGCCTTCCTCTCCTTGCGGCGTGACTGCCTGAGGAGAGGCTTTTCAAATGCTACGCACCGCCCTTCTTCCTCTAACCCACTTGCCACGCGCCGCCCAGATGATAGATTGTACGTAAATCACACAAACGGGAGCCGTTATGAAATTCTCGGAAAGTGAGATCCAACCGCTCTGGGATGAAGTCGCGCGTATTATCGGTGATGGTGTCATTAAGATGCGCCACAGAGGAGAACCTCTGAGTGCCGATGCGCTGATTAATTATCTCGACGAGCAACTGGCCTGCGCGACGGGGGTCCAGCGCCGTATTATGCTGGGTGCAGCGATTAATATGCTCAAAGCCGACCGGCGTTGCTGATTGTGCGACACAACAAAACCTCGCAGCCTTTTCAGGCAACGAGTTACTTATCAATGATCCGTCAGTCGCTACTTAGATTGTGCCGCACGTCCCTGCGCAAATAAGAAAATGCGCTGGGTGATATCATCAGCGCCCAGAATATTCCCTTTCTGCTCCAGATTAGCTCTGGCATATGCCACATCATGAGCCTGATCGACCATGCTGATCACCCGGTCACGGGTTGGTTTATCCAGTATTCCCAGTAATGTTGTTAAAATCGCCTGATAAGCATTTGAAGCATAAGTCAGTTGTCTTTCACGTTGTTCCAGCGCGTCAATGCGAACCATCAGGGCCTGCAATTGCTCTTGATGCGTCATAGCAGCATCCTTCTTCACGGGTGGAAAATAACCGGAGACAGCGGAGAAAGCAGACCTCCGCCGGTTACTGAATATAAGTTTAGCAGACTTAAAAAAAGTGCAGTCCCTCGCCTTCTATATATAAAGTAAACCTTTGGTCAATGAGCCGTTAACTGCCTCGGCAGATGTAACCGGGATAAGCCACTCATGGCCGTCGGCAACCAGTTTCTCTTATCTGAAAAGTAACAGCAGCAGTACCTGCTTACAGATAGCAAAATGACAAACCGGGGCTGTTATGACATTTTCTGCCACAGCACTATGTGTTCATTTGGGAGAATTCAGTTGAAAAAAACGATGTTGAGTGCAGCCATTTTCAGCATGATGTTAGTGAGTTCATTTGCTCAGGCAGAAGGATGTCTCAAAGGGGCTGTGGCGGGGGGTGTAGTCGGTCATCTGAAACATCACGCTGTTCTCGGCGCGGTGGCAGGATGCGCTATTGGGCATCATCTCGCAGCACAAGCTAAAAAACAGCAGGTCGCGACCGCTAAATAAACAGCATCAGGGCCGCAGAATCCCCTGATGAAATAAGTTTCTGGTTATTCCTGAGCAGCGACCTTTTTCGGGATACCATTAATCGTCATCTTCATATTAGTTCAAATAAAAAGCCTCGCTAATGCGAGGCTTAAAAGAATGCTATGTCATTTTTAATCAAATACGCCATTGATAATCGTAGTGACAATTGCAGTACTCAGGGCAATGAGAACTAAATCATCCCCCACAGCTCGCCATTCATAACCAGGATAATACGGCAACTCGTTCAGCATTGAGGCCGGAACAGCTTTCCTGGCAATGCCCGGAGGCAATGGTTTGCCACGCATTAAATTTTTTGCGATTCCTGGTGGTAGAGCCTGATATCCGGTTAATCCATAGTTAACTGCGAGTGAACGGGCACGTGAGAAGCTTATATCTGACGAGACATGGTCTGGCTTACCATAATTTTTGCGATTCCCGGAGTGCTCAGATGATTTACCATTTCCCTGACCTTTATTGGCGTGGCCATTGCCGTTGCCATTGCCATTGCCATTGCTATTACCGTTGCTATTGCCGTTACCATTACTATTCCCATTCCCATTCCCATTCCCGGGATTAGCAAAAACGGGCGCTGACAGCACTGTCAGAGAAATAACCGCCGCCAGAGCAATCTGGAGTGTGCGACGCTTAAACATGATGGTTGTTCCTTGAGGTGAATGACACTTTTTAAATCTATGTGAGAAAACGCTCTTTCACAATCTCATGTATTCCTATTTTATATTTTTAAGACGATGTAAAGCTTAATAACGCTGTTCTCATTATTTATCAGGATCATCGCCCAAATTATTAATCAAATAGCTCTCATGTTTTCACGGACAAAGACTGCAGGAAAGGTTTGTGGTTCTGACTATTTAAATCAGGTGTTTTCAGTCTGGGTTTGCAGAAGATTTTACAGGGGTTTTGCAGAAGAATTTTTGAAGGGATGAAAAACAAAGGGGGCGCGATGCCCCCGATGTCGATTTCAACAATTTCGCAATTACATATTTGCGATCATGTCGTCGGCAAACTCGCTACATTTGCGCAGCTTAGCGCCTTCCATCAGACGTTCGAAATCGTAAGTCACAGTTTTGGCAGCGATTGCGCCTTCCATGCCTTTGACGATCAGGTCTGCGGCTTCGAACCATTCCATATGACGCAGCATCATTTCTGCGGACAGAATGATTGAACCCGGGTTCACTTTGTCCTGACCGGCATATTTCGGTGCAGTGCCGTGAGTGGCCTCGAACAGTGCACAATCAGAACCGATGTTTGCGCCCGGTGCGATACCAATGCCGCCAACCTGCGCCGCCAGAGCGTCAGAAATGTAGTCACCGTTGAGGTTCATACAGGCGATAACGTCGTATTCAGCAGGACGCAGCAGGATTTGTTGCAGGAATGCATCCGCAATCACGTCTTTAATGATGATGTCTTTGCCGTTATTCGGGTTCTTGATTTTCACCCACGGGCCGCCGTCGATCAGCTCACCGCCGAACTCTTCGCGCGCCAGTTGGTAGCCCCAATCCTTGAAGGCACCTTCGGTGAACTTCATGATGTTGCCTTTATGAACCAGCGTCAGTGAATCACGGTCATTGGTGATGGTGTATTCAATCGCCGCACGAACCAGACGTTTGGTGCCTTCTTCGGAGCAAGGTTTGATACCAATACCGCATTCTTGTGGGAAACGGATTTTCTTCACGCCCATTTCTTCTTGCAGGAACTTGATCACTTTATCAGCTTCATCAGAACCGGCTTTCCACTCGATACCTGCGTAGATATCTTCAGAGTTCTCGCGGAAGATCACCATGTCGGTATCTTCAGGACGTTTCACCGGGCTTGGTGTGCCGGTGTAATAACGTACCGGACGCAGACAGATGTACAGGTCGAGTTGCTGGCGAAGTGCCACGTTCAGGGAGCGAATGCCGCCGCCAACTGGAGTTGTCAGTGGGCCTTTGATAGCAACACGGTAATCACGGATCAGATCGAGGGTTTCTTCTGGCAACCAGACATCTTTGCCGTACAGTTCTACGGATTTTTCGCCGGTGTAGATTTCCATCCAGGAGATTTTACGCTCACCTTTGTAGGCTTTCTGAACAGCCGCATCAACGACTTTGATCATGGCAGGCGTCACATCAACACCGATGCCATCACCTTCGATAAATGGGATAACAGGATTATTAGGAATGACCAGTTTACCCTGAGCGTCTACTGTAATCTTTTTACCTTCAGCCGGAACAACTACTTTGCTTTCCATTAACCTCTCCTTCGAGCGCATTTTTGTTAAAAATTTGTAAGATGCCGGTCGATATTACTCGAATATTTCTCGCTAGCCAATCCGAAACATTTTTCAAGTATAATGCGCTAATTCTCTCTAACTTCAATGCCTATGAACCCGCTATCTTTTAAAAATCACAACGTTAAACGTTTCAGCAAAAGGCCGTCTAAAGCACAATCTGCCCCAAAAGGGCCAGTAAAGGTGATTCTTTTCAATAAACCGTTTGATGTGCTGCCACAATTCACTGATGAGGCGGGTCGTGCGACACTTAAAGATTACATTCCATTAACAGATATTTATGCCGCAGGCCGTCTGGATCGGGACAGCGAAGGTTTACTGGTGTTGACCAACGATGGCAAACTGCAGGCTGCGCTGACCCAACCCGGCAAGCGCACCGGTAAGATTTACTATGTCCAGGTCGAGGGCGAACCGGATGACGCCGCAGTGAAATCATTGCGTGAAGGCATCACGTTGAAAGACGGCCCGACGCTGCCCGCAGGTGCAGAGATTGTGCCAGAGCCGGAATGGCTGTGGGCGCGCAATCCGCCGATCCGCGAACGTAAATCTATCCCGACAGCGTGGTTAAAAATCACGTTATACGAGGGAAGAAACCGTCAGGTGCGCCGCATGACGGCTCATGTCGGTTTCCCGACATTGCGTCTGATCCGTTACAGCATGGGCGAGTTTACTCTCGGCGATTTACAACCCGGCCAATGGAAGGAAATTCCACATGTTTAAACCGCACGTTACTGTCGCCTGCATCGTTCAGGCACAGGGAAAGTTTCTGGTTGTCGAAGAAACCATTCACGGCAAAGTCACCTGGAATCAACCTGCCGGACATCTTGAAGCCAATGAGACCTTAGTCAGCGCCGCAAAACGCGAGCTGTATGAGGAAACCGGCATCCACGCCGAGCCGCAGTTTTTCCTGGGTTTACATCAGTGGCAGGCGCCGGACGATACGCCGTTCCTGCGTTTCGCTTTCGTGATTGATTTGCCTGAAATGCTGGAAACTGCGCCGCAGGACGATGATATCGACCAGTGCCGTTGGGTCAGCGCCGAAGAAATTATCGGCTCTGCGCAATTGCGCTCGCCGCTGGTGGCCGAAAGCATTCGCTGTTATCAGCAATCGCCGCGCTATCCTCTGGAAATTCTGCATAATTTCAACCTGCCGGAATAACACCCTCCCCCGGTTGTTGCCACGCGGTGAATCAGCGATGCAGCAACCGGCCCGACGTGATAAAATTTCGCGCTTCACGATTTACCTCGTGTAAAGCAGTACCTCTCTGTTCGGGTTTCTGTGGTGTTCGGGTTTTCTGTGAACTATGAGTTGCGCGCGGCCTTCATCCTCGTGGGACAAGCTTCAGAAAAACACCGTCAGTACCGGGCAATTAATTCATGCGTTTCGGGACTATTATGTCTGACAACAGCCAGAAAAAAGTGATCGTCGGGATGTCCGGCGGTGTCGATTCCTCTGTCTCTGCGTACCTTTTGCAACAGCAGGGTTACCAGGTCGAGGGCCTCTTCATGAAAAATTGGGAAGAGGATGATGACGAAGAATATTGCACAGCAGCCACCGACCTTGCGGATGCGCAAGCCGTGTGTGACAAGCTGGGTATCGAACTGCACACCGTGAATTTCGCGGCGGAATATTGGGACAACGTGTTCGAATTATTCCTTGAGGAATACAAAGCCGGACGCACGCCAAACCCGGATATCCTGTGCAACAAAGAGATCAAATTCAAAGCCTTCCTGGAATTTGCGGCTGAAGACCTGGGCGCGGATTATATCGCGACCGGTCACTACGTTCGCCGCCAGGATATCAATGGCGTCAGCCATTTGCTGCGGGGCATTGATGGCAATAAAGACCAGAGCTATTTCCTCTACACGCTCGGTCACGAACAGGTCGCACAAAGCCTGTTCCCGGTCGGTGAGCTGGAAAAACCGGAAGTTCGCCGCATCGCCGAAGAACTGGATTTGATCACCGCGAAGAAAAAAGACTCTACCGGCATCTGCTTTATTGGTGAGCGTAAATTCCGTGATTTCCTGGGCCGCTATTTACCGGCGCAACCGGGCGTGATCAAAAGCGTTGACGGTCAGGTGATGGGACAACATCAGGGTCTGATGTATCACACACTCGGTCAGCGTAAAGGTCTGGGCATCGGCGGGCAGAAAGACGGCAGCGAAGAACCGTGGTACACCGTCGAGAAGGATGTGGAAAACAACATTCTTTACGTCGCACAGGGCCACGAGCATCCGCGCCTGATGAATGTCGGTCTGATTGCTCAACAGTTGCACTGGGTGGATCGCAAAACGCTGACCGGCCCGCTCACCTGTACCGTGAAAACCCGTTACCGCCAGGAAGATATCCCGTGCGTAGTGACACCGCTCGGTGACGACCGCATCGAGGTGCGTTTCGATGCACCCGTTGCCGCCGTCACGCCGGGTCAGTCAGCGGTGTTTTATCTCGGGGAAGTGTGCCTCGGCGGGGGCGTAATTGAACAGCGTCTGCCGCTTCAGGCCTGATATCGGGTCAATATGTGATTGAATAAGGGACGCTTTCGGGCGTCCCGCTTTATTTCTGCCCGACTGTGACGCCCTGCACTGATTCCGAACTGTGTTTAGGGGCAGTTTTATGGCATGATCTGTCGCCATGAATTTGGGCTATTTCATTGTCACTGCGTCTCATCGTTTCAAAACGCTTACAGGAGTAAACGTGGCTAAAAATTATTACGACATTACGCTGGCTTTGGCGGGGATCTGTCAGGCAGCACGCCTGGTTCAGCAACTGGCACATGAAGGCCAATGCTCACAGCAAGAAATGTCAGTGTCACTGCGCAGCCTGCTGGAGATGAATCCGGCCTCGACGCTGGCAGTTTACGGTAATAATGAAGCCAATTTGAAGATGGGGCTTGAGACGCTGCTGGGCGTGCTGAACGCGAACCGCCAGGGACCGGGCGCTGAGTTAACGCGTTATGCGTTAAGCCTGATGGTGCTGGAGCGCAAGCTGTACGCCAACAAAGCCGCCATGAATCAGCTCGGTGAACGTATCGACCAGCTCGACCGTCAACTCGCGCATTTCGAACTGGAATCTGAAACGATGATCAGCTCTCTGGCCTCGATTTATGTCGACGTAGTCAGCCCGGCCGGTCCGCGTATTCAGGTGACCGGTTCACCGGCAATTTTGCAAAATTCGCAAGTGCAGGCAAAGGTCCGCGCCATTTTACTGGCCGGGATCCGCTCCGCGGTGCTGTGGCACCAGGTCGGCGGTGGCCGCCTGCAACTGATGTTTTCCCGTAATCGCTTGTTTGAACAGGCGAAGAATATTCTCGCTCATTGTTAATAAGATCCCAGGAGTTGCTACCGATGGAATTATCCTCACTGACCGCCGTTTCCCCCGTTGATGGACGCTACGGTGATAAAGTCAGCGCGCTGCGTACTATTTTCAGCGAATTTGGCCTGCTGAAATTCCGTGTGCAGGTTGAAGTACGTTGGCTGCAAAAACTGGCAGCCTGTGCAGAAATCAAGGAAGTTCCTGCTTTTGATGCCGACGCAAACGCTTTCCTCGACCAGATTGTGGCAAATTTTGATGTTAATGACGCACAGCGCATTAAAGATATCGAAAAAACCACCAATCATGATGTCAAAGCCGTTGAGTATTTCCTGAAAGAAAAAGTGGCTACGCTCCCTGCCCTGCATGCGGTGTCTGAATTCATTCACTTCGCCTGTACTTCTGAAGACATCAATAACCTGTCTCACGCACTGATGCTGCAAACTGCACGTCAGGATGTGGTGCTGCCGTACTGGAAACAGATTATTGATGCCGTGAAAGACCTGGCACACAAATACCGCGACATTCCGCTGCTGTCCCGTACCCACGGCCAGCCTGCTACGCCATCCACCATCGGTAAAGAACTGGCTAACGTCGCTTACCGTATGGATCGTCAGTTTAAGCAACTGCAAAATGTCGAAATCCTGGGCAAAATCAACGGTGCTGTCGGCAACTACAATGCTCACATCGTGGCGTATCCGGAAGTGAACTGGCACCAGTTCAGTGAAGAGTTCGTTACCTCTCTGGGCATTACCTGGAATCCGTACACTACCCAGATCGAGCCACACGACTACATCGCCGAACTGTTTGACTGCGTGGCGCGTTTCAATACCATCCTGATCGACTTCGACCGCGACATCTGGGGTTACATTGCCCTGAACCACTTCAAGCAGCGCACTATTGCAGGCGAAATCGGTTCTTCTACCATGCCGCACAAAGTGAACCCGATCGACTTCGAAAACTCCGAAGGCAACCTCGGTCTGTCAAATGCGGTATTGCAGCATCTGGCCAGCAAATTGCCGGTTTCCCGCTGGCAGCGCGACCTGACGGATTCTACTGTACTGCGCAACCTCGGCGTGGGTCTGGGCTATGCACTGATTGCTTATCAGGCAACCATGAAAGGCGTCAGCAAGCTTGAAGTGAACGAAGCGAATCTGGCGAACGAACTGGATCACAACTGGGAAGTACTGGCTGAACCTATCCAGACCGTGATGCGTCGTTACGGCATTGAAAAGCCTTACGAGAAGCTGAAAGAGCTGACACGCGGCAAGCGTGTTGATGCTGCCGGTATGCAGGCATTTATCGATTCACTTGAATTACCCGAAGACGAGAAAGCGCGTCTGAAAGCCATGACACCGGGCAACTACATCGGCCGCGCCACCACCATGGTTGACGAACTGAAGTAAGTTTTTGCTCTGCACGTCAAAAGGCGACCTTCGGGTTAATGCCGGTCACTTAAGCATTTTTATGAATACAAATTCATTTTTGTGCTTCAAAGGATAATGAAGGAATCAGGCTTATAGCGCTATTTTTCTTCATCGAAGGCCCAAATTCACGGGCCTCATTTCCTTAAGTGACCGGCATTAACCTTCGGGTCGCCTTTTTTATGCCACGCCTGGCGGAAGCCGCTTATAATTCGTTTAGGTTCTGTTGATGTTCGGCACACCTGCGTTGACCTGAGGTTGATTAAAATGTTTCTGAATCATTTACAATCGCACTCAGAATGTTTAATCCATTTTTCGCGCTGTCAGGATAAGGAATCACCATGCGAATTTTAGTCATTGAAGATAACGCACTGTTACGTCATCACCTCTCAGTACAGCTGCGGGAAATGGGCCATCAGGTCGATGCGGCAGAAGATGCCAAAGAAGCAGACTATTTTCTGCATGAGCATGCGCCTGATATCGCCATTGTTGACCTCGGCTTGCCTGGTGAAGATGGCCTGAGCCTGATCCGCCGCTGGCGAAGTCATCAGAACAATCTGCCGATTCTGGTGCTGACCGCCCGCGAAAGCTGGCAGGATAAAGTCGCAGTGCTGGAAGCCGGTGCGGATGATTACGTCACTAAGCCATTCCATCTGGAAGAAGTGCTGGCGCGCATGCAGGCGCTGATGCGCCGTAACAGCGGTCTCGCTTCACAGGTGATCACGCTGCAACCTTTCCAGATTGATCTGTCACGTCGTGAACTGACCGTCAATGAGCAGCCGATTAAACTGACCGCTTTCGAATACACGATTATCGAGACACTGATCCGCAATGCGGGAAAGGTGGTCAGCAAGGACTCTCTGATGCTTCAGCTCTATCCGGATGCCGAGCTGCGTGAAAGTCACACCGTCGATGTTCTGATGGGCCGTCTGCGCAAAAAACTGCAGGCAGAACACCCGGTTGATGTGATAACGACCGTACGTGGTCAGGGTTACCGTTTCGACATCAGGCCATAATCATCGTCATGTTCAAAGGACGCTTCATGAAAGGACGTCGTACCCGGAACCCCTTCTCCCTTCGCGTCCGCTTTATGATGGCGACCGCTGCGGTGGTACTTACCCTGTCGCTGGCCTACGGGCTGGTGGCCGTGGTGGGTTACATGGTGAGTTTCGACAAAACCGCCTACCGGCTCCTGCGCGGCGAAAGTAACCTCTTCTTCAGCCTTGCACAATGGCGCGACGGCAAGCTGACTATCAACGTTCCACCTGATCTCGACCTCAACACGCCGACGCTGGTGTTCATTTACGACGCAGACGGAAAACTGTTATGGGCCGAGCGCCGCATCCCTGAGCTCGAAGCGCATATCGATAAAGCGTGGATGAACAAACCCGGCTTCTATGAGCTGGATACCGACACGCAAATCAGCAGCGAAGTACTGGGCAACAACCCGCAAGCGCAGGATAAGTTGAAGGATTACGACGATACCGACGCCAACGCGATGACCCATTCCATTGCGGTCAATACCTATAATGCAACCTCGCGCCTGCCGGCGCTGAACATTGTGGTGGTCGATACCATTCCGCAGGAATTACAGCGATCTGATCTTGTCTGGGAATGGTTCAGCTATGTCTTACTGGCGAACCTGCTGCTGGTGGTGCCTTTGTTATGGCTGGCAGCTTACTGGAGCCTGAGGCCAATCAAAGAACTGATCCATCAGGTCGCCGAACTGGAAACCCACGAGCGGGAATCACTGGATGAAAACCCGCCACGTGAACTGCGCGGTCTGGTGCGTAACCTGAATATTTTGCTGCACGGGGAGCGTGGCCGTTATGATCGTTACCGCACCACGCTGGCTGACCTGACGCACAGCCTGAAAACGCCGCTGGCTGTCTTGCAGTCCACCCTGCGTGCACTGCGCAATGGTAAACAGATGACCATTGAAGATGCCGAGCCGGTGATGCTTGAGCAAATCAGCCGCATCTCACAGCAGATTGGCTATTACCTGCATCGCGCGACATTGCGCTCCGAACAAAACCTGCTGATCCGTGAAGTTCACTCCGTCCCGGCGATCCTCGACGGATTATGTTCGGCGTTGAATAAGGTTTATCAGCGTAAAGGCGTGGTGATCACGGTGGATATTTCACCGGAAATCACCTTTGTGGGCGAAAAAAATGACTTCATGGAAGTGATGGGTAATGTGATAGACAACGCCTGCAAATACTGTCTGGAGTTTGTCGAAATCAGTGCCGTCCATACCGAGAATCAGTTGGTGATCCTGATTGAAGACGATGGCCCGGGTATTCCGGTAAGTAAGCGCGAGGTGATTTTCCAGCGCGGGCAGCGGGCAGATACCTTGCGTCCGGGACAAGGGCTGGGGTTATCGCTCGCCAACGACATCATTGAACAGTACGACGGCAAAATTATCATTGGTGACAGCCCGCTTGGCGGCGCCAGCATGCGCGTTTGTTTTGGTCTGCAACAAGGCATTGAACTGGAATAACGTTCTCCCCCGATTATTTTGCCAGCAAATTTCGGCGCAATCTTAAGCATAGTGCGAAATTTGCTGGCAATTGCCCAACTCAGCCGCAACACCTTCCGTTATAATCATTTACAGACTCTTCTCTTCCTTATCACCCTCCATTTAATGCAAGGGAAATACTATGGATTACCAACTCGACCTAGACTGGAATGATTTCCTGCAGCGTTACTGGCAAAAGCGTCCTGTGGTGTTAAAACGCGGCTTTAAAAATTTCGTCGATCCGATCTCTCCGGACGAACTGGCTGGTCTGGCGATGGAAAATGAGGTGGACAGCCGTCTGGTGAGCAATGAGGACGGCAAGTGGAATGTCAGCCACGGGCCGTTTGAAAGTTACGATCATCTGGGTGAAACGGGCTGGTCAGTTCTGGTTCAGGCGGTCGACCACTGGCATGAACCCTCTTCCCATCTGATGACGCCATTTCGCCACATTCCTGACTGGCGCATGGACGATTTGATGATTTCCTTCTCGGTGCCCGGCGGTGGTGTTGGCCCGCATCTGGATCAGTACGACGTATTTATTATTCAGGGCACTGGCCGCCGCCGCTGGCGTGTGGGCGAGAAAGTCGCCATGAAACAACATTGCCCGCATCCTGATTTGCTGCAGGTCGAGCCGTTCGAGGCGATTATTGATGAAGAACTGGAACCGGGCGACATCGTCTACATTCCGCCGGGCTTCCCGCACGACGGCTATTCGCTGGAAAACTCCCTCAACTATTCCGTCGGTTTCCGTGCGCCAAACGCCCGTGAGATGGTCAGTGGTTTTGCAGATTTCGTGCTTTCCCGCGAGCTGGGCAGCCACCGTTACAGCGATCCGGAACTGGTTGAACGTGAACATCCGGCCGAAGTACAACCGGCTGAGCTGGATAAACTGCGCGGCATGATGCTGGATCTGATTGATAATCCGGCGCATTTCAACAGCTGGTTTGGCGAGTTTATTTCCCAGTCGCGTCATGAGCTGGATCTGGCACCGCCGGAACCGCCTTATCAGCCGGGTGAAATTTATGAACTGCTGGAGTCGGGTGAAACGCTGGAACGTCTGGGCGGTCTTCGCGTGCTGCGCGTGGGTGATACCTGTTACGTCAACGGCGAAGCCATGACCACGGAACATATCGCTGCGGTGGATGCGATTGCCCGCCATAAAACCGTAACCAAAGACATGCTTGGCGATGCGCTGGACGATCCTTCATTCCTTGCGCTGCTGTCTGCGCTGGTAAACAGCGGTTACTGGTACTTTAACGACTGATATTAAGAGCTATTTAATCTTATTATTAATACAGGATGCTTCGGCATTCTGTATTAATTAAGAAATTTAATATTTTAGTTATTAATGGCTAACCGGTAAAGAATAGTTAATTCACATTAGTCAACATCTTTTAAACTTTATAATCAGGGAATATATTTCATTACCAACACCCGGTTATTAAAGGCCAGACATATTCTTCACACAGTTGTTCACGAAAAAAAATGAGTTAACTCAAACCCATACCTTTGCCTGTTATCCCCTCCCGAAACCTGAAGCAAGAAAATCCGAGCTCTACATAAATCGAAATATCTCACCTGAAATAACTCGAAGATTATACGATACAATTAATAAGCACATAGTTCGAGACATCCGCAGGTTTGGTAAGTCCGCCATGAATCCGAGTATGCTGGCCGATTTCTCCCGAATGAGTTATTTTATTGATAACAAAAAATATCCGTTCCTGGTAATGACATTCAATCTAAAACTAACTTTTCCACTCAGATCGTTGAACCCAAATATCCAATGGATTCAGGAATATATCGGCTCGCTGTCTTCTTTCCTGCATCAGGGTATTTTTCCTGATTTTTTTGTGCTGTGGATAACTGGAAGGCCAGTGATGACCGCAAGTAGGAAATCGCTATGGTTCTCTGGAGAGAAATAGAACCGCCACCAGCTTTTATATCTCCAGCACAGGCATGATTAAGTTAGTTACTCAGGCACATATTTCAAACATTCTACTCAGAAATAACAACATTAGGATGGTGGATAAAAAACGTAGCCAGTTTCACTTACAGCTCTCATGCCGGGCAGTAGCCATGCCAGACAAAGGTTGATCATATATGGACGCCCCGGGTGTTACAAGTACTGGTTCGATACGGTTTGCGACCATATATCCGGCGTCGTTAGTGGGTTAATTTACCCGCGCCATG
>NZ_JBEPKE010000005.1:0-361261 GCF_040544515.1 Rahnella sp. 2050 | reverse complement strand
CCTGACCCCATGCCGAACTCAGAAGTGAAACGCCGTAGCGCCGATGGTAGTGTGGGGTCTCCCCATGCGAGAGTAGGGAACTGCCAGGCATCAAAAAAAGACAAAAGCCCTGCACATTGTGCAGGGCTTTTGTCTTTTTGTTCTACGGATCAGCGATTAAGCACGCAATATTCAAACAAAAGGCCATCCTCAGGATGGCCTTTTCTATTTCTGCGCTCTACTCATCAGTGATTAGAGCTTTGCGAGATCCCGATCCCTGTTTGTGACCGCACAAACTGAGGGTAGAAACGCTCCCTTTCTTTCTGTCCTTCCAGTGAGTTATCTGTAATCGAGAAGAACCAGGTACCGGCAAAAGCAACAATCATCGAGAACAGCGCGGGGTATTCGTAAGGATAAATGGGCTTAGCATGTCCTAAGATCTGGACCCAGATAGTTGGCCCAAGAATCATCAATATGACTGCTGTAAGTAAGCCGAGCCATCCGCCAATCATTGCCCCGCGCGTTGTCAGTTTAGACCAGTACATTGAGAGCAGAATAATGGGGAAATTGCAGCTCGCAGCAATGGAGAACGCTAATCCAACCATGAATGCAATATTCTGTTTTTCAAACAGAATACCCAACGCGATGGCGACGATACCAAGCAGAACAACGGTGATCTTCGAAACCCTTAACTCATCACGTTCTGTTGCTTTACCGTCCTTGATGACGCTCGCATACAGATCATGAGAGACCGCCGAAGCCCCTGCCAGCGTTAAGCCCGCGACCACCGCTAAAATGGTTGCGAAAGCCACGGCAGAGATAAATCCGAGGAAGAAACTTCCACCGACCGCATCCGCTAAATGCACGGCTGCCATATTATTACCGCCGAGTAATATACCGCTGGCATCTTTAAACGCCGGGTTTGAGCTGACCAGAACAATAGCACCGAAACCGATAATGAAGGTCAAAATGTAGAAGTAACCGATAAAGCCAGTAGCATAGAACACGCTTTTCCTGGCTTCTTTGGCATCATTGACGGTGAAGAACCGCATCAGAATATGGGGTAAACCGGCGGTACCGAACATCAGTGCAAGCCCCAGAGACAGAGCGGATATCGGATCTGAAACCAGTCCTCCCGGGCTCATGATTGCAATCCCTTTAGAGTGGACGGCGACCGCCTGAGTAAAGAGGGTATTAAAGTTGAAGCCGACAGATCTCATGACCATAATCGCCATGAATGTCGCACCGGCCAGCAACAGGATAGCTTTGATGATTTGTACCCAGGTCGTCGCCAGCATTCCGCCAAACAACACGTAGAGTACCATCAGGATCCCAACCAGGATCACTGCGACATGATAGTTAAGCCCAAACAATAGCTGGATTAACTTACCGGCACCGACCATTTGTGCGATCAGATAAAGCGCAACAACCACCAGCGAACCGCAGGCTGAAAGCAGCCGGATTGGTTTTTGTTTCAACCGGTATGACGCGACATCTGCGAAGGTATATTTCCCCAAATTACGCAGGCGTTCGGCAATCAGGAACAAAATGATTGGCCAGCCGATCAGGAAACCGATGGAATAGATCAGGCCATCATAACCGGAGGTATAAACCAGTGCGGAGATACCCAGGAAAGAAGCGGCAGACATGAAATCGCCAGCAATTGCCATACCGTTTTGCAGGCCAGTAATGCGGCCGCCAGCTGTATAGTAGTCCTGGCGGGACCGTGTACGCTTTGCTGCCCAATAGGTGATATATAAAGTCGCGCCAACAAACAGCACGAACATTACGATAGCTTCAATATTAAGAGGCTGACGTTTAACTTCCCCGGCGATGCCCTCCGCAGCAAGCAAACTGAACGGGAAGGCGAGGGATAGCATCAGTAAAAGAAGAGAGCCGCGACGTGCGATCATGGCTGCACCTCGCGGATAATATCTGCCGTCAGGCGGTCAAACTCGCCGTTCGCGCGAATGACGTAAATTCCTGTCAGCACGAAGGAAATCACGATCAGCCCCACGCCCACGGGAATGCCGCGGGTGATGGTGGCACCGTCATAGAGAGGTGTTCCCAGCCACTGTGGATCGAACGCAATCAGTAAAATGAAAGCGACATACAGAACCAGCGTGATGCCTGACAGCAGCCAGGCAAAACGACTGCGTTTTTGCACCAGTTCCCTGAAGCGCGGATTACTTACAACTCTCTGATAAATGAGATCATTCATCTCAGTGACTCCTGTGAGGCATTGATAGAGTTCACCGCGCCAGGGCGGTGAAAAATTACGACGGCACTTTCATTGATTGTTTTTCTTCCAGCAATTTATCGACTACGCCCGGATCCGCCAGCGTAGAGGTATCTCCCAGATTGCTTGTGTCTCCGGCTGCAATTTTGCGCAGAATACGACGCATAATTTTGCCGGAACGGGTTTTTGGCAACGAATCAGTCCAGTGAAGAATGTCAGGCGTGGCAATGGACCCTATCTCTTTACGCACCCAGTTGCGTACTTCGGTATAGAGTTCCGGTGACGGTTCTTCGCCGTGATTCAGTGTGATGTAGGCGTAAATAGCCTGACCTTTAATGTTATGCGGAATACCCACAACGGCAGCTTCTGCAATTTTAGGGTGAGAAACTAATGCTGATTCAATTTCAGCCGTCCCAAGGCGATGGCCGGAAATATTGAGCACGTCATCAACACGGCCTGTTATCCAGTAATAACCGTCTTCGTCACGACGCGCACCGTCACCGCTAAAGTACATATTTTTAAACGTGGAGAAATAGGTCTGCTCGAAACGTTCATGGTCACCAAACAGTGTACGCGCCTGACCCGGCCAAGAATCGGTGATGACCAGATTGCCTTCGCATGCTCCTTCCTGAGGAACGCCTTCGTTGTCTACCAGAGCAGGCTGAACACCGAAGAACGGCCGCGTTGCCGAACCCGCTTTCAGCTCAGTGGCACCCGGCAGCGGGGTTATCATGAAACCGCCGGTTTCGGTTTGCCACCAGGTATCGACAATCGGGCACTGGCTGTTACCAATAGTCCTGTAGTACCACTCCCAGGCTTCCGGGTTAATCGGTTCGCCAACTGACCCCATGATCCGCAGTGAAGCACGGCTGGTGCCCTCAATGGCTTTATCCCCTTCAGCCATCAGTGCGCGGATCGCCGTAGGTGCGGTATAGAGGATATTTACCTTGTGTTTATCAATAACCTGCGCCATACGGGCCGGTGTCGGATAATTTGGTACACCTTCAAACATCAGGCTGATGGCTCCGCACGCCAGCGGGCCGTAGAGCAAATAGCTGTGGCCCGTTACCCAGCCGACATCGGCCGTACACCAGTAGATATCGCCATCATGATAGTCAAAGGTGTATTTGAAGGTCAGGGCCGCATAGACCAGATAACCGCCCGTGGTATGCAATACGCCTTTCGGTTTACCCGTGGAGCCGGAGGTATAAAGGATGAAAAGCGGATCTTCTGCTTTCATTTCTTCGGGCGGACAATCTGCAGAAATGCCTTCAATTGCATCATGCCACCAGATGTCACGACCCTCTTTCCATTCCCCCTGTTTGCCGGTGCGTTTGAAAATGATGGAATGTGTGATGCTGGTGACCGACGGGTTTTTCAGCGCATCATCCACATTTTGTTTCAGCGGAATGGTACGTCCGGCGCGCAGACCTTCGTCGGCGGTAATCACCAGTCTGGCATTGGAATCGATAATGCGACCGGCAACAGCTTCCGGGGAGAAACCGGCGAAGATAACGGAATGCACAGCACCGATACGGGCACAGGCCAGCATCGCGACAGCCGCTTCCGGTACCATAGGCATGTAAATAGCGACAACATCCCCTTTCTTAACGCCCAGGCCCTTTAAGACGTTAGCAAACTGACAAACATCATGATGAAGCTGTTTGTAGGTGACATGTTTATTCTCGGCTTTCGGGTCATCACCTTCCCAAATCAGCGCGGTCTGATCGCCTTTGTCGCTTAAATGACGATCCAGACAGTTAGCTGCAAGATTCAGAGTGCCATCCTCAAACCAGCGAATATCGACATTCCCCGGCGCAAATGAAGTGTTTTTCACTTTTGTGAAAGGCTTAATCCAGTCGAGCACTTTGGCCTGTTCACCCCAAAATGCGTCAGGATCTTCGACAGACTGTTGATAATACTGCTGATATTTCTCAGGTGTGATCAGGGTACGCTCTGCTATGGAGGCAGGAATAGGGTGCTTATAAACATGGCTCATGGTTTTTCTCCTTTAATTTGTTAATGATATGTCAATAAAAGGTTGGGTGTAGTTTGCGGTATGCCTTTGTTTGTTTTCTGGGGGACAGATCACGCAAGCGGAGAAAAAACAGCAGGATATATTCATTCGTCATGCGGAGCAGTCCACATAAGTCTGGGAAGTTCAGGAGAGAGTGGGAAAGAGATAAAGTTAAAAAATATGATTCTTAATGTGATTATCTGGTTAAAGAAAGCTTAACTCAGGGTTTGGTGTGGAAATTTTCTTATCTATTACGGAACATTTAATATCAGATATTTTAACCTCTGAGTTAATTTCCTTTCATAAATCGCATGTTTAAAGATTAATCTGAGAGTAAAACTCTTAATATTTGCAATTGGCAAATTATTATAACGTTAAATTTAAAATATCAGTATATTGATCTGGCAAGAGAGGGGTGCTCTCTTCGGTACAGCGAAAAATATCGCTTAATAGCTGCTTAATGCTTAATAGCTACCGTTAAATCTCAAGGACTTATTATGTTTAACGCCAAAAGAAAGACACTGGTTATTGCTTTATCTGCCTGTATTTCTGCATCAGCT
This sequence comes from Rahnella sp. 2050, assembly GCF_040544515.1. Taxonomy (NCBI): domain Bacteria; kingdom Pseudomonadati; phylum Pseudomonadota; class Gammaproteobacteria; order Enterobacterales; family Yersiniaceae; genus Rahnella; species Rahnella sp. 2050. The sequence continues at coordinate 356,466 of NZ_JBEPKE010000005.1, read as the reverse complement.
TTTGCAGATGATACAACGCCTCCGACAGGAGCTGATCAAGGTTCAGGCCGTATTCATTTCACCGGGACGGTTATTAACGCACCTTGCTCAATTGCCGCAGGTGATGAAGACATTAATGTAAACATGGGGCAGGTCGCGAATAAGGTGCTCGAAAGCGGCAATAAATACTCTCAAAACGTGAATTACACCATTCATTTGCAAGATTGTGACCTGACCGCACAGACGGCGGGCACTGTTCAATATCCGGCTATGTCCAAAGTCGCCGTTTCTTTTGCGGGTACGCCTGACAGCAGCGCCGCTGAACTACTGGCCAACACCGGCAGCGCGAAAGGCGCAGGCATCCGCCTGATTGACGCCAACGGTGACCTGCTGAAAGTGGGAGACACCTCTAAAGATATTAACCTGGTCACAGGGAATAATGAGCTGGTATTCGCCGCACGCGTGGAAGCCAATTCTCAGCCTGTTTCAACCGGTACGATCGTTTCTCAGGCAACTTATGCCCTGAACTACAAATAAATATCGCTGCTATTTAGGGGAGTTTTCTCCCCTTTATTTTTTGGCTGTGCCAGCGCCAGGGATTGGTGTGGATTACTATTTTAGTAAGAAGTGATTTTATTATGTCGTTTGCGATGAATAGAACATCGGCTGAAATCAAGAATGTCCTGTGGTTTATTTTTCTTCTGTCAGGATGCTTTATTTCAGTCAGAAGCTTCGCAGTAGAATTTAACGTTAACTTCATTGATTCTGCCGATCGCAATAATGTCGATCTGTCACGGTTTCAGGTAGCCGATTATATCGCGCCCGGTGAATACCTGCTGGATGTGGTGCTCAATGGCCGCACGTTCGGCGAACAAAGCGTGATTCACTATATTCCCACTGCGGATAAGAAAAATAGCCGCCTGTGTTTACCGCCGGTACTGGTGGATAAATTCGAACTCACTAAAGACGTGCGCGAAAAGCTGACTTTGTGGCATCGCGGTGAATGCACATCTCTCGATCAGCAGCAGGAAGTCACCGCACGTTACGATCAGGAAAAACAAACGCTGAATATCAGCATTCCCCAGGCCTGGCTGACCTTTCACGATCAAAACTGGGTGCCGCCCTCACAGTGGGATGATGGCGTCAACGGTGCATTGCTCGACTACAACCTGCTCGGCAGCCGATACATGCCGCAGTCCGGCGACAGCACCACCAGTTTCAGCAGTTACGGCACCACCGGTTTTAACCTCGGGCCGTGGCGCGCCCGTGCCGATTATCAGTATTCTTCGTCGCGCACGTCCGGCGCGCCCGCCAGTGATAAATTCACCTGGACGCAAACCTATCTGTATCGTGCGCTGCCTTCTGTGGGCGCACGCCTGACCGGCGGGCAGACCTATTTAAGCTCAGATATTTTCGATTCATTCCGTTTTCTCGGTGTTTCACTCAACAGCGATCAGCGCATGTTGCCTCCGTCGCTGCGAGGTTATGCGCCGCAAGTCACCGGCATCGCCAAAACCAATGCCAAAGTGAGTATCAGTCAGAACGGGCGGGTGATTTATCAGACCAACGTGTCACCGGGCCCATTTGTGGTTCAGGATCTGACCGAAGCGGTACAGGGCGCACTGGATGTCAAAATCGAAGAAGAAAACGGCAGCGTGACGACTTATCAGGTGACCACCGCGACCATTCCGTTCCTGACCCGCAAAGGCCAGGTGCGTTTCAAAACCGCAATGGGCAAACCGACCACCGGCAGCAGCAATCACGTCTTGCAGCCGGGTTTTTACAGCGGCGAAATGTCCTGGGGTGCGCTGAATGATTTCTCGCTTTACGGCGGTCTGATCAGCACCACCGGTAACTATCAGGCGCAGGCCATCGGCGTCGGGCAAAACCTGCAAAAACTCGGTGCCGTATCTTTTGATGTCACGCGTTCCTCGGCGACCGTACCGGTGGCAGGGAAACAAACCGGGCTGAGTTACCGCGCCAACTACTCCAAGCGGTTTGACTCGACCGGCAGTCAGATTACGTTTGCCGGATACCGCTTCTCGGAAAAAACGTTTATGTCGTTCAGCCAGTACCTCGACAAGGTGAACGGCGACGGTTATTCCCGCGATGACAAACAAACCTACACCGTGACGGCAAATCAGTACCTGCCGTGGCCGGCGATCACGCTCTATCTCTCTGCTACCCACAAGGTCTACTGGAATGAGAGTGCGAGTAACAATTACAGCGTGTCGGTCAGCAAGGTTTTCGATATCGGCCGCTTTACCGGCATTTCTGCGACGTTTTCCGCCAGCAAGCTGAACTACCGCGATACCGATGAAAATCAGATGTTTCTGTCGCTCAGTTTGCCGTTGTCTTCCGGGCAACAGATCAGCTACGACGCGCAGCAGGATTCGCAAAGTGGTTACTCGCAAACGGCGTCGTATTACAACAGCCAGGATCCGAACAATAGCTGGCGCGTGGGCGCGGGCGGGAGCAGCCCGGATCTGCAAAAAGGTAACGGTGTGTTCCGCGCCAACTATCAGCATATGTCGCCGTACGGTCAGTTCGGTGCGAACGGCAGCGTGAAAAATAACGATTACCGCTCAGTGAATGCCAACTGGTACGGATCGTTTACTGCGACAGCGGCAGGCGCAGCATTGCATCAGAGCAGCGCCGGCAGCGAGCCACGCATGATGGTATCAACCGGCGTGAAAGGCATTCCGATCAGCGACGGTGCGTCAGTGACCAACGATTACGGCATTGCTGTTGTGAATGGTGTGTCCAGCTACCAGACCTCCGATATCCGCGTTGATGTGAATAATTTGCCGGATGACGTGGAAGTTTACAGCTCGGTGGTCAGCAAAACCCTGACGGAAGGCGCAATAGGCTTTCGCAAAATCCGCGCCATTAAAGGTGAACGTCTGATGGCGGTAATACGCCTCGCTGATGGCAGCCACCCGCCGCTGGGCGCCGCCGTTACCGACAACAGTTCCGGGTTTGAAGCGGGCCTGATTGGCGACAGTGGTCTGGCGTACCTGGCCGGAGTATCCGGCGAGAAATCCCTGACTGTTCGCTGGGGAGACGGGCAGCAATGTCAGATCCAGGTGCCACCTCAGCCCGTGACATATTCAGGGCAGGTATTGCTGCCCTGCACTTAATAATTTAAACGCTTTTAACAAAGCAGATCAGGAAAGGAATAATCCGATGAACAGGTATTTTTTGCGTTTTGGGGCAGCATTACTGCTGATGATTGGCATGACTTATCCGGCTTTCGCCGCCGTCAATCTGGACCGGACACGCATCATCTATAACGCCAGTGATAAATCCGTCAGCGTGATGCTGGAAAACCAGAGCAAAGATCTACCGTATCTTGCGCAGGTCTGGCTGGAGAACGCGCAGGGCGAAAAAATCACCTCTCCGCTGGTGGCGTTGCCGCCGATGCAGCGCATTGATGCTGGCCAGAAAAGCCAGATCCGCATTTTGCAGTTACCCGAAACCGCCGGTCTGCCGAAAGATCGCGAATCGCTGTTTTACTTTAACGTGCGTGAAGTGCCGCCAAAAAGTGACATGGCGAACGTGATGCAGGTGGCGATCCAAAGCCGCGTGAAGCTGTTTTTCCGTCCGGTGGAACTCAGGAAGCTGGTGAAAGGTCACTGGCAGGAACAGCTTCAGGTTGCCCGTCTCAGTGATGGGCTAAAACTGACCAATCCGACACCGTTTTATATCACTGTCGGCTATCTGGGCAAAGACAACAAAGGCAATATCCCTGGTTTTGACAGCGTGATGCTCGCACCGTTCGCCAGCGAAAATCTCACCGGCAAGCAGTACGTTAGCCAGCAATATAGTCTGGGTTACATGGATGATTACGGCGGTTTGCAGGTGAACGAGTACAACTGCCAGACACAACAATGTCAGCGCATCAGCAAAGACGCAAAACGCTAAGGAGTGGTGATGGCTGGTATTGACAGATTTCAGGCGGGTCGGATGGTATTTCTCCTGCTGCTGTTGTTTTTTTCCCGCAGTGCACTGGCGCTCGATTGTGTCGAAAAAGGTACCGGTATTGTGGACAAACCGGCTATTCCCGTCGGGCAACTGGCGATCCCGGCGAACGTGCCAGCAGGCACGAAAGTCTGGGAATCCAATGACATCAATGTCACGGCCTATTGCGACAATGTGCTGGGCTCGATCATTGATGTGGTGCATTTCTATTTTAATCCCAAATCACAGTCGATTGGTGAAGGGTTGCTGCTGGGCGTCAGTTACAACGGGCAGGATCTGGAGCAGAACGAACAGCGTCTGAGTACCAACAGTACGCCGATCAAAAAAGGTCAGAATGTGACGGTGAATGTCACGTTCCGTCTGTATATCAAAGTCAGCGGAAATGCGCCTTCCAGCGGACATTATCAGGGGGCCGACCAGTTTACGGTTTTCCAGCTTGACGGCAGCCGCGGGATTAACAAAACGCCGGGCGCAAAAAATCTTAAATACAACCTTTCAGGATTACAGGGGATCCGCTTTCTGGCCTGTGGCTCTGACCTGAAAGTCTATCCTGAGTCTCAGATTGTCGATTTTGGTGCGATTCAAAGTACCACGTTGTCCCGATCGTCCGGCGTTTCACTGCCGTTTGCCATTAAAGCGGTAAAACAAGGGTGCCTTGACAACTTCTCGCTGCAGGCGGAATTTTCCACCGCCAGCCCACTGCTGGACAACACCGCGATTGACCTGTCCAACGGCGCGAAGCTGATGCTCTATAACGACCAGGATAAAGCCATCACTTTCAACCGCTATGATGACTTTGCTGAGCTGAACAATGTGAATGAAGTCACCAAAAACTTTACGGCAAAACTGAGTGCGATCCCGGGGAAAACGCTTTCTCTCGGGCAGTTTGACGCATCCGTGATCGTCAAGATCAACTACTACTGACGACGGCTTAAGGAAAGGAGGAAGGCTATGCTAAGAACGGCAAAATTGCGGGCGCAGGCGCTCGAGGAACCGGTTTATAAGGTCCAGGCACCGGAGCTCATCGCAGAGACTCACATTCATGCCCTGCTGCAAACCCTGCGTGAAGATGCTGGACTGAGTAAGACAGAACTGGCCAGACGGCTGGGCATCACGCCACCAGCGATTACCCGTCTTGAGAAGCGGCCGGCTCAGGCCAGTTTTTGTACCTTGTCGCGTTACGCCCAGGCTTGCGGGTTTCATCTGTACCTCTACTATAAATAAGTGAGTTACTAAATGTATTTGTATTCAAAGACTTTTTTTGAATACACACAATGCAATCGGAGACTGGTTGCTTTCAATCAACAGGGTGCTGTTATCGTATTTCTTCAGTACCAGCGTGTCAGTATGGCCGGTCAGAAAAAAACTGTTTATCAGCAGGAGAGACGAAATCTGCCAGTCCATATTGTCTACACTGTCGATATTAATCTGACTGCTGGTGAGCGAATACGTACTGGAGTTTGTGCTAACGTGAATATAGTCATAATAAATGTTTCTCAGCAATGTTTTCCGTTGAATAACAATCCCATTTTTGTCATACAAATAACCCGTTCCACTGAGTGAAACTAAAATTTTGTGGTTGTCAAGAAAACTGAAGTAGAGTGCGGCCACCAGTTTTGCGGTTTGATTATCATATTGTGCTTCTATGATCATATTTCCACGGCAAGGTATATTAACAGGGAATGCTTCCCGGTTCTTTTGGACGAAAAAACCATACAGGGTAAAGAGTAATATAAATACAGCCGGGATGAACGGGAGGAGGATGCTCTTCTTTCCCTGAAAAATACGTTTTCTATCACTGAACATGCGTGGTCCTGTCATTTGTATAATAGCTTATGCAAATGTTAGCTTTATAATTATCATCGGTAATGCACTGCGCCATAAAATCACGTACTGAGCCAGTATTGATGGGCGAGGTAAAACGCTCACTTTGGAATATGAAAATATCTCCTGGTTTGCAGGTAATATTATTTTTTTGCAGAAATGTCTCGGCCAGTTGAATAAATTCGCGCTTACGGGACGAAATGACGGGCGCGGTTGAATACAAATCACAGGCACCCAGCCTGGCAATTTTCAGCTCTGTTTTCGGATCCTGTAAATCGTTGTACATAATGAAAAATGCCCACACAGTCAAGACTGCCGCCACAAGCAGGCTTATCATAAAGCCAGAGGGGCGATTTTTTATCCTCTTTTCAGGTTGCGTTTTTAGCTGAAGTGATGCTGCCGTCGGCGCGATGATCTCTTCCTTTTGCTCTGTTTCAGTCAGCCGGTTTTCCGGTGTTTTGTTGACCTGCACGTTGTGAACCTGAATTTTCTCCTCAGGAGGTTCATGCATGAGGTAAGGTTCAATAATGATTTCTTTACGGATAGTAAAACCGACCTTGGGCACGGTAACGATAAATTCATCAGGGTAACCCAAAGTGACCACTACTTTGCGTAATTTGCTGACGCAGTGATTAAGATTATTATTACTTGCTATCAGTCCGTAGTCATCCCAAACTTTTTTAAAAAATATTTCACGCTCAACAACGATACCCTGTTGTTCTATTAACAATAATAATATCCTGCGCGCAGGATTAGAAATGGCGATCTTGTTTTCTGAATCACCCGCTAATGAAAGTGTGTTATCTTCAGGGTTGAAGACTATTAGATTTTCAATCAGATAATTCATGTGCATTTCACGCCTCCCTGTTAAGAATATCCTGCCTCCACACATGCTTCATGCAATGAGAACAATGCGCACCCGGCGCGCATTCTTGATTTATATCTCACGCATCAGGTCAGTCAGTATAAACCGTTCTATTTCAAAAACAGATTTCTGTCGTAAATGTTTACAGAGCAGTCGTTCGAAATGTAATGGCGGAAAGCGTGGGGGGAAAAGCATATAAATCACGTACGGATTTTTAGTAGTACGTGATTTTTGATTTATTGCTGCAGATACGGGCCGACAATGTCGATGTGCTGCTGAGAGAAGTCGACAGCAATACGGGCACCCAGAGGAAGCGTTAACATCGGATGGGTATGGCAGCAGTCGAAGCCATCAACCAGCGGAATGTCTTGTCCGTTCAGCACTTCCAGCAGCACATCCGCCGGTTGCCTTCCTGTCCCCGCATTATCGAACAATTCGTGTTTGCCGAGCAGAATAGCGCTCACACGGTCGAAAATTCCGTTCAGTTTCAGCATTGAGAAAGAGCGCTCGATGGTCGCGATATTGTGCAAGCTGTCTTCGATAAACAAAATATCGCCCTGACGGATTTCCGGCATATAAGGGCTGCCCCAGATGCCAGACAACGTATTCAGATTTCCGCCGATGACGCGCCCCTCGATGCGTCCCTTGCCGTGAAAACGGCAGGTATTGGCGTACAACGTTTTCGCCCTGACCGGCGTGACATCATTCCAGTTGAGCTTTTCATCCGTCCAGTGCTGCGGTAAAGCGTAGCGATAAGGCTCAGAGCGGCGGGTCATCAGGATGTCAGCGAAAGACGCGTAGGTTTCATCAACCAGCGGCGGAAATTCGCCAAAAGAAGCCACCAGCGCCGGACCGTAAAAGGTGATCAATCCTGTTTGCGCATAAATCCCGGCCAGCAATGCGGTCGTGTCGGAATACCCGATGATGATTTTCGGATCAGTACGCAGCGCATCGTAATCCAGATAAGGCAGCAGAGAGTTAGTGTTGTTACCGCCAATCGACGACATTACACAACGCACCTGCGGATCACGGATCAACTGATTCAGTTCTTCGGCACGTGCCTGAATGGAGCCGGAGCGATAGTGATCATATTGTCCGGTCATTGTGCCGGCTTTCAGCACAAATCCTTTATCTTCCAGGAATTTCTTCCCGCGCAGATAACGGTTAGGGGCGGTGGCAGTCACCGGTGATGACGCAGAGAAAAAACCAATGGTATCGCCGGTTTTCAATGCAGGGGGGAACAGCGAAAGTTCTGACGAGGGCATTTTACATCCTATAAATCTGCTCAATGTTCAACCTGCAATGTATCAATTCAATTGCAGGTTGAACAGGGGCCTTACAGGATAAACCGGAGGATTAATGACCGGCGGCGATTTCTTCCGCTGGCGCTTTTTTGCCAAACAATTCATTCACTTTGTTCTGGCGTACCAGAATAGCCATTGCAATCACACCGACGACCGCCAGGCCACTTGAGAGGATGAAGGCTGACTGATATCCCCCGCCGTACTGGATTAAAAATCCGGTAATGCTCGGGGATAAAATCCCGGCCAGATTCGCCAGTAAATGCACGAAACCGCCTGCGGTCCCGATACGGTGCGCCGGAACGATATCCTGCAACAATGACCAGCACGCCTGTGGCGTCATATAAGCAAAAACACTGGCGACGGTAATCAGCGCCACGGCGCCTGCGGTGTTGCGGGTATAAGCCGTCATCAGCACACAACCGGCAGCAATAATCAGACCGGCGAAAATCACTGCTTTGCGTGAGAAGAGGAAATTACCGCTACGACGGTAGAGAATATCGGCGACAATCCCGCCGCCAATAAAGCCGGCGGTGGCGCCCAGCCAGGGCAGAATACCGATAATGCTCATGCTCTTAATGTCGAGATGCTGGAAGTCGGTGAGATAGCTTGGCAGCCATGACAGGAAGAAATACTGAATGTAGTTGAAGCAGAAAAAGGCTGCAGCCACCCCCAGCACCGGTTTGGAAAAAACGTAATACCACAAGCTGTGCGCATCATTTTCTCTGGCGCCGTTTGTCACCGGTGTCGCCGGGCGGTCGCTGGCAATCAGACGTTTTTCTTCCTCTGAGACCCGCGGATGCTGTTCTGGCTTATCGCGGAAAAAGGTCATCCATGCCGCCAGCCAGACAAAGCCCAGTGCAGCAATCACCACGAAGGCGATGCGCCAGCCGAAATGCAACCCGACCAGCCCGACAATCGGCGCGGCGATGGCGGCCCCCAGTGGCTGCCCCGCATTGGTGAAGCCGACCGCGCGGCCGACTTCCTTGCGCGGAAACCAGTTGGAAATTGATTTGTTGGTGGTGGTGCCCATCGGGCCTTCGCCGATACCAAACATGACGCGCACGACCAGTAAATGCGCGAAACCGGTGACCAGTGCTGTTGCGCCGCAAAATACGGACCAGAACGCAGCAGCGAAGGCGAAGACTTTTCGCGGGCCAAACTTGTCTGCACTCCACCCGCCAATAAAGCAAAACAGGCAGTAGCCAATAAAGAAGGCGCTGAACAAAATCCCCATCTGGGCATCATTGATATGCAGGTCGCCTTTGATCAGTGGCGCCATCACCGATAACGCCGCGCGGTCGAGATAATTGAGCATGCCGGCAAAGAACAGCAGCAGGGCGATGACCACCCGATAATTGGATTTACGCATGTGCGGCCTCCGCGGTCAGAGAAAGGGTTTTCGAGCTGATGAGGTACTTCTGGATGATGGAAAGTGATGGCTCAAAACCTAGCCCCGGCGTATCCGGCAACAGCATATGCGGTTCAAAATTCAGTTGTGAATAAAGCGTTTCCTGCCACTGAATGTAAGGCACTTCCAGGCTCACGTGGTCGTCGAGCGTAGCGACCAGTTGGGCGGTGGCCATCAGGCCGGCACCGTAATAAAAACAGTGCGGAACAACGCGGATGTGGTATTGCTTCGCCAGCGCAAACACTTTCAGCATGGCGGTGATCCCGCCGACTTTACTGACGCTGGGCTGTGCGACGTCAATCGCGCCGTGTTCGAAATGCTCCACAAAGCCCTGAACGCCTGCTGCATTCTCGCCTGCGGCAATACGGGTTCCTTGTTTTCGCACTTCCGCCAGACCGGCTAAATCATCCGGTGGCCAGACCGGTTCTTCCAGCCATCCCAGATTCAGAGAACGTAAAGCCTGCGCCTGTTCCGAGGCTTCTGCCACGTTCCACGGACAGTTCACATCAACCATCAGTTCAGCATCGGCAGGCAGTATTTCTCTGGCGGCGGCAATGGCCGGATAAGCCGTTTCATGCAATTTTATGGCGCGGAATCCCGCCTGCCAGGTACTCAGCACTTTTGCTGCCACACGTTCCGGATGATTGCCATAACTGACCAGGCTGGCGTAAACCCCGATTTTCTGACGTTTCGCCCCCAGCAATTGCCAAAGCGGCTGCTTCCATGCTTTCGCCAGCAAATCCCATAGCGCAATATCCACAGCTGAAAGGGCAAACATCACGGGACCGGTGCGCCCGAAAGCATGAAAGTTCACCTCGGCCTGCTGCATCAGTGCAGCAATTTCCTCAGGACTTTCCGGGCAGGTTTGGCCGAGAAAAAATCGCCCGACTAAACCGTTCATCGCGGTTTCGGTGAGCGGATTACAAAGATGACCGAAACCTTCCCCCCAGCCGTGTAAGCCGCTGTCGGTCGTGATTTTGATCAGTAATGTTTCCATTCTGGTGAGTTCGGGAGATGCCGCGTTATAGGCATCCGCCTGTATCTCTGGTGTTTTATCCCTGTCGCTGCTGAATGGAATCGCAACGCGCAATACCTCAATTTTGGTTATTTTCATGAGACATTCCTGTTTTATAGGGCCTTGAGGAAACTTATCAGGCTAAGGAATCAGTCTAAAACGCAGGGATATGACCGTTAACGGACGTTGGCCTAACTTTTAAGCAGAATTGAACGGGAGTTTTGTGCAAATGAATGAAGGGATGAGAAGTGAATCACGAAAGGGTAAATACGTAAGATTTAAAAAGCAAAAAACCCGCCATAGGCGGGTTTCTTTAAATATGGTGCCCGGACTCGGAATCGAACCAAGGACACAGGGATTTTCAATCCCTTGCTCTACCGACTGAGCTATCCGGGCAACGGGGCGCATTAAACCGTATTGGGCCTGAGCCGTCAACGGGTTTGTTATCTAAAATACATAAAAGCCGTTTGTTTGCTGCCTTTTCATTCAAAAAGGATGAAATCGCCGGGCAGCAATGGGGGGAAGTCAGGAAAGTGCACCATGTTCACGGCAGCGGGCGATGTTCAGCACATCCTCTGCCAGACGGCGTGCGACTTCCACATCGTTCAGTTGGCGTTTAACGAGCAGTTTACTCAGGCAGCCTTCGAGGATCAGTTCCATCTGCTGAGCGACCATTTCCGGGTCATCCGAGCCCATTTCCTGCAAAAGCGACAAGGTGTAGTCGTAGGAGGCCCGTTTCTGCTGTTGAGCTAGCTGATGAATGGGCGCCTCGCTGTCAGGGAAAAACGTGCAAGCTGCGATAAACAGACATCCAGGATAGCGCTGCTGCCGCACCTGCTCATCCAGCACTTTATAGCGCGCCAGCAATTTCTGTGGCGCCGAAAGAGACTCATCCAGCATCAGCTGACGACGCCAGATATCAATCTGTTCGCCGTGATAACGCAGACTGTCATACAGCAGGGCTTCGGCATCCGGCCAGAAACGGCGTAATTCACTGAGCGGGACATCGACCAGTTCGGCGACCGTTTCCAGTGACAATGTTGCAAGGCCACGTTGTTCCAGGAAATTAAGGGTTTTATCGAGAACTTGTTCACGTAGCACGTTTGCCTCCTCACAATTCGCGTACTTCAAAGTGTAGTGTCGTTTAAGGGTGAGTTTTCTGCAAATGCGCGCTGAACTCCGCTGCATCCATAAAACCCGTCACCCGTGACTGTGGCAACTCATGACCATCAGGCCCGAAGAACAAAATTGTCGGCAGGCCCAGAACATTCAGACGTTCTAATAACGCTTTCTGCTCAGGGGAATTCTGGGTGACATCTGCCTGCAGCAATAAGGTATCCGTCAGTTCATTCTGCACGTCTGGCGCTGAGAAGGTATATTTTTCGAACTCTTTACACGCCACGCACCAGTCAGCGTACAAATCCAGCATAACGCGTTTGCCCTGCGCGCCCTGCAGGGCAGCGTTCAGTTCACCGACATTATGGATTTTCTGGAAATTAAGTGCGTGTACCTGTGTTGTCGTGTTAGCGGCTGGCGCAAATGCCCAGTCCTGCAAAGGACGGCTGACGATCAGCGCCGCGGCCAGGAAAAGTAATTGCAGCGTCCGCACCATGCCGCGCTGGCTTTTCAGGCTGAGCAGGAATGCCCAGCCGAAGAACGCCATGCCGAGCAGGCTCCATAAACGCAGCCCCCAGATATCGCCAATCACACGTTCGAGTAAAAATACCGGCAGTGCCAGAATGACAAAGCCAAATCCTTCTTTGACGTATTGCATCCACGGCCCGCTGCGGGGCAGTAATTTGTTGCCGAACATCGTCACAATAATCAGCGGAATGCCCATCCCCAGCGCATACAGATACAGCGTGCCAGCCCCCGCCAGCAGATTCCCGCTCTGGGCGATATACAGCAGGATCGCGCTGAGCGGCGCGGTGGTGCAGGGCGAACAAATCAACCCGGCCAGTGCGCCCATAATAAAGACGCCGGGCAGCGAGCCGCCTTTTTGCTCGTTACTCCATAAAGCCAGCCGGGTCTGGACGGCAGAAGGCAGTTGCAGGCTGAACGTGCCAAACATCGACAGCGCCAGAACAATGAACATCACCGAAAGCACAATCAGTACCCACGGACTTTGCAACGCCGCCTGGAACTGCAAACCTGCCGCAGCGACCACCATACCAAGCAGTGTGTAAGTCAGCGCCATGCCCTGCACGTAAACCAGCGCCAGCAGGAAAATTCGCTTCATGCTGTGAGGGCGCTGGCACCCGAGAATAATGCCGGAAATCAGCGGATACATCGGCAGTACGCAAGGCGTAAAGGCAATACCGATGCCGATCAGCAAGGCCCACAGCGGAGAAAATGGTAGTGGTGTGGATAGCTTTTCAGGCGTCGCGATAACCGGTGCGGATGCTGTATCAGTAGCGGGCGTGCTGACACGCGTCGGTTCCGTGACGGCACTCAGCGGTACGTCACGAGTTTCCGGCGGATAGCAGAATCCTGCGGCGGCACATCCCTGATAGGTCACACGAACGGTTGCATCCGCGCTGGCCTGGCGGAGAGGGATCGTCAGATGCAGGGCATTCTCATAAACTTCGCTGTCACCGAAAAACTCATCATGATGATCACGGCCTTTGGGCATCAAAAACGCCGCGAGCTGAGCATTCTTCGGTTCCAGCTCAATCTTGCTGCGATATAAATAATAGCCGTCACGGATTTGCCAGTTCAGTTTGAGGTCGTGACCTTGCTGCTGGAAATCAAAACTGAATGCCTGATCGACGGGGACAAACTGTGGCGCGGCGGGTTTGCCAAATAAAGAGGCATTCGCCTGAAACGGCAAAAGACTCAGGCTGCACAGCAGGAAGAAAATTCGAAGAATGCGGTGATCCATGCGGAGTAAAGTTCTCTTTGTCGCGGCAGATGAACAGCCACTGAGTGAATCGACAGAAGATGCGCACGGCGTCATGCCATAGCGCGTTAATGAATTGTGAGTATACCCTGAGCAATCCCTGAGCAGAAAGCCCCGAGTGCTTAACGGGGGCCGCAGCCCCCGGAAAACTGTCAGAGAATAATACTGCCGAAACCAAATCCAAAAACTACAGACAGGAACACGCCAATCGTGCCGGGAATAAAGAATGGATGGTTGAAGACGAAGCGCCCGATGCGGGTAGTGCCGGTGTCATCCATCTGCACAGCGGCAACCAGCGTCGGATACGTCGGCAGAATGAATAAACCGGAAACAGCGGCAAAAGAACCCACGGCGGTCAGCGGCGATACGCTCAGTGCCAGCGCCATTGGCAGCAGGGCTTTGGTCGTGGCGGCCTGCGAATACAACAGCGCAGAGCTGAAGAAGAAAATCACTGCCAGCAGCCACGGATGCGCCTGGATCAGGCCACCCGCGGTTTCTTTGATCCAGCCGAGATTGGCCTGCACAAAAGTGTCACCCAGCCAGGCCACGCCGAGGATACAAATACAGGCGCTCATGCCGGATTTGAACGTGCTGGAGGTCAGAATGGCGTCGGTATCAATGCTGCACAGCAAGGTGATTAACGTGGCGACACTGAGCATGATAATCAGGATGGCGCTGTTGGTGGTCATCACCGGTTGTGCGACCCAACCCAGGCTCGGGCTGTTAATAACCGCATAAGCGACCACCGTCAGTACGCCGAGCAGGAACAGCAACACCGAGAGTTTGGCGCCGCGTTTGATTTCCAGCACTTTATCGCCACGCAGTTGGATCAAACCTTCTTCATACCGTTTGAGATAAACCGGGTCATTGGAAAGCTTTGCGTCAAAGCACCAGCTGACAATCAGCGACATCAGGATCACTGCAGCCAGTGTGGACGGGATCATCACCATCAGCAGATGAAGATAACTGACGCCGTGGCCTTCCATGGTGGATGCCATGTACACCACTGCGGCAGAAATCGGTGAGGCGGTAATGGCTATCTGCGCAGCAACCACGGCGGTGGAAAGCGGGCGGCAGGGTTTAATCCCTTGCTCTTTAGCGACTTCAGAAATAACCGGTAATGCCGACAGTGAAATGTTGCCGGTGCCCGCCATAATCGTCAGGAAATAGGTGACGATGGGCGCGAGGAGGGTGATGTGTTTGGGATTACGGCGCAGCAGCTTTTCAGTTTGTTGCACCAGATAATCCATCCCGCCTGCTACCTGCATGGTCGAGATCGCGGCGATCACCGCCATGATGATAGAGATTACGTCGAAAGGGATAGTTCCCGGTTTAACGCCTATCAGGGCGAGCACCAGAACGCCAAGCCCGCCCGCGAAACCAATGCCGATGCCGCCTAAGCGCGCGCCGAGGAAAATTGCCGCCAGTACAATAATAAATTCGATAATTAACATGGTTGTCCGTCCATATTCCCAGCACTCCTTAAGGAATTGATAATTAATTGTTGTGTAATTGTTGTGTTGTACAAAGTAAAAAGGCCCGCTGTTCTGCAGAACAACGAGCCTTTAAAAGGTCAGTATTTGAGTCTGTTACTGTTCATTTTCATCGGTATAGCGTTTTGCTTTGTAAGCCGGATGTTTCAGGTTTTCGATGGAGAAAATGTCGTCCAGCTCCGCCTCAGTCAGCAGGCCGCGCTCGAGCACCACTTCCCTGACACTCTTACCGGTTTCAGCACAAATCTTGCCGACGATATCGCCATTGTGGTGGCCGATGAACGGGTTAAGGTAGGTGACGATGCCGATAGAGTTGAAAACGTAGAACTCACATACTTCTTTGTTCGCTGTAATGCCGTTGATGCATTTTTCGAGCAGATTGTAGCAGGCGTTAGTCAGGATATGCACTGACTCAAACATCGCCTGACCAATTACCGGTTCCATGACGTTCAGTTGAAGCTGGCCCGCTTCTGCCGCCATCGTCACGCAGACGTCGTTACCGATGACTTTGAAGCACACCTGGTTCACGACTTCCGGGATAACCGGGTTCACTTTGGCTGGCATGATAGAAGAACCCGCCTGTAATTCCGGCAGGTTGATTTCATTCAGGCCAGCGCGAGGACCGGAAGAGAGCAGACGCAGGTCGTTACAGATTTTAGAAAGCTTCACGGCCAGACGTTTCAGCGAGCTGTGAACCATCACGTATGCGCCACAGTCGGACGTTGCTTCAATCAGGTCTTCAGCGGGTACACAGGCCAGATTGCTGACTTCTGCAAGTTTTTCTACCGCCAGTTGCTGATAACCTTCCGGCGTATTCAGGCGGGTACCGATTGCTGTCGCCCCGAGGTTCACTTCCAGCAGTAATTCGCCGGTACGCAACAGATTGCGGGTTTCCTCTTTGAGCAACACGTTGAACGCGTGGAATTCCTGACCGAGCGTCATCGGAACGGCGTCCTGCAACTGTGTACGGCCCATCTTGATGATGTTTTCGAATTCCTTCGCTTTACGCTCAAAACCGTCGCCCAGCTGGGAAATAGCATCAACCAGTTTCAGCAAGGACGCGTACACGGCGATACGAAAACCAGTAGGGTAGGCATCATTGGTGGACTGGCATTTGTTCAGATGATCATTTGGATTGAGGAACTGGTAATCGCCTTTCTGGTGTCCCATCAGTTCCAGACCGATGTTCGCCAGCACTTCATTCGTGTTCATATTTACCGAGGTTCCCGCACCGCCCTGATAGACGTCGATAGGGAACTGGTCCATGCATTTGCCTTTATCAAGCACTTCGTCGCACGCCTGAATAATGATATCCGCAATGTGACGTGGAATGGTGCGCAGCTCTTTGTTAGCAAGAGCTGCCGCCTTTTTCACCATCACCATGCCGCGAACAAACTCAGGAACATCACTGATCTTGGTGTTGCTGATATAGAAGTTTTCAATCGCCCGCAGGGTGTGAATGCCGTAATAAGCTTCTGCCGGTACTTCGCGCGTGCCCAGCAGGTCTTCCTCGATACGAATGGTGTTTGACATGAGAACCTTCTCTTCGGTACTGAATGCGTTATGCGATGTTTAAAATTATGTTACTGGCCGTAGTAAATTTAAAACGATCAACCGTTGTTTGAGCAACGGAGGCGATCATATGCTGCTTCAGACGAATTGCACGTACTAAGATCACTATCCTGCCCTATTATCGTGCATGTTTTTAGTATCTGTGAGAATTCTCACAATTCATTTACCTGCTCAATTAAATCAGGTCTGGTGGTTGAAATCATGATGAGTGATCACCATCTCAGTGTAGTCAGCCTGCATTTCTTTGATAGCGAAGATCTCAAGCAGGCACTTATTCAGGGTTTGGAATGCCGCTGCGACAGCGCTTCCGGAGCCAAATTACAAGGAGAATGCGGTGCGCTGGTTACCGTTATTACTGTTATTCCTGCTGGCTTACATTGAAATCACCTTATTTATCAAGGTGGCTGCGGTGGTTGGCGTGGCAACAACGTTATTGCTGGTTGTTTTCACCTCTTGCGTAGGTGTCTCTCTGGTGAAGAATCAGGGCATGAAGACGTTTATGCAGTTGCAGCAAAAACTGGCGGTTGGGGAAAGCCCGGCAGCCGAGATGGTTAAAAGTGTTTCGCTGGTGATCGCCGGATTCCTGCTGCTGGTACCGGGCTTCTTTACTGATTTCCTCGGTTTGCTGCTTTTGCTGCCACCCATCCAGAAACGACTGACGCTAAAACTGATGCCGCATTTGAACATTGTGCGTTCCGGCGGTAACTGGGGGAGCAGCGCGCCAACGGGGAATACCTTTGATGGCGAGTTCCAGCGGACGGATGAAACGCAGGAACGTCTGGTTACACCTAAAAAAGATGACGACACAGAGCACCGCGATCGCTAATCTCTGTGGCCTCAATTGTTAAAAGATTGTTGGGAAGCACTGCGAAGGTCGATTTTCGTCAACAGAGCAGCGAAAGAAAAAGAGAAAATTTTTCTGTTCTTCCCCTTGAAGGGCTGCGTATCGCCCCCATTAAACAAACCACGAGGCCGGGCAGGACTTTGCCAGGCATTCAACCCTAAAAATAGATATGGACCCGCTCACAGGAGAGTTATCAATGAAAATTCGTCCATTGCATGACCGCGTTATCGTCAAGCGTAAAGAAGTAGAATCTAAATCCGCTGGCGGCATCGTTCTGACTGGCTCCGCTGCCGGTAAATCTACCCGTGGCGAAATCCTGGCTGTCGGCCATGGTCGCATTCTGGAAAATGGTGAAGTTAAAGCGCTGGACGTGAAAGTTGGCGACATCGTCATTTTCAACGACGGTTACGGCGTGAAAGCTGAGAAGATCGACAATGAAGAAGTGTTGATCATGTCTGAGAGTGACATTCTGGCAATCGTAGAAGCCTGATTGTCCCCCGATCCACTTTTTTCTGAACAGAACGAATTTAAGGGAAATTAACAATGGCAGCTAAAGAAGTAAAATTCGGTAACGACGCCCGTGTGAAAATGCTGCGTGGCGTAAACATCCTTGCTGATGCAGTAAAAGTGACCCTGGGCCCTAAAGGCCGTAACGTGGTTTTGGACAAATCTTTCGGCGCACCAACCATCACTAAAGACGGCGTGTCCGTTGCACGTGAAATCGAACTGGAAGACAAGTTCGAAAACATGGGCGCACAGATGGTGAAAGAAGTCGCGTCCAAAGCGAACGATGCCGCGGGTGACGGTACCACTACCGCAACCGTTCTGGCTCAAGCCATCATCACTGAAGGCCTGAAAGCTGTTGCCGCGGGCATGAACCCGATGGATCTGAAACGTGGTATCGACAAAGCTGTCGTTGCTGCGGTTGAAGAACTGAAAAAATTATCTGTCCCTTGCTCTGACTCTAAAGCCATTGCACAGGTTGGTACCATCTCTGCTAACTCCGATGAAACTGTCGGTAAACTGATCGCTGAAGCGATGGAAAAAGTGGGCAAAGAAGGCGTCATCACTGTTGAAGAAGGCACTGGCCTGCAAGATGAGCTGGACGTTGTTGAAGGTATGCAGTTCGACCGTGGTTATCTGTCTCCTTACTTCATCAACAAACCAGAAACCGGTTCAATCGAACTGGAAAGCCCGTTCATCCTGCTGGCTGACAAGAAAATTTCTAACATCCGCGAAATGCTGCCAGTACTGGAAGCCGTTGCGAAAGCCGGTAAACCACTGCTGATCATTGCTGAAGACGTTGAAGGCGAAGCCCTGGCGACTCTGGTTGTGAATACCATGCGTGGCATCGTGAAAGTGGCTGCGGTTAAAGCACCAGGCTTCGGCGACCGTCGTAAAGCTATGCTGCAGGACATCGCAACCCTGACTGGCGGTACCGTTATCTCTGAAGAGATCGGTCTGGAACTGGAAAAAGCCACTCTGGAAGATATGGGTCAGGCTAAACGTGTTGTTATCAACAAAGACACCACCATCATCATCGATGGCGTTGGCGAAGAAGCAACCATCCAGGGCCGTGTTTCTCAGATCCGTCAGCAGATTGAAGAAGCGACTTCTGATTATGACCGTGAAAAACTGCAAGAGCGTGTGGCTAAACTGGCAGGCGGCGTAGCCGTTCTGAAAGTGGGCGCAGCGACTGAAGTTGAAATGAAAGAGAAGAAAGCTCGCGTTGAAGATGCCCTGCACGCAACCCGTGCTGCGGTAGAAGAAGGCGTGGTTGCTGGTGGTGGCGTGGCGCTGGTTCGCGTTGCTCACACTCTGGCTAACCTGACCGGCGACAACGACGACCAGAACGTGGGTATCCGCGTTGCTCTGCGCGCAATGGAATCTCCACTGCGTCAGATCGTTGTGAACGCTGGCGAAGAAGCCTCTGTTATCGCAAACAAAGTGAAAGCGGGCGAAGGCAGCTTCGGCTACAACGCTTACACCGAAGAATACGGCGACATGATCGCAATGGGTATCCTTGATCCAACTAAAGTCACCCGTTCTGCTCTGCAGTACGCGTCTTCTGTAGCTGGCCTGATGATCACCACTGAGTGCATGATCACCGACCTGCCTAAAGACGATAAAGTCGATATGGGCGGCGCTGGCGGTATGGGTGGAATGGGCGGCATGGGCGGCATGATGTAATCATCATCCCCCTGCGTTCATCCGCAGGTACGTAAAATCAGCGGGCTTTTTTGCTCACTGAGGCAACGTACTGAAGAAACCCGGTCTGTAAAGGCCGGGTTTTTTTATTTGACCCTTTTTTATCAGGTTCAGTAAGATAACTCTCATTGTCTCCGGCCTTTAACGTGTAGACTTGTTTCTGCGTGGATTTCGGATTTTTACCGATAGCACAAACTTGGGTATGCGTGGCAACGGATGCCTAAGAGAGCCAGGTGTTTTCTGATAGGCTTTATGTGATTACAAAAACAAATGGGGAAAGTGATGCGGATTAAAATGTTACTGGGCCTGTCAGCTATCGCGCTGCTTGCCGGGTGCAGTACCACTCATCAACTGGATGCAGCGGGCCAGCAGGTGAAATTCACGGACGACAAACCAGGCGCAAATTGTCAGTTGCTTGGCGAAGTCACCGGTGCCCAAAGCAACTGGTTCTCCGGTACCGGCGGTGACGGCAGCTCCATGCGTGGCGCAGCCAATGACCTGCGTAACAAAGCGGCAGCGATGGGCGGCAACACCATTTATGGTGCCAACAGCCCGTCCCAGAACTTCCTGTCCAGCTTTGCACCGGTTGACAGCAAAATGGTCGGTCAGGTTTATAAGTGCCCATAGTCGCGTGAAGGCTATAAATACTAAAGGGATGCCAATGGCATCCCTTTTTGCGTTCCCCCTTCATACTTCAAGCCGCAGGTGCGTTGGCTACGTTCAGTCCCCCGAATCACTTACCTGAGTAAGCTCATCGGGACTCCATCACTTGCCGCCTTCCTGCAACTTGAATTATTTGGGGTTGGAAGAACGTGTTAAGACTGCTTCAGCCGCAGATCCAGAATGGTTTTGCTCGGCTCGCCGCCAATTTCACGGGTCAGTTTCGGTACCATATAACCTGACACTTTACTCATCAGCCCTTTCATAATGACGCGCGCTTCGTCGTCGTTCACCATGAAATGCGCCGCACCCTGTACTTTATCCAGCACGTGGATGTAGTAAGGCAAAATACCCGCGTCAAACAGCGCGTTGCTCAGTGTCGCCAGCACATCAGCAGAATCATTTACGCCCCGCAACAACACGCTCTGATTGAGCAGCGTCACGCCATGGCTTTTCAGCTTCGCCATGCTGGCGCGCAATGCATTATCAATCTCATTGGCGTGATTGATATGCGTCACCATCAGCACCTGAAGACGTGATTTTTCAAGGCGCTGGCAGAAGGCATCCGTGATACGTGCAGGGATAACCACCGGCAAACGGGTATGAATACGCAGCCGCTTAATGTGCGGGATCCCTTCGAGTTCACCGATCAACCAGTCGAGTTCATGATCCTTGGCCATCAGCGGATCACCACCGGAGAAAATAATTTCATCGAGTTCCGGGCGAGTGCGGATATAATCCAGCGCCTGAACCCAGTTAGCCTTATTTCCCTGGTTGTCCTGGTACGGGAAATGACGACGGAAACAGTAGCGGCAATTTACCGCACATCCGCCTTTCACCAGTAACAGGGCGCGATTGCTATACTTGTGCAACAAACCCGGAACAACGCTGCGTTGTTCATCAAGCGGGTCAGTGGTAAAGCCCGGCGCGGCAATAAATTCCTCGCGTGCGGTCAATACCTGAAGCAATAAAGGATCCTGTGGATCGCCCGGCTGCATACGTGTCACAAAGGCGCGGGGCACGCGAAGCGGGAACAAACGACGGGCTTCACGCCCACTTTGCAGTTCTGCATTGTCGTTAAGTGCCAGAAGAGTAAGCAGTTCATCCGGGTCAGTGATAACATCGCCGAGTTGATACAACCAATCTTCTCTAAATGGCGTGTTTAGGGTTACAATGTTTGCCATTTTTTTGGCTAATACCAGTTTAAAATTAGAGGGCCATCATGGCGACTTATTCTAGCAACGATTTCCGTCCGGGTCTTAAAATCATGTTCGAGGGCGAGCCTTACGCTATCGAATCCAGTGAATTCGTAAAACCAGGCAAAGGCCAGGCTTTCGCACGCGTTAAAATGCGTCGTCTGCTGACCGGTTCCCGTGTAGAAAAAACCTTCAAATCTACTGACTCATGCGAAGGCGCTGATGTTGTAGATACCAACATGAACTACCTCTACAACGATGGTGAGTTCTACCACTTCATGCACCCTGAGACTTTCGAACAGCATCAGGTTGAAGAGAAAACTGTTTCTGACGCCTCTAAATGGCTGCAGGACAACGCAGAATGTATCGTGACGCTGTGGGATGGCCGTCCTATCGCTGTTCAGCCACCAAACTTCATCGAAGCTGAAGTTGTGGACACTGATCCTGGCCTGAAAGGTGATACCGCAGGTACCGGCGGTAAGCCAGCGACCCTGAGCACCGGCGCTGTGGTTAAAGTGCCATTATTCGTGCAGATCGGCGAAATCGTCCGTTGTGACACCCGCTCTGGCGAATACGTTTCCCGCGTTAAATAAGTTCTCAATACTTATTACGCCGGATGAAAGCTGCCACAGGTGAATGCCTGTCGCAGCTTTCCAGCCCCAACTTGTTGAATGGGATTATGTTTACCATGTTGAAGAAGATGATGTTTATCGTGGTTTCAGTGATGCTGCTGGCTTCGTTATCCGGCTGCAACACGGTTCATGGTTTCGGTGAAGACATCCAGCATCTGGGTGGCGCAATTTCCAAAGCAGGCTGATCCCTTCAGCCTCGTTTTACCAAATGTCTTAAAATCCTGCCTGTTCCCTTCTATATCCAGAAAATTAGCTACACTAAAAGTGTCGTACTTTACATTCTCTTATAGGAAGGAGATTTATATGCTGAAGAAAAGTATCCTCGCTATCTTGTCTGTTCTTATCTTGTCTTCTGCCTTAACAGCCTGCAACACCACGCGTGGCGTAGGTGAAGATGTGTCTGCCGGTGGGGAAGCCATTCAGAAAAGCGCGCAATAGCGAGCGAATAACGTTAAGTAAACTGATGTCTGCCTGCACGTTGATGCAGGCAGTGTTATTTTTATGGCGCGAGTTTTATTGTGTAAGCATCAAGGCTGTTTCACCCACACCAGTTTGCTGGTATCAAATCCGTACTGCTGCGCCGTTTGCAGAAGTTGCTGCTTCACGCTGTCATCCAGCGTTGGCGTACGGGACAGGATCCACAGATAGCTTTTATCCGGTCCGCAGACCAGCGCGTAACGATAATCTTTATCCAGTTCTATGACGTTATAACCGCCATAGAACGGACCGAAGAATGACACTTTCAGCGCCGCGCGCGCAGGTGATCCGGTGAAGTAACCTTTGCCCTCACTTTCCTGCCATTTATTCTTCTGCGGATTAAACCCGCGATTAATCACTTTTACGCCGCCATCATCGCGCAGGCTGTAATTGGCGGTGACGCGTTCCAGTCCGCTTTCAAAACTATGGTCCAGTCTGGCGACTTCATACCA
Source organism: Rahnella sp. 2050 (assembly GCF_040544515.1). NCBI lineage: Bacteria > Pseudomonadati > Pseudomonadota > Gammaproteobacteria > Enterobacterales > Yersiniaceae > Rahnella > Rahnella sp. 2050. The sequence continues at coordinate 333,657 of NZ_JBEPKE010000005.1, read as the reverse complement.
TGTACCGAGATAGCGGGTGAGTTCGAAATTATTGACGACTTTGACGTCAGCAGGCGGCGTTACGCTGCACGCGACTGACATAAGTGCTGTGATGATAACGCTGAGTTTTGACCAGATACGCATGGAGTTTCCTTCCTTAGTATGTTCTCTAAGTGTAGGTAACAAAAAAGAAAAAGGGAAAACCTGCGGATAAAGAATGAAAACAGCGGCCAGAGAGATGGCCGCTGGAAAGTCAGATCTTTGCGGATCAGAGGCGGATCAGCACGATAAGGGTGACGATACTTAAGATCGTCGCCAGCCCGTAGAACACCCATTTTCCGGCCGGAACGTGGATCTTCAGGTCGTGCATGCAGTGATGGATCCGGTGCAGACCGCACCACAGAGGCAGCACGATCATCAGCAGCAGGAACAGACGCCCGATCCCGCTTTGCGCAAATGCCAGCACGCGTGGATAGCTCAGTGCGTCGCCGGGGAAAAAGCCCAGCGGCAGCAGGAAGCACACCAGCAGAATCATCACCGGCGCAAAAATTGCGCTCCACATACCACCCGCGCCAAACAATCCCCAGAACACCGGCTCGTCTGAACGTTTAGGAAGAGTATTTTTCATGTCGCCTCCTTAAAGAAACAGTGCGATGACGAGAACAACCAGCGTCACAACGATCGTCACGCCCCAGAAACCGGCAATCACCGGTTCAGGTCCCATCTTTTTACCTTTCACCACCAGGATGGAGGCTTTCGGTGCCAGTTCGAACCAGGTTTTGGTATGCAACAGGGCCGCAAGCAGGGCGATCAGGTTAATCAGCAAGACCACCGGATTTTGCAGAAAATTCACAAAACCCGCCCAGCTTTCAGGCCCGTTACGTAACGAGCAAACCCCTGCCAGCAGTAAGAGACTGAACCATACTGCCGGAACCGCCGTGCCCTCACGCAGCATATAAAAACGGTAGAACGGTAAATTTTTCCACCAGCTGGCTTTCATCTCACGCACGTAGGGTTTACGTTTGCTGCCCGTACTTTGAGTCGTCATATTTTCCTCCCTCATTGCGGTCTCAGCCTTGCGATCATGAAGTCTTTCGAACTTTCGACTTTGCCTTGCTGAATGGCGGCGGCAGGGTCGACGTGCTTCGGACAGACTTCGGAGCAATAACCGACGAACGTACAACTCCAGACACCATTCTGACTGTTGAGCTGTGGCATACGTTGTGCTTTGCCGTGGTCACGGTTATCGAGGTTGTAGCGATGCGCCAGCGTGATAGCTGCCGGGCCGATGAATTCAGGATTCAGTCCAAACTGCGGGCAGGCGGCATAACATAAACCACAGTTGATACAGCCGGAGAACTGGTGATATTTCTCCATTTGCGCCGGAGTTTGCTTGCCCGGGCCTTCGCCGATCGTGCGGGTATTGCCGATAATGTAAGGTTTGATGGCTTCGAGGCTTTCGATAAAGTGGGTCATATCGACCACCAGATCACGTTCCACCGGGAAGTTCCCCAGCGCCTCAATCTGCATACCGTCCGGATATTCCCGCAGGAAGGTTTTGCACGCCAGCTTCGGCACCCTATTCACCATCATGCCGCACGAGCCGCAGATTGCCATACGGCACGACCAGCGATAGGAAAGGTCAGCGGCCAGATGATCTTTGATGTAGCCCAGAGCATCGAGCAGTGACGTTGTTTCATCGAAAGGCACGTCATACACCACCGGATGCGGCGCGCTGTCCGTTTCCGGGTTGTAGCGCATGATCTCAACCTTCAGGCTGCGCATTTTAGCCACGTGATTGCTCCTTATCTTTTTTATCGTGAGTCTCAGATTCCCCGCCGTACACGCGTTTTGCCGGTGGCAGCGTGGTAATTTTCACGTCGCCATATTCGAGACGCGGGGCGGAATCTGGCTGATAAAAGGCCAGAGTATGTTTGAGGAAATTCACGTCATCGCGTTCGGTACAGCCTTCATCGAGACGCTGATGGGCGCCGCGTGATTCGCGACGATTGATGGCGGAATGCGCCATACATTCTGCTACTTCCAGGCCATGACCCAGTTCGATGGTATACAGCAGGTCGGTATTAAAGACACTGGAGGTATCCTGAATTTTCACCCGTTTGAAGCGTTCTTTCAGTTCGGCCAGTTTATCGATGGTTTTTTGCATCAGCTCGGTAGTGCGATAAATCCCGCAACCTTCTTCCATCGCCAGACCCATTTCGTCACGGATGGCGGCCCAGCTTTCGTCGCCTTCCTGTGCCATCAGCGCGGCAACACGGTTTTCGATATCACGCACCTGCGCTTCGAGTGCGGCGCTGTTGCCGGTGTCTTTGGCTTCAACTGCGCGTTCTGCCGCTTTTTCACCGGCCATACGCCCGAACACCACCAGTTCTGCCAGTGAGTTTGAGCCGAGACGGTTGGCGCCGTGCAGACCGACGGACGAACATTCGCCGACCGCAAACAGACCTTTGATGCGGGTTTCACACTGTGCATCGGTTTCAATGCCGCCCATGGTGTAGTGCGCGGTAGGGCGAACAGGGATCGGGTCCGTAATCGGATCGACGCCGACATACGCTTTGGCCAGTTCGCAGATGAACGGCAGACGTTCACGCAGTTTTTTCTCGCCGAGATGGCGTAAATCCAGATATACCACGTCGCCACGCGGCGTTTCGATGGTGCGTCCGGCGCGCCATTCGTGCCAGAACGCTTGTGATACTTTGTCACGCGGGCCGAGTTCCATGTATTTGTTTTTCGGCTCGCCCAGAGGGGTTTCCGGCCCCATGCCGTAATCCTGCAGATAACGGTAACCGTCTTTGTTGACCAGAATGCCGCCTTCACCGCGGCAGCCTTCTGTCATCAGGATGCCGGAACCCGGCAGGCCGGTCGGGTGATATTGCACGAACTCCATGTCGCGCAACGGAATGCCATGGCGGAACGCCATGCCCATGCCATCGCCGGTGACGATACCGCCGTTGGTGTTGTAACGGTAAACACGGCCTGCGCCGCCGGTCGCCATGACCACGGCGTTAGCCCGAATTTGCACGCGTGTGCCTTCCATCATATTGATGGCGACAACGCCGCGTACCTGGCCTTCATCGACCAGAATATCGAGGACGAAATGCTCATCGAATCGTTTGATTTGTGGGTATTTCAGCGAGGTCTGGAACAGGGTGTGCAGCATATGGAAGCCGGTTTTATCCGCGGCAAACCAGGTGCGTTCGATCTTCATTCCGCCGAAGCGGCGAACATTGACGGAACCGTCATCCTTACGGCTCCACGGACAGCCCCACAGTTCAAGCTGGGCCATTTCAGTCGGGCATTGATGAACGAAATGATCCACTACGTCTTGCTCACACAGCCAGTCGCCTCCGGAAACGGTATCCTGGAAGTGAAAATCAAAGCTGTCGTGATCTTGCGTCACAGCGGCAGAACCGCCTTCGGCCGCCACGGTGTGGCTGCGCATTGGGTACACTTTCGAAATCAACGCGATATTCAGGTTGGGATTGGCTTCCGCTGCGGCTATTGCTGCGCGTAAACCCGCCCCACCTGCACCTATAATTGCAATGTCGGCGTTAAAGGTTTGCACTGCATTCCTCCACTATCATCAATGAGATCGGGTTTGAAACACCCGCGAAAAGCTCTTCATAATCGAAGAGTTAGTGAACCCCGATGACATACAGGCGCTGTCCCGGTGGCTGATATTCTTATTGTTTGTAAGAGAATTATTATACCAAAGGGGTAGTCATGGTAATTTGATGTGAATGCAGGTTTAGGCTTTCTCTGCATTGCGCTTCGTAAAATGAGATATTTGTTTGCCTGCGGGGATGCAGGTAGACTGCATGACTTTTCTGAATTCGGAGTAAATCACCATGAGCGAAACAGCAAGCTGGCAACCCAGTGCTCCCGTCGCCAATTTGTTGAAGCGTGCGGCTATCCTCGCTGAGATTCGACGTTTCTTTGCCGATCGCGGCGTACTGGAAGTTGAAACGCCAGCAATGAGCCAGGCCACGGTGACCGACATTCATCTGGTGCCGTTTGAGACGCGTTTTGTCGGGCCGGGTGCGGCTGATGGCATGACGTTGTATCTGATGACCAGCCCGGAATATCACATGAAACGTTTGCTGGCTGCGGGCAGCGGGCCGATTTATCAGATGGGACGCAGTTTCCGTAATGAAGAAGCCGGGCGTCATCATAATCCGGAATTCACCATGCTCGAATGGTACCGTCCGCGTTATGACATGTACCGTCTGATGAATGAAGTGGATGATTTACTCCAGCAGGTTCTCGATTGCGATAGTGCTGAAACCCTGTCTTATCAGCAGGCGTTTACCCGCCATCTCGGTGTGGATCCGTTATCCGCCGACAAAACGGAACTGCGTGAAGCGGCGGCAAAACTGGATTTATCCAACATTGCTGATACCGAAGAAGACCGTGACACCCTGCTACAGTTGTTGTTTACGATGGGTGTAGAACCGCACATTGGTCGCGACAAACCAACATTCGTCTATCATTTCCCGGCCACGCAGGCCGCTCTGGCAGAAATCAGTACGGAAGATCACCGCGTCGCCGAGCGTTTCGAGGTGTATTACAAAGGCATTGAGCTGGCGAATGGTTTCCGTGAACTGACGGATAGCCGTGAGCAGCGTCAGCGTTTCGAGCAGGATAACCGCAAACGCGCGGCACGCGGCCTGCCGCAGCATCCTGTCGATAACAATCTGCTGGATGCGTTAGAACACGGTATGCCGGAGTGTTCAGGTGTGGCGCTGGGTGTTGACCGCCTGATTATGATTGCGCTGGGTGCTGCCAGCCTGAGTGATGTCCTGGCCTTCCCGGTGACACGCGCCTGATGAGTGCTTAAGCCCTGTTCCCAAGGTCAGGGCTTCCTTCCACGATTTCCCTTTTTTGCCCCTTCATTGTGCAATAAACCCAAAACTGCACTTTTACTGAAACAAAAGTACCTAAATGACGCAGCGCTGATTTTAAAGTTTCAGTGCTGGCCCTTTCTCGCCAAGCGCCATAAACAGGGTCTTCTGCCTGAGTTAAGCTAAATTTTTTGCTGCTGGCCTGATTTATGCATTACCGGATCATCACTTATTATCCGGAAAACTCGTTATGTCAGAATCCAACGACAAAGAACTTCTTTATGGACTGGAAGAGCGCATTGCACCGGCACCGGCATTTTTCACCGCCATCCAGCACGTGCTGGCAAGCGTGGTCGGAATTATCACGCCGCCGCTGATTATCGGCTCGGTTCTCGGGCTGAATGCCTACTTGCCTTATCTGATCAGCATGTCTTTGCTGGCTTCCGGCATCGGGACATTTATTCAGGCGCGCCGGTTTATGTCGGTGGGCGCGGGGATGATTTGTTTGCAAGGTACCAGTTTTGCGTTTCTGGGGGTGATCCTCTCCGGCGGTATGTTGGTGAAAAGCCGCGGTGGCTCTCCTGAAGACATCATGGCGATGATTTTTGGGGTGAACTTTGTGGCGGCGTTTATCCCGCTGCTGGTTAGCCGGTTTATCGGGCAGATGCGCCGCGTGTTTACACCGCTGGTCAGCGGCACCGTAATCGCGCTGATTGGCATCAGCCTGATTAAAGTCAGCATTACCGACTGGGCGGGCGGCCATGGTGCCGCGAATTTCGGCGCACCGGCTAACCTCGGGCTGGGGGCACTGACGCTGCTGGTGATTGTCGCCTGCAACCGCATCGACGTGCGCTGGCTGCGCCTTTCATCAATAGTTTTAGGCATTGTTGTCGGCTGTATCGCCGCTGCGCTGACCGGCCATCTGACGGTGAAACCTTTGCAGGGCGACTGGTTTGCATTGCCGCAACTGTTCCGTTTTGGTTTTAAGTTTGACTGGATTATTTTTGTGCCGATCGCGCTGGTATCGTTTATCAGCATCCTGGAAGCGGTGGGTGATCTGACCGCTAACTGCATGTTGTCGCAGCAACCGATTGAAGGAGAAAGCTTCCGTAAACGTCTGCAGGGCGGGATTCTGGCTGACGGTATCAGTTGCCTTATCGCCGCAGCCTTCTCGTCATTTCCTAACACAACATTTGCACAGAACAATGGCGTGATCCAGATGACCGGCGTCGCCAGCCGTTTTGTCGGCATGTATATTGGCGCGGTATTACTGGTGCTAGGCCTGTTTCCGTTTATCGGCGAAGTGTTGCAGCAAATTCCTGCGCCGGTGCTGGGTGGCGCAACGCTGGTGATGTTTGGCAGCGTGGTCGCGGCGGGTATCCGAATCATGACGCAGTCGCCGGTCGGACGTCGTGAAATGCTGATAATTGCCATCGCCTTTGGCATCGGTCTGGGCATTGAAGCCGTGCCAGATGTGCTTGGTCAGTTCCCACCCATCGTTGGCAATATCTTCGGGCATGCCGTGACCAGCGGTGGCGTTATCGCTATTCTGCTCAATTTACTGATGCCTGCAGAACGCACCAGCGTGGTCGCGGAGGAGATCAAGGTTCACTGAAATTCTGCGCGTTGCGCCCCTGGATCAGCAGACAGGGCATAACTGAGCTGACTCACTTTTTGAATTTAATGTGACCTTAAAAAGGAAGTCAGACATGTCAGAGCAACGCACGTGGATCAAAAATCCGCTGGCGGTTTTTACCGCCAACTCACTGGATGCCCGTGGCGGCATCGTCACTGAAGGGCAGAAAATTGCTGAGTTGCTGACCGCGGGTCAGCCACCTTCGCAGCCGGTAGATCATATTTATGATGCCTCCGAGTCTGTACTGCTGCCGGGGCTGATTAACACTCATCATCATTTTTATCAGACGCTGACCCGGGCCTGGGCGCCCGTGGTCAACGTGCCGTTATTCCCGTGGCTGAAAAAACTTTATCCCGTCTGGGCGCGTTTAGGGCCGGAGGCGCTGGGCCTGGCAAGCCGCGTCGCAATGGCTGAACTGTTGCTCTCCGGTTGCACTACCACCACTGACCACCATTATCTTTTCCCGCAGGGCATGGAGGAGGCGATCGATGTGCAGGTGGGCGTCGTGCGTGAGCTGGGCATGCGTGCGTTACTGACGCGCGGCTCGATGAGTCTCGGCGAGGAGCAGGGCGGTTTGCCGCCGGAACAGACGGTCCAGTCGGGCGAGGTGATTTTGCAGGACAGCCAGCGCCTGATTGACCGCTATCATCAGCGCGGCGAGGGCGCGTGGATGCAGATTGCACTGGCACCTTGCTCGCCGTTTTCGGTCACCACCGAAATTATGCGTGAGAGCGCCAGACTGGCGCAGCGGGAAGATGTCCGGCTGCATACGCATCTGGCGGAAACGCTGGATGAAGAACAGTTTTGCCTGAAAATGTTTGGTCTGCGTACAGTCGATTATCTGGAAAGCGTTGGCTGGCTGAGTGACCGGACATGGCTGGCACACGGTATTCACTTTAACGACGACGAAATCCGCCGTCTGGGCGCGGCGGGCACCGGTATCTGTCATTGTCCGGTGTCGAATATGCGGCTGGCTTCCGGTATGTGCCCGACGCGGGATCTGGAGGCCGCTGGCGTACCGATTGGTCTGGGCGTTGACGGTTCGGCGTCGAATGATGCATCAAACCTGATGTATGAAGCGCGGCAGGCGCTGTATCTGCAACGTCTGAAATACGGGGCGGAATATGTCACGCCGGAGCGAGTGCTGGGCTGGGCGACGTGCGGTTCGGCGAAGCTTATCGGTCGCGATGATATCGGGCAGATTGCCGTGGGCAAACAGGCTGATCTGGCGCTGTTTAAACTCGATGAATTACGTTTCAGCGGCAGTCATGATCCGATTGCCGCGCTGCTATTGTGTGGTGCGGAAAAAGCCGATCGGGTGATGATCGGCGGGAAATGGCGGGTGACTGACGGTGAAATTGTCGGCATGGATATCCGCTCGCTGATATCTCAGCATCGCAAAGCCGCAGCGGCGCTGATCGCCGATCTGTAAACTCAGTCTGTCATCCTGAGACGTAAAAAAGGGCAGAAGAGTCTGCCCTTTTGCTGTTCTCTTTTCTCTTACAAATCGCCCGGTGAGCGCGAACTGTTTCCGCTGCGGCCACTTCCGCTGCTGCTGGTAAAGGTCGCGTTATTGCCATTTTGCGCGCGGTGCAGTGTTTCCATACGCACCTGGAATGGCGGGAATGGCAGTGTAATGCCGTGCTCGCGGAATCCAGCCAGGATCAGTTGGTGAATTTCATGGCGAAGCGGCATACGGTGCGCCATTTCAGCGGCATGCATACGCAGCTCGAAAATCTGAATCCCCTGCTGGAGATCCACCAGATAGGCTTCCGGCGCAGGCATATCCAGCACCAGCGAACAGCGATGCGCAGCGTTGAGCAGAATTTCTGTCACTTCTTCACTGTTGGCCTCCGACGGTGCAGGCACGGTTAGCACCACACGCGTGACGGAATCCGACAGCGACCAGTTGATGAACTGCTCGGTGATAAAGGCCTTGTTCGGCACGATAATCTCCTTGCGGTCCCAGTCAGCGATCGTCGTGGCACGGGTGTTGATCCTGGTGATACTGCCGGTCAGGTTGCGGATCGTTACGGTATCGCCGATACGGATCGGTTTTTCAAACAGGATAATCAGGCCGGAAATAAAGTTAGCGAAGATCTCCTGCAAACCGAAGCCGAGACCGACACCGAGTGCCGCCACCAGCCATTGCAGTTTTGCCCACTCGATCCCGATCAGCGAGAAACCGGTCAGGCCGCCAATCAGCAGCAATACGTATTTGGTGACGGTCAGTACGGCATAGCCGGTACCCGGCGTCAGATCCAGGTGTTGCAGCAGCGCCAGTTCCAGCAATGCGGGCAGATTACGCACCAGTTGCGTGGTGATAATCAGCACCAGAATGGCGATCAGCACCGATCCGAGGGTGATCGGCTGCATGCTTTCCACCCCCTGAACCGTAGACGCAACCTGCCAGAGATGAATATTTTCCAGGAAAGAGAAGGCCGAGTGAATTTCAGACCACAGGAAGATCACCGAGATCAGCGCGATCAACGTCAGCAGAGAACGCACCAGCCGCAGCGACTGGGCAGAGATGGCATCCAGATCCACCACCGGTTCCTCAATCTCGACCGTGCCTTCATTGCTGGTGCTGATCTGATGGCCATCTTCCTCACCGCGGGCGCGTTGATTCAGCATTTCCGCACGGCGCTGCTTGGCGCGTTCGAAGGCGATACGACGTCGCTGAATCAGCATCCAGCGGCGGATAATGTGATAAATCACCAGCAACACGAACCAGATGGCGACCGAGGTTTCCAGGCGGGCCAGCAGCGCCTGTGAGGTCGCGAGGTAGCCCATCAGTGAAGCCAGCGCAGCGACAATCGGTGCGCCCAGCAGCATCCACCACAGCGTCTTGTTAATGATGTTTTCGCTGTTGCCTTTTTTATCGTGATACAGCGGAATGCCCGCGCGTTTCAGGCTATTGGTGACCAGTGCGACCACCAGACACAGAATCACGAAGCACAGACGTCCCAGCGTATTAGAGAACTCGCGATCGTTGAGATTATCGAAGGTAATCAGCGCCATAATGAGCGGCACCAGCACCCAGATCGACAGCGCGTAATAGCGCAGTGCCCTTGACACCGCACGCTGCGGCCAGCCGAAGTGTGCCACAAACAATCCCTGAGGATGTGCCAGCGCGGCACTGACCATAAACGCCCACAGGATTGGCAACGTCGCGGTGACGCCATCGCCGATCGCCACCGCAATCGGATACGGCCAGGCACTTTGCAGCCCGAATCCCAGCGCGGCCCACAGCACAGGTAACGGCATCGCCACCAGAATTGACCAGAACACGGTACGCAGGGTCAGCGAGAAATGATCCTGCGTGACTTTGCCGACTTTACTGCTGGCACGTTCCAGAAATGCATAATAGTGCTTGCGGGAACTGATGCTGATAATCACCAGAATCAGTGCGCCAAACAGCGGCAACAGTGTTTCTTTGCTGGTGACCATCATCATCGACGCGCCGCCAAGCTGGCTGAGCGAATCCAGCGAGACCAGCCGTTTCAGGTCATGCGCGACCTGCACCGGGTAAGAAATGCCGATGGCGCTGACGTCTGCCACCCAGAACAGATAACGGTGGGCGGCGTCATGTACGTCATTCAGCGCCTCCACCAGTTGGCTGTTTGCCACTTTCAGCTTGGTCAGTTCAAGAATTTGGGTATCGCAACCCGAGAGCAGGGAATTGAGCAAATCACGTTGCGTCCGCAGCTGCGCATCCAGAATTTTTTGCTGATCTGTGGTGAGCGGTTTGCCATCGTCCTGCCGCGCCTGACGGTAAATAGCCTGCTTATCCAGCAAATCTTCATAGTGCAGACGCTGAACGCGCAACTGGCCCATATCGCGGTCAAGCTGTTGCGGTTTTGGCATATCCGGCAGACGCGCAACCTGCGCCCTCAGGGTTTCGCCAAGTAAATTAGACGCGCCAAGCCACTGCGCCTGTTCGCGAATGGTATTAATCGCCTGACGTACCTGCTGAGTCTGTGCAGCGGCCTGACGTTGTTGAGAGGAAATCAGGTCCATCCGCTGCGCCTGCTGATTCAGCGCCAGCGACAACTCGCGGTTTGCCTGTAACTGCTGACTGATCGAGTGTGGCAACTCGCCACTCTGTTCGGCCAGCAGCTCGGTTTTTTCCAGCGCCTGTTCGGCTTCCTGCTGACGTTGATTATTCAGCGTGTTGCGTAAAACCTGTAATTGCTGATCAAGAAAATCGGCGCGCTTTTTGTAGAGATCGGTGCGCATCCGCGACAGTTCCTGCCGGTTATTGGCAGAAAGCTGAGCCAGTTCCAGTTCATCCACCTTCGCTTTGCGCGCTGCGGATTCGGCCTGAAGCGCGCTGAGTTGCGCCTGCGCCAGGGGTGAGGAGGTGGCCGCCGCTGTCGCCGCCTGTATGCGCTGATCGATGTCGCTCAGCGCGTTGCGGGCTTCGGATTGCTGTTGCGGGATCAGACTTAGTGAGTCGCTGATGTCACGGGAACGATCCTGCTCCTGACGTAACTGGCGGGTTTCTTCCAGTTGCTGGCTGCTGACTTGCAGAATTTGCTGCTCGAGCTGAGCGGCTGAGATGCTGTTATCCAGCGCGGGTGGCTTGTCAGGCTGATTTCGCAATTCCTGGCGCAGTGCCTGCGTCAGTTTTGGAAAATCATCAATGACCTTTTGATATTCCGCCGTGCGCCCGGCTGAAACACTGGCTTCATTCAGCCAGTTGAGTGCGCTTTGCAGCGCCTCAACCACCTGCGTCTGATTGGCCATTTCTTTGTTGGCTTCCGCCTGTTTCAGCTCCTGTTTGAGCTGATCTTCAGTCGGGGCTGCACCCGCCATCAATGGCAGGGACAGCAGTAAACTCATCAGCAGGGCGGGGATCAGGCGCACTCGGTCACATCCTTTTTCTCAGTTCTTTTCGTCTGTTCAGGGCGAACTTAATAATCTTTCGGGACTTGTGGTTCAGCCGTTGCCACACCAGCAGGTGTTTCTGTTGCTACAGGTACTTCTGTTGCTGGTGCTTGCGCGTCAGTTGTTGCGGGTGCCGCTGCACGCAGCGCTTCAGCGAACGGTTCGCCCATGCGGGTCACGGTGCCATTGCTCAGATTCGGCATGAAGCGAATTTGTTTAGCGGCAAACAGGTTGATCACCGTAGAACCCAGTTTGAAACGGCCCATTTCCTGACCTTTTTCCAGCGCGATGGCACCTTCTTCGCCCGCCGCCGGATAGGTCCAGCGTTTGATAATGCCTTCGCGTGGTGGTGTGACACAGCCGGCCCAGACGGTTTCAATGCTGCCGACAATCGTTGCGCCGACCAGAATCTGCACCATCGGCCCGAATTCAGTATCAAAGACGCAGATGACGCGTTCGTTACGGGCGAACAGATTTGGCACATTCGCGGCGGTCAGCGGGTTGACGGAGAACAAATCACCCGGCACATAAATCATTTCGCGCAGCACGCCGTCACACGGCATATGCACGCGGTGATAATCCCGTGGTGCCAGATAAATGGTGGCGAACTGGCCGTCTTTGAACTGCTCAGCCAGCAGATAGTTACCCGCCAGCAGCGCTTCTAAACTGTAGAAATGACCTTTAGCCTGGAACAGCTTGCCATCGGTAATTGCCCCTAACTGGCTAACTGCGCCGTCGGCTGGCAGGCAAAGCATATCCAGACCGCTGACGACCGGACGTGCGCCATCGCGCAGCGGACGCACGAAGAATTCGTTAAATGTGGTGTAAGATTTGAGATCCGGGTTTTGCGCTTCTTTCATGTCGACGTTATAAAAACGCGCAAACGCTTTGATCACCCAATGGGTCAGCGTGGCCGCACGTTTGTCCGCGCCCCAGCCAGCAAGACGGGTCAGTCCTTGTTTAGGAAGTAAGTATTGCAGTTTGATTTTGATACTGTCCAGCACGGGGAAAACCTCTTGGATGGTATGAATGACCGGCGTTACCGGTCATTTTGCAGGAGACCCTGAAATCAGTTCAGGGTCACGCAGTGTTGTATGGCGGAGGATTGTAACGGGGTGAAATCAACGGTTCAACTTCCGTTAACCTCACCCGTTTGCCATTAACATGTTAATTCAATTAATTAGCATTACAGCGTGTCGAAGTTTTTACGTGTTTTTACGTCTTCCATGCTTTCCAGAATGCGGTGGTAGTTGTCGAAACGTTCTTCGGCTATTTCACCCCGGTCTACGGCGTCACGGATTGCACAGCCCGGATCGCTGCCGTGTTTGCAGTCACGGAATTTGCAGTAGCCAAGGAAAGGACGGAATTCGACAAAGCCCTGGGTGATTTGCTCTGGCGCAAGGTGCCATAAGCCGAATTCACGCACGCCCGGGGAGTCGATGACGTCGCCGCCATGCTGGAAGTGATACAGACGCGCTGCGGTGGTGGTGTGCTGACCCAGGCCTGAGTTATCAGAGACTTCATTCACCAGAATTTGTTTTTCATCCGGTGGCAGCAGGGCGTTCAGCAGGCTGGATTTGCCTACGCCTGACTGGCCGGCAAAAATACTGATGCGGTCAGTCAGCGCCTTTTCAAACGCAGGCATGCCTTCGCCGGTCTGGCTCGACACTTCGAGTACGCGATAATTGATATTGCGGTAGATATCCATCATGCCCTGAACGAATTTACGGCCTTCGTCGTCGAGCAGATCGATTTTATTGAGCACAATCAGCGGCTCAACTTCAACGGTTTCGCACGCCACCAGATAACGGTCAATAATATTGAGCGACAGCTCCGGCAGAATGGCGGAGACAATGACGATCTGGTCAATGTTTGCGGCAATGGGTTTGACGCCATCATAGAAATCAGGGCGTGTCAGAACGGAAGTTCGTTCGTGGACCGCCTCGACGATACCTTTCACACTGGTATTTTCCCCGGCGCGCCATACAACGCGGTCACCGGTGACCAGAGAACGGATGGTACGGCGGATATTGCAACGGTGCTGGCTGCCGTCGGCCGCTTCAACGTCCGCATGCATCCCGAAACGGCTGATGACAACGCCGTCCTGCGGTTCGCCATGCAGAGAATCGTCCAGCTCTTTTCGTTTGTCGGTCTGTGTCAGACGACGCTGATGGTTAGTCTGAACGCGACGTTGTTGCCCTTTAGACAGTTTTGACTTAGTCACTGCGCCTCACTTGACTGGCTTTAATCGCTCGGTGCGACCAAAACGACTATGATACCAGCTATTTTATAGTAATTGCCCGAATGACGGAGATCTCCGTCAACTCTCTACTTTGTAACAGGACACATCATGGCTGCAAATGACTCGAACTTAATTTGGATCGACCTGGAAATGACCGGTCTGGATCCTGAACGTGACCGCATTATTGAGATTGCCACGCTGGTGACGGACGCGCATCTGAACATTCTGGCCGAAGGGCCGGTGATGGCGGTGCATCAGTCTGATGCTCAGCTGGCGCTGATGGATGACTGGAATGTGCGTACGCACACCGGCAGCGGTCTGGTGGATCGCGTCAAAGCCAGCCCGTTTGATGACAATGCAGCCCAGCAAAAAACTATCGAGTTCCTGCGCGAGTGGGTTCCGGCGGGGAAATCGCCGATTTGCGGCAACAGCGTCGGGCAGGACCGACGTTTCCTGTTTAAGTATATGCCGGAGCTGGAAGAGTATTTCCATTACCGTTACCTGGATGTCAGCACGCTGAAAGAACTGGCGCGTCGCTGGAAGCCGGAAGTGCTGGCCGGTTTTAAAAAGCAAAATACCCATCAGGCCCTGGATGATATCCGTGAATCCGTCGCTGAATTAGCCTACTACCGCGAACATTTTATTAATCTCCAGAATAACTGAAATCTTTTTTATTGCGCTGCGGAGCACGAAATCACCGTGTTTCGCTGATTAATTCATCTCTTTGATGTTTTAATCGACACTTGAACGAAAAATTCATTTTTTTGCTTTCAGGGGCTTGCGGCTAAAAGGATTTCTCGTATAATGCGCACCCCGTACCGATGAAGAATTTCGTTGAGTGCGCAGAGCGGGAATAGCTCAGTTGGTAGAGCACGACCTTGCCAAGGTCGGGGTCGCGAGTTCGAGTCTCGTTTCCCGCTCCAAATTTTTAAGTTACGTAGATTCAAAGATTTAAGCCGTAAAAAGCAGTGCCATGCGACGCGGGAATAGCTCAGTTGGTAGAGCACGACCTTGCCAAGGTCGGGGTCGCGAGTTCGAGTCTCGTTTCCCGCTCCAAAGTTTCAAAGGCTGTACATTTATAGCAAATGCCAGTACAGCAGATGTCAGACATCTCAATGCGGGAATAGCTCAGTTGGTAGAGCACGACCTTGCCAAGGTCGGGGTCGCGAGTTCGAGTCTCGTTTCCCGCTCCAGTTTTCTTCTTCAGTTCAAAATCATTTCTTAACGCTTTCTTCCTGCATTTTCTGTGCATAAATGACGTGATCATTACACGATTTGTAGTAATGTTTTAAACAGACTTATCCACAGGTTTAGTTGTTTTTTTACACTGTCTGTTTTTTGCGCCCGCCATATTGCCAAAATATAACTTGTTGATTTAAATCAATATAAATTTATAAAGAAACGTTATGACGATCACTTGCTCTTTTTTTTGCACTTGATTGGCAAAGCATTTTTATTTTTATGCACAGAAAATATCGCTTTTCTCATGCATTGCTTTGGGGAATGGTTATGCATCCCTTGGCAAACCCTTTTCCACTGCGCGGATCAGGCGTTTTTGCTGTGAAGTTTGCACTTCTATCCGATGTTCATTCCTTCTTTCTGTCTGCTGTGCGATTGCCCAATTGATATGTTCATCCAGCAACGCATTTTCCCCTTCCCGCGACTGTAAGGCATTAAGCACGTCTTCCGAATAGGGCGCATTGCCCAGCGCCACTGCAATATTGCGCAGCCAGCGCAGATGTCCGATACGCCGGATCGGCGAACCTTCCGTGATACGCAAAAATTTTTCTTCCGCCCAGCTAAACAATTCAATCAGCTCTGGTGCATGCAGCGCGGCGCGCGGGCTGAAATCTTCTTCATCCGTCAGTTGCGAATAGCGATTCCAGGGGCAAATCAGCTGGCAATCATCGCAGCCGTAGATACGGTTACCCATCAGCGCGCGGAATTCTTCCGGTATTGCGCCTTCCAGCTCAATGGTCAGATAGGAAATACAGCGGCGGGCATCGACGGTATAAGGCGCAACAATGGCACCGGTCGGGCAAGTGGTGATGCAGGCCACGCACTTTCCGCATTTCTCTTCCTGCGGCTGATCGACAGGCAGGGGCAAATCAATCAGTAGTTCGCCAAGAAAGAACCATGAACCGGATTCACGGTTAAGAATGAGTGAGTGTTTACCAACCCAGCCAAGACCGGCTTTCGCCGCCAGCGGGCGTTCCATCACGGGGGCGGAATCGACAAAAGGGCGGAAGGTGACGGTCTGATCAGCATGTTCAGTACAATGCGCCTGAATCATATCGCCAAGTTTTTTCAGGCGCTGGCGCAAGACTTTGTGATAGTCACGTCCAAGGGCATAGCGGCTGACGTAGCCGAGTTGAGGATTATTCAGGATTTTGGCAAAGGCTGCTTTGGCGGGTAAATAATTCATGCGCACGCTGATCACCCGCAATGTGCCGGGCAGAAGTTCATGCGGCCGTGCGCGTAACATGCCGTGGCGCGCCATCCATTCCATCTCGCCATGATATTGTTTATCAAGCCAGTCTTGCAGTTTAGGCTCTTCGGCAGATAAGTCTGTATCGCAGATGCCAACCTGCTGGAAGCCTAGCGATTGGCCCCATTGCTTGATATGTTGAGCCAGTTGAACGAGATCGAGAGGGAGTGTCATGACGAACCAACGTGAAAAACGAAACGAGGCGAGTTTACCACATTCTGTGTTTTCTGCTGACTGGCTGCGACAGGCTGAACGCCAGGCGGCGCAGGAAACGGGGATTTCTCTGTTTACACTGATGCAACGTGCGGCAAAAGCCGCTTTTTTACTGGCGCAGCGTGAGTTTCCGCAAACCCGCCACTGGCTGATTTTGTGTGGCCACGGTAATAACGGTGGTGACGGTTTTGAAGTTGCGCGTCTGGCGAAAACTGCAGGCATAAGCGTGACGCTGCTGGCCGTGGCAGGCAGTAAGTCGCTGCCAGAAGAGGCAGAAACAGCGCGGCAGGATTGGCTGAAAAGCGGCGGCACGGTTAACCCTGCGGACTTTGCATGGCCGCAGGACGCTGATCTGATTATCGATGGTTTGCTTGGCACCGGTTTATCTTCCGCGCCGCGAGCACCTTATGACGGGCTGATTGAAGCCATGAACTCGGCGTCTTTGCCTGTCATCTCTTTAGATATCCCTTCCGGTCTTGATGCGCAAACAGGTCAGACTGCGGGGAAGGCGGTTCACGCCACGCATACGATCAGTTTCATCGCCCTGAAACCCGGTTTACTGACCGGGCAGGCGCGCGACTACACCGGCAAATTACACTGCGATGCGCTGGGGCTGGAAAGCTGGCTGGGCGGGCATCTTGCTCCCCTACAACGGCTGGATGCGTCACAATTAGGCGCATGGCTGCACCCGCGTCGCCCTTGTTCTCACAAGGGCGAACACGGGCGTTTGCTGGTAGTGGGCGGCGATACCGGTTTTGCGGGGGCGATCCGCATGGCTTCGGAAGCCGCGTTGCGAAGCGGGGCCGGACTGGTGCGAGTACTCACTCACAAAGAAAATACCGGACCGTTACTGACCGCGAGACCTGAGCTGATGGTGCAGGAACTCACCGCAGAGTCGCTCGATGAAGGGCTTGAATGGGCGGATGTGTTAGTTATCGGCCCCGGTCTGGGTCAGAAAGAATGGGGCAAACAGGCGGTAGAACGCGCAGAAAATTGGGATAAACCGGCCTTATGGGACGCTGATGCGCTTAACCTGCTGGCAATCAATCCGCGGAAACGGCAAAATCGTGTGCTGACGCCCCATCCGGGCGAAGCGGCACGTTTGTTAGGTTGCAGCGTGAACGAAATTGAAAGTGACCGCTTACTTTCAGCGAAGAAACTCACGGAGCGATATGGCGGCGTGGTGGTGCTCAAAGGTGCCGGCACTCTGATTGCCAGTGAGCGTGGCGAGATGGCGGTCGCGGATGTCGGCAATGCCGGTATGGCATCCGGCGGCATGGGCGACGTACTTTCTGGTATTATCGGCGGCCTGCTGGCTCAGAAACTGAATAGTTATGATGCGGCCTGCGCGGGCTCAGTAGTGCATGGTGCTGCCGCAGACGAAATTGCCCACCGGCAGGGAACGCGCGGTATGCTGGCAACTGATCTTTTAGCGGTGATTGCCCCGTTAGTTAATCCAGACCTGAAGAAATAGATATCACTGAATGAATCAACTTAATATCTCTTTACCCGACGAAGCGGCAACGTTGCAACTAGGTGCTTCCCTGGCGAAAGCCTGTGAAGGTTCAACGGTTATCCATCTTTATGGCGATCTGGGAGCCGGTAAAACAACCTTTAGCCGGGGATTTCTTCAGGCATTAGGGCATCAGGGCAATGTGAAAAGCCCGACCTACACGCTGGTTGAGCCTTATCAGCTGGAAAAGATTGCCGTGTATCATTTTGATTTATATCGCCTTGCTGATCCGGAAGAACTGGAGTTTATGGGGATCCGCGATTATTTCGCACAGGACGCTATTTGTCTGGTGGAATGGCCACAGCAGGGGGCAGGTGTGTTGCCAGAACCGGATATTGAACTGACGCTGGATTATTCCCTGACCGGTCGCACCGCGAAGCTGGTGGCGGTTTCTGAATCTGGCATAAAATTGCTGCATCGTGTTCAACAGCAAGGATGATCACGCGATGAACTCACGTTTTACCTCTCTTTATATTTCAGCCGCGATGTTGTTATCGACGCTGATATTGTTTGCTGTGCTCGCCTCACCGGTTTTTGCAGCAGGCATGAAAAACATCAATGTTTCCAACGGTGCCACGCAATCTACCGTTACGATTACATTTGATGGCTCACCGGATTACTCTTTTTTCCCTCTGCACAACCCTGAACGCGTAGTGATGGATATCCGTCAGGACGGCGTGATGAAAGGCTTGCCGTTGAATTTCAACGGTCAGAATCTGGTGACGCGTGTGCGTGCCAGTACGCCGCCCAATGCGCAGAGTCAGCGTCTGGTATTTGAACTGAATCAGAAAGTCAGAACCAACGCCACCAAACAAAAAGACGGCGGCCAGTACACCGTGGTGCTGACCATGAACGCCTCTGCTCCGGCACGTCAGCGTGCACCGGTTGCCGTGGCGACCAACACGCCATCGCCAAATGCGGGCAAAATGATTACGCCTTCCGAAAAATCAAACCCGTTTACCAATGATCAGACTAAAGTCGTAGCTACTACGGTGGCGCCGGATAACTCACGCTCTTCTACCGTGTCGACCAGTGACAGCAGGATAATTGTCGCGATTGACGCCGGTCATGGCGGGCAGGATCCGGGCGCAATTGGCGCGGGCGGGCTGAAAGAAAAAAATGTCACCATCTCTATCGCCCGTAAATTACAGGCGATTCTGAATGCCGACCCGATGTTCCAGCCGGTCTTGACCCGCGACGGTGATTACTTTATTTCCGTCATGGGACGTTCCGATGTGGCGCGTAAGAAAAACGCTAATGTGCTGGTTTCCATTCACGCAGATGCCGCGCCAAGCCGCAGCGCACGTGGTGCATCAGTCTGGGTGCTGTCGAACCGTCGTGCTAACAGCGAAATGGGTAACTGGCTGGAGCAGCACGAGAAACAATCAGAACTGCTCGGCGGCGCCGGGGATGTGCTGGCGAATACCGCTTCAGACCCGTATCTCAGTCAGGCAGTGCTGGATTTACAGTTCGGTCATTCACAACGTGTGGGTTATGACGTCGCGACCCGTGTTCTGCGCGAACTGCGATCCGTTGGCTCTTTGCATAAAGCGAAGCCTGAGCACGCCAGTTTAGGCGTGTTGCGTTCGCCGGATATTCCTTCCCTGCTGGTGGAAACCGGCTTTATCAGTAATTCAACTGAGGAGCGGCTGCTGGGCAGCAGCGCGTACCAGGATAAAATTGCGAGGGCTATCCACATCGGCCTGCGTAATTATTTCCAGTCGCATCCGATACAAAACGGCCCAAAGGTCGAAAACCGTCCGCTGCTGGCCTCATCAGCAGCGGCGGCAGACAGTAGTGCGACAACCCGCTCTGCCGTGAGTCAACCGGGTCCGATTGAAGTGACTGCCGGGGCAGCCGGTGCCACGCAGATCCATAAAGTGACACGGGGTGAAACCCTGACCGGGATCGCGAACAGCTATGGCACGACAAATGCGGCACTGCGCGACCTCAATAAGTTGAAAAAAGACGGCGTCTGGGTCGGCCAGCGATTGAAAGTCCCTGCGGGAACCCGCACATCTTCAATAGCCGCAGCACCGGATTCGACAGCAAAAACGGCGAAGAAACCCGCGAAACATAAAGTGAAACGCGGCGATACGCTGTCGGCGATCGCCAGTAAATATGGTGTCAGCATGAACGACATCAGAACCGCAAATCATATGAAGTCTGGCGAGGTACAGCTCGGCCAAACCTTAACTATTCCACAGTCATAGGCGGGAATAACCGTCTGCCACAGGAGCCGCTATGCCGATCAAGGTACTGCCGCCGCAACTTGCTAACCAGATAGCAGCGGGCGAAGTTGTCGAAAGACCGGCTTCCGTGGTGAAGGAACTGGTGGAAAACAGCCTTGATGCGGGCGCGACGCGTATTGATATTGATATCGATCGCGGTGGCGCCAAGCTTATCCGCATTCGCGACAACGGCTGCGGGATTGGCAAAGACGATCTGGCGCTGGCGCTGGCACGTCATGCCACCAGTAAAATCACCTGTCTTGATGATCTGGAAGCAATCCTGAGCCTCGGATTTCGCGGCGAAGCGCTGGCCAGTATCAGCTCGGTATCGCGCCTGATTCTGACATCGCGCACCGCAGAGCAGAATGAAGCCTGGCAGGCCTATGCTGAAGGGCGGGATATGGCGGTGACGGTCAAACCGGCGGCGCATCCGCAAGGCTCGACGGTTGAAGTGCTGGATCTGTTTTACAATACGCCCGCCCGCCGTAAATTCATGCGCACTGAGAAAACCGAATTCACCCATATCGATGAAGTTGTCCGGCGAATTGCGCTGGCGCGCTTTGACGTTTCCGTCAATCTCAGCCACAACGGCAAACTCATCCGTCAGTATCGCGCGGTGAAAGACCGTTCACAGTTCTCCCGCCGTCTGGCCAGTATTTGTAGCCCGGCGTTTGTCGAGCACGCACTGGAAGTGGAATGGAGCCACGGTGATCTGGCGATCCGTGGCTGGGTCGCCGATCCGGCGGGTTCGCGCAGTCTGACAGATATGCAGTATTGCTATGTGAACAACCGCATGATGAAAGATCGCCTGATTAATCACGCGATCCGCCAGGCGTATCAGGATCAGCTCAAAGATGATCAGCAGCCCGCGTATGTGCTTTATCTGGATGTCGATCCGCATCAGGTGGATGTGAATGTGCATCCGGCAAAACACGAGGTGCGTTTCCATCAGTCGCGGCTGGTACATGATTTTATTTATCAGGCGGTGATGTCCGTATTGCAGCAGGCCGGGGCACCCGTTCTTGACGAGCCACAGCTTCAGGAAGATACGCCGCGCTGGCAGCAGGAAAATCGTCAGGCGGCGGGTGGCAATCATTTCTCGCAGCCGGCAGAACGCAAAGTGCCGGCATCGCGGGAAAACAATTCCCCGCGCGAAAATGTGTTTCCTGAAACTGCCCGCGCCAGCCAGCCACGTGAATCTGCTTATCGCAGCACGGAACCCGCTTACAATCCTTCAGAAAGCAAAGCTTACGGACGTTTGTTGCAGCCCGCGCCGGAGTCGTTTTCCTTACAGGAACCGGCACCTGCTGTGGCACAGCCCGCTAAGCCCGCCGTTTCAGTGGCCCGTACACTGACGGAACCGGCGCTGGAATCACACAGCCAGAGTTTCGGGCGCGTGCTGACGGTATGTTCCGCGGAATATGCGTTACTGGAGCGCGGCAAACAACTGGTGTTGCTGGCGTTACCGGTGGCCGATCGCTGGCTGAAATGGGCGCAGCTGACACCACCCGAAGAAGGATTGCGGCCGCAGCCGTTATTAATTCCGCTGAAGCTGACAATGCAGAAAGAAGAGACCGCCGTGCTGGCGCGCCATCAGGCGTTATTACAGCATTTTGGTTTAGAAATGCTCAGTGAGTCACAGCGTGTGACGGTTCGCGCGGTACCTTTACCATTACGCCAACAAAATTTACAAAAGTTGATACCTGATCTGTTAGGTTACCTTGCTGTTCAGCAGGAGGTGACTTCTGATGCGGTAGCTATGTGGTTTGCCCGCCACTGCGGCTGCGAGCATGAGGTCTGGACGATTTCGCAAGCCATACAATTACTCACGGATGTTGAGCGTCTTTGCCCGCAATTGGTGAAATCGCCCCCGTCCGGCCTTCTGCAACCTCTTGATTTACAGTCCGCGCTGGCGGCTTTTAAGCATGACTGATTCTGAAAACAACGCATT
This sequence comes from Rahnella sp. 2050, assembly GCF_040544515.1. Taxonomy (NCBI): domain Bacteria; kingdom Pseudomonadati; phylum Pseudomonadota; class Gammaproteobacteria; order Enterobacterales; family Yersiniaceae; genus Rahnella; species Rahnella sp. 2050. Next base: position 311,652 of record NZ_JBEPKE010000005.1, on the reverse strand, counting down.
TCCCCCGGCAATCTTTATTATGGGGCCGACCGCCTCAGGTAAAACAGCATTGGCGATGTCGCTGCTGAAACACCTGCCTGTCGAGCTTATCAGTGTCGATTCCGCCCTGATTTATCGCGGGATGGATATTGGCACGGCGAAACCCACGGCAGAAGAGCTGGCTGAAGCACCGCACCGGTTGATTAATATTCTTGACCCGACGGTGGCTTATTCGGCGGCTGACTTTCGTCGAGACGCATTACGCGAAATGGCAGAAATAACCTCGCGCAATAAGATCCCGTTATTGGTAGGTGGGACTATGCTTTATTTCAAGGCATTGCTTGAAGGTCTTTCCCCTTTGCCACCTGCTGATCCTGTCGTGCGCGAGCGTATCGAAAAGCAGGCTGCAGAACAGGGTTGGGAGGCGTTACATGACCAGTTGCGCAAAATAGATCCCGTTGCGGCTATGCGAATTCATCCGAATGATCCGCAGAGACTGTCCAGAGCACTGGAAGTTTTTTTTATTTCGGGTAAAACTTTAACGGAACTGACTAAAATTTCGGGTGAAACATTACCCTATCGCGTACATCAGTTTGCGATTGCGCCGACCCGCCGGGAATTATTACATGTGCGGATCGAGGAACGTTTTAGTCAGATGTTGTCCAATGGTTTTGAAGACGAAGTCAGAACGCTGATAGCCCGGGGCGATTTGCATACAGATTTGCCTTCCATTCGTTGTGTGGGTTATCGCCAGATGTGGTCATATTTGTCTGGTGAATTCGATTACGATGAAATGGTTTATCGTGGTGTTTGCGCGACACGACAGCTGGCCAAACGTCAGATGACCTGGTTGCGAGGTTGGGAGAGTGTCGAATGGCTCGATTCTGAGAAGCCAGAAGAGGCCTTAAACCGTGTAATTCAGGTTGTTAGTGCATAGGTTGGGTGATTGTGTACAATTGATCAGTACTCAGCGCGCAAATTTTTTATGTGATTTATTTTCGAGCCGATAGGCTCAAAGTTACAAACAACAAACTAATAAGGAAAAGATAGAATGGCTAAGGGGCAATCTTTGCAAGATCCGTTCCTGAACGCATTGCGTCGTGAACGTGTTCCGGTTTCTATTTACTTGGTGAATGGTATTAAGCTGCAAGGCCAGATTGAGTCTTTTGACCAGTTTGTCATTCTGTTAAAAAATACGGTTAGCCAGATGGTGTATAAACACGCTATCTCCACCGTAGTGCCTTCCCGCCCGGTGTCACACCATAGCAATAATCCAGGTTCGGGCAGCACCAACAATTATCACCAAGGTAGCACTCCGTCTGCGCAACAGCCGCAGCAGGAAAACGATGACGCTGAATAAAGCGCAACGTTGGTCAACCACGAAGGGGTTCATAAGTATTCCGATTATGCTTATGCACCCCCGGCTGGCGAATTTTTCCCAAATGAGAGGTCGCAAGCTTGTTTGACCGTTATGAAGCCGGTGAGCAGGCCGTACTGGTTCATATCTATTTCTCGCAGGACAAAGACACGGAAGACCTGAGCGAATTTGAATCGCTGGTATCTTCTGCAGGTGTAGAGGCGTTGCAAGTCGTCACCGGGAGCCGCAAGGCACCGCACCCAAAATACTTTGTCGGTGAAGGAAAGGCCCAAGAAATCGCAGATGCCGTCAAAGCAACGGGCGCCTCTGTCATCCTGTTTGATCACGCCTTGTCTCCCGGCCAGGAAAGAAACCTGGAAGCCTTATGCGAATGTCGAGTTGTCGACCGCACCGGATTGATATTAGATATTTTTGCCCAGCGGGCCCGAACACATGAAGGTAAGTTACAAGTAGAACTGGCGCAATTACGCCACATTGCTACCCGACTGGTTCGCGGCTGGACGCACCTTGAGCGGCAGGGCGGCGGCATTGGCGCGCGTGGCCCAGGTGAAACCCAGCTCGAAACTGACCGCCGCTTGCTGCGGGACAGAATCACTTTGATCCTCAGCCGTCTTGAAAAAGTGGCTAAGCAGCGTGAACAGGGTCGTCGTTCACGCGTTCGTGCGGATATTCCGACGGTGTCTTTGGTTGGGTATACCAACGCCGGGAAATCCACACTCTTTAACCGTATTACTCAGGCCGATGTCTACGTGGCCAATCAGTTGTTTGCTACGCTGGATCCTACGCTGCGCCGTATTATAGTGGCAGATGTCGGGGAGACGGTTTTGGCGGACACCGTAGGGTTTATTCGTCACCTGCCCCATGATTTGGTTGCGGCTTTTAAAGCAACGTTGCAGGAAACCCGACAGGCATCTCTGTTACTCCATGTGATTGATGCAGCGGACATCCGTGTTCAGGAAAATATTGACGCGGTGAATACGGTGCTGGCAGAGATCGAAGCAGATGAAATTCCTGCGCTGTTAGTGATGAACAAAATAGATATGCTGGATGACTTTGTTCCGCGTATCGACCGCAACGAGGAGAATTTGCCGGTCAGGGTCTGGCTCTCAGCCGTGACAGGTGAAGGTATTCCGTTGCTTTTCCAGGCATTAACGGAGCGACTCTCTGGCGAGATTGCGCAGCATGAATTGTGCTTACCGCCGGAAGCAGGCCGACTTCGTAGCCGTTTTTACCAGCTTCAGGCCATTGAAAAAGAATGGATTGAAGAGGATGGCAGTATTGGTCTGATGGTGCGAATGCCCATCGTTGACTGGCGTCGCCTCTGCAAACAAGAGCAGGAACTGGAAAGCTATGTCCGCAACCAGAGTCTGTCTGATTTGGCCTGAAGAACACCAATCATAGAATAATGGAGCTATAACATGGCGTGGAATCAGCCCGGTAATAACGGACAGGACCGCGACCCCTGGGGCAGCAGCAATAATAATAGCGGCAACTCTGGTGGAAATTCTGGTGGAAATAACGACAACAAAGGCGGCCGCAATCAGGGGCCACCTGATCTGGATGATATCTTCCGTAAGCTCAGCAAAAAGCTGGGGGGCTTCGGTGGAAAAGGTTCAGGCAACAACAATAACAGCAACAATGGCGCACCAACGGGTTCCGGTCATGGGATGAGTGGTGGCCGGATTGTTGGCATCGCGGTCGCAGCGGTGGTGGTGATCTGGGCAGCAACGGGTTTCTATACCATTAAAGAAGCCGAGCGTGGCGTTGTGACCCGTTTTGGTAAGTTCAGCCATCTGGTTGAGCCTGGCCTGAACTGGAAACCGACCTTCATCGATCAAGTTCGTGCAGTAAACGTAGAATCGGTACGTGAACTTGCTGCGTCTGGTGTAATGCTGACGTCTGATGAGAACGTTGTGCGCGTTGAAATGAACGTGCAGTATCGCGTGACGGATCCTGAAGCTTATCTGTTCAGCGTCGCCAACCCTGACGACAGCCTGAGCCAGGCGACTGACAGCGCATTACGTGGCGTTATCGGCAAATACACGATGGATAAAATCCTGACGGAAGGCCGTACTACCGTGCGTAGCGATACCCAGCGTGTACTGGAAGAAACTATTCGTCCGTACAAAATGGGTATTACCATTCAGGACGTCAACTTCCAGACCGCGCGTCCGCCGGAAGAAGTGAAAGCTTCCTTCGATAACGCGATCGCCGCCCGTGAAAGAGAACAACAGTCTATTCGTGAAGCAGAAGCTTACGCGAACCAGATTCAGCCTCTGGCAAACGGTGAAGCACAGCGCTTACTGGAAGATGCTAAAGCCTATAAAGATCGTACGGTTCTGGAAGCACAGGGTGAAGTGGCCCGTTTCTCCAAACTGTTACCTGAATATAAAGCCGCGCCGGAAATTACCCGCGAGCGTCTGTATATCGAAACCATGGAAAAAGTCCTCAGCCACACCCGTAAAGTGCTGGTGAGTGATAAAGGGAATAACCTGATGGTCTTGCCGCTGGATCAAATGCTGCGTGGAAATAACGCAGCAGCCAACGACACCAGCAAAAATGATGAAACAGGTTTGTTGCCTTCCGTTCCAGGTTTAACCAGCAGTAACAGTAAAAGCAGTGCCGATAACAGCAGTTCCCGTTCGTCTGGCAGTGTCATGGACCAGCGCCGTGCAAATGCACAGCGTGACGATACACTTCGCGTAGGGAGAGAATAACAATGCGTAAGTCATTTTTACTTATCGTCGTTGTGGTGCTGGTGGCGCTTTATGCTTCACTGTTTGTTGTTCAGGAAGGTCAGCGCGGTATTGTGCTGCGCTTTGGTAAAGTCCTGCGTGACAGCGATAATAAACCGCTGGTGTATGCGCCGGGCCTGCATTTTAAAGTTCCATTCGTGGAATCCATTAAAATGCTCGACGCGCGTATCCAGACCATGGATAACCAGGCTGACCGCTTCGTCACCAGCGAGAAGAAAGACTTAATCGTCGATTCTTACCTGAAATGGCGTATCAGTGATTTCAGCCGCTACTACCTGGCAACAGGCGGTGGTGATGTATCTCAGGCAGAAATTCTGCTGAAACGTAAATTCAGTGACCGTCTGCGTTCTGAAATTGGTCGTCTTGATGTGAAAGATATCGTGACCGATTCCCGTGGCCGTCTGACGCTGGATGTGCGTGATGCCCTGAACACCGGTAGCGTAGGCGATGAGCCTGAAGCGACCACCGAAGCCGATGATGCGATTGCCTCTGCAGCAAAACGTGTTGAGCAGGAAACCAAAGGTAAACAACCTGCGGTGAACCCGAACAGCATGGCGGCATTGGGGATCGAAGTGGTGGATGTACGTCTGAAACAAATCAACTTGCCGGAAGAAGTGTCCAGCGCGATTTACGATCGTATGCGTGCTGAGCGTAATGCGGTGGCATTGCGTCACATCTCTCAGGGTAAAGAAGAGGCGACCAAAATTCAGGCTGCTGCGGATTACGAAAGAACCCGTACTGTTGCTGAAGCAGAGCGTACTGCCCGTATCACCCGCGGTGAAGGAGATGCCGAAGCGGCGAAACTGTTTGCTGATGCGTTCAGCCAGGATCCTGACTTCTACGCATTCATCCGTAGCCTGCGTGCTTACGAGGCCAGCTTTAAGAGCGGCAACGACGTCATGGTGTTAAGCCCTGACAGCGATTTCTTCCGCTTTATGAAGTCACCTGAAAAAAATAAATAATTGCTTCTGCAATTTCCAAAAGGCCCTTCAGGGGCCTTTTGTCTTTTCTGAAATCCTTCTTTCTTTTTAGGGAAGGGATGTAATGAGAACGATTCATCATGAATGCGACAATCTGGCTGGCGCTGGCCTTAGTTTTGGTTCTTGAAGGCCTGGGGCCGATGCTTTATCCAAAAACATGGCGAAAAATGATCCTCTCGCTGGCGAATCTTCCGGACACGGTTTTACGCCGTTTTGGCGGGGGTCTTGTGGTCGCAGGCTTCGTAATTTACTACATGTTGCGTAGTCGTCTGGGTGGATGAGGGTTTGTTACGCCGGGCTTGTCACGTCTCGCTGAGACCGGTAGCACGCAATTAAAATTTTTCCCGCAAACGTGTGCTAAAAGTGCTGGAAAGCACAGAATGAGATGTTAGAATCCTTTTTTAAGCAACCTGGTGATTCTTGAGATGGGTAAGAACGTCGTCGTACTCGGCACTCAATGGGGTGATGAAGGGAAAGGCAAGGTCGTAGACCTGCTTACTGAACGGGCTAAATATGTTGTGCGCTATCAGGGCGGTCACAACGCCGGTCACACTCTGGTTATCAACGGTGAAAAAACCGTTCTTCATTTAATTCCTTCTGGCATTCTGCGTGAAAACGTGACCAGCATCATCGGCAACGGTGTTGTACTGGCGCCTGACGCGTTGATGAAAGAAATGGGCGAACTTGAAGCTCGTGGCATCCCTGTACGCGAACGTCTGTTACTGTCTGAAGCTTGCCCGCTGATCCTGCCTTATCATGTCGCACTCGACATGGCGCGCGAAAAAGCGCGTGGCGATAAAGCGATCGGCACCACCGGTCGTGGCATCGGCCCGGCTTATGAAGATAAAGTAGCCCGTCGCGGTCTGCGCGTAGGCGATCTCTTCAACAAAGAAACTTTCGCTATCAAGCTGAAAGAAATCATCGAATACCATAACTTCCAGCTGGTGAACTACTACAAAGTAGAAGCCGTTGATTTCCAGAAAACGTTGGATGATGTGATGGCGATTGCCGACATCCTGACCGCAATGGTTGTTGACGTCTCTGAGCTGCTGGATGGCGCGCGTAAGCGTGGCGATCTGATCATGTTCGAAGGCGCGCAAGGTACGCTTCTGGACATCGACCACGGGACTTATCCGTACGTAACCTCTTCCAACACCACTGCTGGCGGCGTTGCTACCGGTTCAGGTATTGGTCCACGTTATGTTGATTATGTGCTCGGCATCGTGAAAGCCTACTCTACCCGCGTGGGTGCAGGTCCGTTCCCGACTGAACTGTTTGATGAAACCGGCGAGTTCCTGCGCAAGCAAGGTAACGAGTTTGGCGCGACCACTGGCCGTAGCCGTCGTTGTGGCTGGCTGGACATCGTGGCGGTTCGCCGCTCTGTGCAGATCAACTCCCTGTCTGGTTTTTGTCTGACTAAACTGGATGTGCTGGACGGTCTGAAAGAAGTGAAGCTGTGTGTCGGTTACCGCATGCCTGATGGCCGTGAAATGACGACTACACCGCTGGCTGCTGAAGGCTGGGAAGGTATCGAGCCAATCTACGAAATCATGCCCGGCTGGACCGAAACCACCTTTGGGGTGAAAGAAGTCGAAAACCTGCCGCAGGCAGCGCTTAACTATATCAAGCGTATCGAAGAGCTGACTGAAGTGCCGGTTGATATTATCTCTACTGGCCCGGATCGTAGCGAAACGATGATTCTGCGTGACCCGTTTGATGCATAACAGTCAGAGCTGATTGTGTAAAAACGTCATAACCGGGCAAAATTGCCCGGTTTATTTTTTTCTGAATCCCTTCACTTGTTTACTTTCCATAAACCATCCACTATCTAAATGATTAGCTGCAAAGTTCGCGGCTGGTTTATCATCAAAGTGTCATAATAAACAATCATCTTCACCCTGTTGTCATTGCTGGCGTGGAAAGACCGGGTAATAGCTACCCAGAGGTATGTGTGCAGTTAACGAGTTTTACTGATTATGGTTTGAGAGCGTTGATTTATATGGCTTCGTTGCCTGACGATCAGATGACCAACATTTCGCAGGTCACCGAGGTTTACGGTGTATCGCGCAACCACATGGTGAAAATCATTAATCAGTTGAGCCGTGCTGGTCTGGTCACTGCCGTTCGCGGAAAGAACGGAGGTATTAAACTGGGCAAGCCCGCAGAGACCATTCGCATTGGCGACGTGGTGCGCGAACTGGAACCTCTTTCGCTGGTCAATTGCGCCAGCGACTTTTGTCACATCACGCCTGCATGCCGACTAAAACAAGTCCTGCACACTGCTGTAGAACATTTTCTTGATGAGCTGAATCAGTACACTCTGGCCGATATGGTCAAAGACAACTCAACGCTCTATAAATTATTGCTTGTTGAATGAAAGACTTTCAACAAACTGCTGATGACAACGGAGGAACCGCTATGTCACAAGATCCATTCCTGGAACGAGAAGCAGAAAAATACGAATCACCTATTCCCAGCCGTGAATTTATTCTGGAACATCTCGCGAAACGTGAAACCCCAGCCAGCCGGGAAGAAATTGGTAACGAACTGAATCTTTCCGGAGAAGAAGCGCTGGAAGCCCTGCGTCGCCGTTTGCGCGCAATGGAGCGTGACGGCCAGTTAGTCTTTACCCGCCGCCAGTGCTACGCGCTGCCGGAGCGTCTGGACTTGCTGAAAGGCACGGTTATCGGCCATCGTGATGGTTACGGTTTCCTGCGCCTGGAAGGCGTGAAGAAAGACGATGTGTATTTGTCTGCTGAACAAATGAAAATGTGCATCCACGGTGACGTGGTCCTGGCACAACCAGTTGGAACCGACCGTAAAGGCCGCCGTGAAGCGCGCATCGTGCGTGTTCTGGTGCCTAAAATGAGCCAGATTGTGGGCCGTTACTTTACCGATGCGGGTGCCGGTTTTGTGGTACCCGACGACAGTCGTCTGAGCTTTGATATTCTGATCCCGGCCGATGCCATTAACGGCGCACGCATGGGATATATGGTGGTGGTCGAGCTGACACAGCGTCCGACCCGCCGTACCAAAGCGGTCGGTAAAATCGTTGAAGTCCTCGGCGATAAAATGGGCACCAGCATGGCGGTAGATATCGCCCTGCGCACCCATGAAATCCCGCATGTCTGGCCGCCACAGGTTCTCAAACAGGTCGAAGACCTGAGCGAACAGGTGCCGGAAGAAGCGAAAAAAGGTCGCGTGGATTTACGCAGTCTGCCGCTGGTCACCATTGATGGTGAAGATGCCCGTGACTTCGATGACGCCGTGTACTGTGAGAAAAAACGTGGTGGTGGCTGGCGCCTGTGGGTGGCAATCGCCGACGTGAGCTATTACGTCCGTCACGGCACCGCGCTGGACGATGAAGCCCGCAGCCGCGCTACGTCGGTGTATTTCCCGTCACAGGTTGTGCCGATGCTGCCGGAAGTGCTGTCTAATGGCCTGTGTTCGCTGAACCCGCAGGTAGACCGCCTGTGTATGGTCTGTGAGATGACTATCTCCGCGCAGGGCAAACTGACCAGCTCTAAATTCTACGAAGCCGTGATGAGCTCTCACGCGCGTCTGACATACAACAAAGTCTGGCGCATCATCGAAGGCGATCCGGAACTGCGCGAGCAATATTCGCCGCTGGTTAAGCATCTGCTTGAACTGCACACCATGTACAAAGTGCTGGATCAGGCGCGTGCAGAACGTGGCGGTATCGCGTTCGAAACCGAAGAAGCGAAATTTATCTTCAATGCTGAGCGTCGTATCGAACGTGTCGAACCGACCGTACGTAACGATGCCCACAAACTGATCGAAGAGTGCATGATCATGGCGAACATTGCTGCGGCGCGTTTTGTTGAAAAACATAACGAACCGGCGCTGTTCCGCGTGCATGACCGTCCAAGCGATGACCATATCTCCGCGCTGAAAAGCGTGCTGGGTGAATTGGGTCTGGTGATGGGCGGCGGCATGAAGCCTGAGCCGAAAGATTATGCTCAGATCATGGATGAACTGGCCGATCGTCCTGACCGCGAAATGCTGCAAACTATGTTGCTGCGTTCAATGAAACAGGCGATTTACGATCCGGAAAACCGTGGCCACTTTGGTCTGGCATTGCCTTCTTACGGGCATTTTACGTCGCCAATCCGTCGTTATCCGGATCTGGCATTGCACCGCGCGATCAAGTATCTGCTGGCGAAAGAGCACGGCACGTTGAAAGATCGCTGGACGCCAACCGGCGGCTGGCACAGTGATTACGAAGATATGTTGCAGCTCGGCGAGCATTGTTCGATGGCAGAACGCCGCGCGGACGAAGCCACCCGCAACGTGGCGGACTGGCTGAAGTGCGACTTCATGCAAGATCATGTGGGTGAAGTCTTCACCGGCATTATCGCCAGTGTCACCGGCTTTGGCTTCTTCGTCCGCCTCAACGATCTGTTCATCGACGGCCTGGTGCACGTGTCATCGCTCGACAATGATTATTACCGTTACGATAACATCGGTCAGCGTCTGGTGGGTGAATCCTCCGGTGCGGTTTATCGCCTGGGCGATACGGTAGAAATTCGTGTTGAAGCCGTGCATATGGACGAACGTAAAATCGATTTCGCGCTGGTTTCCAGCACCCGCAAAGCACGGGGTGAAGGCAAAACCGCGCGTGACCGCGCCAAAAAAGGTGGCGAACGTACCATGCGTTCTGCCGCGCCAGCTAATGCTGGCCGTCGGCGTACCGCTAAGAAAAACGTGAATTTTGAGCCGGACAGCGCGTTCCGCAAAGATGACGCAAAACCAGCCAAACCGAAGAAAGAGAAAGCGGTCAGTGCTGTGGGTAAAGACGGTAAACCGAAGAAAGCCAAAAAGCCTTCTGACAAAACTGCAAAAATTGCGGCGGCCACCAGAGCCAAACGCGCGAAGAAAAAGCAGTCTGACAGCTAGTCCTTTCTGACGATTCTTCTATGATAGAATCGTCTGTAACCTTACTAAATTGCGGACAGCTTGCTGTCCGCAAGTCTATTTTAAAGAGCATCATGAGCGAAATTATCTACGGTATTCACTCCGTTAAAGCCTTACTCGACAACGATCCGCAACGCTTTCTGGAAGTCTTTATCCTGAAAGGCCGTGACGATAAACGCCTGAAACCGCTAATCGACGAGCTGGAAGCCAGTGGTATCGTGATCCAGGTGGCGAGCCGCCAGTGGCTGGATGAGAAATCCGAAGGTGCTGTGCATCAGGGGATTATTGCGCGAGTGCGCGAAGGCCGCCAGTATCAGGAAAATGACCTGCCTGCGTTGCTGGAAAGCCTCGATTGTCCGTTCCTGCTGGTGCTGGATGGCGTAACGGATCCACATAACCTGGGTGCCTGTCTGCGTACCGCGGATGCGGCGGGTGTTCACGCGGTGATTGTTCCGCGCGACCGTTCTGCGAAACTGAACGCCACCGCCAAAAAAGTTGCCAGCGGCGCCGCTGAAAACGTGCCGTTGATCAACGTGACCAATCTGGCGCGTACGTTGCGCGTATTGCAGGAACATAATGTCTGGATCGTCGGCACGGCCGGTGAAGCCGATCATGACCTGTTCCAGAGTAAAATGACCGGCCCGATGGCGCTGGTGATGGGCGCAGAAGGCGAAGGTATGCGCCGTCTGACCCGCGAACATTGCGACGAACTGATCAGCATCCCGATGGCGGGGAGCGTCTCTTCCCTGAATGTTTCCGTAGCCACCGGTGTTTGCCTGTTCGAAGCGGTACGTCAGCGCGGCCTGAAGAAAAGCTGATTGTCGTTTATTGATCCGCTGATTAAACGGGAGCCTCAGGGCTCCCGTTTGCATTTCTGCCTTTGTGATCTGTCCGCCTGTTAATTTCCCGATTTTTACCATACTTACGCCATATCCTTTTAACAGGGAGCAGGCGATGGACTGGGAAACACACCGGGTTTTCAATCAACCCAAACCACTGAGTAACAGCAATTTATTCCTTTCCGACACCCCGTTGCGCGAAGCGGTTTCCCGCCAGCAGGCGGGCTGGGATGCCGATGTCCTGGCGTCCCTCGGGCAACAGTTAGGCTCTGCAGAATCGCTGGAGCTGGGAAGGCTGGCGAATACCAATCCGCCCGATCTTTTGCGTTATGACACCACCGGTGAACGTCTTGATGACGTGCGTTTCCATCCCGCGTGGCATCTGCTGATGCAAGGGTTGATCGCCAACCGCGTGCACAATTTACCCTGGCAGGAAGATGCGCGTATCGGTTCGGTGGTGGCGCGTGCGGCGCGTTTTATTCTTCACGGTCAGGTTGAAGCGGGGACGTTATGCCCGGTGACGATGACATTTGGCGCGATCCCGTTGCTGCAAAAATATCTGCCGCCGGAGTTCAGTGGCTGGATGAAACCGCTGTTATCTGACCGTTATGATCCGCATCTGCAATCTGGCGATCAGAAGAAAGGCGTGCTGATCGGCATGGGCATGACGGAAAAACAGGGCGGCTCTGACGTGCTCAGCAACACCACGCGGGCGACGGCGCTGGAAGGACGCGGCAGCGGAAAACCTTATCATCTGGTGGGCCACAAATGGTTCTTCTCCGTGCCGCAAAGCGATGCGCATCTGGTGCTGGCGCAGACTGATGGCGGACTGTCCTGCTTCTTTCTGCCGCGCGTATTGCCAGACGGAACGCGCAATGCGATCCGCATCGAACGCCTGAAAGACAAACTGGGTAACCGTTCGAACGCCAGCAGCGAAGTGGAGTTTCAGAATGCCACCGGCTGGCTGCTGGGCGAAGAAGGCGAGGGCGTCCGCCATATCCTGAAAATGGGCGGTCATACGCGCTTTGACTGCGCGCTGGGCAGCCACGCTATGATGCGCCGGGCGTTGTCGGTAGCGCTTTACCACGCCTTCCAGCGGCAGGTTTTTGGTAAACCTCTTATCGAACAACCGCTGATGCGCCAGACGCTGAGCCGGATGGCACTGTTGCTGGAAGGGCAGACGATGTTGCTGATGCGTCTGGCTGCGGCGTCGGATGCGCAGGATAATCCGGCGGAAAAATTGTTATGCCGCCTGATGACGCCCGCTGCAAAGTTCGAAGTGTGCCGCCAGGGAATGCCGTTTGTGGCAGAGGCGATGGAAGTGCTGGGAGGGATTGGCTATTGCGAAGACAGCGAGTTGCCGCGTTTGTACCGTGAAATGCCGGTCAACAGTATCTGGGAAGGATCGGGAAACGTTATGTGTCTTGATGTGCTGCGCACGCTGAAAAAACTGCCTGCCAGCGCGGAAATGGTTCAGCAGATTTTGCATCAGGCGCGCGGACAAAACCGCGTCTTTGACCGGGCGTCGCGCCAGTTTTTACAACGGTTGCGCAGGCCGGAAGAAGCTCAGGGGCGCTGGCTTACCGGTCAGCTATTTAACCTGCTGACCGCGACGCAAATGCTGGAGTTTGCGTCGCCACCGCTAGCAGACGCCTGGTGCCGCCTGGTGCTTGATCCGCGTGGAGAAACGCTGTTGCCGGAACGTTTGTGCCAGTTGTTGCTTAACCGGGCGATCGGCGCTGAATAATCAGCGGTAGAGTGTGGCCTGTGAATACCAGCGGCCGGGAATAATAGTTTCGCTGTTAAACATGATCACATAGTAATGCGCACCCGCCGCATCGGCGCGGCGCTGCACTTCTGCTTCGGCATCCATCGGGCTGCCAATCACATCGACCGTGATGCTGCCAATTTTGGTGAGAGTGGAAGTCTGCGCACGGGTAATTTCCTGCGCTTTGGTTGTCACGGCAGGCGGCGGAACCGGCGTGGTTTGCATCAGATTACTGCAACCGCTTAGCGCAACCAGTAACAACAGCGCAGCGGAGATTCGGAGGGGTTTCATCGTGATATCCGGTAAAAGGGCGATACCCTGAAGTGTAGCCCTTTCACCGGTGTGCTGGCGAGTCCGCGCGGTGTATATTGCCGCGCAATTCACGTCTTACCGTTCGGAAATTTTAAAGACGCTGACCAGTTGTGAGAGATGGCGGCCTTGTTCGCTGAGCGCCGCCGCAGTTTGCTGTGAATTCTCCACCAGCGTGGCGTTCTCCTGCGTCGCTTTACCAATCTGCATAATGGCAATGTTTACCTGTGAAATACCGGACGACTGCTCGTGCGAGGCCAGATCGATATCGCTCATCAGCACTTTGACCTGGCGAATACCCTGCAAAATATCGTTCATGTTTACCTGCGTTTTGGCTGCGCTCTGGTGGCCGTCCTCGACTTTGCTCAGGGAATCCGCGACCAGATTTTCAATCTCCTTCACCGCATTTGAACTGCGCTGTGCCAGCGCCCGGACTTCTGCAGCGACAACCGCGAATCCGCGCCCGTGCTCACCGGCTCTGGCGGCTTCTACGGCGGCGTTAAGGGCCAGAATATTGGTCTGGAAGGCGATGCCCTCGATGACGGTCGTGATATCCGCGATACGCGTTGAGGCGTGCTTAATGGCCTCCATGCTCTCAACCGACTGATTTACTGCATCAGCACCGACAGTGGCCGCTTTGTCGGTCTGTTGCACCAGTTGAGTGGCCTGTGTGGCATTGTCCGCCGTGTTCTGTACGGTAGCGGTGATCTGCTCCATGCTGGCTGAGGTTTCTTCCAGACTGCTGGCTTGCGTGCCGATCTGATGATTAATCTGCTCGCTGTCGTGCGCAAGTCCTTGCGTATTCATCATAATTTCAGAGGAAACCTGCCGGACTTCACCGACAATTTTTTCCAGCCCGTGGCCGATGCCGTCGATCGCATGCATCAGGGCACCAATTTCATCAACACGCTGGGTTTCAGCCCGCGCGCGCAGGTCACCGCTGGCATATTGTTGCGCAATACTCACGACGTCGCTCAGCGGGCGGCTGACCAGCTTGCGCGTCAGCCAGATAAACAGTGCAGCGAAACATGCCAGCGCCAGCAGGCTCACCATCAGGAAGTGATTACGCGTGCTGTTGACCTGTTCCACCAGGCTGTTTTTATCGGTACTGCCGACCACCACCCAATGCCAGGCCGGCACATTCGCATATACCATGAATTGCTGATGCTGGCTGGTTGCGTCAGTGTATTCACGCTGGCCTTTTGGCTGTGACATGACCTGCTGCAGTTCGCCTTCAGGCCACGCTGGCGTTTTTCCTTCATCAGTGAAATGCACCAGATATTTACCGAGATCTTTACCGGGTGCGCTGTTCAGCACAAAGAAATAGCCTTTCTCGCCAATGCGTTTGGACAGGATCTTCTGGCGCATATCAGCATATTCCTGGGTGATATCGACACCCACAAATAAAATCCCAATCACGCTGCCCTGCGTATCGCGCACCGGCTGATATTTGGTGATGTATTTCTTGCCGAACAGTGTCGCCAGCCCGTTGAAGGATTGTCCGGCCATAATCTGTGCGTAAGCCGGGCTGCTACTGTCGAGTAAGGTGCCGATGGCGCGGGTGCCGTCCTGTTTTTTCAGGGACGTGGTTACGCGGATAAAGTCATCGCCGCGGCGTGCAAACACTGTGGAAATTGCGCCGGTGCGCGCCAGAAAATCATCGGGGATTTTGCTATCCAGATTCAGTGGCGTACCGCCTGCTTTTATGACAGGTGCTGACTGATCGCCCACCATCATCGGGCTGGTAGTATCAAGTTCGAAATCCGATGGCAGAAAATGGCTGAACAGACGCGTATAGCTGTCCACTTCCGCATTCAGGCTGGCATTGTACATTTCGATCATGTCTACCACCCCGGTCACCTGCTCGGAAATGGCGTTAACGGCCAGTTCATTGACCTGCTTTCCGGCGGAGTGAGTCAGTGACAAAGTGAAAATAATAAATAAGGAACCGACCAGCAGGGAGGCGATGCTGGCCAGTTTTGCGCCAATGCTCCACCGTCGAAATGAGCGTTTTGATGCCGTTTTCATGGGTTTTTCCCGTTAGCTTCTGATAGCGCACTAACGGCGGAGAACGGGAAAGGATTAACGATCAAATGTAACTATTTATTTCATGTAAAATTGATCTGAATCAATGAAATAAATATAAATGTGTGAATTTGAATTAAGGTCAGCCAACTGAAAAATGCGGATTTTGAATAACGGGTTATAAATCATACGAAAAAGGTTGTGGTCGCCGTTTTGCAGACCCGTAGAATGTCAAAACTCACAGAGGCCGATATTTTTTCTAAATGCACAGGGGAAAGCACGATGGTTGAGATGTACGAAGAAAATATTGAAGGGATCCAGATCATTCATGCCGTGCCAGCCGGACAGTATCAGCAACAACTTCCGACGATTTTTTTCTATCATGGTTTTCTGTCTTCCAAAGAGATTTACTCATATTTCGGCTACACGCTGGCAAAGGCGGGTTTTCGCGTGATATTGCCTGATGCATTAATGCACGGTGCGCGCGCAGAAAACGACGAAGCGCGATGTCTGGCGAATTTCTGGAGCATTTTGCAGAACAACATTGATGAACTGGCGTGTCTGAAAGACGAGTTTGTCGGACGCGGTCTGGCGGATCCGCAGCGTTTAGGCGTCGCTGGGGTTTCGATGGGGGGCATGACCACCATGGCGGCGCTGATCAAATTCCCATGGATTAAAGCGGCGGCTAACCTGATGGGCTCTGGTTATTTCGCGCGTTTATCTCACCACCTTTTTCCAGCTTACAACGCCGGTGGCATTGTGCAGCGTGACGTATTTGAACGCGAAATCGCGCCTTTGCTGAGTCTGGATTTCACCGGGAAAGCGGCGTTAATCGCAGATATTCCGTTGTTTGTCTGGCACGGTGAAGAAGATGATGTGGTGCCTTTTGCTGAAAGCCAGCGCTTGCGGCAGGAACTGGCTGAAAGCGGTGCAGATGATAATCTGACCTTTATTTCTGAAGCTGGCGCGAAGCATAAAGTCTCGGTTCATGCGCTGGCAGAAGTCACGGCATTCTTCGCTGCAAAGCTGTAGAGAAATTAATCTGCCTTTCTCCTTGAGTTTCCCACAGGCTGTACATATAATTGCGCGTCATTTTTTCGACCGCACACAAACACGTTCCTTGCTTCCATGGGCCGCGGTTGACCCTGACAGGAGGCTGAATAATCCGTAAGGAGCAATTCGATGCGTCATTACGAAATCGTTTTTATGGTTCACCCTGACCAAAGCGAACAGGTTCCGGGCATGATCGAGCGTTACAGTGCAGTAATCACTAACGCAGCTGGTCAGATTCACCGTCTGGAAGACTGGGGCCGCCGTCAACTGGCTTACCCGATCAACAAACTGCACAAAGCCCACTACGTTCTGCTGAACGTTGAAGCTCCGCAGGAAGCGATCGATGAGCTGGAAACTAACTTCCGCTTCAACGACGCCGTTATCCGTAGCATGGTTATGCGTACTAAACACGCGGTAACTGAAGCATCTCCAATGGTTAAAGCAAAAGACGAGCGTCGTGATCGCCGCGAAGACTTTGCTGAAGCTAACGATGATGCTGAAGCTGGGGATTCTGAAGAGTAATTGCCGTGACGGCGAATCGTCTGGTGTTGTCGGGCACTGTGTGCAAGACCCCCATTCGTAAAGTCAGTCCTTCGGGCATTCCACACTGCCAGTTTGTGCTAGAGCACAAATCGTCGCAGCAGGAAGCCGGATTTAACCGACAAGCATGGTGCAGAATGCCCGTGGTTGTCAGTGGACAAGCGTCACAAGCATTAACTCACAGTATAACGGTCGGCACGCAACTCACTGTGACCGGATTCATTAGCTGCCATCAAGGGCGCAATGGTCTGAATAAAGTGGTGTTACATGCCGAGCAGATTGATTTGATAGATTCTGGAGACTAGCCTAATGGCACGTTATTTCCGTCGTCGCAAGTTCTGCCGTTTCACCGCGGAAGGCGTTGTAGAGATTGATTACAAAGACATCGCTACACTGAAAAACTACATTACCGAAAGCGGTAAAATTGTCCCGAGCCGTATTACCGGTACTCGTGCAAAATACCAGCGTCAGCTCGCTCGTTGCATCAAGCGCGCTCGCTACCTTTCATTGTTGCCATACACTGATCGTCATCAGTAATCGGCCACTGTCTATTAACGACTTTGAGAGGATAAAGTAATGCAAGTTATTCTGCTTGATAAAGTAGCAAACCTGGGCAGCCTGGGTGATCAAGTTAACGTTAAAGCGGGCTACGCTCGTAACTTCCTGGTACCACAGGGCAAAGCTGTTCCTGCTACCAAGAAAAACGTTGAGTTCTTCGAAGCACGTCGTGCAGAACTGGAAGCCAAACTGGCTGACGTTCTGAACGCTGCTGAAGCTCGCGCAACTAAAATCAACGAACTGGGTTCAGTAACCATCGCGTCTAAATCAGGCGACGAAGGCAAACTGTTCGGCTCTATCGGTACTCGCGATATTGCTGATGCAGTAACTGCTGCTGGCGTTGAAGTTGCTAAAAGCGAAGTTCGTTTGCCGAATGGCGTTCTGCGTACCACTGGTGAACACGAAGTTGAGTTCCAGGTACACAGCGACGTATTCGCTAAACTGAACGTAGTTGTGGTTGCTGAAGCGTAATAGCGCTGAAGTTAACCTGTGAAACGCCGGCCATGTGCCGGCGTTTTGCTTTTCTGCATGATGAACAATGCAAAGATAAGAAGCCGATCAGTTACCGCGCTGGAAACTGCCGTCCGGCTGACGGGTAAACGTCACGGTAACATTTTGATCCGTTGTCACTTGCAGGGCCATGACCATCCCCTGCGCATCACGCTGTATCTTCACTTCCTGCCCGGTTTTCAGGGTACTCAGTGGTTTGTCCGCCCCTTCTACCCGTGCCATCGAAAATACGTCATTTACTGCCATATTATTATCGCGGAACAACTGCGCCAGCGTCTGACCCGACTGCACCTGATAACTGCGCCACGTGCCGCTGTTGTCATTACTCTGCGGCTGAACAGGCTCAGGCTGCGCCATTTGCGTTGTGCGGCCCTGATCGTTACGCAAATCGGCCTGCATCGGGATACTTGCCGGTTGTTGCGGTTGCGACGGCGCATAGGTGTTTTCTGGCGTATAGGGCCACAGTAATGCCAGCAGGATGACCAGCACAGCCAGAATAATGCCGCGGCGGTGCGCATACGGCAGGGGCGACAACCAGTGGAAATCGTCGCTCATGTGCCAGATTTTGCTCAGCAGCGTTTTGCCCCGGGCGGCGGCGGAAGTACCGGTTTCCGTTTCTGCAGAAGTGATTTCACTCTCGCTTTCACTCTGCGGTGCTGTGGTGTCTCGCATCGGCCTTTTCATAATGGCAATCCAGGATCTCAACATGGGTTGATAAATACGGATGGCTTTCCTTCTCCTGGGCGGGATTCTGCCCATGACGACCTCTCTTGTTAACTGTCGTAATGTCGACTGCCTGTTGCTGCCTAGTATAGCCGTTTAACTGCTTGATGCGGAAAGGGACAAAGCACAAATATCACCCGAACGATGTCGTGAATGGCGTCAAATGCGAAAAATTTACCGAAAAGGGAAAGGAACTGCGCCTGCCGTCATGTTGCCTCACAGAGAATTTTACCCAAAAGCCTTGCGCTGCTATGCTGCGCGTTCGACATTTTTAAGAGCTAAGGAAATTTCATGACTACCCCTTCATTTGACAGCGTAGAAGCGCAGGCAAGTTACGGTATCGGCCTGCAGGTCGGTCAACAGTTGCAGGAATCAGGTTTGCAGGGTTTAGAGCCTGACGCACTGCTGGCAGGCTTACGCGACGCGCTGGAAGGGAATACGCCAGCCGTTCCTGTTGATGTGGTTCACCGCGCACTGCGTGAAGTCCACGAACGTGCTGATGCTGTTCGTCGTGAACGCCAGGAAGCTCTGGCTGTTCAGGGTCAGGAATTCCTGGCTGCAAATGCACAGCGCGAAGGCGTGAGCAGCACCGAGTCTGGTCTGCAATTCTCTGTCATCACCCAGGGCGAAGGCACCATTCCGGGCCGTCAGGATCGCGTACGTGTTCATTACACCGGTAAACTGATCGACGGTACCGTGTTTGACAGCTCCGTACAGCGTGGCGAGCCGGCTGAATTCCCGGTCAATGGCGTGATCGCGGGCTGGATCGAAGCACTGACCCTGATGCCTGTCGGTTCTAAGTGGGAGCTGTATATCCCGCATAACCTGGCTTACGGCGAACGTGGCGCGGGGGCTTCCATCCCTCCATACAGCGCGCTGATCTTCGAAGTTGAGCTGTTGGAAATTCTGTAATTCCTTCCGGATAGCAGAAACAAGAAAGGGCGCATATGCGCCCTTTTTTACCTCTGAAACCTGAATTATTCGCCACGCAGCGCGCGCGGGAACAACAGGTTGTTTTCCAGATGGATATGCTCCATCAGGTCGGTGATGAATTCGTTGATCCCGGCGTACAGCGCCCGCCAGGTCACACACGCCCCTTCCGGCGGCGTCACGTTATTGGTCAGACGTTTAATCTCTTCAAGAATCTGTCCCGCATCATCGTGCTCACGTTCCATGACTGAAATCGGACCGGCAGCCTGACGGCCCATTCCGCCGCGGATCATCGGGAACAGGATCTGTTCTTCTTTCATCATGTGGCTGGTCAGTTCTTCCAGAATCAGTTGCAGCTGAACCGCCAGACCATGGGGGCAAGGCAATTTGTCACCGTGTACCCGTTCCACTTTCTCTGCCATCAGAACCAGTTCAGGCAGCTCCTGACGGTGGCGGTCATGGTAGCGAGGAATAATAAAATCGATAATTTGCGCCAGCGGTGCGGTTTTCCAGTCAGTGGAGGTATCCGGCAGCCGGGCAATTTCAGCAATCTGCTGTTCGATGAGATCAATATCCAGCTCTTTTTTGGTGACGGCGCGCAGCAGGGTTTGTTTACCGCCACAGCAGAAATCGAGATCGTACTGACGGAACAGACGGGTAGCGCGCGGAATGGCAACAGCCAGAGCGCCAAGGGGTTGGTCGCGATAGTCCATGATGAAGCCTCGTTAAATGAAAGAATTTATAACATGTATTATAAATGCATGTTTAAGGCGCGGCTATAGCTCAAAGGAAGTACAGAAAGAAAAAACGCCCCGGGCGGGGCGTTTGACAGGGCATTATTTTTGCAAATCGACCTGATAAATCTCAAAACCTATGGCATCGGTGCCTTTGGCCATCATCGGGTATTGCGCGTGAGACTGAATAAAGGCCGCCGCTTTGTCGCCAGGAGACGTTTCGAAACGGATATCCAGCGGTTGCGTTGCTGCAATTTTCGCCAACTTCCAGTTGTTGTCCGCCGTTGGCGTGACCGCGCCTGCTTTTTTGGTTTCGGCACTGATGTACGCCGCAACCACGGAACGGTTTTCATCCGGTGACGCGAAAGCAATGTGTTTATCGCCGGTGCCTGCGAATTTTCCGCCGTAAGCCCGGTAATTATTCGTGGCGACCAGGAAGGTGGCTTTCAGGTCTATCGGCTTACCGTTGTAGGTCAGGTTTTTAATGCGTTCTGCATCTTTATTAATCAGTGCGCATTCACCATCGAATTTTGCCGGCTGGCTGACATCAACTTCATATTTCACGCCGTCGATAACGTCAAAATTATAAGTACGGAAGCCATCCCAGTTGATCAGCGGTTGTGGTTTGGTGCTGTGAATATCGATTTGATTAAACTGTCCGGCAGAACATTCCAGCCAGTCTTTGACTTCCTGTCCGGTGACTTTCATCACCACCAGTGTATTCGGATACAGATACAAATCTGCCGCATTGCGGAAAGTCAGCTCGCCTTTTTCCACTTCCACGAAACTGGCCGGATCGTTTTTACGTCCGCCGACTTTAAAGGGTGCAGCAGCAGAAAGTACCGGCAGATCGGCTAAATCCGGGTCACCCTGAATGAAATGTTCGGTATAGGCTTTCTGCGCATTATTGACGATTTGTACCGTCGGGTCGTCCTGAACCAGTGCCAGATAGCTGTACATGTTGTCGGTGGATTTGCCGATTGGCTTACTGACAAATTTACGTGTTGCGTCATGAGAAGGGGCGAGCACTTTCACCAGACTCTGATCTTCCGCCGCCAGAGATTTCTTCTGCTCTTTATCGTAAATCGGGCGCGCTTCAGCTTTAGCCGTTTCGACTTTCCAGCTGCCACTGTCGTTGTTCAGCACCATATCCACGACACCAAGATGGTCGCCCCACATGCCGGGCATCACGGCAGGAACACCATTCAGCGTGCCTTGTCTGATGTCCGCGCCTTTGATGCTGGCGAATTCCTCACTCGGGAAAACCGCGTGCGCATGGCCGAACATAATGGCGTCGATGCCTTTCACCTGGCTCAGGTAATACACCGAGTTTTCTGCCATGGTTTTGTATGGGTCGCCGGAAAGACCAGAGTGCGGGATGGCGACAATGATGTCGGCACCTTGCTTACGCATTTCGGGGATCCACTTTTTAGCGGTTTCGGTGATATCCGCCACAGTGACTTTGCCTTGCAGATTAGCTTTGTCCCAGACCATGATTTGCGGCGGCACGAAACCGATATAGCCGATGCGGAGATTATGGGTTTTACCTTCCCGGTCTTTTACCGCGTTATCGGTGATCAGGAATGGTGTGAACAGCGGCTTACCGGTTTTATCATCAATGACGTTGGCATTTACGTAAGGAAACTTCGCCCCGGCCAGCGCTTTTTTCAGATAATCCAGACCGTAGTTAAATTCGTGATTACCGAGATTACCGACCGCATAATCGAGTGTATTCATCGCCAGATAAACAGGATGGACGTCGCCCTGTTTCAGGCCTTTCGCCGCCATGTAATCGCCCAGCGGGCTGCCCTGTATGATGTCGCCGTTATCGACTAATACTGAGTTGGTGACTTCGTTCCGTGCCGCATGGATCAGGCTCGCGGTGCGCACCAGTCCAAATTTATCGGTCGGTTTATCTTTGTAGTAATCGAAGTCCATCATGTTGCTGTGCAGGTCCGTGGTTTCCATAATGCGCAGATCCACCTGTGACGCCTGAACGGATGCTGCCGTCAGTACCGCCAGCAGGGATAACGTCAGATGACGTTTATTCATTGCCTTGCCTCCAGAGAAAGGGATGATGCCCGTAAGAGAAAACCGGATATGTATCTCAAAATTTGCTGAGAATGTAATCAGTTGTCATGGATAAATGTGAGATGTAACAGCTTTATGACGTGTTCACATTACGGGATGGCTATTCGCGGCAAAAAAAACTAGGCTTGAGAAATGAGAATCAAAGCACTGAGGTAAACGATGTTAGAGCAAATTTGTCAGTTAGCGCGCGATGCGGGTGACGCGATCATGGCGGTGTATGACGGTGAACAACCGCTTGATGCGCGCCATAAAAAAGACGATTCGCCGGTCACCGCAGCAGATATTGCAGCGCACAACGTGATTAAAGCCGGCCTGCAAACGCTGGATCCGCAAACGCCGATGCTGTCGGAAGAAGACCCGCAAAGCTGGAGCGAGCGTCAGAACTGGACGCGTTACTGGCTGGTTGATCCGCTGGACGGTACCAAAGAATTCCTGAAACGTAACGGTGAATTCACCGTTAATATTGCACTGATCGAAGACGGTATCCCGGTGTTAGGCGTGGTGTACGTGCCGGTGACCAAGGTGATGTACAGCGCCGCAGAAGGCAAAGCCTGGAAAGAAGAGCAGGGCGAACGTCAGCAGATTGCAGTGAAAGAAGCGCATCCGCCGCTGGTGGTCGTCAGTCGTTCACACTTCAGTAATGACCCTGAATTGCAGGATTACCTGGCGCAACTGGGCGAACATCAGACGGTAGCGATCGGCTCGTCGCTGAAATTCTGTCTGGTGGCGGAAGGTGCGGCACAACTTTATCCGCGCTTCGGACCGACTAATATCTGGGATACCGGCGCCGGTCATGCTGTCGCGCTGGCTGCCGGTGCGCAGGTACATGACTGGAAAGGGCAGACGCTGAACTACGTGCCACGCGAATCGTTCCTGAATCCGGGCTTCAGAGTGTCTTTATTCTGATATGACACCCCGGTTTACGCCGGGGTTTTTACGTTTTATTCTTTTACCAGCTGATCCACCAGCGTAATCACCTGCTGGACTTCCTGCGGTGACAACTGCCCGTCTTTGGCGAATTTAATTACCCCGTGTTTATCCAGAACCACCACCGCTGAACTTTCCGGTTGCAGGTCCCATGCCTTTTTCACCGCACCGTTGCTGTCGACAATTACCTGCGACCACGGGAATTCACGTTTGCCGCTTTCTATGCTTTTACGGACGAACATGCCGGTACCGATAATAGCGTCGTCGGTATTGACGATAGTCGTGGTCTGATAACGGTCATGGGGCAAATTCGCGGCTCTGATCGCCGTAATTAGCGGTTCGTTCAGGGCCTTGGCGCTGCTTCTTCCCGCCATGTGCTGCACAATACGCACTTTTCCAGGAAGTTTTGCGCTGTTCCATTTGCTGTAACTGAATGCATCCTTAACGTCATTCAGTTCGCCTTTATCATCCACCCCAACCGGTGCCAGACGCTGGCCGACGGTAAAGTTGTGGGCAGATGCAAAAAGCGAAAATGTCATAAAAGTGATCACAAAAAGACTTCTTAAAAGCATAGATTCTCCGGGGCGCAAAAGAACAGTCACGCCAATCATAGGACGCCCTAAGTGGTCTGTCCTGTTGGTATGTTAAATTTGTGTTGCTGATTACAAAATTGCCACATAAAGCAGGGTTATACTGTGTTTGAATGTCAGGGTTTAAGACAATACTGAAAATCAATGTAAAAGCAGTTAAATCCACTGGCAATACCTGAGTGCCCTGCTATGTTATAGGTCTCTTCACTGCAAAACACTTTTCTGTCCCGGTATCTGTCGCCTTGCGACGTGGCCGGTACCTGCAGTGATTTAACGGAGAACAATAGAAAAATGAGAATATTCCAGCGTTACAATCCGATGAAAGTCGCAAAGTACGTTAAGACACTGTTTCGTGGACGTTTGTATATCAAGGACGTCGGCGCTTTTGAATTCGACCAAGGCAAGATCCTGTTGCCAAAGGTACGCGATAAGCGCCACTTTAGCGTGATGTCTGAAGTTAACCGTCAGGTTACGCATTTGCAGGCAGAAATGGGCTAAGTGTGCCCTGCGTGTTGTCACTGCTTTATAGCAGCGTGCGCAAAAAGAAACGGCTCCCTGAAGGAGCCGTTAGTGTTTCTGGCGTTTGAATTTTCCACGCTTGAAAAAGCGCCTTACCCCTGCGCTTTCTTGTCGTCTTTAATTTCCTGCGGCGTTTTTGGCAGCAGCGGTGCAGCAGGCTGGTCGACAATACGCGTCACCAGCAACTGATCAATCTTATAGCTGTCGATATCGACCACTTCAAATTTGAAGCCGGAGAATTTCACAAAATCCGTACGCTTAGGGATCTTGCGCAGCATGAACATCATGAAGCCGCCGATGGTTTCATAGTTACCGGATTGCGGGAATTCTTCGATATGCAGCACGCGCATCACGTCTTCGATTGGCGTACCGCCTTCAACCAGCCATGAATGCTCATCACGGGCCACAATCTGTTCTTCCATACCCTGACCCACCAGATCCCCCATCAGCGTGGTCATCACGTCGTTAAGCGTGATAATACCCACCACCAGCGCATATTCGTTGAGGATCACGGCAAAGTCTTCGCCTGCCGCTTTGAAGCTTTCCAGTGCTTCGGAAAGCGTCAGCGTATCCGGCACAATCAGCGCATTGCGGATTTGCACACCGCTGCTCAACATTAAGCTCTGATTACCCAGCACACGGTTCAGTAAATCTTTCGAATCAACATAACCGACGACCTGATCAATATGACCGTCACACACCAGGAATTTGGAATGCGGGTGTGTGGCGATTTTCTCTTTAATACTTTCTTCGCTTTCACGCAGGTCAAAATAAATCACGCTTTCACGCGAGGTCATTGACGACGGAACGGTACGGGATTCCAGCTCGAACACATTTTCAATCAGTTCATGTTCCTGCTTACGCAGTACGCCCGCCAGCGCACCGGCTTCAAAGACGGCATAAATATCGTCGGAAGTGATGTCGTCGTTACGCACCATGGGCAGCTTGAACAGACGGAAAATCATGTTCGCCATACCGTTGAAGAACCACACCATCGGGCGGCAAATCATCAGACAGAAACGCATCGGGTTGACTATACGGACGGCAACCGACTCAGGTGAAATCATACCGATGCGCTTCGGTGTCAGGTCAGCAAACAGAATGAACAGGCTGGTGACCAGCACGAACGAAAAGATAAAGCTGATTTGATCCGCCATTTCAGGCGACATAAAGCGGATAAAAAAGGTCCGGAAAGCCGGGGAAAATGCGGCATCACCCACGATACCACCGAGGATGGCGACGGCATTGAGGCCAATCTGCACCACGGTAAAGAACAGGCCAGGGGTTTCCTGTAACTTCATGACACGGGAGGCATTGACGTTTCCTTCGTCTGCCAACTGTTTGAGTTTTATTTTGCGGGAAGCGGCCAGCGATATCTCTGACAGCGAGAAAAAGGCACTGATCGCGATTAATAAGAGAATCAGTAAAATACTGTTTAACATAATCTATCCGTTTAACACCGGAATTAACCGGCAGAGAAAGGCACTCATTATTTTTGTTGCTTAAAGAACACCCTTTTTAAAAAAACATTAAAAAGCTGTTCAGAAGAAAAAAGCGTTAAGGATGAAAAACAAAGATAATTGCCAGAAATAGTTTTCAAGGGCCACTTTTGTGACCCGCATAGTATAGCAGCAGCACTGAGACTGCCGCCAGCGCTTAAAAATCCCGCATTATTGCGGCGGCAGACAGACGCCTATGCCGCCTAATCCGCAGTAACCTTCCGGGTTTTTGAACAGATATTGCTGATGTTCATCTTCCGCATAATAGAACGGCAGGGCTTCGGTGATTTCCGTGGTAATAGTGCGCTTATCGTTCGCTTCGTCCATCGCCTGCTGGAAACTCGCCAGACTTGCCAGCGCCTGATCCTGTTGTTCTGCGCTCAGCACATACAGCGCGGAGCGATATTGCGTGCCAATATCGCCGCCCTGACGCATACCCTGCGCCGGGTCGTGATTTTCCCAGAAAATCTGCAACAGTTTTGTGTAGCTGATAATCGCCGGGTCAAAGACTACGCGCACGACTTCCGCATGACCGGTCTGGCCGGTACACACTTCTCGGTAGGTCGGGTTGGGAGTGAAACCGCCGCTATAACCGGCTGCCGTACTGTAAACCCCTTCCTGTTGCCAGAACAAACGCTCTACGCCCCAGAAGCAGCCCATCGCAAAAATCGCGACTTCCATGTTGTCAGGAACATGCGTCATTGAGTGGCCACTTACTGCATGAAGGGTTGCCACCGGCATCGGGGTTGTACGGCCAGGTAACGCTTCTGCCTGCGTGACAGACTGCGTTTTATCGGAAAGTTGCACCACAGAAAACTCCAGTTGTTGCTTTAGTGAACGAGGTTTGTCACAAAAGGTTTGTACGAATAACAACGACCAACAGGTCAGTGTTAGTTGTATCTGATTGCGTCTTTGCACACAATACGAAGGACGTTGCTTCGTCGTTGAACATTTTCAGGGGATTAGCACTAAAATGCTTTCATCAGACTTTAAAAAGATGAATCTGCCAAAGATGGGCAGATAATCTCCGGCGGGCATCTGATATTTTAACAGGACAGTAAAATTTAGCAGGAGTGCGTGTGCCACGATATCGTGAACTGGGTTTGTTATTTGTACTGCTGGCCCCCTCACTTTCCATGGCAGCGAAGGTGCGTTTGCAACTGGAAGGCCTGGATGGCGATTTAGAAAGGAACGTCCGCGTCCGTTTATCAGCCATTCAAAGCGATGAAGTCGGGGCTAACGGACGGTTCCGTGCCCGCGTCAGTGCCGCTATTGAACAGGGTTTAAGGCCGCTGGGGTATTATTCGCCGACCATCGATTTTGATTACCGCGAAACACCGCCGCCCGGGCGTCCGGTGTTGATTGCCAAAGTGACACCAGGGATACCGGTGAAAATCGCTGGCACGAGTGTCGTGATTGAAGGGCAGGCAGACAAAGATAAT
Organism: Rahnella sp. 2050; assembly: GCF_040544515.1. Taxonomy (NCBI): domain Bacteria; kingdom Pseudomonadati; phylum Pseudomonadota; class Gammaproteobacteria; order Enterobacterales; family Yersiniaceae; genus Rahnella; species Rahnella sp. 2050. The sequence goes on along the minus strand of NZ_JBEPKE010000005.1, from coordinate 284,567 downwards.
GAATTCGAACAGCTCAAACAGCGTGATGTGCCTGCGGTAGGGACGATTTTAAACCACGGGACGTACGATAATTTCAAAAGCTCACTGACCGGCATTGCCCTGCGCAAAGGTTATTTTGACGCCACGATGCGTAAAAGCCAACTGGGCGTCATCGAAGACGAGCACAAAGCGTTCTGGGACATTCAGTTTGACAGCGGCGAGCGTTACCGCTTCGGTGATGTGCATTATCAGGGATCGCAGATCCGTGATGAATATCTGCAAAATCTGGTGCCATTTCATCAGGGTGATTACTACACCACGGCGCAACTGGCTGAGCTTAACCGCCGCCTGTCTGCTACCGGCTGGTTTAACTCTGTTGTCGTGTCACCGGATTTCACGGATGCCAAAGCCACGAAAACCCTGCCGCTGAATGCCGTGGTGTCGCCGCGCACCGAGAATACCATCGAAACCGGTATCGGTTATTCCACGGACATTGGCCCGCGGGTGACAGCCAACTGGAAGAAACCATGGGTTAACGATCGTGGCCAGAGTTTTGAAACCTCAACCACGCTCTCCGGCCCGGAGCAGTCTTTAGATCTCAGTTATAAAATTCCGCTGCTGAAATCCCCGCTGGAGCAATATTACCTGGTGCAGGGCGGTTTCAAACGTGAAGACCTGAACGATACCAATTCAGATTCCACGACAGTGAACCTGGCACGGTATTGGGATCTCTCCAGCGGCTGGCAACATGCGGTCAATCTGCGCTGGAGCCTTGATCACTTTACACAGGGCAGTGTGACCAACACCACCATGCTGATTTATCCGGGTGTGAGTCTCAACCGTACGCGTCAGCGCGGCGGTCTGATGCCAACCTGGGGCGATTCTCAGCGCTACTCCCTTGATGTGTCCGATACTAGCTGGGGTTCTGACGTCGATTTCGCTGTGATTCAGGCGCAAAACGTCTGGATCCGCACCCTGGCTGACAAGCACCGTTTTGTATTCCGCGGCAATCTGGGGTGGATTGAAACCAATGACTTCGAACGTGTGCCGCCATCCTTGCGCTTCTTCGCCGGTGGTGACCGCAGTATCCGTGGTTACAAATACAAATCCATTTCTCCACGTGATGACGAAGGCAAGCTGACTGGTGCGTCCTATCTGGGCACCGGTTCGGTGGAATACCAGTACAACGTGACCGGAAAATGGTGGGGCGCCGTGTTTGTCGATTCCGGTGAAGCGGTTAATGACATTACACAAAACGATTTTAAAACCGGCGCGGGTGTGGGTGTGCGCTGGGCTTCACCGATCGGCCCGGTGAAATTAGATGTTGCCGCTCCGGTTGGCGACAAAGATGAGCATGGATTGCAGTTTTACATCGGTTTGGGTCCGGAATTATGAGTTTATTTAAAAAAATCTGCCTGGGATTCCTGATTTTCCTGGTGCTGTTAATCAGCCTGGTGGCCTTTCTGGTCGGCACACAAACCGGTTTGCACCTGATGATCAACGGTGCCAACCGGTTCGTACCGGGCCTGAACATAGCCAGTACCGAAGGTGGATGGCGCGACCTGACACTGAAAGGCGTGCATTACGAAATGCCGGGTGTGGACGTTAAAGCCGGGGAGTTTCACCTTTCCCTCGATTTCTCCTGCCTGAAAAACAGCGCGCTTTGCGTCAATGCGTTGCGGGTGAAAGACGTGAATGTGGTGGTCAATACCAAAGAAATGACGCCAGCCGCCGCGCAACCTGAGCCGGAAAACAGCGAGCCGCTAACCAATCTCAGCACGCCGTATCCGATCACGCTGCGTTTGCTGACGCTGGATAACATCAATATTACGCTGGATGACCGGGCTATTTCGCTGGCGTCATTCCGCACAGGGGCGCACTGGGAAGGCCGCGCAATTCAGCTGATGCCAACGCGTATCGGCGGATTACTGATTGCGCTGCCGAAAACCCCGGTCAGCCCGTTACCGGACGTGGTGCAGGCCGCGCAGGACAAAGCCGTCGAAAAAGCGACGGGCAAACCGGCACAACCGCCCGTGGTCGTGCCGGAGAAACCGCTGGGTGAAACATTGCAGGAGTTGTTTGCTAAACCGCTGCTGCCTGAGTTACCGGATTTCCGTCTGCCGGTTGATCTGGATATTCAGCAAATTCTCGCCGAAAACCTGCGTCTCACCAGCGATACCGATGTGCTGATCACCCGTTTCGAGCTGAAAGCCAGTACGCAAAATCAGATTGTAAAACTGGATAAACTGATGGTGCGCTCGCCACAGGGTTCCGTGGATGGTATGGGGCAGGCGACGCTCAACCAGAACTGGCCGGTCGATATGACCCTCAATACCGCCGTGAATATCGATCCGCTGAAAGGGGAGAAGATCAAACTGAAAGTCGCGGGTGGGCTGCGCGATAAGCTGGATGTTGGCCTCAATCTTTCCGGCCCGGTGCGTGCTCAGCTGGCCTTGCAAACTCAGCTGGCGGAAGCCGGTTTGCCGTTGGATCTGCAACTTACCAGCGATGCGCTTCAATGGCCGCTGACCGGCACGCCGCAGTATCAGGTGAAAGGCTTCAAATTTAACGTGAGTGGTAAAGCGACCGATTACGCGCTGTCACTGCGTTCAGATTTCAAAGGCGAGCAGATACCGCCTGCGACGCTGACCCTCGACGGTAAAGGCAACGTGGAGCAGTTCAAACTGAGCCTGCTGCGCCTTGCCGCGCTGGAAGGCAATACCGACCTGACCGGCGTGGTGGACTGGAGTAAAGCCATCAGCTGGAACAGTGAACTGAAGCTGACCGGCATTAATACCGCTAAACAGTATCCTGACTGGCCGGCGAAATTGCAGGGCAAGATCACCACGCGCGGCAGCCTGTATGGCGGTACATGGCAGATCCAGGTGCCGGTGCTGGATCTGACCGGTAACGTGAAGCAAAACGCGGTCAAAGCGCAGGGTAATGTGCGCGGCAACAGTTATGGCCAGTGGGATATCCCGCAACTGCATCTTGAACTGGGGCGCAATAATCTGGATGTGAAGGGGACGCTCGCTGATACCTGGAATCTCGACGCTAAAGTCGATGCCCCACATCTTGACGGTGCATTGCCGGGGCTGGGCGGCGTAGTGAAAGGAATGCTGCAACTGCGCGGTGATCTCAAGGCACCGAAGCTGCTGGCGGATATAACAGCGACGGGCCTTAAATGGCAGGCGCTGACGGTGCGGCGCGTGGATATTAAAGGCGACGTCAGCTCTACCGATCAGATCCAGGGGAATTTTAGTGTACGCGTTCAGCAGCTTAAACAGGATGCGCTGGATATCACTGACATTAATCTCGAGGCCAAAGGTAACGAGAAAAAGCATGAACTGACGTTGAAAGTCGATGGCAAACCGGTTTCCGGCCGTCTGGCGCTGAGCGGCAGTTTTGACCGTGCAACCGAGGAATGGAAAGGCGACATCACCAATACCTTGTTTGATACGCCAGTCGGGCAATGGCGACTGAACCGTTCGATTGCACTGGATTACTTTAATAAAGAGCAACGGATCACCGTTGGCCCGCATTGCTGGCAAAATCCGAATGCTGATTTGTGTGTACCGAAAACGATTGATGCCGGTGCCAGCGGGCAGGCGAGCGTGGTGCTCAACCGCTTTGACCTGGCGATGATCAAACCTTTCCTGACCGATGACACACAGCTGAGCGGCGTGTTCAGTGGGAAAGCCGATGTGAGCTGGAAAGCGGAAGGCGGACTGCCGCAGGCCAGTGTTTCACTGGTGGGTAAAGGCGTGAAAGTTCAGCAACTGGTGCAGGGCAGCCCGCTGCCGGTGGCGTTTGATACGCTGAATCTGAACGCCGGGCTGAACAACGGTCGTGCCAGTCTCGACTGGCTGATTAAAATCACCCACAACGGTCAGCTTGACGGCAGCATCCAGATTGCCGATCCGCAGGGAAAACGTAACCTCAGCGGTAATGTGAATATTGCCCGTATCTCGATGGCCTTGCTGCAACCCGCGCTGATGGACGGCGAAAAAGCCTCGGGTATTTTGAATGCCAATCTGCGCCTCGGCGGTAACGCACAGAAACCGCTGGTGTTTGGCAGGCTTGCGCTGACCGGTGTTGATTTCGACGCGCAATTTATGCCGTTTGATATCACCGATGCCAATATCGGCATTAATTTCAACGGTATGTCATCCATCATGGAAGGGGTGATCAAAACCGCGCAGGGTCAGCTTGAGCTGAACGGTAACGCCGACTGGAGTGAAATTAATGCCTGGCGCGCCCGCATCGCGGCGAGAGGCAACAAAGTGCGGGTTTCCGTGCCACCGATGGTACGTCTGGACGTTTCACCGGATTTAGTGTTTGATGCCACGCCGCAGTTGTTCTCGCTTAACGGAACCGTTGATATTCCGTGGGCGCGCATTACGGTGCAGGAATTGCCGGAAAGTGCAGTGGGCGTGTCGTCGGATGAAGTAATGCTCAACGACCAGCGTCAGCCTATCGCACCGGCTTCTGCTTCTATTCCGATCAACAGCAATCTGATGGTGAACATTGGTAAAGATGTTCGTCTCGATGCCTTCGGTCTGAAAGCCCGGCTGGAAGGTGCGCTGAAAGTGGCACAGGACAGCCGCGGCCTGGGGCTGAACGGGCAAATTAATATTCCGTCCGGGCGCTTCCATGCCTACGGGCAGGATCTGATTGTACGTAAAGGCCAGTTGCTGTTCTCCGGCCCGGCGGACCAGCCGCTACTGAATCTGGAAGCGATCCGTAACCCGGACGCGACAGAAAACGATGTGGTTGCTGGTTTGAGAGTTACCGGTGAGGCCGATGCGCCTAAACTTGAAATATTCTCAGATCCGGCGATGTCACAGCAGGAAGCCTTGTCCTACCTGCTTCGCGGGCAAGGATTAGACAACTCCGGCGGTGACAGTGGCGCAATGACTTCCGCTCTTATCGGGTTAGGGGTTGCACAAAGTGGTAAACTTGTGGGTAAAATCGGCGAGGCATTCGGTGTCAGCAATCTGGCGCTGGATACTCAGGGCGTGGGAGACAGCTCCCAGGTCGTGGTCAGTGGTTATGTTTTACCGGGTTTACAGGTGAAATATGGCGTCGGGATATTCGACTCGCTGGCAACGCTCACTCTGCGCTACCGGTTGATGCCCAAGCTTTACCTGCAGGCTGTATCGGGCATCGATCAGGCATTGGATTTGCTCTATCAGTTTGAGTTTTAATTCATGTGACTTTTACTATACGAATATAAACATGCGAATAATTGTTTACGGTAGCTTACGACGCAAGCAAGGCAACAGTCATTGGATGACGAATGCTCAATGGTTGGGTGATCATGAGCTGGAAGGTTACGCCCTGTATAATCTGGGTCACTATCCTGCTGTTATACCAGGGGAAGGCAAAGTCTATTGCGAAGTTTACCGCATTAACTCGTCCATCATGGCTGAGTTAGATGAGCTGAAAAGTAATACGAAAGATTATCGTCGTGAGCTGATTTCGACACCTTATGGCAGCGCCTGGATTTACCTCTACATTCGTTCACTGGATGGTGTGCCGAGAATTGAGGGTGGTGACTGGGTTAAGCGTAACGAAGCAGTAAGTGAGTAATCTGAGCAAGGTCGTCGGAAAATAATCGTTGTCTGACAACGCTTAATACATAAAAAAACACCGCCATCTGGCGGTGTTTTTTTGTTCAAACGGCAGAAAACTTATTTGTTTTTAGCACGTTCGAAAGAGGTCACGATTTCAGCTTTTGCAGCAGCAGCATCAGCCCAACCGTCAACTTTTACCCATTTGCCTTTTTCCAGCGCTTTGTATTGCTCGAAGAAGTGGGTGATCTGGCCGCGCAGCAGTTCTGGCAGGTCGTTCACATCTTTGATGTGATCGTATTCTTTGCTCAGTTTGGTGTGCGGAACGGCAACCAGTTTCGCATCTTCACCGGCTTCGTCGGTCATTTTCAGCATACCGACAGGGCGGCAGCGGATCACAGAACCTGGTTGCAGCGGGTACGGAGTTGGAACCAGAACGTCAACCGGGTCGCCATCCAGAGACAGCGTGTGGTTGATGTAACCGTAGTTGCACGGATAGAACATCGCAGTAGACATGAAGCGGTCTACAAACAGCGCGCCGGTATCTTTATCCACTTCGTACTTGATTGGATCTGCGTTTGCAGGAATTTCGATCACTACGTAGATATCTTCTGGCAGTTCTTTGCCCGCCGGGACATTCAGTAAGCTCATTGTTGGTTTCCTTCATTGAACCAGGAATAGAGTGCCGCACATTATAGCCAACTCTCCCGCGATTTCCCGCCCTTTTCGTCGAATCGTCTGCGCGCATTTTCCGGCATGACCTGCTGTTGAACCTCGGCTAAATCTTCCGTATTGGCAGTAAAATTTACTGATCCGATACTTTTCCGCGTAACTGCCTGTTTTTGCTTTTCTTATCAAGATATTCGAGCGATTGCCGATAACAATATTCAAACAAAAAATCAGGATTAACCTGATCCCTACCCATCTGAAGTATCTCCTTTTCACCTGAATGGCTGGATAACACCGTATGTTGAATAAGTTGAGCGTAAAAGCCGGTCTGATTGGCCTGCTGGTATTTATGACGTTAATTCTCTTGCTGGTGAGCGTACTGGGGGCGAATGCCATCCGGCAAAGTGCGACATCACTGCAAAAAATTAACCAGCTTCAGGGCGATGAACTTGGTTCACTGGCCGACAGCTACAGTTTCTCGTTGCGCACGCGTGTCGCCAGCGGCGTGGCGGTACGTCAGCTGGAAATTGGCATGATGGATGATGCGAAAAATACAGCGGACCGCATTAGCGGTTATATCAAACAAGCCGATACCGATCTGGCGAAATTTATCAGCATCCAGGATGACACTCAGCAGGGCAGAGATTTATCCGACGCAGTAAAGAAAACCTACGATGCCTATAAAGCTAACGGCTTAGTGCCGCTGCTGGCAGCAATTCAGGCGCAAAGTGCAGACGGTTATTACGATGTGCTGGAAAACAAAATCACGCCTTACAGCAATGCTTATGATAAAGCGCTGGCGGATTTCCGTGCCTATGCCGTAGATAATACCAACAACCGCATTGAACAGGCCCGCGCCAATGCACGTATCCAACTGACGGTGATTGCCACCAGCTTCATCATTGCGCTGATTATCGCGGTGCTGGCATGGTTCGCCTTGCAGAAGATCATCATGCATCCGCTGACATTCTCCATTGCGCAACTGGAATACATCGCCCAAGGCGATCTGACCCATGAAATTGATGATTCCCGTAATAACGAAATGGGGCGTTTACTGAAAGCGATGAAGCAAATGCAGGATTCGCTGGCGCTTTCTGTCGGACGCGTACGCGATGCCGGGAATCAGATCGATGTCGGTTCCCGCGAACTGGCTGCCGGTAACGTCCATCTGGCGCAGCGCACCGAAGAATCCGCTGCATCGCTGGAAGAAACTGCCGCGAGCATGGAGCAACTGACCTCAACCGTGCGCATGAATGCCGCGAACTCTGACCAGGCCAATCAACTGGCGCAAAGCGTGTCAGTCATTGCCAACAAAGGCAGCGAAGTCGTCCATCAGGTAATGGATAAAATGCAGGGCATCACCGATAGCTCAAAACGTATCGGCGACATTATTACGGTCATCGACGGCATTGCCTTCCAGACCAATATTCTGGCGCTGAATGCGGCAGTCGAAGCCGCACGTGCCGGCGAGCAGGGTCGTGGTTTTGCGGTGGTGGCGGGTGAAGTGCGAAGCCTGGCGCAACGCAGTGCGCAATCGGCTAAAGAGATTAAAGAGCTGATTGTGGATTCTGAAAGCCGGGTTTCTGAAGGTTCGGATATGGTGAGATCTGCCGCAAACACCATGCTGGAAATCTCCAGCGAAGTGACTCGAGTGACCAGCCTGATGCGTGAGATTTCCATCGCGACGACCGAACAAACGCACGGCATCGAACAGGTGAACGTGGCGATTACGCAGATGGATCAGGTAGCGCAGCAAAACGCCGCACTGGTGGAACAGGCGACAGCGGCCACACGTTCACTGGAAGAGCAGGCGCAGTTACTGGCAAAAAGCATGGCGGTGTTTAAACTCAATCGAGCCGATCATTTCTGAAAAAATCCTGAGCGGTAAACAATAAAAAAGGTGGCTTTTAAGCCACCTTTTTATGTTTGGGTCAATGCAAAGCTACACAGGTATCACATTCATTCTTTGATGATTTTTTGATGCGTATTTCAGTTATTCATCAGGGAACTGGGCAATGAAGCGCTCCGCGTCTTCCACCATTGAACTGTTGCCCACAAAGAATGGTGCACGTTCATGCAGTTTCTGCGGGATGATATCCAGGATACGGTTTTTACCGTCACTGGCTTTACCGCCAGCCTGCTCGGCCAGGAAAGCCATCGGGTTGCATTCATACAGCAGACGCAGTTTTCCGTTCGGATGGCTGGCGGTGCTTGGATAAATATAAATGCCACCTTTCAGCAGGTTGCGGTGGAAATCTGCCACCAGCGAGCCGATGTAGCGTGAGGTGTAAGGGCGTTGCGTCGCTTCATCCTGTTCCTGGCAATACTTGATGTATTTTTTAACGCCAAGCGGGAATTTAATGTAGTTGCCTTCGTTGATCGAGTACATGTTGCCCTTTTTAGGGAAACAGACTTTTTCGTGAGAGAGGCAGAAAACACCAAGTGAAGGATCGTAGGTAAAGGCATGAACGCCTGCGCCGGTGGTGTAAACCAACATGGTGGAAGAACCATATACCACATAACCTGCGGCGACCTGGCGGTTTCCCGGTTGCAGGAAGTCAGCTTCCGTCACCGGCTGACCCAGCGGAGTCGTACGGCGGTAAATCGAGAAAATTGTCCCGACAGAAACGTTAACGTCGATGTTTGAAGAACCATCCAGCGGATCCATCAAAATGACGTATTTTGCATTTTCAGCGCGTTCACCTTCGAAAATGACAATCTCATCTTCTTCTTCTGACGCGATACCGGCAATCTCACCACGCGCCTTCATCGCGGCTTTTAATTTTTCATTTGCGTACAGATCAAGTTTCATCTGCACTTCACCCTGCACATTCTCTGCACCACTGGTACCCAGAATGTCGACCAGACCCGCTTTGTTGATATCACGGTGAATGATTTTAGCGCCGAGTTTAATTGCTGAAAGTAACGCTGTCAGTTCACCAGTTGCATGTGGAAAATCTTGCTGCTTCTCAACAATAAATTCGCCTAACGTTTTCATGACACTTTCCCTGAATCGAGGATAGATAACGGTACGTTAATAAAAATTTCACAAGAGCGTGAGCAGTTTAGCCCAAATATATGGACGAATCATAGGCAAATCCATTTCTTCTGGAGGATTCTGAGCGGTAGAATAGCGGCTGACTTAAAGGCATTAATGGAAAATATATGCGCATTCATATTCTTGGGATTTGCGGCACGTTTATGGGCGGGCTGGCGATGCTGGCTCGTGCACAGGGGCATCAGGTAACCGGTTCGGACGACAACGTTTATCCACCGATGAGTACGCTGCTGGAAAATCAGGGGATCGACCTGATCCAGGGGTACGATCCTGCCCAGTTAGATCCTCAGCCGGATCTGGTGATCATCGGCAACGCGATGACGCGCGGTAATCCTTGTGTCGAAGCGGTGCTGGAGCTTGGGATCCCTTATGTCTCAGGTCCGCAATGGTTACATGATCATGTTCTGCCAGAGCGCTGGGTTATTGCCGTTGCGGGGACGCACGGTAAAACCACCACTGCCGGCATGGTAACGTGGATCCTCGAAGCCTGCGGTTATGAACCGGGCTACGTCATTGGTGGCGTGCCGGGCAATTTCGAGGTATCTGCGCGTCTGGGCAACAGCCCGTTTATCGTGCTGGAAGCTGATGAATACGACTGTGCGTTCTTCGATAAGCGTTCCAAGTTTGTTCATTACAGCCCGCGTACGCTGATCCTCAACAATCTCGAATTCGATCACGCTGACATCTTTGATGATCTGAAAGCGATTCAGAAACAATTCCACCATCTGGTGCGTCTGGTGCCGGGCAAGGGAAAAATCATTCTGCCGGAGCACGACACACCGCTGAAACAAGTGATGGCGATGGGGTGCTGGAGTGAGCAGGAATTTGTCGGTGATGCCGAAAATTGTGTGTGGGATGCTAAGAAACTGACGCCAGATTCCAGTACTTTCGAGGTTTATTTGCACGGCGAAGCGGTCGGGCAGGTGAAGTGGAATCTGGTTGGCGAGCACAACATGCATAACGGCCTGATGGCGATTGCTGCGGCACGCCATGTGGGCGTGAAGCCGGAAGATGCCTGTAAGGCATTGGGCGATTTCATTAATGCCCGTCGCCGTCTCGAATTGCGCGGCGTAGAAAATGATGTCAGCGTGTACGACGATTTTGCTCACCATCCGACGGCTATTCTGGCAACGCTTTCTGCATTGCGCAGCAAAGTCGGCGGAACTGCACGTATTCTGGCCGTGCTGGAACCCCGTTCAAACACCATGAAAATGGGCATGAGTAAAAATGAACTGGCACCTTCCCTGGGACGTGCTGATGAAGTTTTCCTTTTACAGCCGCAGCATATTCCCTGGCAGGTGGCCGAAGTGGCTGAACACTGTATTCAGCCTGCTCACTGGAGTGCAGACGTCGATTCACTGGTCGATATGGTCGTTAAGGCCTCGCAGCCTGGCGATCATATTCTGGTGATGAGCAATGGCGGTTTTGGTGGTATACATGGAAAACTGCTTACGGCCCTGGCTGCAAAAGCGAAAGCGTCACAAGATCAGTAAAATCATATTTTTATAGTGAATAAGCACAGCAGTTGCTGTGCTTTTTTTATGCCTGTGATCCGCCGTGTTAAGGTTTTCTCAGGCAAAAAAAAGCCCCCGAAATTTTGAGGGCCAAAGGGTGTCGTCGGACAGGACGACGAGGGTATCGTTAGCAAGAGAGTCGGGCAGTGGCAGTGTCAACGCTCTTCCCAGCCTCAACAGCGCTTATTTTCGCTGGTCTGTGGCTGTTGAAACCCGGTAACGCTAATTTATGAAATAATCAAACAGCGGTTTTATATCAGTGACTTACTCAGGAATGTTATTGATAGATTTCTGCTGTCGCGTGATAAGCACCGTCGTTATGGGCTTCGATCACACGGAAAGATTTTGCGCCCTTGCTCTCAGCTTTATCAGACAGCTGCTGGCGGATATCCATTGGCACGCCGTTGACGCCGCTAACGCTGACCATGCCCATCGGTTGCAGATTTTCTGCCTGCTGGTTTGTCACAAGCTGTGCGGCAGAGGCACCAAAAGAAACAACAGACAACAGGCTAAGTGCGGCAATAGTGGTAATAATTTTCATGATGGTTTCCTGAATTCACAGACGTTGGTGCTTTTCATCAGAGAGCAACGTCGATTGAGATTTGGATTTATCAGGACTGTAATATCGTGTTCTGGAGCGCATAAAGCGTGCGGGAACGTAGATGGTGCAGTGACAAATCCTTCTTAGTGCGCATAGCGCGGGCCTGAGTCATTCAGGCCCCTTCGCTTCGTTTACCCGAAATTATTGGTAAATTTCTGCGGTCGCGTGGTAGTTACCTTCTTCACGAACTTCGATAACACGGAATGCTTTAGCACCTTTGGCATCGGCTTTATCTGACAGTGCCTGACGGATATCTGATGGTGCACCGGCTACGCCGCTGACGCTGATCATCCCTGTAGGCTGCATTGTTGCGGCTTGTTCTTGTGTAACAGGTTGTGCTGCAAAAACGCCAAATGACAATGCAGAGAGAATGCTTAATGTTGCGATGGTAGTTTTAACTTTCATGATTTTGACCTCGTCGATTTTATTATGTTTCCAACAACTGGTGCTTCACACCACGGAAATGAGTATACATCTAGTCACGCCATAAATTAATAGCTCGCTAATAGTTATTTGGGTTGTTATATGTCAACTATCTTTGTTTTTAATAACAAAAAGGCATAAAAAGTGGATGAAAAACGTTCGTTTCGTGTTAATTTTTAGTAAAATCAATGGAGTGAGTGAATTTGACTATTTGTGCTTATTCTTGCGGTGAATCATACCCTGGAAATATTTGTGTGACGGAATTTCGTAGGTTGTAGCGAGATTTAACAGAAAGGCGGTGCGTTTGCGGTTTTTTTGAGAAACGGAAGGCAGCAATAAAGGAAGGGAATAGCATTGAATGAGGTCAGAGAAGGTAATCTTCTGACCTCAGGCACAGAATGAAAGCGACAGGAGGTGCAAAATGTTGCAGCCCTAGAGCTCCTGCTCGAACAAACTGAGGATCGCATCGTGCAACTGTTTGACGCTAAATCCGCGGGCCGGTGTCGTGAAGATCGTATCATCACCGGCAATTGTTCCGAGGATCCCTTCGGATTTACCCAGGGAATCGAGTAAACGCGCGATCAGTTGTGCGGCTCCCGGGCTGGTTCGGATCACCACAACGGCATCGTTATGGTCGATATCCAGCACAAGATTCTTCAGAGGACTGGTGGTTGTCGGCACGCCAATTTCAGCGGGCAGGCAGTACACCATTTCCATCTTCGCATTACGAGTTCTGACAGCACCAAATTTTGTCAGCATCCGTGAGACTTTTGACTGATTGATATTTTCGAAACCATCATCCTGAAGTGCGACAACGATTTCGCCCTGAGAGCTGAATTTCTCTTCCTTCAACAGTGCCTTGAAGGCTTTGATCAAATCTTCCTGTTTAGCAGGATTACGCATTTTGCACCCTGGTCTCTGAATCATAGTGGGGCTGATTATGCAGATAATTGAATTTTTATGCAACAGAGGTTAATTGCAAAAATCATGAATTAAGCTTGGAACAAGGAATGTAAGTGCCGCTGTTTTAAGCTCAATTTAATGAATATGCCAAAATTGTGCATTGCGGATGAACTGTGTTGCACAAGGGATTTAATGTGATGATCTCGATTCAGCTCTCACATTGGACCGAATTTAACCATTTATTAACCTGGCCTATTTTGTGGTGCTATTTTTAATGATGAAGCTTTCCGATAAAAAGTCACTAAAAGCGGAAAAAGGTCATCTTAGAGATGTTTTTTTACTTTCTAAACGACCAACCTCAGATTCTCTGCAGGTGAGCGATTGTTTTTAACAGCGTAAGTGATTAAGGTCACACCAATTAATTACACGACACTTATAAGTTAATGATAAAAAAGGAGTATAGGATGAAAGTTGCAGTTCTAGGTGCTGCGGGTGGTATCGGTCAGGCCCTCGCGCTTCTGCTCAAGACCCAGCTACCTTCCGGTTCCGAACTCTCATTATATGATATCGCACCGGTCACTCCGGGTGTCGCCGTCGATCTCAGCCATATCCCTACCGCGGTCAAAATTAAAGGTTTCTGTGGTGAAGATGCTAAACCGGCTCTGGAAGGGGCTGACATCGTCCTGATTTCTGCGGGGGTGGCACGTAAACCCGGCATGGATCGTTCAGACCTGTTTAATGTGAATGCCGGGATCGTGCGGAATCTGATCCAGCAAGTTGCCAGTACCTGCCCGAAAGCCTGCATTGGTATTATCACTAACCCGGTAAATACCACGGTCGCGATTGCGGCTGAAGTATTGAAAAATGCGGGCGTCTACGACAAAAATAAACTGTTTGGCGTAACGACTCTGGACGCAATCCGCTCCAATACTTTTGTCGCTGAGCTGAAGGGTAAGCAACCTGAAGATATCGAAGTGCCAGTTATCGGCGGGCACTCTGGTGTGACGATTCTGCCTTTATTGTCTCAGATCCCAGGTGTCTCTTTCACTGAAAGCGAAATTGTTGCACTGACTCAGCGCATTCAGAATGCCGGAACGGAAGTGGTAGAGGCCAAAGCCGGTGGCGGTTCTGCCACGCTTTCAATGGGGCAGGCTGCAGCACGCTTCGGGCTTTCATTGATGCGGGCGATGCAGGGTGAAGAGAATGTTGTGGAATGTGCCTATGTTGAAGGTAAAGGCGATTATGCGCGATTTTTCGCACAACCGGTTCTGCTAGGTAAACATGGCATTGCAGAGCTTATCGATATCGGTCAGCTCAGTGCTTTTGAGCAGCAATCGCTGGATTCGATGCTGGATATTCTTCGCAAAGATATCGAGCTTGGTGAGCAGTTTATTAATAAGTGAACATTGAACAAAGCCGCCGGTTAACGGGCGGCTTTTGTTTTTCTTAACGCGGTGTTTCATTGGTCGGGCGGCAACGGCGTTCAATGATTTGCAACGTTTTGGGATCAAAATACCGGCTAGGCCAGATCAGTGAGGGATGGATACCCAAAGCGCCTGCGATAAGCAATTCTCCTTTTGGCCATGGCCGTGATAATGCATTTGAAAGTGTCGAAGAGCTCAGGCCTGCTGATCGTGATACTGCTGCGAGTGTGGTGCCCTTCTTTCTCAGTGCTGCAATAATATCAGCCTGGTGCCAGTCTTCATTCCTTGTCATCATGATCTCTTCCTTCTGAAAAATGATTTTCAATAAATACGCTATTAAACATACTTTTAAAAATTGCTCATACTACTCATATAAACCATATCAATGTTTCCTAAAATCCATTATTTTACTTATTTAGAAAATACATTCTTATTTTGATTTAGACAAACAAGTAAATTCCTTTTGCTTTTTGTGATTTGTGTCAGTTTATAATTTTATTATTGTATTTTTTTAAAGTGAAAACGTAACTGGCATGTGTTTTTTTGAAAAAATACATTGATAGGGTTAATTAACCAATTGAATTTTAGTTATTTAAATTATGATTTAAGGCGGTTTTTCTTGCTTTTTTAGATGGCTATCTACTTGTTGTAATTTGCTTTTTTTAATTTTCCTCTTATTTTAGTTTAAGATTTTATTTAAACTGCTTTCCGAAAAAAAATTTAATCAGTTCACCCGGCTGTTGATAAACATAATTCATGGAAGCATTTACATACATCTATAGACTCACTCCAAAAAATTGAATATCTTCTTTCTGTCAAATAGGTGTTTTTCTAAATGACTTATGTTAATACCACCTTTTATATAAACGCTCATTACCAGAAAATATCAGCATTACCCTCATGGATGTATAACAACGATCTTTCTTACTTACTTAATAAGAAACAAGGAATGTTATGAAAAAAGAGTGGTTTGCAGCAAAGGAACTGACCGGAAAAGAAGGACTGCCGACGTCAACCCAAGGTGTGCATGGGATGGCTCGCAGATTGTGCTGGATTAAACGCCGCAGGCTGGGCGTTCAGGGACGTGCAGTGGAATATCACATCGACAGCTTGCCCGGTAATGCCGCCGCCAGTTTATCGATGAATGAGCGTTCTGCTGAATATGTGTATACGTCACATCAGGACCCACTGGCGATCTGGATCGAAAGTTATAAGCAACTGAGAGAACCTGAACGTGAAACGATGATCTCATTCATTGTGAGGGAAGGGATATCTGAGTTGCTCAACAGATTACGTGAGCCTGAAAAAAACTAGCGCAATAATGCCTGTCGCGCCTGCTTTATTCTGGCAGGTACGACAGGCAAATATCAGAAATCGCGTTTTACAGACATATGCGCGAGGCCTTCAAGCGCAGAGCGATATTCGGACTCCGGGAGCACCTGAAGCGCCTGGATGGCTTTATCAGCTTCTTCTTCAGCACGCTGGCGGGTGTAAGCCAGAGAGCCCCACTGATGCATTGCTGCCAGCACGGGTTCCAATAAATGGCGCCCGTTACCCTCTTCGATAGCTTTGCGGATCATAGCGGATTGTTCGGCATCACCGTGCTGCATCGCATGCAGAAGGGGCAACGTCGGTTTTCCTTCATCAAGGTCATCGCCAGTGTTTTTGCCCAGCGTTTCGCCATCAGCATCGTAATCGAGCAAATCATCAATCAGCTGGAAAGCGGTGCCCAGATAACGACCATAATCTTGCAAAGCTGTAATCTGCTCATTGTTTCCGCCCGCCAGCATGGCAGAGGCTTGCGACGCGGCTTCAAAAAGACGCGCAGTTTTGCTGTAAATCACCTGCATGTAACTGGCTTCTGTGATGTCAGGATCATTGCAATTAATCAGTTGCTGCACTTCGCCTTCTGCAATCACATTCACCGCTTTTGCCATCAGAGCCAGAACAGGAAGCGATTCAAGATCTGTCATCATTTGAAATGCGCGGGTGTAGATAAAATCGCCGACCAATACGCTGGCGGCGTTGCCAAATGCGGCGTTCGCAGTGGCCTTTCCCCGACGCATATCTGATTCGTCAACCACATCGTCATGTAACAGTGTGGCGGTATGAATAAACTCAATCAGAGCAGCGACTTTGATGTGTTTATCGCCCCGGTAGGATAGTGCTTTGGCTGCCAGTACTGCTATCATCGGGCGGATACGTTTGCCGCCGCCACTGATGATGTAATATCCCAGTTGATTGATGAGAGAAACCTCTGAATTCAACTGTTCAAGGATGGATGCATTGACTGCAGCCATGTCGTCCTGGGTAAGATCAATAATCTGTTCTAGGTTCATTGTGTTTTTTCAGCTGTTGTTCTCTTCACCGCAATGAGGTCTGGCTCACATTGGCACATGGCGCTAACTGTAAAGGGGATTGTACTTGAAAAACAGTGTAGATAAATGATATCGGAAGAACTGCGCTTTTTTTCTTCTTTTGTCGTCATTGTACACTTGTCTTATGCTGATTTTTTGCGTAGAATTCGCGCCCTATTGTGAATATTTATAGCGCCCTCTGGACTATACAAAGTTGAGTGCGCGGAAAGCGGAGTTTTATATGTACGCGGTTTTCCAAAGTGGTGGTAAACAACACCGTGTCAGCGAAGGACAGACTATCCGTCTGGAGAAGCTGGACGTTGCAACTGGCGAAGCTATCGAGTTCGATCAGGTTCTGATGATTGCAAACGGTGAAGAAATCAACATCGGTCTGCCTTTAGTGGCTGGCGGTGTAATCAAAGCTGAAGTCGTTGCTCACGGTCGTGGCGAAAAGGTCAAAATCGTTAAGTTTCGTCGTCGTAAACACTATCGTAAGCAGCAGGGCCACCGTCAGTGGTTCACTGACGTTAAAATCACCGGCATCAGCGCTTAAGATTAGGAGAGCGGAACAATGGCACACAAAAAGGCTGGCGGCTCCACACGTAACGGTCGCGATTCAGAAGCTAAACGTCTGGGCGTAAAACGCTTTGGCGGCGAAGCAGTACTGGCAGGCAGCATCATCGTTCGTCAGCGCGGCACCAAATTCCACGCTGGTATCAACGTGGGTTGCGGCAAGGACCACACTCTGTTTGCTTTGGCTGACGGTAAAGTCAAGTTCGAAGTTAAAGGCCCGAAAAACCGTAAGTACATCAGCATCGAAGCTGAATAAGTTTTTCGCGTCTTAGTAAATAGATGTAAGCCCCGCAATTCGTTGCGGGGCTTTTTACATTCTGGTTAGCCCATTCTGGCGGGATATGGATACGAAATCACAGGCACCTGTCGGGATTCTGTTGGCGCTGATTACTGCCATGAGCTGGGGCTCTTTGCCTATCGCCATGAAGCAGGTTCTGGTGGTGATGGATCCCTTTACTGTGGTTTGGTATCGGTTTTCGATGGCGGCCGTTGTGCTGGGTTGCATTTTGGCCATGAGGCGAAGGCTGCCTCCGAGAGCGATTTTCAGGCGACCGCGTTGGCTGGTTTTAGTGCTGATTGCAACTTGTGGATTACTGGGAAACTTTGTTCTTTTTAGTTCTTCTTTGCAATTTCTTAGCCCGACGGCTTCTCAGGTTATCGGACAGCTTTCTCCGGTCGGTATGATGGTGGCCAGCGTAATCATCCTAAAAGAAAGGATGCGCGTTACGCAGGTTATTGGCGCCAGTATGTTAATTTTTGGGCTGATATTGTTTTTCAATACCAGTCTGATTGAGATTTTCACCCGTCTGACGGATTACACTTTGGGTGTGATTTTTGGCGTCGGGGCAGCAACAGTTTGGGTGATATACGGTGTGGCGCAAAAGGTTTTACTGCGTCAACTGGCTTCACCGCAAATCCTTTTTTTGCTGTACACTTTATGTTCTATCGCATTGCTCCCGCTGGCCAGCCCTGCGGTGCTTTCACAGCTCAGCGGCTGGCAGTTTGCCTGCCTGTTGTTTTGCGGCGCGAATACCTTGGTAGGATATGGCGCCTTAGCGGAAGCGATGGCGAGATGGCAGGCAGCTCAGGTAAGTGCATTAGTGACACTCACGCCGCTGTTTACCCTGCTATTTTCAGATTTATTGGCACTTGCCTGGCCTGACTTTTTTGCTGCACCAGTACTTAATTTTATTGGTTATCTGGGAGCATTTGTGGTGGTGGCGGGTGCAATGTTTTCCGCAATTGGCCATCGATGGTGGCCACGTCGGACAGAGCAAAACCTGGTAGCTAAACTTTAGCTGCCCGGCGAATGATTTACGGAGACAGAACAAATGAAGTTTGTTGATGAAGCCACGATTCTGGTTGTGGCCGGTGATGGCGGTAACGGGTGCGTCAGCTTCCGCCGCGAAAAATACATTCCACGTGGCGGCCCTGACGGTGGCGACGGTGGTGATGGCGGTGATGTGTACCTCGTTGCTGATGAGAACCTCAATACGCTGATCGATTTCCGCTTTGTGAAATCTTATCGTGCTGAGCGCGGTACTAACGGTCAGAGCAGCGACTGTACTGGTAAACGCGGTAAGGACATCACCATTAAAGTGCCTGTGGGAACGCGAGTTCTTGACCAAAGCACTGGCGAAGTCCTGGCCGATATGACCAAAAATGGTCAGGTTAATATGGTCGCTAAAGGCGGTTTCCACGGACTCGGTAACACCCGTTTTAAATCTTCCGTGAACCGTTCACCGCGTCAGAAAACCATGGGCACCAAAGGTGAAGAGCGTGATATCGCACTCGAACTGATGCTGCTTGCCGATGTAGGCATGCTGGGTCTGCCAAACGCAGGTAAATCGACGTTTATCCGCTCCGTCTCTGCAGCGAAGCCGAAAGTGGCTGATTATCCGTTTACCACACTGGTGCCAAGCCTCGGTGTTGTACGTATGGATCACGAACAAAGCTTCGTGGTTGCAGACATCCCCGGTCTGATCGAAGGGGCTTCTGAAGGCGCTGGTCTGGGTATCCGCTTCCTGAAGCACCTTGAGCGTTGCCGCGTTCTGTTGCACCTGATCGACATTGCGCCGATCGATGAATCTGATCCGATCGAAAATGCCAAAGTCATCATCAATGAACTGAAGCAATACAACGCCAAGCTGGCTGAAAAGCCGCGCTGGTTAGTGTTCAATAAAGTTGATCTGATCGAGAAAGAAGAAGCTGAAGCGCGTGCTAAGGCGATTGCTGATGCATTAGGTTGGGAAGGTAACTATTACCTTATTTCCGCTGCAAACCGCGAAGGTGTGAATGCATTGTGTTGGGACGTGATGAAGTTCATCAACGAAAATCCTAAGCACATGGCGATTGAAGAAGCGGCACCCGAGAAAGTTGAGTTCATGTGGGATGATTATCACCGTGAACAACTGGCTGAAGTGGAATCTGAAGCCGACGACGACTGGGATGATGACTGGGATGAAGATGACGACGAAGGCGTAGAAATCATTTACGAACGTTAATCCCGTGTATTAGCGTTTCATCGCTGAAAGAAAGGCTGCCATTGGCAGCCTTTTTCTTTTTGATCGCGTGTTAATCGGAGCGCGTATTAACGGGTGTCTGGTGAAAGTGTCAGCGAGCTTTGTAATGCAACATCCGGTAGCCAGCATTGTGCGCTGAGGCCAGTGTTGCCGGGGCGATTTCGCAATATCAGCGTACCGCCATGCAGGTGCGCAATCCGCACCACAATATTTAAGCCCAGGCCGCTGCCTCCATAACGTTGGTCGACGCGCTTAAAAGCCTGTGTCAGTTCACTGGCCTTCGTTTCATCAATACCCGGACCGGCATCGTCTATCTTTATCAGGAATCCGTTGTCTTGCGGTGCAATTGTGATGCCGATGTCGCTATTTTCAGGCCCGTAGCGGTAAGCATTTTCGACCAGATTGCGTACCATTAAACGTAGCAGCACAGCATCCCCCTGAATTTCAGCACGAGGCGGCAGGTGTATTTTCAAGTTTTGACCGCGTTCACTGAGCATTTCACACAGCTCTTCTCTGAGCGGCTCAACGACGTTACTGATCAGGTCAACCTGCTGATATTCGCCTTTGGCAAAATTCTGTCCGGCGCGGGCAAGCATAAGTAACTGCTCTATGGTATGCATTAACTGGTCGATGCGGCTTATCAGAGTATCGCTGCCTTCTACGCCTTTTTTGTGCATTATTTCCAGATGCAACCGGACGCCTGCCAGTGGAGTGCGCAACTCATGAGCCGCATCCGCAGTGAACAATCGTTCCTGCTGAATGGTGCTGGAGAGACGAGAGAAAAGCTGGTTCAATGCATTCGTCACGGCCACAATCTCCCTGGTTTCGCTGTTGAGTGGCAGGGGAGAGAGGTTATCGGCTGAACGGGTCTCCAGTCGTTTTTGTAACTGGTTAAGAGGCCGGATAATCCAGCTGATGGCCCAAAAGGACAGTACCAGAGTAATACTCATCATGAGTAAGGAAGGGGCAATCAGTGAAGCAATGGCTTCTGCAATTTCTTTCTCAACGTGTGCGTTACGGACTTTGGCTGACAGGGTGTCATTGACCAGCAGGTTAATTTGTTCCTGGCTCTCGTGCCAGAGCCAGAAAATACTGATGAGCTGAGTCACGAACAGGATCAGAGCCAGCATAACCAGAAGGCGGCGGCGCATACTGGTCATACGATTATTTCCAGCCTGTAGCCGATACCACGTACAGTTCTGATGACTTCTTTACCCAATTTGCGGCGCAGATTATGAACATGTACCTCAAGCGTATTGGAGCCTAAATCATCCTGCCAGGTATAGAGATCTTGCTGGAGCAACTCGCGGTTTACAGTCTGCCCGGCACGCATCATCAGTCGTGACAAAATCGCGAACTCTTTGGGCGTGACCTCTACCGGCGCATCATTGAGATAAGCCTGCTGAGAGGAGAGATTGATTTTCAGGTTGCCGACGGAAATCTGGTTGTCACTCTGCCCCTGATAACGGCGGATCAGGGCGCGGACACGGGCCTGTAATTCGACTAGGGCAAAGGGTTTAATCAGATAGTCATCGGCACCGGCATCAAGGCCATCGACGCGGTCTTCAAGGGCATCGCGGGCAGTAAGAATCAACACGGGCAGGGAAATACTTTGACGTCGCCACTGGCGCAGCAGCGTTGCGCCATCTTTGTCTGGCAATCCTAAGTCCAGGATCACCAGACTGTACTGACTGGTTTGGATCAGACTCTGCGCCTCGGCCGCGGTTGACGCGCAGTCGCAGGCATAATTTTCACTGGTAAGTGCCAGCGTTAATCCCTGCCGTAAAAGTTCATCATCTTCAACTATCAGCAGTTTCATCGTCTGGCACTTCTCCGTGGTTAATTATTTTGGTAGATATCCCTGTAGAGACGGCTTTCAAAGCGCACCAGCGGTGCACGCCGTGTACGTTGATCTTCAGGGGGAACAGCATAGCCTGAAAGGAACTGCACAAAGGCCATACGCTGTCCGCTGGCTGTGGTGATGAAACCTGCCAGATTATATACGCCAGACAGTGAACCGGTTTTTGCCGATACTTTGCCGTCGACACCCGCTTCATGCAGACCACCGCGGTACTGTAAGGTTCCGTCATGGCCAGCTAAAGGCAACATCGAAATAAAATCTAATTCTTTGTCGTGCTGGGCGATATATTGCAGCACCTGCATCATTGTGGCCGGTGACAATAAATCATGGCGTGAAAGCCCGGAACCATCAACCTGAATCGAGTTACCCAAATCCACGCCTGCTTTCTGACGCAAAATCTGACGAACCGCGTCTGAGCCCGCCCGCCATGTTCCCGGCACACCAAAACGCTGATGACCAATCGTACGGAAGACCGTATCAGCGATCATGTTGTCTGATTTCTTAAGCATCTGATGCAGCAAATCATGCAGGGGCACTGATTGCGTTTGTGCCAGAACCGTACCTGCTGGTGTCGGCTGGGTTTGACGTTTCAGGGTGCCGTCAATCTGGATATCTGCCTGCAACAGCTCATCTTTAAGAATCGCACCGGCATAACTGGCACCATCCTGAATAGCAAAAGCCAGTGGCAGAGGCTCGCTGCGTTGAGTCAGACAACCAGTGAGTGTATATCGGTTGAATTCACCCGGGACGACATCCAGTTCGCAATACTGCGCATCCGGAGAGCCTTTTGCCAGCGTGCGGACTTCACTGAACATATGCACTGGATAATAAGAGGCTACGCGAATAAACGCGTTCTCGTCAGGTTTAGGCGCGCTATAGAGAGATACCGAGAAACAGTTTCTGTCGACAATTGCGGCGGCTGGGGGAGCGCTGAAGCATTGGGTGATATCGTTCCATGGCCATCCGGGAGCTTTGTCATGACTTGCAAACACGGAAGTGTTAATGACCACATCGCCAGTGATTTCTTTGACGCCCTGTTTTTTCAAAACAGCGACCATATTCCGAATATTCTGGCGTTTCAGGGTCGGGTCACCAGAAAACCGAGCGACCAGATCTCCCTTGAGAACTCCGTCAGAAACAGAACCCGATGTTTCGAGTGTAGTGGTGAAACGGAAATCAGGCCCCAACTGCAACAGCGCAGCCAGCGCCGTCAGAATCTTCATAGTACTGGCAGGCAGCGCCATCTGGGTACCGTGATAATCGATCACAGGCGCAGGGGCGCCAATTTTCTGTACCAGCACCGCCAGATTCGTGCCATCAGGCAGATATTCTGTGTAATTTTCGATCTGAGCCGCATTTGTATTCAGAACAAACGCGCATGCTAATCCACTGACAATTCGTAAAAAACGCATTATTTTGAGTAAAGGCTCTGAGTAACGGCAGGATAATGTGGTGCCATACTACGATGCTACGAACCAAGGCGCAACGTGGCTGAAAGTAAACGATGATCCTCAAGGAACTCTACGTTAAAATACGAATCAAAATGCGAAATGATTCCTGGCCTGGTGGCAACGCCGGGTGAGGTTTTTTTTGTTTTTCGCCAGAGAGTCGGTCAGAAGAACTGGCTTAATTTCTTACCTGATTCAATCAGGACGGTGTTTACCGAAAGGACCAAGTTAGAGGTAATAAATATATGAAACCGATTCCGATGACGTTACGTGGCGCAGAAAGATTACGTGAAGAACTGGACCATCTGAAGAGCGTCCGTCGCCCGAAAATCATTTCTGATATCGCGACCGCACGTGAGCATGGTGATTTGAAAGAGAATGCTGAATACCATGCTGCGCGTGAACAGCAGGGTTTTTGTGAAGGCCGTATCCAGGAAATCGAAGCTAAGCTTTCGAATGCTCAGGTTATTGATGTGACCAAAATGCCCGCAACCGGCCGTGTCATTTTTGGTGCGACAGTGACTGTGATGAACCTGGACACTGAAGAAGAACAAAAATACCGCATCGTGGGTGATGACGAAGCAGATTTTAAGCAAAATCTGATTTCTGTGAATTCCCCGATTGCCCGCGGTTTGATTGGCAAAGAGCAGGATGATGTTGTTGTCATCAAAACGCCTGGCGGCGATGTTGAGTTTGAAGTATTGAAGGTCGAATACCTCTAAAATCTGCATTAAAAAGGGCGAAACGTGATGTTTCGCCCGATAATTCTCACATTCATGCAGTGAATTGCTTCACAGTAAATTGAAAACTAAAGTAAAAAGGCCTGCTCAGACCTTCCCCTGAACGTGATTTCGTGGCACCTTTCCGAAAATCTACAGCGCTTTTCGTTAAACCTTAATGGATTAACGCGGTAAGATAATTTTGCGGTCTTCGGTGGAAGGGCGATAAAGTACCAGCATATTGCCGATGACTTGCACATTACACGCCTTGGTTTCACGCACAATCGCGTCTACGATCAAAGACTTCGTTTCGCGTTCTTCTGCCGCGACTTTAACCTTGATCAGTTCGTGATGTTGCAGCGCCTGTTCGATTTCGGCGAGCACACCCTCAGTCAGCCCGTTGTTGCCCAGCATAACAACCGGTTTCAGGGGATGCGCGAGGCCTTTCAGGTACTGTTTTTGTTTATTGTTAAGATTCATCGTCTTTTTTGCTTAAGTTGGGATTGAAAACGGGTCATTCTACCGCCATCTCATGTATATCACCAACCCGGACTGCTTCGGGGAGGGAATAATACTGACTTAGCCATAGACGTCATGATGCTAACAGCTTGTTCCAAAAGCTCTAACTCAGGGTGGTTGGAAAACTATATGGTTACTAAATAATGTCTAATAAAAAGCGTTCTGCAAGTTCCAGTCGCTGGTTGCAGGAACACTTTAGCGATAAATATGTGCTACAGGCACAGAAAAAAGGGCTGCGTTCCCGTGCCTGGTTTAAACTTGATGAAATACAGCAAGGCGATAAGCTGTTTAAACCGGGTATGACGGTGGTTGATTTAGGAGCAGCTCCTGGTGGTTGGTCACAGTATGTGGCGACGCAGATCGGTAACAAAGGGCGAATTATTGCTCTTGACCTTTTACCTATGGATCCTATTGTTGGAGTCGACTTCCTTCAAGGGGATTTTCGTGATGAATTAGTTCTCAAAGCGCTGCTTGAACGCGTGGGAGAAAGTAAGGTTCAGGTGGTCATGTCCGATATGGCCCCTAATATGAGCGGTACTCCGGCAGTCGATATTCCAAAATCGATGTATCTGGTTGAATTAGCATTGGATATGTGTCGGGATGTATTAGCACCAGGCGGAAGTTTCCTGGTGAAGGTGTTTCAGGGAGATGGCTTTGATGAATACCTGCGGGAAATTCGCTCCCTGTTTACGAAGGTGAAGATTCGTAAGCCAGACGCTTCCCGAGCACGTTCGCGAGAAGTGTACATCGTAGCGACAGGGCGGAAACTGTAGTTCCCTAACGCTGTTTGTTAACACAGTTGTAATATGAGGTTAATCCCTTGAGTGACATGGCGAAGAACCTGATCCTCTGGTTAGTCATCGCGGTTGTATTGATGTCTGTATTTCAGAGTTTTGGTCCCAGCGAATCTAATGGTAACAAGGTAGATTACACTACCTTTACAACCGAAGTGGCCCAAGACCAGGTCCGTGAAGTACGTATCAATGGACGTGCGATTGACGTTATCAAAAAAGACAGCAGCAAATACACAACCTATATTCCGGTTAATGATCCTAAATTGCTGGATACGCTGCTGAGCAAAAACGTGAAAGTTGTTGGTGAACCGCCTGAACAGCAGAGTTTCCTGGCGACTATCTTCATTTCATGGTTCCCGATGCTGCTTCTGATTGGCGTCTGGATATTCTTTATGCGACAGATGCAGGGTGGCGGTGGCAAAGGCGCAATGTCCTTTGGTAAAAGCAAAGCCCGCATGCTGACGGAAGACCAAATCAAAACTACGTTTGCTGACGTTGCAGGTTGTGACGAAGCGAAGGAAGAGGTGAGCGAGCTGGTTGATTACCTGCGTGAACCAAGCCGTTTCCAGAAACTGGGCGGTAAAATTCCTAAAGGCGTTCTGATGGTGGGTCCTCCGGGTACGGGTAAGACCTTGCTGGCTAAAGCCATTGCCGGTGAAGCCAAAGTCCCGTTCTTTACGATTTCGGGTTCTGACTTCGTTGAAATGTTCGTCGGTGTGGGTGCATCACGTGTCCGTGATATGTTCGAACAGGCGAAGAAAGCGGCTCCATGTATCATCTTCATCGATGAAATTGATGCCGTTGGCCGTCAGCGTGGTGCAGGTTTAGGCGGTGGTCATGATGAACGTGAGCAAACCCTGAACCAGATGCTGGTTGAGATGGATGGTTTCGAAGGTAACGAAGGTATTATCGTTATTGCCGCGACCAACCGTCCGGATGTTCTGGACCCTGCGTTGCTGCGTCCGGGCCGTTTTGACCGTCAGGTTGTTGTCGGCTTGCCAGATGTCCGTGGCCGTGAACAGATCCTGAAAGTTCACATGCGTCGTGTTCCGCTGGCGACAGATGTTGATGCTTCTGTGATTGCCCGTGGTACACCAGGATTCTCTGGTGCTGACCTGGCTAACCTGGTCAACGAAGCTGCACTGTTCTCTGCTCGTGGTAACAAACGTGTGGTGTCGATGGTCGAGTTCGAAAAAGCCAAAGACAAAATCATGATGGGTGCTGAGCGCCGTTCCATGGTAATGACCGAATCGCAGAAAGAGTCCACTGCATATCACGAAGCGGGACACGCCATCATTGGCCGCCTGGTTCCTGAACACGACCCTGTGCACAAAGTGACCATTATTCCTCGTGGCCGTGCATTAGGTGTGACCTTCTTCCTGCCCGAAGGTGATGCGATCAGCGCCAGCCGTCAGAAACTCGAAAGTCAGATTTCTACCTTATATGGTGGCCGTCTTGCTGAAGAGATTATTTACGGTGTGGAAAAAGTGTCTACCGGTGCGTCTAACGATATCAAAGTAGCCACGTCGATTGCCCGTAACATGGTTACGCAGTGGGGCTTCTCAGATAAATTAGGTCCGTTGCTGTATGCGGAAGAAGAAGGTGAAGTCTTCCTCGGTCGTTCAGTCGCGAAAGCTAAGCATATGTCTGATGAAACCGCCCGTATCATCGATCAGGAAGTTAAGTCTCTGGTTGAACGTAACTACGTTCGTGCGCGTACTCTGCTGATGGAAAACATGGATATCCTTCATTCAATGAAAGATGCCCTGATGAAGTATGAAACCATCGATGCACCGCAAATTGATGACCTGATGAACCGTACTGAAGTTCGCCCGCCAGCTGGCTGGGACGATGCTAACGGCAAAAACGGTAACAGCAACTCCAATGACGGCGGTACGCCAAAAGCGCCAACGCCTGTCGACGAACCTCGTACGCCGAATCCTGGCAACACGATGTTTGAGCAATTCAGCGGCAAGTAAGAGGCTGATTGGAAAATAATGCTGATGACACTCAACCCCGGGCTTGCCCGGGGTTTTTTATGCGTGCATTCTTTGCCTCGGAATTTGAAAAGCCTTTATTGATTGATCAGAAGGGACGTGATTTATGCACCTCACTGCCAGAGAGTCCAGATTGGACCTCACTTTCCCCCAGGTTATGGGGATCCTGAACGTTACCCCCGACTCATTTTCCGATGGCGGGCGACATAACACGCTTGATCTTGCTCTCAGACATGCTCAGGCAATGGTTGA
This sequence comes from Rahnella sp. 2050, assembly GCF_040544515.1. Classification (NCBI taxonomy): domain Bacteria; kingdom Pseudomonadati; phylum Pseudomonadota; class Gammaproteobacteria; order Enterobacterales; family Yersiniaceae; genus Rahnella; species Rahnella sp. 2050. Next base: position 257,381 of record NZ_JBEPKE010000005.1, on the reverse strand, counting down.
TGCAGGCGCGACAATTCTCGACATCGGTGGTGAATCGACCCGCCCTGGTGCAGCAGAAGTCAGCGAAGATGAGGAACTGGCCCGTGTGGTGCCGGTAGTCGAAGCCATTGCGCGGCGTTTTGATGTCTGGATCTCCGTGGATACCTCAAAAGCCGCCGTGATCCGTGAAGCGGCAAATGCGGGCATACATCTGATCAACGATATCCGTTCACTTCAGGAGCCCGGTGCGCTACAGGCTGCGGCCGAAACGGGTTTACCTGTTTGTCTGATGCACATGCAGGGTGACCCCAAAACGATGCAGCATGCCCCGCATTACGACAATGTCGTTGCGCAGGTGGATCAGTATTTTTTTGAGCAAATTGCCCGTTGTGTTAACGCCGGCATTGCGAAAGAAAAATTGTTGCTCGATCCGGGCTTCGGTTTTGGTAAAAATTTGGAGCATAACTATCAGTTGCTCGCACGGTTGGCTGATTTTCATCACTTTGGCATGCCATTGTTAGTGGGGATGTCGAGGAAATCCATGGTGGGGCAACTTCTGCATGTTTCTCCTGAGAAACGGGTTACCGGAAGTGTTGCTTGTGCTGTGATCGCTGCCATGCAAGGTGCTAAGATCGTGCGTGTACATGATGTAAAAGAAACCGTTGAAGCGATGCGTATCGTGGAAGCGACACTTTCTGCAAGGGATAAAAACTAATTATGAGCAACCGTAAATACTTTGGGACAGATGGCATCCGCGGAAAAGTGGGCGATACCCCGATTACCCCTGATTTTGTTCTGAAACTAGGCTGGGCGGCTGGCAAAGTATTAGCACGCCACGGTTCGCGTAAAGTGATCATCGGGAAAGATACCCGCATTTCGGGTTATATGCTGGAATCAGCGTTAGAGGCAGGGCTTGCTGCTGCAGGTTTATCGGCTTCTTTCACCGGCCCGATGCCAACGCCTGCCGTGGCTTACCTGACACGTACTTTCCGTGCAGAAGCGGGCATCGTTATTTCAGCCTCGCACAATCCTTACTACGATAACGGTATTAAGTTTTTCACAATCGACGGGACTAAATTACCTGACGAAGTGGAAGAGGCGATTGAAGCTGAGCTTGAAAAACCACTGACATGTGTTGAATCTGCCGAACTGGGTAAAGCCAGCCGCATCGTGGATGCCGCCGGTCGTTACATCGAATTCTGTAAAGGCACATTCCCGACAGAACTGAGTCTGAACAGTCTGAAAATTGTGGTCGACTGTGCCAACGGCGCTACTTATCACATTGCACCTAGCGTTTTGCGCGAATTGGGGGCAAAAGTCATCGCTATCGGCTGTGAGCCGGATGGGATGAACATCAACGAAGAATGCGGCGCAACGGATGTCCGTCAGTTGCAGCAGCGTGTTCTGGCTGAAAAAGCAGATGTCGGGCTGGCTTTTGACGGCGATGGTGACCGCCTGATCATGGTTGATCATGAAGGTAATAAAGTTGATGGCGACCAAATCCTCTACATCATTGCGCGTGAAGGGCTTCGTCAGGGCCAGTTGAAAGGCGGTGCCGTCGGCACGTTGATGAGCAATATGGGCCTCGAGCTGGCCTTAAAGCAACTGGGCATTCCCTTTACCCGTGCGAAAGTAGGTGATCGCTACGTACTGGAAAAAATGCAGGAAAAAGGTTGGCGGATCGGGGCTGAGAACTCAGGCCATATCATTTTGCTGGATAAAACTACTACCGGTGATGGCATTGTGGCAGGTTTGCAAGTGCTTACCGCGATGGTGCGCAATCATATGAGCTTGCATGACCTGTGCAGCGGCATGAAATTGCTTCCGCAGATCCTGATCAACGTCCGTTTTGCTGGTGAACATGATCCGCTGGAATCCGATGAGGTTAAGCAGGTCACGGCTGAAGTTGAAAAGCAGTTAGCGGGCCGCGGTCGGGTGCTGTTGCGTAAATCAGGTACCGAACCTCTGCTGCGCGTAATGGTCGAAGGGGAAGATGCCGAGCTGGTGGAAAAACTGGCCAACCGTATTGCGGATGCCGTCAAAGCGGTCAAAGCGTAAGCCGATAAAAAACGGTAAATTTTCGGTGAGTTTCTCGCTGCCGGACCTCCTGGCAGCATGTTTTATCCCGATTTGCCGTTTTTTTCCGCAAACGAACAGTTTGATGAAAATTGCCCTTGCACGGTAATACGGCTTTGGTTAGTATTCACACCCGCTTCAGTGGGTCCTTTGATGACCTGCTAAATGGTGAGAAGCAATTGGCATGCGGTGAACCCGCGAGGATACAGGTACTACTATGTACGACGCTCTTCTGGTGATTTTCCTTATCGTAGCAATTGGGCTTATCGCTCTGGTTATGCTGCAACAAGGTAAAGGCGCTGATATGGGAGCCTCTTTCGGGGCAGGTGCTTCTGGCACATTGTTCGGTTCGAGTGGTTCCGGTAACTTCATGACCCGCATGACCGGCGTTTTGGCAGCATTGTTCTTTATCATTAGTTTGATTCTCGGGAACATGAGCACCAATAAAGGCCAAAAAGGAAGTGAGTGGGAAAACCTGAGTCAGCCAGCTAAAACTGAGCAGACGACTGCACCGGCAGCTCCAGCAGCGCCTAACAGTGACGTTCCTCACTAAGCAGTAAACTTCTTATCAAAGAAGCTAAGTTTTCAAACAGTGGCTTATGCTTGGACAGTATAAGCGATTGTGAAAAAAAAGAGTGCCGAGGTGGTGGAATTGGTAGACACGCTACCTTGAGGTGGTAGTGCCCGAATGGGCTTACGGGTTCAAGTCCCGTCCTCGGTACCAATCTTTATGATAATTTGCTTTTTAGCGGTTATCGGCGTAGTATTTGCCACGTTTTCGGACGCGGGGTGGAGCAGCCTGGTAGCTCGTCGGGCTCATAACCCGAAGGTCGTCGGTTCAAATCCGGCCCCCGCAACCACTTTCCCTAAGTGTTTATTTCAAATAGACTTTCAGTATCTTCCTGTGATGTTCTGCAGCTTCAATTTGAAAACAACACTTCGCGAAAGTTGTACCGAAGCCGCTATGCGGCGAATAGGGTCCAGTTGCATAAAGCCCCGATTTATCGGGGTTTTTTGTTATTTGGCAACAGAATCACTGGGCTATTTAGCCCTTTTTTTATGTCTTGGGGGTGGGCTTGTCCACATTAGAACAAAAATTAACAGAGCTGATTACAGCACCAGTCGAGGCACTTGGCTTTGAGCTGGTGGGCATCGAGTTCGTTCGGGCTCGCCAATCGACGTTGCGCATCTATATTGATAGTGACGCCGGGATCAATGTTGATGATTGTGCTGATGTCAGCCACCAGGTGAGCGCTGTGCTGGACGTTGAAGATCCAGTCACTGTCGCCTACAACCTGGAAGTTTCCTCTCCAGGCCTTGATCGTCCTATGTTCACCGCTGAACATTATCAACGTTTTCTTGGCGATGAAGTCAGTGTTGTTTTGCGCATGGCAGTGCAAAACCGCCGCAAATGGCAAGGCATCATTAAAGCTGTCGAAGGCGAGATGATCACGGTGACAGTGGAAGGGAAAGATGAAGTGTTCGCACTGAGCAACATCCAGAAAGCGAACCTGGTACCCCACTTTTAAAGAGTTTGGAAGAGGCAACTAGGATGAACAAAGAGATTCTGGCTGTTGTAGAAGCAGTTTCTAATGAAAAATCCCTCCCGCGCGAGAAGATTTTTGAAGCGCTGGAAATTGCATTATCAACGGCGACCAAGAAAAAATACGAGCAGGAAATCGAAGTCCGCGTCAGCATTGACCGCAAAACAGGCGACTTCGATACTTTCCGTCGCTGGGTAGCAGTCAACGAAGTGACTCAGCCGACCCGTGAAATCACCCTCGAAGCTGCACAATACGAAGATCCGTCAATCGACCTCGGCGGATATATTGAAGATCAAATTGAGTCGGTCACTTTCGACCGCATCACTACGCAGACTGCTAAACAAGTTATCGTACAGAAGGTACGTGAAGCAGAACGCGCGATGGTGGTTGATCAGTTCCGTGAGCAGCAAGGTGAAATTGTTACTGGCGTCGTTAAGAAAGTTAACCGTGACAGTATTGCGCTGGATTTAGGCAGCAACGCTGAAGCTGTTATCCTGCGAGAAGACATGCTTCCTCGTGAAAACTTCCGCTCCGGCGACCGTATTCGTGGGGTGCTGTATGATGTTCGCCCTGAAGCACGTGGTGCTCAGCTGTTCGTCAGCCGTTCACGAAACGAGATGCTGATTGAACTGTTCCGCATCGAAGTGCCGGAAATTGGCGAAGAACTGATCGAAATTAAAGCGGCAGCTCGTGATCCGGGTTCCCGTGCAAAAATCGCTGTAAAAACTAACGACAAACGTATCGACCCGGTCGGTGCTTGTGTCGGCATGCGTGGTGCACGCGTTCAGGCCGTTTCCAGTGAACTGGGCGGTGAACGCATTGATATCATCCTTTGGGATGACAATCCTGCGCAATTTGTTATCAACGCAATGGCACCGGCAGACGTCGCTTCCATCGTAGTTGATGAAGATAAATGCACCATGGATATCGCCGTTGAAGCCAGCAATCTGGCACAGGCGATTGGCCGCAATGGCCAGAACGTGCGTTTGGCCTCCCAATTGTTGAAACAGCATCGTGGTGATGACAAGTGGGAACTGAACGTGATGACAGCAGACGACCTGCAAGCCAAACATCAGGCTGAGGCACACGCTGCGATTGATACCTTTACCAAATATCTGGCCATCGATGAAGATTTCGCCACGGTTCTGGTTGAAGAAGGTTTCTCTACGCTTGAAGAACTGGCTTACGTGCCAGTTAACGAACTACTTGAAATCGACGGCCTGGATGAAGACACCGTGGATGCGCTGCGCGAACGTGCGAAAGAAGCGCTGACCACACTGGCTTTAGCTCAGGAAGAAAGTCTCGGTGACAAAAAGCCTGCTGACGATCTGCTTAATCTGGCGGGTCTGGAACGTAGCATGGCATTTAAACTGGCTGCACAAGGGGTTTGTACGCTGGAAGATCTTGCCGAGCAGGGTGTCGACGATCTGGCTGATATTGAAGGTCTTACTGACGAGCAGGCTGGTGAACTTATCATGGCCGCGCGCAATATCTGCTGGTTTGGCGACAACGCGTAATAAACTGTAGCAGGAAGGAACAGCATGACAGATGTAACTGTAAAATCGCTGGCGGCAGAGATTCAGACTCCGGTAGATCGCCTGGTACAGCAATTTGCTGATGCAGGGATCTCGAAGTCCGAAGCTGACTCTGTGACCCAGCAAGAAAAAGAAACTTTATTGTCGCATCTGAATGGTGGAAATTCAGGTGCGTCAAACAAACTGACGTTACAACGCAAAACGCGTAGTACACTGAATATTCCGAGCACCGGCGGGAAGAGTAAATCGGTGCAAATCGAGGTCCGCAAGAAACGCACTTATGTTAAACGTGATATGACCGAGGCAGAACTTGCCCAGGCCGAAGCGGAAGAGCAGGCGAAGCGTGACGCGGAAGAACAGGCACAGCGTGCAGCAGCGGAGCAAGCCCAGCGCGAAGCTCAGGAAAAAGCCAAACGCGCCGCCGAAGAGCAAGCTAAACGTGAGGCCGCTGATAAAGCTAAGCGTGATGCAGCGGAAAAAGATAAAGTGACCAACCAAAATACCGATGAAGTAACTAAACCAGCTCAGGCAGAGAAAGCACGCCGTGAAGCTGAAGCCGCAGAGCTGAAACGCAAAACGGAAGAAGAAGCCCAGCGTAAGATTGAAGAAAACGCCAAGCGCATCGCAGAAGAGGCCCGTAAAATGGCTGACTCTGGTGTCTGGACTGAAGCTACTGCACCAAGCGAATCAGAATCTGCTGACTATCATGTCACCACTTCTACCCATGCTCGTGCTGCTGAAGACGAAAATGACGCCAAAGTTGAAGGCGAACGTCGCAGCCGTACTCGCGGTGGCAAAGCGACCAAACAGAAAAAAGGCAACAAGCTGTCCGAATCTAAAGCGGATCGCGAAGAAGCCCGTGCTGTTGGCCGTAACGGTAAAGGTAAGCGTAAGCCAAGTACCTTACAGCAGAGCTTTAACAAGCCTGTTGTTGCCGTGAACCGTGATGTTGTAGTGGGTGAAACCATTACTGTTGCTGAGCTGGCAAACAAAATGGCAGTTAAAGGTTCTCAGGTCATCAAAACCATGATGAAACTGGGCGCCATGGCCACCATCAACCAGGTCATTGATCAGGAAACTGCTCAACTGGTTGCAGAAGAAATGGGTCATAAAGTTATCCTGCGTCGTGAGAACGAGCTGGAAGAAGCGCTGATGAGCGATCGTGACACAGGCGCTTCTGCAGCCGCTGAGCCACGCGCTCCGGTTGTGACCATCATGGGCCACGTTGACCACGGTAAAACCTCATTGCTTGACTACATTCGTTCAACGAAAGTGGCAGCAGGCGAGGCCGGTGGTATTACCCAGCATATCGGTGCTTACCACGTAGAAACCGAAAACGGCATGATCACCTTCCTGGATACTCCGGGACACGCCGCGTTTACCTCAATGCGTGCTCGTGGTGCTCAGGCAACGGATATCGTTGTACTGGTTGTTTCTGCAGATGATGGCGTGATGCCACAAACCATCGAAGCCGTACAGCATGCGAAAGCTGCTGGCGTGCCAATCGTGGTTGCAGTGAACAAAATTGATAAGCCAGATGCTGATCCGGACCGTGTTCGTACCGAACTGTCTCAATACGGCGTTATGCCGGAAGAGTGGGGCGGTGAATCTCAGTTCATCCACGTTTCTGCGAAAGTCGGTACCGGTATTGACGATTTGCTGCAAGCTATCTTGCTGCAAGCCGAAGTTCTGGAACTGAAAGCAGTTCGCACCGGTATGGCAAGCGGCGTTGTGATCGAGTCCTTCCTGGACAAAGGTCGTGGCCCGGTTGCAACCGTTCTGGTTCAGGAAGGTACTCTGAACAAAGGCGACATCATTCTGTGTGGCTTCGAATACGGCCGTGTCCGTGCGATGCGTGACGAAATGGGGCGTGATATTACGTCTGCGGGCCCTTCTATCCCTGTCGAAGTACTGGGTCTGTCCAGTGTACCGGCTGCGGGGGATGAAGTTACCGTTGTACGTGATGAGAAAAAAGCCCGTGAAGTTGCTCTGTATCGTCAGGGTAAATTCCGCGAAGTTAAACTGGCTCGCCAGCAGAAATCTAAACTGGAAAACATGTTTGCGAACATGACTGAAGGTGAAGTTTCTGAACTGAACATCGTTCTGAAGTCAGACGTTCAGGGTTCTTGTGAAGCGATTTCCGACGCATTGCAAAGCCTTTCTACTGACGAAGTTAAAGTTAAGATCGTCGGTATGGGGGTCGGTGGTATCACTGAAACTGATGCGACACTGGCCGCTGCTTCTAACGCGATCATTCTGGGCTTCAACGTCCGTGCAGATGCTTCTGCCCGCCGCGTCGTAGAAAGCGAAAGCCTGGATCTGCGTTACTACTCTGTCATCTATAACCTGATTGACGAAGTCAAACAGGCGATGAGCGGTATGTTGGCGCCAGAATACAAACAGCAAATCATTGGCCTGGCTGAAGTTCGTGACGTGTTCAAGTCACCTAAATTCGGTGCTATCGCAGGTTGTATGGTGACTGAAGGTATGATCAAGCGTAACAACCCAATCCGTGTACTGCGTGAAAACGTGGTGATCTACGAAGGCGAACTGGAATCCCTGCGTCGCTTCAAAGATGACGTTGCTGAAGTGCGTAACGGCATGGAATGTGGTATTGGCGTTAAGAACTACAACGATGTGCGTACTGGTGATGTGATCGAAGTCTTCGAAATCATCGAGATCAAACGTACTATCGCTTAACGTTTGCGAAGTAGCTGATATCCAGATGGGGGGCCTTGCGCCCCCTTATTTGTCTGGAGCAAGTGAGGAGAAAAGCATCATGGCAAAAGAATTTAGCCGTACTCAACGTGTCTCCCAGGAGATGCAAAAAGAAATCGCCATCATCTTACAGCGTGAAGTCAAAGACCCGCGCGTAGGCATGGCGACAGTTTCAGGCGTAGAAGTATCACGCGACCTGGCGTATGCCAAAGTGTTCGTCACCTTCCTGGACGTGCTGACGACTGACAATCACGATCCTGATCGTGTCAAAAATGGCATCAAAGCTTTGCAGGACGCGTCAGGTTTCATCCGTACCCTGATCGGTAAAGCGATGCGTTTACGTGTCGTACCAGAACTGACTTTCGCTTACGACAACTCTTTGGTTGAAGGTATGCGTATGTCCAATCTGGTGACCAATGTCGTGAAGAACGATGCTGAACGCCGTTCAGCTGCAGGCGATGACGAGGAAGCATAATGAGTCGCCCACGTCGCCGCGGCCGTGACATACACGGCGTTCTGCTACTGGACAAATCTTTAGGCTTGTCTTCTAACGATGCCCTGCAAAAGGTTAAACGCCTTTATAACGCTAACCGCGCAGGCCATACCGGTGCGCTCGATCCCTTAGCCACCGGTATGCTGCCGCTGTGCCTGGGTGAAGCGACCAAGTTTTCCCGGTTCCTGCTTGATTCTGACAAACGCTATCGCGTGATTGCCCGCATGGGACAACGTACGGATACGTCAGACGCCGAAGGTGCCATCATTTCCGAACGTGAAATGACTTTCACTCAGCAGCAACTGGACGACGCACTCGACAGTTTCCGCGGAGAAACTCAGCAAATTCCTTCCATGTATTCAGCATTGAAATATGAAGGGAAAAAACTGTACGAATATGCACGTCAGGGCATCGAAGTCCCGCGAGAATCACGCAGCATTACCGTGTATGAATTGCAGTTTATACGCTGGGAAGGCTTTGATGTTGAGCTGGAGATTCATTGCTCAAAAGGCACTTACATCCGCACGATTGTCGATGATCTTGGTGAGAAACTGGGCTGTGGTGCGCACGTGACTTATCTGCGTCGTTTGCAGGTGGCAACTTATCCTTCAGAGCGAATGGTCACTATGGAAAAACTCCATGAGCTGATCGCTCAGGCAGAAGAGCAGGGCATTGAGCCGCGCTTGCTGCTGGATCCTTTGTTGTTGCCGATGGATAGCGCATGTGAAGATTTCCCGGAAGTGAATCTGTTGCCTGTGGTGGCCGGATATGTCAAACAGGGTCAACCTGTTCAGGCATCTGGTGCGCCCGTCAGCGGTATGGTTCGCATCACTGAAGGCGAAGAACGTAAGTTTATCGGTGTAGGAGAAATTGATGATGATGGCCGCATTGCGCCACGTCGTCTGGTCGTTGAATACACCGACTAAGCGCTTTCTGCCCACCTTGCGATCATATATAGCAAAGGGTAGAATAGCGCAGCTTATGCATTGGGTTGCTGAATTAGAGATCGGCACCCGTTTAATTATCTATAATATTTTGGAGTAAGATTATGTCTCTAAGCGTTGAAGCTAAGGCTCAGATCGTTTCCGACTTCGGTCGCGGCACTAACGACAGTGGTTCTACCGAAGTTCAGGTTGCTCTGCTGACTGCTCAAATTAACCATCTGCAAGGTCACTTTGCAGAACACAAAAAAGATCACCACAGCCGTCGTGGTCTGCTGCGTATGGTTTCTCAGCGTCGTAAACTGCTGGACTACCTGAAGCGTAAAGATGTAGCGCGTTACACCGGCCTGATCGAACGTCTGGGTCTGCGTCGCTAATCAAGCGAGTTTCAGTGTAAAGGGGCCAATAGGCCCCTTTATTCTAGGAAGCTCAGCCAAATCAGGGTACTGTATGGCTGCGGTTTCTACTGTTATTCTAAGAACATGAACTTCCGTTACAGATGTTTTCGCGCGGCTAATGAGAGACTTTATTACCACATTGCCAGGTATATAAGGATTGTCATTAGTCGCGAGAATGTAGTGAGAAGCTCGGATATTTATCGGCGTGAACTGCTGTCATAACAGCTGCGCGTCATACAAAAGGACATTACATTGCTTAATCCGACTATTCGTAAATTCCAATACGGCCAGCACACCGTTACGCTGGAAACTGGCATGATGGCTCGTCAGGCAACTGCCGCTGTTATGGTTAGCATGGACGACACCGCGGTATTCGTTACCGTTGTTGGCCAGAAAAAAGCTAAACCAGGTCAGAGCTTCTTCCCGCTGACTGTTAACTATCAGGAGCGTACTTACGCTGCTGGTCGTATCCCGGGTAGCTTCTTCCGTCGCGAAGGCCGTCCAAGTGAAGGCGAAACACTGACTTCACGTCTGATTGACCGCCCGATTCGCCCGCTATTCCCGGACTCTTTCCTGAATGAAGTTCAGGTTATCGCGACGGTAGTTTCTCTGAACCCACAAGTTAACCCTGACATCGTTGCGATGATCGGTGCGTCTGCTGCCCTGAGCCTGTCTGGTATTCCATTCAATGGCCCGATCGGTGCTGCACGCGTTGGTTACATCAACGATCAGTATGTTCTGAACCCAACCGCAGATGAGCTGAAAACAAGCCGTCTGGACCTGGTTGTTGCCGGTACTCAGGGCGCGGTTCTGATGGTTGAGTCTGAAGCTGAAGTGCTGAGCGAAGATCAGATGCTGGGCGCAGTGGTATTCGGCCACGAACAACAACAAATCGTTATCGACAACATCAACTCACTGGTTGCTGAAGTTGGTAAGCCGAAATGGGACTGGCAGCCAGAAGCGGTTAACGCAGAGCTGCACGCTCGCGTCGCTGCCTTGTCTGAATCCCGTCTGGGTGATGCGTACCTGATCACCGAGAAACAAGAACGTTACAACCAGATTAATGTGATCAAAGCTGACGTTGTTCAGGCTCTGCAGGCTGAAGACGAATCCCTGGACGCTGGTGAAATCTCTGACATTCTGGGCAGCATCGAGAAGAATGTGGTTCGTAGCCGTGTGCTGCGTGGCGAGCCGCGTATTGATGGTCGCGAAAAAGACATGATCCGTGGTCTGGACGTGCGCACTGGCGTTCTGCCACGTACTCACGGTTCTGCTTTGTTCACCCGTGGCGAAACTCAGGCGCTGGTCACTGCCACTCTGGGTACTGCGCGTGATGCACAGAACCTGGATGAGCTGATGGGCGAAAAAACTGACAGCTTCCTGTTCCATTACAACTTCCCTCCGTACTCAGTAGGTGAAACTGGGATGGTGGGTTCGCCAAAACGTCGTGAGATTGGCCATGGCCGTCTTGCTAAGCGTGGCGTGCTGGCGATGATGCCAAAACCAGAAGACTTCCCGTACACCGTACGTGTGGTTTCTGAAATCACTGAATCCAACGGTTCATCTTCAATGGCTTCTGTTTGTGGCGCATCTCTGGCCCTGATGGACGCAGGTGTTCCGATTAAAGCCGCTGTTGCGGGTATCGCAATGGGTCTGGTTAAAGAAGGCGAAAGCTTTATCGTTCTGTCCGACATTCTGGGTGACGAAGATCATCTGGGCGACATGGACTTTAAAGTGGCCGGTAGCCGCGACGGTATCACCGCGCTGCAAATGGACATTAAAATCGAAGGTATCACCCGCGAAATCATGCAGGTGGCTCTGAATCAGGCTAAGGGTGCACGTCTGCACATTCTGGGCGTGATGGAACAAGCTATCAGCATTCCACGTGGCGATATCTCTCAGTTTGCTCCGCGTATCCACACCATCAAGATCAGCCCGGACAAAATCAAGGACGTGATCGGTAAAGGTGGTTCTGTGATTCGTGCGCTGACCGAAGAAACCGGCACCACGATCGAAATCGAAGATGACGGTACTGTGAAAATCGCAGCCACCGACGGCGAGAAAGCGAAATACGCTATTCGTCGTATCGAAGAGATCACTGCTGAAATCGAAGTTGGCCGTATCTATCAGGGTAAAGTGACCCGTATCGTAGACTTTGGCGCATTTGTTGCCATCGGCGGCGGTAAAGAAGGTCTGGTGCATATTTCTCAAATCGCTGACAAGCGTGTAGAGAAAGTGACTGATTACCTGCAGATGGGCCAGGAAGTTCCGGTTAAAGTTCTCGAAGTTGACCGTCAGGGTCGTGTGCGTCTGAGCATCAAAGAAGCTACCGCACCTTCTCAGGACGAAACAACTGAGCAACCTGCAGCAGAATAATCTGTAACAGAAGTTTTACAGCTCCTTTCCATTTGGGAAGGAGCTGTTCGTCTCACGGACGCAGGACGCGTTTGTGTTAAGCAAGCGGATGACAGGATGTTCATCCAATGTTTGTCTCCGGGAGTAGAAATGAAGCCTTTCTTGCGCTGGTGTTATGTTGCGACAGCACTTATGTTGGCAGGATGCAGCAACCATGATTGGCGTAAAAATGAAGTTCTGGCGATTCCGTTGCAGCCGACGTTGCAGCAGGAAGTCATCCTGGCACGCATGGAACAAATACTTGCCAGTCGGTCATTAACCGATGATGAGAGAGCACAGCTATTATATGAGCGCGGTGTGCTGTATGATAGTCTCGGGCTAAGAGCACTGGCGCGAAATGATTTTTCACAAGCGCTGTCTATTCGTCCTGATATGCCAGAAGTTTTTAACTACCTGGGGATTTACCTAACGCAGGCAGGCAATTTCGATGCTGCCTATGAAGCGTTTGATTCTGTACTAGAGCTTGATCCAACTTACAACTACGCGCGTTTGAACCGAGGTATCGCCCTGTATTACGGTGGCCGATTCTCGTTAGCGCAGGATGATCTGCAGGCGTTTTATCGAGACGATCCAAATGATCCCTTCCGTTCGTTATGGCTTTATCTTGCGGAGCGAGAAATCAATCCAAAGAATGCCGACGTAGCGCTTCAACAGCGTTATGACAAAGCGGACAGAGGGCAATGGGGATGGAATATCGTCGAATTCTACCTGGGCAAAATCAGCGAATCTACGCTGATGGAACGCCTCAAGGCAGAAGCAACGGATAACACTTCGCTCGCTGAGCATCTCAGTGAAACTGACTTCTATTTAGGTAAACATTACCTAAGTCTGGGGGACAAGAACAGCGCCGCGGCACTGTTCAAACTGACGGTAGCTAACAACGTCCATAACTTTGTTGAGCACCGCTATGCATTGTTGGAATTGGCGCTTTTGGGCCATGAGCAAGACGACCTATCAGAATCGGACCAGCAATAGCTGACGACACCAATCAGCCTTTTAATCATGGTATTTACCATTTTTAAGCGCCTTAACGGGCGAGGGTTGCTTTGTTCGTTTTATAATCTAATTTGAGCCGGTTCACACTTTTCAATGAAAATGACTGAAAATTTTCTCGACGAGTTATGTAGACTGGCTGCCATTATTAATGAGGCACGTGTACATGACTACTGAGCTTGAAACCTCTTTTGCTGACCTGGGGCTGTCTGCTCCGATCATTTCTGCCCTTACTGATTTGGGCTACGAAAAACCTTCACCAATCCAGGCTGAGTGTATTCCTCACCTGTTAAGTGGCCGCGACGTTCTGGGTATGGCTCAGACAGGTTCCGGTAAAACAGCCGCATTCTCTTTACCGCTGCTGCACAATATTGATGCTTCACTGAAAGCACCACAAATTCTTGTTCTGGCACCTACCCGCGAACTGGCGGTTCAGGTTGCTGAAGCAATGACTGATTTCTCTAAACACATGCATGGCGTGAATGTGGTTGCCCTTTATGGCGGCCAGCGCTATGACGTCCAGTTGCGCGCACTGCGTCAGGGACCACAAGTTGTTGTGGGTACACCGGGCCGCCTGCTGGACCACCTGAAACGCGGCACCCTGAACCTCTCTAACCTGAGTGGCCTGGTGCTGGACGAAGCTGATGAAATGCTGCGTATGGGCTTCATCGAAGACGTCGAAACTATCATGGCGCAGATCCCGGCTGAACATCAGACCGCGTTGTTCTCTGCAACTATGCCAGAAGCTATCCGTCGCATTACCCGTCGCTTCATGAAAGATCCTCAGGAAGTGCGTATCCAGTCAAGCGTGACCACGCGTCCTGACATCAGCCAGAGCTACTGGTCTGTCTACGGTCTGCGCAAAAACGAAGCGCTGGTGCGTTTCCTGGAAGCAGAAGATTTTGATGCGGCGATCATCTTCGTTCGTACCAAAAACGCAACGCTGGAAGTGGCTGAAGCGCTGGAACGCAGTGGCTACAGCAGTGCTGCACTGAACGGTGACATGAATCAGGCACTGCGCGAGCAGACTCTGGAACGTCTGAAAGATGGCCGTCTGGACATTTTGATCGCAACCGACGTGGCAGCACGTGGCCTCGATGTAGAACGTATCAGCCTGGTTGTTAACTACGACATCCCGATGGACTCAGAATCTTACGTTCACCGTATCGGTCGTACCGGTCGTGCTGGCCGTGCGGGTCGCGCACTGCTGTTCGTTGAGAACCGTGAACGTCGTTTGCTGCGTAACATTGAACGCACCATGAAGCTGACCATTCCAGAAGTTGAAATCCCAACTGCAGAAGTTCTGGGCGAACGTCGTCTGGCTAAGTTTGCAGCGAAAGTTCAGCAACAACTGGAAAGCAGCGATCTGGATCAATACCGTGCGCTGCTGGCGAAACTGCAACCTGCAGAAGAGCTGGACGTTGAAACACTGGCGGCGGCACTGTTGAAAATGGCACAGGGCGAACGTCCTTTGATCGTTGCAGCGGATCCGGTCTTCAAAAGCCGTCCGCCACGTCGTGAATTCGAAGAACGTGGTGACCGCGGTGATCGTGGCGATCGTCGTGACCGTCCGGTACGTAGCAATGATCGTCCTGCACGTGATGGCGACAGCCCACGTCGTGAGCGTCGTGACGCTGGCGAAATGGAACTGTATCGCATCGAAGTGGGTCGTGACGATGGCGTTGAAGTTCGTCACATCGTTGGCGCTATCGCTAACGAAGGCGACATCAGCAGCCGTTACATCGGTAACATCAAGCTGTTCGGTACGCACTCTACTATCGAATTGCCGAAAGGTATGCCGGGCGAGATCCTGTCTCACTTCACCCGTACACGTATCCTGAATAAACCGATGAACATGCAGTTGATCGGTGATGCGGTGCCACAGGCTCCACGTCGTGATCGTCCGGCCGGTGCTGGCGGTGAGCGTCGTGGTAACGGTGCTCCGCGTCCGTTCAACGGTGAACGTCGTGAAGGTGCCCGTGGTACTGGTGCTCCACGTACTTTCAGTGGTGACCGCCGTGAAGGCGCTTCAGCCGCAGGTGACCGTCGTCCGCCAAGCCGCGCACCACGTCGTACTTCTGACGCATAATCTGATTTCAGTTCGCTGATCCTCAGATAATAAAAAACCAGCCTTCATCAGGCTGGTTTTTTTTCGTCTGCAATTTACGGGGCCGGTTAGCCAATACGCTGCGCTTTAACCAGTTCACCTTGAAGCTGTGAAACAATCTCGAATGAATGCAGGCGTGCCTGATGATCAAAAATCTGGCCGTTGATCATCAGTTCATCGGCTTCGGTTTCACGCAGAATATTTTGCAAACCCTGACGCACCGTTTCTTTGTTGCCGACTACCGACATACGCAGCGCATTATCCACGCCAAAACGTTCCTGAGCGGACCATAAGCTTTCGATGTTATCGACCGGCGCAGGCAGTTTGCCCGGCATGCCGCGACGCAAATTGATGAACTGCTGCTGATTAGAGGTGAACATCCGGCGCGCTTCTTCATCCGTATCGGCAGCAATGGCATTGATACAGACCATTGCGTGCGGTTTCTCAAGCTGCGCGGAAGGCTGGAACTTGCTGCGGTAAATCGCTAACGCCTGATACAGCATGTCTGGTGCGAAATGTGAGGCGAAGGCAAATGGCAGGCCGAGGGCCGCCGCCAGTTGAGCGCTGTACAGGCTGGAGCCGAGTAACCAGATCGGCACATGCAAACCCTGGCCGGGCACGGCCTGAACCGGCTGCTGAGGCTGAACATCACCGAAGTACATCTGCAATTCCTGCACATCCTGCGGGAAGTTATCGATTTCACCGGAAAGATGGCGGCGCAGGGCAATCATGGTGCGCTGATCGGTACCCGGCGCACGGCCCAGCCCCAGATCCACACGGTTCGGATAGAGCGTGGCGAGCGTACCGAACTGTTCTGCAATCACCAGCGGTGAGTGGTTTGGTAGCATCACGCCGCCGGAACCCACACGAATCGTTTTCGTCCCACCCGCGATATACCCCAGCAGCACAGAGGTTGCCGCACTGGCGATGCCGGTCATATTGTGGTGCTCAGCCATCCAGTAACGCTGGTAGCCCCATTTCTCGGCATGCTGTGCCAGATCCAGTGAACACTGGAATGCGCGGGCAGGATCCGCGCCTTGCGGAACCGGTGCCAGATCGAGAACGGAAAGGGGAACGGTGTTTTTATCAGACATAATCGCAGCTCACTCTTAATGGAGGTGAGGGGAGAAAGTATTCACTCCGCTCATAATTAGAACGAGTATTACCCAATGCTGACGTATTGAATACGGCATTTGTGCTCTTAAATGCCGTTTAAACATCCTAAAGTCAGATTGAAATAACTTAAACTATCATTTCAGTAAATATGTTGTTTTGTGTTAAAAACGGGCAAACAAAAAGGGTGTCGCACCGATGAGTAAACGAATTTTATTGACCCTCCTGCTGGTCGCCGTTGCGGTTTCTCTGGCGGTGCTGTTTCGGGCGCACAATCAGGATCTCTTGTTACAGGGCGAAGTTGACGCGCCGGAAGTGATTGTGGCGTCGAAAGCTAAGGGCCGCGTCATAGAACGCCATGTGGAACGCGGCGACGATGTCAAAGCCGGGCAGCTATTGATCACCCTCGACAGCCCCGAGCTGATGGCGCAGTTGCGCGCGGCCGAAGCGGCGCGCGATCAGGCAAAAGCCCAGCTTGATCTTTCCGTTAACGGCACCCGTGAAGAAAGTATCCGTAACCTGAAAGCCTCGCTGGCGCAGTCGCAGGCGGAATACATTAATGCACGTGATCTTTATAACCGTAATGCCCAAGTGGCGACCAAAGGCTTTATTTCTGCTTCTGATTTAGAAGATTCCCGCCGTGCCCGCGACAGTGCTTATCAGCAGGTATTAGTCGCCAAAGCTAATCTGGATGAAGGCGTCAACGGCGACCGCGTTGAGCAACGCGAAAGCTATGCCGCCCAGTTGCGTCAGGCGGAAGAAGATCTGCTGGAAGTGAAAGCGCAAACCGATGATTTGCAGGTTAAAGCACCGGTTGATGGTGAAGTCGGGCCAGTTCCCGTGGAAGTCGGCGAGCTGCAAAATGCCTCGAGTCCGTTACTGACGTTAGTTCGTCTGCCTGATGCGTATTTCGTGTTTAACCTGCGGGAAGATATTCTGGCGGGCGTGCGTAAAGGCGATAAAGTCCAGATGCGCGTTCCGGCGCTGAATAACCAGATGATCGAAGCTGAAGTGCGCTACATTGCACCGCTCGGCGATTATGCGACCAAACGTGCCACGCGTGCGACCGGCGACTTTGATTTAAAAACCTTTGAAGTGCGTCTGTACCCTGCGAAACCGGTGCCCGGATTACGACAGGGCATGAGCGCGTTGTGGCAATGGAAAGCTAAGTGAGACCGGTTAAAGCGCCGCGCAGTGAAAGGGTAAAAGCCGCATGGCGTTGTTTCAGTCGGGCTTTTACCCGCGAGACCCGGCACGCTTTCCGCAAGCCGGTGATTCACTGGTTGTGCTGGATTTTCCCTTTGCTGCTTTTCGGGCTCATCAGCAGCAACTTTTCGGAAGGCACTTTGCTGGATTTACCGGTTTCTGTGGTCGACAACGATCACAGCCCGCTGTCCAAAACGCTGGTCCGCAAACTGGACGCCGGTTCCCATGCGCACGTGCAGGCTTTCGGGGGGGGCTTACCGGAAGCGGAATACCGTCTGCGTACCGCGCAGGATTACGCGCTTTTGTATATTCCCAACGACTTTGAAGCCGGCGTGCTGGCTGGAAAACAGCCCAGCGCGGTGCTCTATTACAACGCTTTATTCTATGGTGCCGGACTGTACTCCACTCAGGATTTCAGCGGACTGATCACCGAACTTAACACCCGTTACCGTTCAATTATTGCGACAGAAATGGGCAAAACGCTGCCGTCGCTGGCAAGCGTCGATGTCTCTTATGGCAGCTTATTTAACGCCAGCGGCAGCTACATCTATTACCAGCAATTTGCCGCGACCATTCACCTGCTGCAATTGTTTACAGTAACCTGCATGATCTACGTGATGGCGCGCAGTCAGGCCTTACTCAGCGCGCCTTCTTTCACTCTGGCATTGCTCGGTAAACTCGCACCGTATACGTTGTGTTTCACCACTTTGCTGATGGTGGAAATCGCTATGCTGGTCGGATTCTTTGACGCACGTGTCAGCGGTAATCCCTTATACATGCTGCTGATCGGTTTTTTCTATGTGATCGCCGCACAAAGTCTTGGATTGCTGCTTTTCACCTTCACCAAAACCACGATCACGGCTTACACCATGATGGGGATTTTCGTCAGTATCGCGCTGACATTCTCGGGAATGGCGGTACCGGTACTGTCGATGCCACTGCCCGCCCGTATTATCTCCGGCATCGAACCCCTGAGTTACGCACTGGCCGCCATGTTTGACGTTTTCCTGCGCGAAGTGTCGGTGCGCGGCATCCTGATGGTGTGCTGCATCCTGCTGATCTATCCGCTGCTGACCAGTTTGCTGGTACGTAAACGCCTGTATATGCGGATGAAACAACAGGAGCCAGGACAATGACCGGTCGCGAATGGGTTAAAACCTGGTGGAAAACCTTCGGTAAAGTGCTCACCGGTTTGCTCGATAAACCGATGTGGATGATGTTGCTGCTTTCACTGTGCGTGATGAGTCTGGTGTATGCCAACCGTACGGTGTGGGATTTGCCCGTCGCGGTGATCGACCAGGATCACAGCACCGCCAGTCGCATGCTGGCCCGTCAGCTTGATGCGGGATCGAAAATTGCCACTGTCGCTTATGACAATCTGGCGGAAGCGGAACACGATCTGGCGCTGCGAAAACTGTTCGCGGTGATCATCATGCCGGTCGATCTGGAGAAGAAGATCCTCGCCGGACAAAACATCGTGATCCCGGTGTATGGCGATGCGACTAACCGGCTGGCAAACGGGCAAATCCAGCAGGATGTGCTCGCGGCGTATCAGTCGATCCTCACGCAGTACAATACGGATTTGCTGCTCAGTAACGGTTTCAGTGAGCGTCAGGCCAGCGTGGTGCTTTCCCCGATCCTCGGCCAGTCGCTTGATGTGTTTAACCCTGGCATCAGTTTTGCCGCGATTATTTTCCCCGGCTTGCTGGTGATGTTATTGCAGCACTCGCTGCTGATCGCCAGCGTGCGTGTCAGTATTGTGCTCAATAGCGGGCCTGCCGGGAAACCTTCGATCCCGGCTTTTCTGGGGGGGATTTCGGCGCTGATCCCGGTCTGGCTGTTTCTGTCGATCGTATTGTTTGTGCTGTGGCCGTGGGTATTGGGTTACCGGCAAACGGCCACCATTCCTGAAATTTTGCTGCTGACCTTCCCGTTCCTGCTGGCGGTTCTGGGCTTAGGAAAACTGGTGACGGAATGCCTGCGCAGCGTGGAGCTGATTTACCTGACGCTGGCCTTCCTGACCACGCCGGTGTTCTATATTTCCGGTACCATCTGGCCGTTGCAGGCGATGCCCGCGTGGGTTCGGGCCATTTCTTCGATGCTCCCTTCAACGTGGGCGACTAAAGCGATTGCCGGTGTGAATCAGATGGGATTGCCGTTTAAGGATGTCGGCGGTGACATTATGATGCTGCTGATCCTCTGCGTGTTTTACACATTCATCGGCATTGCCGTGGGCATGCTGCGCGATGGTGTCCGGCTGCGCGCGATGTTCCGGCCGAAGCATCCCCGCGCATAAAAAAAGGGATATGACCGTAACGTCATATCCCTTTTTAATTTTGTCTGCATGCGGTTACTGACGCAGTTCCAGCCCGGCGACGCGCTGCCAGTAGCCGTTACAGTCGGCTTTATCGGTGAGCGTCAGCGGATGCAGACCACGTTCGTTAGTACGAAACGCTTCGAGTGTGGCGAGCGAGCCGATGGTTTCCGGCGACAGACGCACAATATCCACCAGTCCCTGCATCGACGTCAGTTCATTGCCGAGGTTATAGCAATACCCGCTCTGCGTCTGAATGCCGTTGAGCACGAACACCTGCTGATTTTCCTGAGACAGCATTTTGCGGCCCTGCGGATAATTGATGCAGCAGGTTTCACACTCATCCTTCGCCCGGTTTTCTGAGCGTGCGGTAAAACAGCGCGCCGAATACGCCAGCGGCAGATGTCCGTAGGACAACACTTCCACTTCAAACTTATCGCGGATGCCCAGATCCTGACACTGGTTCAGCAGGTTCACCAGCCAGTCGCGGGAAAGCTCGACCGGCATACACCAGCGCACCATGCCCTGTTTTTGCAGGATTTTCAGCGTGACCGCGTTATAGCAGTTCAGCGCATGGCCGACGACAAACGGCAGGTTACGCTCAGCCGCCATATTCACCGCGCCGAAATCATTGGCTTCCAGCAAAAACTCGCCATTCTCCACATAACGTTTCAGTTCGTTAAGCTCGGACGGTGCCTGTAACAACGCCAGCGTGGAAATCACCACCTGTTTGCCGGTTGCTGCCAGCTGACGGGCGATCTCCAGCCAGTCGTTCACTTTCATTTCACGGCGTTTGGTACATACATTTTCGCCGAGGTAAATCACATCCGCGCTGCTGGCCGCCGCGGCCTGATAAAAATCTTCAACCTGTGCTTTCGGCCAGTAATAAAGGATGGTGCCTAAAGAATATTTCATCATCGTCTCTTCAGTTACTGCCACTTGCGGTGATAGGCACCGAGCGTCGTTTGTGTGCCCTCAGACATGGAACCCAGCGTGTTCATCCAGGCTTCATCGGTTTTGAAGTTTTGCGGATCGGCCATACAGCGGTCGATGGCCGCACGCCATACGCGCGCGACCTGGCTGACGTACGCCGGGCTGCGCTGGCGTCCTTCAATTTTCACCGAGGCAATATTCGCGGCGAACAGTTCCGGTAATAATTCCAGCGTATTCAGGCTGGTTGGTTCTTCCAGCGCATGGTATTTCGCGCCATCCACCAGATAACGACCTTTGCACAGCGTCGGATAACCGGCGTTTTCACCTTCTTCATAACGGTCGATCAGGACATCATTCAGCCGTGATTCCATGCCCTGTGCGGTCTGTTGCCAGCGCACGAACCGCGCCGGAGAACAGGCACCGACGGTATTTGGCGATTCACCGGTCAGATAAGACGAAAGATAGCAGCGGCCTTCGGCCATAATGCACAAACTGCCGAACGCGAACACTTCCAGCGGCACAACGGTAGTACGGGAAAGCTGACGCACCTGATGCATGGAAAGCACACGCGGCAATACCACTCGGGCGACATCAAAGTTGCGTTTATAAAAACGAATGGCTTCGTCATTGGTGGCCGAAGCCTGCACCGACACATGGCGCTCAACGTGGGGATATTTATTCGCCGCGTAATCCAGCATCGCCAGATCTGCCAGAATCAGCGCATCAGCGCCGAGTTGTGCCGCCATATCCACCGCGCGTTCCCAGCGCTGATAGCCGTCAGGATGTGCAAACGTATTGATGGCGATATGCAGTTTACGGCGGTGGCGGTGAACATAACTGGCGGCTTCCTGCAGCTTTTTTTCCGTAAAATTCAGGCCGGCGAAATGGCGCGCATTGGTGTCATCTTTCAGGCCGATATAAACCGCATCAGCGCCATTGTCGATTGCCGCTTTCAGCGCAGGTAAATTTCCTGCCGGGCAAAGTAGCTCCATTCTCGTTCCTTACTGCAACCGGTCAGCCAAAGCTGAAAAGTTGGGGGTGATGAAAAGCCAGTTGCCGACGTCATTCATTCATCAGTCAGGGCTTTGATTGGTGAACTATTTTAGAGAAGGCAGGGATGCAATATTTTGATTTGAGGCAGTTTCTGCGGCGTTGAAGGGCTTACCGCCGTCGGGGAGGTTGTACGTGGCGTTTTTCTGTTGCAGTATTTATTGATGTAGACCGCTGAACGTTCCCGGCAATGTGTCAAAATAGGCCGTATAACTGCCTTAAAACTTGCCGAAAAGTTACCGAAAGGAGTAGTGCCAGTGTTGCAAAAACTACGTGCACGTTTGGTCCGCCAGGGCCCATCCCTGTTGAGTGTGCCTTTGAAATTTACGCCGTTTGCGTTGCAGCGTCAGGTTGTGCAACAGGTGCTGAGCTGGCAGCTTCGTCAGGCGCTGGCTGATGGCGAACTGGATTTCCTCGAAGGTCGATGGCTGAAAATTGATGTCAGCGATCTGAATCTGAGCTGGCTGATGTCGGTGGACGAAGGCAAGCTGGTGATCGCTGAACACGGCGAGGCGGATGTCAGCTTTAGCGGAAGCGCCAACGACCTGATCCTGATCGCCGCACGCAAAGAAGACCCGGATACGCTTTTCTTCCAGCGACGTCTGCGCATTGAAGGTGACACCGAGCTCGGTCTGTATGTGAAAAATCTGATGGATTCTATCGATCTCGATACCATGCCGCTGTTGCTGAAAAACGGTCTGCTGCGTCTGGCCGATTTCGTCGAAGCGGGACTGCAGGAGGACCGCGGGTCAAAAACTCCGGTAGCTGAGCCATGTTAATCCGTACTGAAATTCCGGTCGATGCTGCGGGCATAGACCGTCTGCTGCGCGCCTCATTCCCGACCGGCGCAGAAGCTGATCTGGTGCAGGAATTGCGCGAAGATGGTCTCCTGACGCTTGGCGTGGTCGCGACCGACGATGAAGGTGGCGTGGTCGGTTATGTGGCGTTCTGTCCGGTGGATATCCAGGGCGAAGATCGCAACTGGGTCGCGCTGGCACCGCTGGTGGTAGAGCAATCTCTGCGGGGGCAGGGGCTGGGTGAAAAACTGGTATACGAAGGGTTAGATTCCCTGAATGAATTTGGTTACGCCGCCGTCGTGGTATTGGGTGATCCTGCCTATTACAACCGTTTCGGTTTTAAACCTGCCGCCGTTCACGGGCTGCATTGCCGCTGGATTGGTACCGAAGCGGCGTTCCAGTTGTTCACCTTATCAGACGATGCGCTGTCTGACGCCAGCGGGGAAGTGGTTTTCCCTTCAGCATTTAACCGTTTCTGATTTTACTCAGAGGCAGTAAAGGCCGGTTTTCCGGCCTTTTTTATTTCCCGCTTTCCGCTAATCCCAGATAATTTTCCAGGCATTCCGGCGCGTTTCTCACCAGCAGCTCTTTCTGTGCCTTACTCAGTTTTTTGACTTTTATTTCCAGCTTTGATGCCAGCGAGCGGTCACCCGCAGGGCACTGGAATGCCAGCTGTAATTCCCCTTTTCCACGCAACGATTTCGCCCCTTTACCCGACTGATGCTGGCCGAGACGCCGCTGCACGTCTGTCGTGATGCCGGTATACAACATCCCGGTGGGGGTTCTCAGCATATATAAAAACCAGTTGGCGGCGGTGGGCATAAGCTCGGGTATGGGAAAGAAAAGGTTGTGTAAGTTTACCCGAAAGGCACAACAGAGTGAGGCAAAACATCGGCATACCGCGTTAAACTGCGAGAAATGAAAATAAGGATCGGCGATGAATAACCCTGATGACCTGAAACATATCCTGAAATTTCTGAAAAAGAACCATGTGCTGGCGCTGTGTGCCTCTGCTGACGGTGAAATGTGGAGCGCTAATTGTTTTTATGTCACCGACGGGGACAGCATGACGCTGTATTTCATGACGGAACTTAAAACCCTTCATGGTTCGCTGATGTCCCGATCGCCCCACATTGTGGGGACGATTGCGCCACATCCGAAAACCATCGCACTGATTAAAGGCATTCAGTATCGCGGCAAAGCGACCGTTCTTGAGGGTGAGGAGGAAAGCCGTGCACGCAGTCTGTATTGCAAACATTTCCCCGTCGCCATCGCGATGAAAGCGCCGGTCTGGGCGCTGAAACTCAGTCATATCAAAATGACGGATAACGCGCTGGGATTTGGTAAGAAACTGCTGTGGGATCGGCAGTGAGTCTGACTGTCAGCAGTAACAGGAACTGTCTTATAGCGTGATATTCACATTCAGGTAACACTTCAATTCTCTGTGTTTGTATGCCGTTATTTAAAAGGAAGTGATATGGCAAAAGCTCTTCTGCTGGGTGGAAGCGGGCTGATCGGGCGGGAGCTTTTACGCCTGCTGCAACTGGATCCACGTGTCAGCCGTATTGTCGCGCCGAGCCGCCGTCCGCTACCACCGGGCAATAAACTGATTAATCCGCTGGGCGCGAATCTGACCTCGCTGGTTGTCGCACTCGATGAACCAATTGATTTGCTGTTCTGCTGCCTGGGGACCACGCGTAAACAAGCGGGCAGTGCACAGGCATTTCGGGCAGTCGATTACGATCTGGTGGTCGATTGCGCCAAAGCAGCACGGGAGCTGGGCGCACGTCATTGTCTGGCCGTCAGCGCCCACGGTGCGGATGCGCATTCGCGTTTCCTCTATAACCGTACCAAAGGGGAAATGGAACTGACGCTGATGCAGCAGGGCTGGCCGTTGCTCACGCTGGTCAGGCCGTCTCTGTTGGTTGGCCAGCGTCATCCGCCGCGCCTGCTCGAACAACTGAGTGCGCCGTTATTCAAAATGCTGCCAGGAAAATGGAAAGCCGTTGAGTCTGATGTCGTGGCAAAAGCCTTGCAGGAACAGGCATTTAACGCCGGTCTGGGCGGGATCACCGTGCTGGAATCCGATCAGATTGCCGCCAGCATTGAAGAACTTTAATTGGTGTGATCCGCTGAAGCGGATCCTTGTGATAAGGTATCAGGCAAAAAACGCAAATTTTCTGCCTGCCCGACCTTAAGCCCGATCCCTGTCGATCTTCACAGATATTTTTCCGCAAACACCGCCAGATCTCTGAAGTCTGGCATCCTTTCTTTCAGCGTTTCATGATCCCAGTTCCACCACTGACTTTTCTCGATCCTGGCGATCATATTGTCGTCAAAACGCATGCCAATCTTTTTCGCTGCCACACCCGCGACGATGGAGTATGGCCCGACGTCTTTGGTCACCACTGCCGACGTGCCGATTACTGCACCATTGCCGACGGTCACACCAGGCATCAGCACCGCGTTATGGCCAATCCACACATCGTTACCGACCGTGACGTGATGCTCACGCCGCCAGTCAAAGAAATCCTGATCGTCTTCACCGAGTCCGTACGCCGAACTGCGGTAAGTAAAATGGTGCTGCGCCACACGTTGATAAGTCGGATGATTGCCGGGATTGATCCGCACATAGGTGGCGATTGACACAAATTTGCCGATCGTCGCGTAGAAGATCTGATTGTTTCCGGCAGTGTAGGAGTAATCCCCGATCTGCGTTTCTTCGATGACCGCGTTATCTGCAATATGCACATATTGTCCGAGTTGCGATCCATTCAGCTCGACCTGCTGACCGATTTTAGGCTGGGCGTAATTTTGTTCCTCAGCCAGTGAAAAGGGAGAAATAATGTCTGTCATAGGATCCTTCATCGCGAAGTTACGGGATAAACGGGCACGCTGACCGGTAATGAAAGGACAGCCAGAAGATGCTGTAAAGTTTCCTGCAATGCGCCATCGTTGTTTAGCAGATGGCAGCCGGCGGGCAGCGCGCTGGCATATTCTCTGGCGCGCTGAAGACGACAGGCAATTTGCGCCGCGTCTTCGCGCCCGCGCTGCGAAAGGCGCGAGGCCAGCACATCGTCTGAGACCTGTAAACACACCGGCAGCAGGCGCTGACCATAACGCTGACGGGCTTTTTCCAGATGCGCGCGCGAGCCGTTCATGACCACATGACAGCCCAGTTGCATCCAGTGGTCTATCTCAATGCCCACGCCATACCGGCACTGATGCGCGTGCCATTCCAGCGCGAACAACCCCTGCTGGCGACGCTGAAGAAATTCGGCTTCACTCAGCGCAATATGGTTTTCCGAACCGGCGTCTGCGGGGCGCGTAATATAACGATGTGCCACGGTGACGTTGGCCGGTAAATGCTGGCGCAGGGCGTCGAGCAGACTGTCCTTTCCCGAACCCGAAGCGCCCATCAGATAGAGTAAACGACTCATTTTTTCTCCCTTGCTGAGTAAGAATCCGGCCTGCTGCCTCCCCTGCGAAGGGGGAGGAGCAGAACTCTCCTCCCCTCAGAACACCTGAATGCCCTGACGCCAGACGTTTTGCACGTAGTGATGATCGCCATGTGCCCGTGCCAGCACCAGATCAGCGCGCTTGCCTTCTGCGATTTCACCACGATCCTGCAATCCGAGCGCATTGGCCGGATTACGTGTCACCAGCTTCACCGCCTGCGGCAGGCTGAAAGCGTTATTGTCGTCAGTTGCAATGCGGAAGACCGCATCGAGCAGGCTGGCGGGATAGTAATCGGAAGAGAGAATATCCAGCAGGCCGAGCGAGGCCAGATGGTGCGCCGCGACGTTGCCGGAATGCGACCCGCCGCGCACGATATTCGGTGCGCCCATCAGCACCTGCAAACCGTTGGCGTGCGATGCACGCGCGGCTTCTTCAGTGGTCGGGAATTCGGCGATCACGCTGCCGAGTGCCAGTGATTCTTCAACATGCGCGGCAGTCGCATCGTCATGGCTGGCCAGCGAAATATTGCGCTCGCGGCAGTGTGCGGCAATCGCTTCACGGTTTGGCTGCGCCCAGCGGCGCGAGAGGGCTATTTGCTCTTCCTGATAGTCGTCCATCTGCTCGTCGTTAAGGTTGTACTTGCCCTGATAATACTCACGATACTTCTGCGGTGTGGCGAACTGGCGCTGTCCGGGCGAATGGTCCATCAGCGAAACCAGTGACAGTATTGACGTATCCATCAGCTTCTCGAACAACGGCAATGTGGTTTCATGCGGCAGTTCGCAACGCAGATGCAGCCGGTGTTCGGCGCGGTTCAGACCGGCATTCTGGCTGTTGATGATGGCGTCGATCATCTTTTGCAGATTATCCAGACGATGCCCGCCGTCGCGCACATCGCCGACAGCGACGGCGTCCAGTACCGTGGTAATGCCGCTGGCGACCATCAGCGCATCGTGGCTGCTCATGGCAGAATGGGCCGGCCAGTCAACTTTCGGGCGCGGCGTAAAAAATTTATCCAGATTGTCGGTGTGCAGCTCGATTAAACCCGGCAGCAACCAGCCTCCCTGCGCATCCAGCGCTTGCGGCAACTGACTGCTGCTGTCTGCGAAGGCGCTGATCACGCCATTTTTCATCTCAAGCGATCCTTCAACAACCTGATCGTCGAGTACCAGTCTGACGTTATTGATGATCATACGGACATCTCCGGCGCCGTTTCCGGGCTCATTTCATACAAACGATCGGCAACACGTTGGCGCACATCTTCATCGTGGAAAATCCCGACTACTGCTGCTCCGCGCGCTTTGGCCTGTTCAATCAGCGTGACCACGGCGGCGCGGTTGGTCGCATCCAGCGAGGCGGTCGGTTCATCGAGCAACAGCACCGGATAATCCACCACAAAGCCGCGGGCGATATTCACGCGCTGCTGTTCGCCGCCGGAAAACGTTGAGGGCGCAAGATGCCACAGGCGTTCCGGCACATTCAGATGGCGCAGCAATGCGCTGGCGCGGGCTTCGCTTTGCGCTTTATCCACACCCAGTTCCAGCAGCGGCTGCATCACCAGATTCAGTGCGCTGATACGTGGGATCACCCGCAGAAACTGGCTGACCCAGCCGACCGTATGGCGGCGAACGGCCAGGATCTCGCGCGCTTCGGCGCTGACCATATCAATCTGCTGACCCTGATGTTCGACCCAAATTTTGCCGCTGTCCGGCAAATAGTTGCCGTATAACGAGCGCAAAAGGGTGGATTTTCCGCTACCGGAGTGGCCGTGCAGCACCACGCATTCCCCGGCATCGACCGTCAGGCTGGCATTGCTGAACACCGGTAATCTGGCGCTGTTCTGGTTATGCAGAACGAAAGTTTTACTGAGATTTTCGACCCTGAGCTTCGTCGTCATTTTGGTCACTCTTTCTCTGGAATTAGATTCAGGACAGCACGGAAGAAACCAGCAGCTGCGTATATGGATGATGCGGATCGTCGAGCACGCGGTCGGTTAAACCACTTTCCACCACCTGACCTTGCTTCATCACCAGCAAACGGTGTGCAAGCAGGCGGGCAACGCCGAGGTCATGGGTGACAATCACCACCGCCAGTTGCATTTCCACCACCAGTGTGCGCAGCAGATCCAGCAAACGCGCCTGAACGGACACGTCCAGGCCACCGGTCGGTTCATCCATAAACACCAGACGCGGATGCGTCACCAGATTGCGGGCGATTTGCAGACGTTGCTGCATCCCACCGGAAAACGTGGTCGGCAGGTCATCAATACGTGAAACCGGAATTTCGACATCTTCCAGCCACTGACCGGCTTTCTTGCGGATATTGCCGTAATGACGTTCACCGACCGCCATCAGACGCTCGCCGATATTGCCACCGGCAGACACCTGGCGGCGCAAGCCGTCCATCGGATGCTGATGCACCACGCCCCAGTCAGTGCGCAGCAGACGGCGGCGGTCACTTTCTGGCATGTCGTACAGCGACTGCGCAGTGGTCTGGCCGTTGTTGTAGATGACCTGTCCTTCCTGCGGCGCAAGACGGGCGGAAATCGACTGCAACAGCGTGGTTTTGCCGGAACCGGATTCGCCGACAATACCCAGCACTTCACCGGGATACAGATTGAATGACACATCGCAAAAGCCTTTACCCGGCGCATAAAGATGGGTCAGGTTATTCACCGACAGCAGCGGTTCGGCGGCGAGATTTAACGGAGTGTTCATCAGCGGTTACCCTCGTTTGAAGCCTGTTGCTCAACCTGCTGAGCACAAAAATCAGTGTCGGAGCACACGAACATGCGGTTGCCCTGATCGTCGAGCACCACTTCATCGAGATAGCTGTGGTGCGAGCCGCAAATCGCACAAGGTTCATCCCATTGCTGAACGGTGAACGGATGATCATCGAAATCCAGACTTTCGACTTTGGTGAACGGCGGCAGGGCGTAAATGCGTTTTTCGCGTCCGGCACCGAACAGCTGCAATGCGGGCATCATGTTCATTTTCGGGTTATCAAATTTCGGGATCGGCGACGGATCCATCACGTAGCGGTCATTCACTTTCACCGGATAGGCGTAAGTGGTGGCGATATGGCCGAAGCGGGCGATGTCTTCATACAGTTTCACCTGCATCACGCCGTATTCTTCCAGCGCGTGCATTTTGCGGGTTTCGGTTTCACGCGGTTCGATAAAGCGCAGAGGTTCAGGGATCGGCACCTGGAAAATCAGGATCTGATCTTCCTGCAACGGCGTTTCCGGAATACGGTGACGGGTCTGGATCAGGCTGGCTTCCACGGTTTTCCCGGTCGTTTTCACTCCCGCGACGCTCTGGAAAAATTTGCGGATCGACACGGCATTGGTGGTGTCATCCGCGCCCTGGTCGATCACCTTCAGCACATCTTTTTCGCCGATCACGCTGGCAGTGAGCTGGATCCCGCCGGTGCCCCAGCCGTAAGGCATCGGCATCTCGCGACCGGCGAACGGCACCTGATAACCGGGGATCGCCACGGCTTTGAGGATCCCACGTCGGATCATGCGTTTGGTCTGTTCGTCGAGATAACCGTGGTTGTAGCCGGTGATCGTTTGGGCTGCATTATTGTTCATTGGCGGAGTCCTGTTCTTTCGTGGCGCGCAGGCGTTTTAACAACTCCAGTTCGGCCTGGAAATCGACGTAGTGCGGCAATTTAAGATGCGAGACAAAACCGGCAGCTTCGACGTTATCGGCGTGGGACAAGACAAATTCTTCATCCTGCGCCGGACTGCTGATCTGCTCGTTGTATTCACGGGTTTGCAGTGCGCGATCCACCAGAGACATCGACATCGCTTTGCGTTCGGCGCGACCAAACACCAGCCCGTAGCCACGGGTAAAGTGCGGCGGTTTGTCTTCCGGCGCGACAAAACCGTTCACCATTTCGCATTCGGTCAGCAGGATTTCGCCGATATCAACCGCAAAACCCAGCTCTTCCGGCACGATTTCGACGGTCAGCCAGCCGGTACGGATTTCACCGGCGAACGGGTGATTGCGTCCGTAACCGCGCTGGGTGGAATAACTCAGCGACAGCAGGAAACCTTCGTCACCGCGCACCAGTTGTTGCAGGCGCGCTGCTCGGGAGGCCGGAAACACCGGCGGCGTACGGGTGATATCTTCCGGCTCCGTGCCGTCATCTTCTTCACGAACTGCCAGCTGCTGATTCGTCAGCAAATCAAACACATGGCCGCACTCTTCCGGCTGGGGTTCATCGGCTATGGGTGTGAACGGCGCTTCACCTTCGGCCAGCAGCGCGAAATCCAGCAGACGGTGGGTGTAATCGTAAGTCGGGCCGAGCACCTGTCCGCCGGGCAAGTCTTTATAAATGGCGGAAATCCGGCGTTCGAGGCGCATCGATTTTGTGTTCAGCGGCTCGCTGGTGGCCAGACGCGGCAAGGTGGTGCGGTAAGCGCGCAGCAGGAAAATGGCTTCAACCAGATCCCCGCCGGACTGCTTAATCGCCAGCGCGGCCAGTTCACGGTCGTAAATCCCGCCTTCGCTCATCACACGGTCAACGGCTAAGCCCAGTTGTTGTTCGATCTGGTCACAACCGAGTTCATTTACCCCGGTGTTGCCACGGCGCTCGTGCGCCAGCAACTGGTGAGCGGCGGCAATCGCCTTCTCACCCCCTTTAACGGCGACGTACATCAGCACACCTCCACGCGCGTGGTGCGCGGTATGGCAATCAGTTCTTCGCCGCAGGTGAACATAAAGTCCAGTCCCAGCGGGAAACGGTGAGGGCGGTTGAGCAGATAGTCGCGAACGCAATCAGGCAACAGCGGAGAAAGGGTCCGGCTGTTTTCAATACCCGGCCCGCGCAGACGCAGCGGGGTGCCGCCGGTCAGGCTGTCCAGCTGAACAATCACGCTGGTGGCCAGCTCCGGCGACATTTCATCACCGCAGGGGAAAGCCAGCAGGGTGGCGCTGTCGAGCGCCGGATCGGCCAGCGCAAAACTGACAGAGGAAGGATCATCGGTGAGCACTGCGCCGGTATGAAAGCGCAGGTTTTTACGCAGGATTTCATCGTTGAGCGAGGCGCTCAGCCACAGCGGCGTGTCGTTATCGATAAGTGTCAGCAGCACGCAGGCGCTGGCGGAACCTAAAGCACCGAAACCAGGCATGGCGGGGAGTTGCACGCTGACGCCAGGCTCGCTTAACGCTTTGAGGATACGGCGAAAACTGTACTGCGCATCGGCAACCGGATGTTGAAAACTGGCAACAAGTGACATGAGTTATTCTCCGCGAACCAGAGTAAAGAAATCGACGCGGCTGGAAGCCACCTCGCGGGCGCGTTGCTGGCGGCGTTCCTGTTGCAGCGCAGCCAGAGGCGCTATCACGCGTTTATGCAGCAGTTCATCCATGCCCTGCATTTGCAGCAGGCCGTCAATAACCGCGCACAGTTCGGCGTGCGGTTTATTGCGACCACTGACGTAGCTGTAGCCGTAGACGCCACCGTCTAACTGAATGACGGCGCGGGTGACGGTCATATCGCCCATCACAAAACGTTTGCCGGTTCCGCCCATGCGCCCCTGAAGCTGGGTCAGACCGGTTTCAGCGGCGCGGATGCGCTCAAATTGCGGGGACAAATTCAGCGGCTGCCAGTGGGCGAGCAGCTCATCGGGACGGCTGTGAGCCAGCACCGACATCCAGCGCTGGCGGGTTTGCAGGTGATCCATTCAGTGCTCCATGGTCAGTTCGATCATGTCGGCGCGCGTCAGGCTGACGGAGTATTCCGCCACCGTATCGCTGCCTTCACAAATGTTCAGGGTGCGGACACACAGCAGCGGTGCCTGCGGGACGATTTCGAGTAATTTGCTCTCTTTTGCCAGCGCGCGGCGGGCATTGATGCGGGTGGTGCGGCGGCTGAGCTTTTGCTTAATTTCTTCACGGATAAAATCGTGCAGCGAGCCGTTATGGAAATTTTGCAATGCAGGCCACCAGTCGAGATCGGGCAAATAGTGGTCAATCACACAGACCGGCACGCCGTTAACGCGGCGCAGCGTACGCAGGTGAATAATTGTGTCGCCTTCCTGACGTGACAGCGCCGCCGCGACGTGATCGGTCGCCGGACGCAGCACCGCCAGCAGACGTTCGCTGGTCGGATGGCTGCCCTGATCCAGCAGGTTCTGGCTGAACCGCGCCTGCGAATGCAGCGGATAATCGTAAGGACGCATCAGCACCAGCGTGCCAATGCCCTGCCTGCGTTGCAGCCAGCCGCGATCCACCAGTTCATCCACCGCACGGCGCAGCGTATGGCGATTTACCTGAAAACGTTCGGCAAGTTGTTGTTCCGGCGGCAGATAATCGCCGCAGCGGTAACCGTTACGCAGTTCCTGTTCCAGCTCGGCAGCGATTTGCTGATACACCCTGGCGTGACTGGTCGGATGTCTAGATAAGTTCATCACAATAAATACCTCGCGCAGTAGAAACGGGCAGTAGCAGGGGAAATTTGAAAGCGGTATGAAAGGGTCATGATGCAAACCTCAGTGTGGCGTTGGCATCATCTTGGGCGCGCTAAGTGACAATTGGGTGAAGGTCTGGTTGCAGGAAAGTGAAGAGTTGGAAGACGTCCCGCAGGAATGAAAGCGGGGGATTTACGGGCTATCAGGAGGGAATTACATTTCTCCGGCGCGGCGGATACCGAAATTTAGCAAGGCGATCTTTTGTTCTATTATATAAATTTTTGTATATTTCATTCAGGAAGGTATGATGAAAAGGATTTTCTTTGTCGACGGCAGTTTGGCGGATTTACAGCGTTTTCCCTTGCAGGCTCGTCGGGAAGCAGGGTACCAGTTACATCGGGTGCAACATGGGGAAATGCCTTTTGACTGGAAACCCATGCCGGATGTAGGGATGGGGGTGCGCGAATTACGGATTAAAGATACGGAGCGTATCTACCGGATTTTGTATATCGCCA
Source organism: Rahnella sp. 2050 (assembly GCF_040544515.1). Lineage (NCBI taxonomy): Bacteria > Pseudomonadati > Pseudomonadota > Gammaproteobacteria > Enterobacterales > Yersiniaceae > Rahnella > Rahnella sp. 2050. The sequence goes on along the minus strand of NZ_JBEPKE010000005.1, from coordinate 224,377 downwards.
AATTTAAAGAAGCCATTTATGTGCTGCACTGCTTTCAGAAAAAATCCCAGGCCACGAATCATCATGATCTGGAGCTGGCTAAAAAACGCTATAAATCAGAAGTAAGCCGGAGGAAAAATGATTCAGAGTTTTGACAATATCTGGGATGCCATCGAAGAAACGCCCCAGGAAGCTGAGAATATGAAAATACGCTCTAAATTAATGATGGTTCTTACTGCACATATCGAAAAGAACAAAATGACTCAGGCTCAGGCTGCGAAGTTTTTCGGAGTCACTCAGCCACGCATATCGGATCTGGTACGCGGTAAAATCTCAGTATTCAGTATTGATATGCTGGTCAACATGCTGGCGAGCGCGGATTTGCATATCACCCACATTGAAATCGGTGGGAAAGCACTGGTGTGAAAATGAAGAGTTGGAAGACGTCCCGCAGGAATGAAAGAGGGGGATTTACGGGATGAACAGTACAAATTACACTCTGGTTGTCGGATGTATTTTTAAACATTAATTACAAAAGGACTTTGTATGTCAGAAGCACTCAATCGTGAATTCAACGATTTACCTGTTACGTTAATACCCGAAACACCTGCGCAGAAATGGAGGCGTGAAAATCAAAAAGGAATTGAGGCGATAAATAAATACGTCGAAGAACATGGTTCGTTTTCTGATTATCAGCGTGCATTTTAGAAAAGTGAGGGGAATAATTTCCCCTCTGAAAGCATTAACGCAAATAATGAATCACCTGATTGCCGCTGCCGCGCCAGATAAGCGACGGGTCTTTCAGTTCCTGCACGAACTTCCCGTCGACCAGCACGTTGATTAACGCGGTGACTTCCTGCTGTTCAGCACTCAGTTCCCCGAGCGTATAACCTGTCCACATCCACACATCTTTGCCAGGGCATTCCGCCTGTACGCGCACTAACAACTGGCGCACCGCCGACAGGTTCTGCGGATGCAGCGGATCGCCGCCGGAGAGCGTCAAACCCTGACGCGGGATCACCGTGTTTTGCAGATCGGCGATGATGCGGTCTTCGTCTTCCTGCGTAAAGAGTTTGCCGGAATCCAGCCGCCAGGTGCTTTTGTTATAGCACCCGCGGCATTCGTGGACGCAGCCGGAAACGAACAGCACGCAGCGTGTTCCCGGCCCGTTCACTACGTCGATTGGATAATATTGATGGAATCTCAAAATATTAACCCAGCTGACCGTTACCCAGATGTTTTATCCGGCGCTTCACTTCTTCCTGCTTACCGGCGTTAAACGGACGCGCATCCGGGCTGCCGAGATAACCGCACACGCGGCGGGTGACCGACACGCGGGAAGGCTCGTGATTGCCACATTTCGGGCAGGTGAAGCCTTTGCTGGTGCATTCGAATTCACCGGTATAGCCGCAGTCGTAGCATTCATCGATTGGCGTATTGGTACCGTAATACGGCACGCGGGTGTAACTGTAATCCCACACGTCTTCCAGCGCTTTCAGGTTGTGCTGCAGGTTTGGGTATTCGCCGTAGCAGATGAACCCGCCGTTGCTCAGTGGCGGATACGGTGCTTCGAAATCGAGTTTTTCATACGGATTGACTTTCTTCTCGACGTCAAGATGGAAGCTGTTGGTGTAATAACCTTTATCGGTGACACCGGCCACCAGGCCGAATTCGGCTTTATCCAGACGACAGAAACGGTCGCACAGGTTTTCGCTCGGCGTGCTGTACAGGCTGAAGCCGTAACCCGTTTCGTCTTTCCAGCTGTCGGTGGCGGCTTTCAGGCGGGCGACAATCGCCACGGCTTTTTCGCGTAACTGACTGGCATCGAACACGTGGGTCTGATCGCCGAACAGCGCGTTAATGGTTTCATGCACGCCGATGTAGCCGAGTGAAATCGACGCACGACCATTTTTGAAGATGCCGGAAATATCGTCGTCGGCTTTCAGACGCACACCGCAGGCGCCTTCCATGTACAGGATCGGCGCAACGCGGGCCTTGATGCCTTCGAGACGCGCAATGCGGGTCATCAGCGCTTTTTTCGCCAGCAATAAACGCTCGTCGAGCAGTGTCCAGAACGCCGCTTCATCGCGTTTGGCTTCCAGCGCGATACGCGGCAGGTTCAGGCTGATCACACCGATATTGTTGCGGCCTTCGTGGATCATTTCGCCGTTCTCTTCGTAAACGCCCAGGAAACTGCGGCAGCCCATCGGGGTTTTGAAGGAACCGGTGACTTTCACCACCTGATCATAATTAAGAATGTCCGGATACATGCGCTTGCTGGCGCATTCGAGAGCCAGTTGCTTGATGTCGTAATTGGCATCGCCGGTTTTATGGTTCAGGCCGTCGCGGATGGCAAACACCAGTTTCGGGAAGACGGCGGTTTTGCGGTTTTTACCCAGCCCGGCAATGCGGTTACGCAAAATAGACTGCTGGATCAGGCGTGATTCCCACGACGTGCCGAGACCGAAACCGAAGGTAACAAACGGCGTCTGGCCGTTGGCGGTGTGCAGCGTATTGACTTCATATTCCAGCGACTGGAATGCGTCATAACACTCTTTCTCGGTACGGTTACGGGCGAACGCTTCGGCATCGGCAATCTGCCATTCTTCAGCGGTCTGACGATGTTTGTTGAAGCTGGCGGTAACAAACGGCGCCAGCACTTCGTCGATGCGGTTAATGGTGGTGCCGCCGTAAATGTGGCTGGCGACCTGCGCGATAATCTGTGCGGTGACGGCGGTTGCCGTTGAAATCGACTTTGGCGTGTCAATTTCGGCATTGCCCATTTTGAAACCGTGATTCAGCATGCCTTTCAGGTCGATCAACATGCAGTTAAACATCGGGAAGAACGGCGAATAATCCAGATCATGATAGTGAATTTCCCCGCGTTCATGCGCCAGCACCACGTCACGGGGTAAAATATGCTGTTTGGCGTAATGCTTGGCCACAATCCCGGCGAGTAAATCGCGCTGGGTCGGGATAACTTTGCTGTCTTTGTTGGCGTTTTCGTTGAGCAGCGCCATATTGCTTTGCTCAACCAGACCACGGATTTCCTGATTCAGGCGTCCGCGCATTTCACGTTTCACGTCGCGGTCATGGCGGTATTCAATATAGGCACGCGCCAGTTTCTTGTGCGGCCCCGCCATCAGCTGGTTTTCAACCGCATCCTGAATTTCATGGATATCGACACGCGCCTGATCTTGCAGATTCTCTGCCACAATACGGGCAACCTGCGCGCAATAACCAATGCTGTCGATACCGGCGGCTTCGGCTGCGCGTTGCACCGCTTGTTTGATCAGAACTTCATCGAAAGGGACCTGACAACCATCCCGCTTAATCACGATGGGCTGCATTTTGGTGGATTTTGCGGGTACGGTTTCCTGTCTGTCTGCCTTCACAATGATACTCCTTTTGGGCGGATCCCGCGCCCCACAAGGCTTACAGGCCGGTTGTGTGGCATTTGCGGAAAACCGCTATATATTGGGTTGGGTGTGTACTATACACACTAGATGTAGGATCTACGCGAGCGTTAATTCTCATTTTATTGACCTGAAACAAAGAATTTTTTCGGCGGAGGAATTGATGACCAAATGTAAATTCTGGCCTGAATTTTGCCTGTTGTTTTATAAGGGGATGCATACAAAATAAACGGGTCAGCCACGACTGTGACCGACCCGACAGAAGGGGAAATTCAGACTATCCGGCGAGTTGCCAGAGACATTCGTACGGACGAAGCGTGCCGGAAATGGCAGGCGAGGCGTAATTACTCAGCAGCGTGTTGCCATCTAATTCTGCCAGCGTAAGTGTCTGCTCCTGCCCGCTCAGGTTTGCCACCACGCGCAAGGTTTTGCCTGACGCCTGACGGGTATAACACCACAACTGCGGATGTTCCGGCAGCAAATCCTGATAATCGCCATCGGTCAGAACCGGCAGCGTTTTGCGCAGGCGGATCAGTTGCTGATACAGATAAAATACCGAGTCTTTATCCGCCAGTGCCTGTTCGGTATTGATGTCCTGCGCGTTGTGGCTGACGGAAATCCACGGCGTGCCGGAAGTAAATCCGGCCTGTTCCCCGGCATTCCACTGCATCGGCGTACGTGAGTTGTCCCGCGATTTCTTCGCCAGAATGCGCAACAGTTCTTCGTTGCTGCGCCCGTCAGTTTTCAGTTCGGCAAACATATTCAGGCTTTCCACATCGCGATATTGTTCGAGATGTTCAAAGCCCGGATTGGTCATGCCGATTTCCTCGCCCTGATAAATATACGGCGTACCCTGCAGGCCGTGCAGCACCATTGCCAGCATTTTGGCAGATGTCGCGCGCAGCGCGCCTTCATCGCCAAAGCGCGACACAATGCGCGGCTGATCGTGATTACACCAGAACAGCGCATTCCAGGCGTGACCGTGCATTCCCTGCTGCCACTCGCGGAAAATCTGCTTGAGCTGCACGAAATCCGGCGGTGCATCGGCCCATTTTTCACCGTTCGGATAATCGACTTTCAGGTGATGGAAGTTAAAGGTCATCGACAGTTCGCTGCCGTCATTGGCGGCGTAGCGGCGACAATGCTCCAGCTTTGTTGAAGACATTTCGCCGACGGTCATCAGCCCCAGCGGCTTAAATACGTCACGGCTGAATTCCTGTAAGAACTCATGAATACGCGGACCGTCAGTGTAAAAGCGCCGGCCATCACCGGCATCGTCGGTCGGGAAATCCTGTTGTTTCGACACCAGATTGATCACGTCCAGACGCAGTCCGTCGACGCCCTTATCCGCCCAGAACTGGCAGACTTTTTTCAGCGCCTCGCGCACCGGCGGGTATTCCCAGTTCAGATCGGCCTGCTCGGTGGCGAACAGATGCAGGTAATACTGGCCGCTGGTTTCGTGCCATTGCCAGGCACCGCCACCGAATTTGGATCGCCAGTTATTCGGCGGTCCGCCCTCCGTTGCCCCATCACGCCAGATATAGAAAGGCCGGAACGGGCTGCCCGCATCCTGCGACTGGCGGAACCACTCGTGATGCGTCGAGGTATGATTAAACACCATATCCATCACGATGCGGATCCCACGCTGATGCGCTTCTGCAGTCAGCCGTTCAAAGTCTTCGAGCGTGCCGTAAGCCGGGTCAATCTCGCAGTAATCGGCCACGTCGTAGCCGTTATCAATCTGCGGCGACAGGTACAGCGGTGTCAGCCATATCGCATCAACGCCAAGGGTTTTCAGGTAATCCAGACGCTGTGTGATGCCGTTGATATCACCGGTGCCGCTGCCCGTGGTGTCCTGAAAACTCTTGGGATAAATCTGGTAAATCACGCCGTTTTTCCACCACGGCAATTCGCTGTTCATTCCATTTTCCTTCTTGAATGTCTTACACCACTGCCAGTTCACCCCGGCGGGCTTTCCGCTGATAAACCAGCACGGTCAGGATAATCGGCACCACGATCGCCACCAGCATGGCCAGTGCGTAAATACTCCAGAACTGCGGTTTGATGGACAAAATACCCGGTAAGCCGCCGACGCCGATGCCGTTGGCCGTGACGTGGAACAGGCCGCAAATCAGGCCGGCACCGGCCGAGCCAATCATTGCGCACAGCATCGGGAAGCGGTATTTCAGGTTGATGCCGTACATCGCCGGTTCGGTTACGCCGAGGAACGCGGATATCGCTGCGGGCACGGAGATCTCGCGCTCATTATGTTTGCGGCTGACGATAATCACGCCGACGACCGCAGCGGCTTGCGCAATATTGGACAGGGCGATCAGCGGCCACACCGGGGTTCCGCCGGTGCTTTGCACCATCTGCATGTCGATGGCAAGGGTGGTCTGATGCACGCCGGTGATGACCAGTGGCGCATAGAGGAAACCAAACAGCGCGGCACCGATGGGTGCGAGGCTGCCGGTCATGATGAATTTCACCGCGAAAGCCACGCCGTCGCCCACCATGCGGCCAAACGGCCCGATCAGCGTGTGCGCCAGGAATACGGCAATAATCAGCGAGCTGACGGGCACAATCACCAGATACAGATAATTAGGCACGATGCGTTTCAGGCCATTTTCGATCATCGCCAGCGCCATACCGGCGAGAACGGAAGGAATAACCTGCGCCTGATAACCGACCTTTTCGATGGTGAACCAGCCGAAATTCCACACTTCAGGGATTTGCTGCCCGAGGTTGTAGGAGTTCATCAGTTGCGGCGATACCAGCGTTATGCCAAGCACAATCCCGAGGATTTCGGTGCCGCCCATTTTTCTGACCGTCGACCAGCACACCGCCACCGGCAGGAACATAAACACGGCTTCGCCAAGCAGCCAGAGGAAGTCGTAAATGGATTGCCACAGCGGGTGCATCTGCGCCAGCGTCTGGCCGCCGCTCATCGGAATTTCGCCGATAACATTGCGGAAACCGAGAATTAAACCGCCGCTGATCAGCGCCGGTAACAGCGGGAAAAAGATTTCCGCAAAGTGAGAAATGCTGCGCTCAAACCAGCTCATATTCTGGCGGGCGGCAACTTTTGCCTGTTCTTTTCCGGCCGCACTTTTACCGGTGCTGGCGATCAGAACTTTGTAGTAATCATCCACTTCCGGCCCGATAACCACCTGGAACTGACCGGCGTTGGTGAAGCAGCCTTTGACCATCGGCAGGGCTTCGAGACCTTTCGGGTCGGCTTTGGACGGGTCATTGAGGACAAAACGAAGACGCGTAATGCAGTGAGTCACCATCGCGATATTGTCGCTGCCGCCAACGAGGGCGATCAGCTGATCAACATCCTGTTGCTTAACTTTGCTCATGGGAAGTGGCCTGTGATTTTGCGTAAGAGTGTAGGGTACGGTTCAAGCATAGCGAAGGCGGTGGGAACTTGTCCGGGAACGTTCCCGGTTTTGCCGGGACGATCACAAAGTTTTTACTTTTTAGAAAGGCAAAGGTCAGAAAGGCGGGGGATTCAGAAAGCAAGCTTTCCGGGGATAATCAGCTGCCGCACCGTGGTGGAACCGCTGAGCTGCGCCAGTAATTGTTTGGCCGCTGCTTCGCCGCCCGCGCCATAGCCGAGTTCTACTGAATACGATTCCGGGAACAGGAAATGCAGGAGCGGGTTGTTGCCGATACCGCATACCTGCACGCCACGGATTTGCTGCTGTTGCAGGTATTTTTGTGCGCCGATGGCAATGGTGTCGGACGCGCAGACGACGGCCTGAATATTATTTTTCAGCAACTGCGGGATCAGGTCGAAGCCGCTCTGATAGGTCAGTTCGCCCAGCGCAATGTGCGGTGTCAGGCCATGCTCTTTACAAAAAGTCCGAAAGGCCGCGCTGCGGCGCTGGCCGGTGGTGGTGTCCTGCGGCGAAACACCGATAAAGCCAATCTCCCGTATGTTCTGCGCCAGCAGTTTTTGCATCAGCAACTGCACCGCACCCGCATCGTCATAACACACCGAAGATAGCCCCGGCATATCGCGTGCCAGCACCACCATTTTATCCTGCCAGGGCGTCAGCATTTGGGCTGAAAGTCCGGTGAAACCAAACAGCACAATGCCATCGATATTGCGCTGTTTCAGCACCTGCAAATGCTCTTTCACGCGCTCTGCGCTGAACTGACTTTCCAGCACAATCGGGTCATACCCTTGCTGATAAAACAGCGGCAACATGGCGCGTACGGCCAGATTTTCCGAAGGAGAGTCGAGACGCGACACGATAATCGCCACAATTTTGTCGCTGAACCCGCGCATGGCCCGCGCCGATTTCGACGGACTGAAATGCTGTTGTTCAATCACCTGCAACACCCGTTCACGGGTTTGCGGGCTGACGTTGCCTTCGTTATTCAAAACGCGGGAAACCGTGGATTTTCCGACACCGCTCAGGCGGGCAATATCATTAATGGTCAGGCGATTTTGCTGGGTCATGTTTTAAGGTGAATGAGGGTCAGGTTTAAAATTGGTTGTAGTTAACCGGCGTATACTGCGCTCGCCGGAGATGATGTACGCGTCATCCCGTGCCGTTACCCTAACGGATTTTTATACCCGATGCGTATGAATTTCCAAACCGTTCCTTACCGGAGGTGAAAACCCATGGAACCCGACCCCAATTCTGTAGGTCCGTTGTGATCCGGTAAGCACCCGCATTTTTGCCGCTGCTTGCCGTGACTTTACCTGGCAGGCAGTGGCGCACGTCTTTTCGTTCGCCCTGTTTTTAACAACCCTTTTGCCATGCTCATGGCGGCTTCGCCGTGGGCGCAACAAAGGTGCGAATGATGTTCAAAAATTTCACTTCCCGGCTGCTCAGTGCGCTCAGCCGTAATTTACCGCGCCGCTTAGTCCGCCGCGATCCGATGCTGGAAAACGTATCTGCCCGTGCAGTGCAGGCCATCCCTGCCGCTATGTCGGCGCATTGTCAGGCCTGTGCCCGCGCCACCGAAGACCAGCTTTACCTGCAATTTTCCAGTCATCCGGAAGGGCTGACTGCGCAGGAAGCCGATGCAATTCGCGAAGTTTCCGGCCTGAATCAGACCGGCGATCAGCAACCGGCACCCTGGTGGCTGCATCTGTGGCACTGCTACCGCAATCCGTTCAATCTGCTGCTGACCGTGCTCGGGCTGGTGTCTTACGCCACCGACGATTTAACGGCAGCGCTGGTGATTGGCGCGATGGTGTTTATTTCTACTTTCATGCATTTCATTCAGGAGGCGCGTTCCAATAAAGCCGCCGATGCGCTGAAAGCGATGGTCAGCAACACCGCGACCGTGCTGCGCAGTGACGCGCAAACCGGACGCAGCGAAACAGTGGAAATCCCGATCAGCCAACTGGTGCCGGGTGACCTGATCAAATTGTCAGCGGGCGATATGATCCCGGCAGACCTGCGCATTCTTTCGGCCAAGGATTTGTTTATCAGCCAGGCGGCGCTGACCGGTGAATCCCTGCCGGTGGAAAAACACGCCTGCGAGAAAAAACCGGTTGCGGCTGATCCGCTTGAACTGAACACCCTGTGTTTTATGGGCACCAACGTGGTGAGCGGCACGGCGATTGCGATGGTGATCGCCACCGGCAGCAAAACCTGGTTCGGTCAGCTTGCCGAACGTGTGGTACAGGAAGATACACAGCCAAACGCGTTCCAGGCCGGGATCAGCAAAGTCAGCTGGCTGCTGATCCGCTTTATGATGGTAATGACACCTGTGGTGCTGGTGATCAACGGTTACACCAAAGGCGACTGGTGGGAAGCCGCACTGTTTGCGCTCTCCGTGGCGGTCGGGTTGACGCCGGAAATGCTGCCGATGATTGTGACTTCCACGCTGGCCAAAGGCGCGGTAAAACTCTCCCGCCAGAAGGTGATCGTCAAACGTCTGGATGCGATACAGAACTTCGGCGCAATGGATATCCTCTGCACGGATAAAACCGGCACGCTGACGCAGGATAAAATCGTGCTCGAGCGCCACACTGATGTGCTGGGCGTGACCAGTGATGAGGTGCTGCATCTGGCGTGGCTGAACAGCCATTATCAAACCGGCCTGAAAAACCTGCTGGATGTTGCGGTGCTGGAAGCAGGCGATGCCGGTCCGGCGCATAACTCGCTGAAAGTGGATGAAATTCCGTTTGATTTCGACCGTCGCCGTATGTCTGTCGTCGTCGCCGAAAACGACCAGAATCACCGCCTGATTTGCAAAGGCGCGCTGGAAGAAATGCTGTCGATTTGTACGCTGGTGCAGCTCAACGGTGAGATTGTGCCGCTGACCGATGTGCTGCTGGCGCGTATCCGCCGCATTACTGACGATCTCAATCAGCAGGGGCTGCGCGTGGTAGCCGTGGCGCATAAAGTGATGCCATCGCGCCCGCAGGGCTACGGCGTGACCGATGAGTCCGGCCTGATCCTGGCCGGGTATATCGCATTCCTCGATCCGCCAAAAGAAAGCACCGCACCGGCGCTGGATGCACTGCAACGCAAAGGCGTGACGGTGAAAATCCTCACCGGCGACAATCCGCTGGTGGCGCGTAAAGTCTGCAAAGATGTGGGATTACAGGCCGATAACGTCGTGATCGGCAGCGATATCGATGCGCTTGACGATGTGCAACTGCTGAACGTCGCCCGCGAAACCACGGTATTTGCCAAACTGACACCGATGCACAAAGAACGCATTGTGCGCGTACTGCGCGGCGAAGGGCATGTGGTTGGATTTATGGGCGACGGCATCAACGACGCGCCTGCGCTGCGTGCGGCGGACATTGGGATTTCCGTGGATTCTGCGGTGGATATCGCCAAAGAAGCGGCCGATATTATTCTGCTGGAAAAAAGCCTGATGGTGCTGGAGCAGGGCGTGACGGAAGGGCGCAGAACTTTCGCCAACATGCTGAAATACATCAAAATGACTGCCAGTTCCAACTTTGGTAACGTGTTCAGCGTGCTGGTCGCCAGCGCCTTTTTGCCGTTCCTGCCAATGTTGCCGCTGCATCTGCTGATTCAGAACCTGATTTACGATGTGTCTCAGGTGGCGATCCCGTTTGATAACGTAGATGAAGAGCAACTGGCGAAACCGCAGCGCTGGAACGCCGGGGATATTGGCCGTTTTATGGTGTTCTTCGGGCCGATCAGTTCCGTCTTCGACATTCTGACTTTCAGCCTGATGTGGTGGGTGTTTAAAGCCAATACGGTGGAGGCGCAGACGTTGTTCCAGTCCGGCTGGTTCATTGAAGGGCTGCTGTCGCAGACGCTGATCGTGCACATGATCCGCACCCGCAAAGTGCCGTTTATTCAGAGCCGCGCGTCCTGGCCGCTGTGCATCATGACGCTGATGGTGGTGATCACCGGTATTTCACTGATCTACTCGCCGGTTGCCGGATTCCTGCAATTGCAGGCATTGCCGCTGAGCTACTTCCCGTGGCTGATCGCGATTCTGGCGGGCTACATGGTGCTGACGCAGTGCGTGAAAGGCTGGTTCGTGCGCCGTTACGGCTGGCAGTAATCTTTAAAATTCTATCCTGAATGCTAAAAAGCGCGACCGGTGAAGCGGCCGCGCTTTGCATTAATCAGTTCGAAATATTACGACTGCGCGTTGTTCTTGCGATCGTTACGACGGTTCACCCAGGTGTTAATCAGCAGGGTGATGATCAGAATCGACGCAATCACGCCCAGCGAAATACCGACCGGAATGTGGAACACGTCGAGCAGCAGCATCTTGATACCGATGAAAATCAGGATCACCGCCAGACCGTATTTCAGCATCGAGAAACGTTCCGCCACACCTGCCAGCAGGAAGTACATCGCGCGCAGGCCGAGGATCGCAAACAGGTTAGAGGTCAGGACGATGAACGGGTCGGTGGTTACCGCAAAGATAGCCGGAATACTGTCGACTGCGAAAATCACGTCGCTCAGTTCCACCATAATCAGCACCAGCAACAGCGGAGTAGCGAACAAAATACCGTTACGTCGCACAAAGAACTTCTCACCCTGCAACTCATCGGTCATGCGCATTTTGCTGCGCAGCCAGCGGATCATCGGCTTCTCGCCAACCTCACCGTCGTCTTCTTTCGCCAGCGCCATCTTGATACCGGTGAACAGCAGGAATGCGCCGAACACGTACAAAATCCAGCTAAATTGCCCCACCAGCCAGCTACCGGCGAAAATCATGCCGGTACGCAGGACGATGGCGCCGAGCACGCCGTAGACCAGTACGCGGCGTTGCAGGCTGGCAGGAATAGAGAAGTAACTGAACAGGATCAGCCAGACGAAGACGTTATCCACCGCCAGCGCTTTTTCCAGCAGATAGCCGGTCAGGAACATGGTGGCCTTGGCGTCGGCCACTTCACGGCCAAACTCGCCGTTGAGATACCACCAGAAGCCGAAGTTGAACAGCAACGACAGGCCTATCCACACCAGCGACCACATCGCGGCACTTTTCATACTCATGGTTTGCGCGCCTTTTCGACCCTGCAACAGCAGGTCGAACGCGAGCATAATTATCACTACCACGGCAAAGGAGCCCCACAACATCGGGTTGCCTACGGAGTTCATCATTGCGATATCCTCGAAAAAACATCAAAAAAAAACGGCCAGCGTCGGAAGACGTTAGCCGCTCATTTTTTGAGCTGTGAGCAAACCTCGCCTTCCGGCAAGGTCTCACTTACAAAGATAAGTATTCATCTTGTGAATGCTTATCTTTGCCCCGGTAACCGGGTGGCTGAGACGGCGCTGCATGAGCGCGGGTCCAGACACCGTAATGACGATTATCCGACGAAGAAGTTACTCCCCTTTGCAGTTCGCAAATTAATGCAAAATGTGTCCGGTGTCAAACATTCAGAAACATTATGGAGCATTAACCCGCCAGTGCCTGACGTTTGCCGAGTGCGCCGACGAAGGCCAGCAGCAGGCTACGGCTGAGGGGTGTTTCGCTAAGTTGCTGAGCCTGATGCGCAAAATCTATCGTATCGTCTTCGGCGATAGAGCCCAGCCATGACAGATACGTCTTCATTACCGCCAGACTGAATTCTGGATGGAACTGCGTGCTGATGGCATTCGGGCCGTAGCGCAGGATCTGATGCGGATCGTGCCGCGTTTTCGCCAGCACCGTCGCTGTCGCAGGCGGCGTAATGACGGTTTGCAGGTGGATCAGATTGGCTGCGAACTGTGCGGGAAGCTGCGACACCAGCGGATCAAGATGCCCGTCCGGCGTCAGCGTCACCTCGTGCGTACCGACTTCAATGCCTTGCGGATGGTAATCCACCTCGCCACCCAGCGCGTATGCCATCAGCTGATGACCGTAGCAGGCACCAAACATGGGTAATTCCTGCAACATGCCCAGCCGCACCCAGTCCGCCGCTTCTTCGCTCCACGCCAGATGCTCGGTGACCATGCTGCGCGAACCGGTAATGATCGCACCGCAATAGTTTTCCGGCGGCAGCGGGCGTTCACCCGCCTGCAAATCCACAATCACCACCTGCTGCGCGTCGATATCGCCCTGACGGATAAAAATCTGCGGAAAGTTGTCGTGCGCACGACGGATAGGTTCCGGCGCGTGGCCGGTCTGTAAAATCAACAGCGATTTCTGGCTGGGTGCAATCATCTGTTACTCCCGATTTTTACTTAATATTAAGGCTGGTTATCGGCCGGGAATACCACGCCGGTCTGACGACGGATTTCCGTCAGCACTTTGGCCGTGATACGCGAGACTTCCAGCCCGGGGTGCGCGACAAACTGGCTGTCGACCAGAATCGCAAAAGTTTCTGCTTCATACAGCATGGTGTTGATGTGCTGGGGCTGCGTCAGATCCAGCTTCTGGCTGCCGCGTGGCGTCAGGCTGAGCGTCTGGCATTCAGACAGCTTTTCCATCTGCAAGGTGCCGTCTTCGCCCTGGATCTCACTGGGTAACAGGGAGTCGCTGATTTTCGAATGGTTGATAACCACTTCGAAATCATCCGCATAAGACAAGATCACCGTGCCCTGACCGTCAACGCCGCTTTCCAGCAGGGTTGCCGTGGCTTTCACCGATTCCGGTTCGCCAAACAACGAAATAGCACTCGCCAGACAGTAATAACCGATATCCATGATCGAGCCATTGGAAAACGCCGGGTTAAAGGTATTCGGGTTTTCACCGGCCAGATAGCGCGGATAACGTGAGGAATACTGGCAGTAATTCAGAATGGCTTTACGCAGTTTACCGATGCGGTTCAGCGCGCCTTTCATGTGCAGGAAGTTGGGCAGATACGCGGTTTTAAACGCCTCGAACAGCACCACGTTGTTTTCTTTTGCGCATGCGATCAGGCTTTCCGCTTCACGCAGATTGGAAGCCAGCGGCTTTTCGCAAATCACGTGCTTTTTATTGCTGAGGAACAACAGCGACTGCGGGTAATGCAGGGAGTTCGGGCTGGCAATATAGACCGCATCAATCAGATCAGAGGCGGCCATTGCTTCAAGGGAATCAAAGTAATGTTCAACCGGATAATCCTCGCCGAGCTTTTTAGCGCCTTCCAGCGTGCGGGAATAAATCGCGGTCAGCTTCATTTTACCGCTCTCGTGGGCGGCATCAATAAAACGCTGGGTGATCCAGTTGGTGCCCACAACGCCAATACGAATCATGAGAAATCCCTATAGTTAATTATTATTGATACAACTTACCGAATATTTCCAGATGCGTCAGATACATGCGCGTGTCGAATTCTAACTGATGATAGTCGGGCGTCATATGACAGCACAGGCTGTAGAATGCTTTGTTGTGTTCTTTTTCTTTCAGGTGCGCGAGTTCATGCACCACGATCATTTTCAGAAACGCTTCCGGCGCGCTTTTAAACACCGTTGCCACGCGGATTTCCGCTTTGGCTTTTAGCTTGCCGCCCTGAATACGGGATATTGCCGTATGCAGCCCCAGCGCGTGCTTCATCACGTGGATTTTATTGTCGTAAGCCACTTTGCTTAACGGCGATGAACTGCGCAAAAACTGATTTTTCAGGTCCAGCGTATACTGATAGAGCGATTTGTCAGTGGTCAGCTCGTGCGGTTCGGGATATCGCGTCAGCAAGACTTTACCTAAACGTTCCTGGTCGATTAACTGACGCACCTGAGCCTGAAGCGACTCCGGATAGCCTTGCAGATAGGTCAATTCAGGCATAACTGTTTGCTTTGTCTCTTATTGCCGGGGAAAAGATGCCGAAACGGGGTGCGGGGTTTTTACCACGATCGCGTCGATCCGGCAGATAAACCCCTTTTTAACTGAAAAAACGTTTTACTGATAGACCAAATTAAGGGATAAACAGCGCAAATTGAATATGAGGAGGGCCAATGAGCCAATTTGAAACCGAAACCGGTGGTCAGTTATTGCAACTGCGTCTGGAACGTTATCCGCTGGAAGAAGCGGCAACGCAGTTACAGGCATGGGAAGCGGCCGATGAATATCTGCTGCAAAACCTGAACACCGACGCGCTCAACGGCCGTCCGCTGCTGATTTTCAACGATGCTTTCGGCACGCTGGCCTGCGCCTTGCAGCCGCACAACCCGACCAGCGTCAACGACTCCTTTATGAGTCAGCTGGCGATGCGCCACAACCTGCGCCTTAACGGTTTTGACGAAGACAGCGTGGCGGCGCAAAGCAGCCTGGTGCCGTTGCCGATCAATCCGGGTCTGGTGATCATCAAAGTGCCAAAAACGCTGGCACTGCTGGAACAACAACTGCTGGCGCTGCGTGAAGTGGTGACGCCGGACACGCAGATTATCGCCGGCGCGAAAGCCCGTGATATTCACACGTCAACGTTGCAACTGTTCGAGAAAATCCTCGGACCGACCAAAACCAGTCTGGCGTGGAAAAAAGCCCGTCTGATCCATTGTGAAGCCACCTTGCCTGCGCAAACCGCAGAGCCGGTGATTTCTGAGTGGGCGCTGGATGACAGTGAATTCCGTATTTCCAACCACGCGAACGTGTTCTCACGCGGCGGTCTGGATGTCGGCGCTCGCTTTTTCATGCAACATCTGCCGGAAGGCATCGAAGGGCGCATGGCGGATTTGGGGTGTGGTAACGGCGTGATCGGCATGACCGCACTGGCGCTGAACCCCGATGCGGAAATGCTGTTCGTCGATGAATCTTATATGGCGGTAGAATCGAGCCGTATTAACGTCGAAAACAATTTGCCGCAGGATGTCAGCCGCTGTCATTTCGAAGTGAACAATATGCTGGCCGGTGTCGAGCGCGAAACACTGCACGCCGTGCTGTGTAACCCGCCGTTCCATCAGGGCACGGTCATCAGCGATGACACCGCGTGGCGCATGTTCTGCGATGCCAAACGCTGCCTGCAAACCGGCGGCGAGCTGCGTATCGTCGGCAACCGTCATCTGGATTACTACCAGAAGCTGCGTCGCCTGTTCGGCAACTGCACGACGATCGCCACCAATCAGAAATTCGTGATTTTGCGTGCCGTGAAAACGGCTGCACATCATTGATAGCTGAATTAGTCTGAAGTGCTGAAATGAAAAAGCCGCTTATCGCGGCTTTTTTTTCGTCTGTCGGTTTCTGAAATAGTTTTCTAAATTTTCAGCGCCAGCCGCGTGCCCTGATCGATAGCGCGACGGGCATCGAGTTCGACGGCCACGTCGGCACCGCCAATCAGGTGTACGATTTTTCCGGCCTCCTGCAACGGTTGATACAGTGCGCGCTGCGGTTCCTGTCCGGCGCAGATAATCACGTTATCCACTTCCAGACATACCGGTTCACCGTTCATGATCAGGTGCAGCCCCGCGTCGTCGATGCGTTCATAGCTGACACCACTTTGCATTTTCACGCCACGCTGCAACAGGCTGGTGCGGTGGATCCAGCCAGTGGTTTTCCCCAATCCTGCGCCGACTTTGGTGGTTTTGCGTTGCAGCAGAACGATATCCCGCGCGGCAGGTTCGGGCTGTGGCCCAAGTGGTGCCAGACCGCCACGGTGCGTCAGGCTCTGGTCGATCCCCCATTCGTGGCTGAAAGCCTGAGTGCTGAGGCTCGATGACGGGCCGGTGTGGATCAGGTATTCGGCGGTATCAAAACCAATGCCGCCCGCGCCAATAATGGCGACGCGCTGTCCGACCGGTTTTTTATCCCGCAGTACGTCGAGATAGGTCAGCACGATCGGATGATCAATGCCCGCAATATCCGGCAGGCGCGGTGAAATACCACAGGCGAGGATCACTTCGTCATAACCCGTTAACTGGCTGGCGCTGACGGTTTCGCCCAGGCGCAGCGTTACGCCCAGTAATGTCAGCTGGCGCGAGTAGTAACGCAGCGTCTGATAAAACTCTTCTTTGCCGGGGATCTGTTTGGCGACATTAAATTGCCCGCCGATTTCATTGTGTGCATCAAATAATGTGACGTGATGCCCGCGGCTGGCGGCGGTAGTGGCAAACGCCAGCCCGGCTGGCCCCGAGCCGACAACGGCCAGATGTTTGGTGATTTCCGCACGGGTAACCGGTAACTGCGTTTCACGGCAGGCGCGCGGATTGACCAGACAGGACGTGACTTCACCGGCGAATATCTGATCCAGACAGGCCTGATTACAGCCGATGCAGGTGTTGATTTCATCAGCACGTCCCTGCGCGGCTTTTTCGACAAACGCAGGATCGGCAAGAAACGGGCGCGCCATTGACACCATATCCGCACAACCTTCGGCGAGAATTTTCTCCGCCACGTCAGGGTCGTTAATGCGGTTGGTGGTAATCAGCGGAATCCCCACTTTGCCCATCAGTTTTTGCGTCACCCAGATGAACGCCGCGCGGGGCACCATGGTGGCTATGGTCGGAATGCGCGCTTCATGCCAGCCAATACCGGTGTTGATAATGCTCGCGCCTGCCTGTTCGATGCGCTGCGCCAGCATTTCGACTTCATTCCAGTCCGAGCCTTCTTCGACCAGATCCAGCATGGATAAGCGATAAATGATGATGAATTCCCGGCCACAGGTTTCGCGCACGCGGCGCACGGCTTCGGTGGCAAACCGCATGCGGTTATCGGCACAACCGCCCCAGCTGTCCGTGCGCTGATTGGTGCGCGCGGTGAGGAACTGGTTTATCAGATAGCCTTCGGAGCCCATGATTTCCACGCCGTCATAACCCGACTCTTTGGCAAGCTGCGCGCAGCGGGCGAAATCCGCCAGTGTGGAGTCGATTTCTGCCTCGCTGAGGGCGTGAGGTGTAAAGCGGTTGATCGGCGCCTGAAGCGCTGAAGGCGCGACGGGGTGGGGCTGATAACTGTAACGACCGGCGTGAAGGATCTGCAGGGCAATTTTGCCGCCAGCGGCATGCACCGCGTCAGTCACCACGCGGTGATGCGTGATGTGTTCCTGTTCAGCGAGAATTGAACCGCCCTGATAAACCACGCCCTGCGTGTTAGGGGAAATGCCGCCGGTGACAATCAGCCCGACGCCTGCGGCGGCACGTTCTGCATAAAAGGCCGCCAGACGTTCCGGCCCGTCCTCCCGTTCTTCCAGCCCGGTGTGCATGGAACCCATCAGCACGCGATTTTTCAGTTGGGTAAAACCTAAATCCAGCGGCGCCAGCAGGTGCGGATAAAAAAGCGAAGCGCGTTCAGTCATGGAATTCTCTTAAGTGGTCGGAGGAGATGAATTCAATTTAGCTGCTGGCAGAACAATTGGAAAGTCAGTGTGTAATGACTGTGATATGTATCACTCTGAGGAATTCGCTGAGCGTTAATTAACTATTACGCTTCTTATTACTCGCGGTTTATTAATTGGCAGAGGTGACTTTTGTCGCCGGAAAACAGCACAAGATAGCAGATGAAATACCTATTTCTTTGTTTTTACACACAATGGTCTTATTGCAGGTTGTTTATTTTTAACATTTTTTTCAGAGATTGTGGTCGTTAGGATTATTTTTAGAAAACCATATCGAATCGATTCAGTTCGGGTTAGAGCTGGACTAGGCTGGGGTTGCTTCACCCTAAAAATTCAATTCTAACCTGGATATATACTATGAATCTTATTGACCATACAGCCTGCCGCCCGTTCACCGAAGCCGGGCATTTGTCCCAGATTGCAGCCTATTATGAAGAGGGTCGTAACGTCATGTGGATGATGCTCAGGTCTTATCCACGTCCCTGTTTTAATCAGGAGCTTATCGAAGACATTATGACGCTGATGTATGCCGCGAAGGCATCCGGTCTGCGTTTTGATTTTTGGGTCACCGGCTCTTTGGTGCCCAATATGTATAATGTCGGCGGTGATCTGAGCTTCTTTGTTGATTCCATCGTCAATAATAAACGCGAAGCGTTACGTGCTTACGCCAGAGCCTGCGTGGATTGCGTTCACGCTGCCGCGCGTGGTTTTGACGTAGGCGCGATCAGTTTATCGATGATAGAAGGCACGGCACTGGGCGGCGGCTTTGAAGCCGCACTGGCACACCATTACGTGCTGGCGCAGAACACCGCCCGGATGGGGTTCCCTGAAATCGCATTTAACCTTTTCCCGGGAATGGGCGGTTATTCGCTGGTATCACGCAAAGCGGGGATGAAGCTGGCGGAGGAACTGATTTCCACCGGGGAGTCGCATACCGCCGAATGGTTTGAAAGCCGCGGGCTGGTGGACGTGTTATTCCAGCCGGGGGAAGCATTCACCGCCACGCGAACGTTCATGGATGTTTTGCGACCAAAGCTCAACGGCATCCGGGCGATGATCCGCGCACGTCAGCGTGTGCTGCAATTATCACGTTCAGAACTGATGGATATTACGGAGGATTGGGTGGATGCAGCGTTTACGCTGGAGGAGAAAGACCTGAGTTATATGGAGCGTCTGGTCATGCTGCAAAACCGGCATACGGCGTCATTGCGTAAAACCGGCTAGCAGCAGGCAGAAGCAGCCCGTCACTGGCGCTATTTCTGTTTTGCTTTATGTTTAAAAACATTGGGTGAAGCAATCATTTTTTCCTCAAGCCAGTGCTCCAGTTCATTTGCTGGCATTGGCTTGGCATATAAAAATCCCTGTTTGCTGTCCACACCGATTTCGTCAATCAGCTTCTCTTCTTCCGCCGTTTCCACACCTTCCGCGACCACTGTCAGTTGCAGCGTTTTGGCCACCGCCACAATCGCCCGTACCAGCGCCTGAGACACCGGATTATCATTGATTCCACGAATAAAGCTTTGATCCAGCTTGATGCAGTCGAGGGGGATTCTCGCCAGTTGTGACAGTGAAGAATAACCGGTGCCGAAATCATCCAGATGTACCTGTGCGCCCAGTTTATGCAACTGGTTAATCATGGTGATCGCTGCACCTTCGTCTTCCACCAGGCAACTTTCTGTCAGTTCGAAATCCAGCAGGCAGCCTTTCATGCCGGCATTTTTCATGGCATCCGACAACGTCGTGATGAATGAACTATTGTTAAGCTGTCGTCCGGAGAGGTTTACCGCCACCCGCAAATTCAGCCCTTTTTTCTGCCATTCCGTCGCCTGACGGGTGGCGGTTTCGATCACCCATTTACCGACTGGCGTGATGAGACCGGATTCTTCGGCATAGGGAATAAAGCTCTGAGGTTGGATCAGACCGCGTTCCGGAGAATTCCAGCGCAGCAGTGCCTCCACGCTTTGCACGGTACCGTAAAGCGATACTTTCGGCTGATAGTGTAAGACCAGCTGATCTTTCTCAGACAAGGCTTTGCGTAAATGTGTATCTAACCACATGTATTCAGAGGCTTTCTCATTCATCTCTGGTGAGAAAACACAGTGTACATTTTTGCCCTTTTCCTTGGCTGCATACATGGCAGTATCGGCGTTTTGCAACAGTATATCGCCGTCGGTACCGTGTTCCGGGCAAATCGCGATACCTGCTGAACAGCCGGTATACACTTCAATCAGCCCGATGCGGAATGGCAAACTGAGCCTGCGCAAAACGCGCTGACTCAGCGCTTCCAGCGCTTTTATTTCAGCATGCGTGCTGAGAATAATGAATTCATCCCCGCCGAGCCGCGCCAGTTTATCGTTGGGCGACAGGCAATCCTGAATGGCATCAGACACCGCGCGCAGCAGGTGATCACCAAACATATGTCCGTAGGCGTCGTTAACTTTTTTGAAGTTATCCAGATCCAGATAAATCAGCCCGACGTTGTTTTCACCACGCTCGATAAGTGCTCGGGCAAGGGACTCCTGCAAGGCATTACGGTTAGCGAAACCGGTGACCAGATCAGTATTTGCCAGCACGCGCAAACGCTCCTGCGCCTTGCGTTCGTCAGTGATGTCAGAGCCGGAGCAAATCAGATATTTTTGCTGTTTGCCGCTGCCGCTGTGGACGAATTTATTGCGAAACAGGAACAGGCGCTGGCCTTTGACGGTGTTGATCCAGCGTTCCACTTCATAAGATTGCTGATGCTGGAAAAAACCATTGATATTCTGACGTGAGGCCAGGCCTTCTTCCATCGACATAAAAAGGTCATAGGCGCTGCGTCCGATAACATCTTCTTCGCGCAGGCCGGTATATTCCTCGCTCAGACGGTTAAAACGATGGATTTTGCCTTCCTGATCGATAATCACGATCACGGAGTTGGCTTCAGAAACCACCTGCTCAGCAAAGGTCAGACCGACTTCAAGGTCATGGGCGACAGACTCAGTGTCCTGATAGGCGGATGCCGTACCGGCCCAGGCTTTACTGTCGATTTTTCGCCCGACAAGATACAAACGCGCAGGGGATCCGAATAGCGTGATATCCAGGGTAAAACTCGAGGTGATCCCGGTGAGTTGCCTTATTTTCCCTGCCTGCCACTGCGTCAGAGAGATAGCAATATTGACGACGCCTTTCTCTGCGGATAACTCCAGGGCATTGCTGTCTGAACCCAGTCGCCAATATGGGCGTGGTGTACCAAAGTGCAGGTACAGGAGGGAAGCATCTTGAGAGTCGACCATGAATGTTTCTCCGCAAAGAACGCTATACGCCGCCAGTGTGGCGACGGGCGACAGTCAGCACAGACGGAGCTTACTCTGTTCAGCACATTCGCCACGTTCCGTAAAAAAACGGACAGGGGCGGAATGGCGTAACACATTGAATTTAAGGTTAGCCACTGCCAGTTATATATCCAGTTACCGGACAGAAATTACTGCTCAGAACAGGCGGTCTCCGTTACCGGAATACCGCCTGAGAGAGAAGGTTTTTGATTCTCTTCCGGGCCTGATGTCAGGCCCGGAAAGTTATTTCAGCAGGAAACTGGTTTGTTTCACATCCTGAGAATCTAACCCCACGAATACATTGAACTTTCCAGGCTCTGAAGCCCATTTCAATTTATCGTTGTAGAAGCGTAAATCTTTTTCGGTGATCGTAAAGGTAACAACTTTCTCTTCGCCTGGCTGCAGGTTGATTTTCTCAAAATTCTTCAACTCTTTAACCGGACGACTGATCGATGCCGTGACATCCTGCAGGTACATCTGGACGATCGTCGCACCGCTGCCTTTGCCGGTGTTTTTCACCGTCACGCTGGCGGTGAGCGGGTGTCCGGCATCCATCGTGGTGGATGACAAACTCACGTCAGACACACCGAAGCTGGTGTAGCTCAGGCCATAACCGAACGGGAACAGCGGGCCGTTGGTGATATCAAAATAACGGGTGGTGTATTTATCTGGATGCTGAGGATTAAACGGACGGCCGGTATTGAGCACGCTATTGTACAAAGGAATTTGCCCGACTGAGCGTGGGAAGGTCATCGGCAGTTTGCCTGATGGATTGTAGTCTCCAAACAGAACGTCGGCAATCGCATGTCCGCCTTCGGTGCCGCTGAACCAGGTTTCCAGCATGGCATCAGAAATTTCGTTTTCCCACGACAGGGTCAGCGGACGGCCATTCATTAACACGACAACCAGCGGTTTACCGGTGGCTTTCAATGCCTTGAGCAGGTCACGCTGGCTTTGCGGAATGTTAATTTCGGAACGGCTGGACGCTTCGTGCGCCATGCCTTGTGCTTCGCCGACTACGGCGACCACAACGTCAGCTTTTTCTGCTGTTTTCACAGCTTCGTCGATCATATCCTGCGGTTTGCGTGGATCGTTGATCACCTGTTTCTCGTAAGAGTTCAGGAAATCGACCAGAGCCTGATCGTTGGTGACGTTGGCACCGCGGGCATAGAGGATAGTGCCTTTATCACCGAGCACATCTTTCATCCCCTGCAACACAGTGACTGCCTGCGCTGCCTTACCGGCTGCCGACCAACTGCCCATCACATCACGCTTGCTGTCAGCCAGCGCGCCAACGACGGCAATCGTGCCTTTTTTGTTTAACGGTAACGTTTGATTGTTATTTTTCAACAGCACCAGCGAGGTCCGTGCCACTTCGCGCGCCTCCTGGCGATGCAGACGGCTTTCGGCGTTGGTGTCAGCCGGATCGCTCGACTGCGGGCCTAAATGACGATATTCATCAACAAACAGCCCCATATCCCATTTCGCGGCCAGAACATCGCGAACGGCGCGATCAATGTCTTTCTGGCTCACCATGCCGTCGGCAAGTAACCCTTTCAGGTACTTACCGTACATATTGTCAGCCATGTCCATATCGACACCGGCTTTCAGCGCCATCGCGGCCGCCTGACGATCGTCTTCGGCTACGCCATGTTTGACCAGCCCGCCAATGGCGCCGTGGTCGCTGACAGTCAGGCCCTTGAACTGCCAGTCATCGCGCAGAATATCTTTCAGCAGCCAGGTATTCGAGGTGGCAGGAATACCGTTAACGCTGTTCAGTGCCACCATCACACCGCCGGCACCCGCATCGACTGCCGCTTTATAAGGTGGCATGTAATCGTTGAACATGCGGGTCAGGCTCATGTCCACAGTGTTGTATTCGCGGCCGCCTTCGACAGCACCGTACAACGCATAGTGTTTGACGTTTGCCATGACGGCGTCAGGGGCAGACGGATCTTTGCCCTGATAACCGGTAACCATTTCATGCGCGAGGCGCGAGGTCAGATAGGTATCTTCGCCGAAACCTTCAGAAACACGGCCCCAGCGCGGATCACGGGTGATATCGACCATCGGTGAGAACGTCATGTTCAGGCCATCAGCTGCCGTTTCCTGGGCTGAAATACGTGCGCTGGTCGCCACCGCCTGCATATCCCAGCTCGCCGCCAGACCGAGGCTGATAGGGAAAATCGTGCGCTGTCCATGCACCACGTCATAAGCATAAAACGGAGGAATTTTCAGGCGGCTGTACTGCACCTGATCCTGCATACGGCGGATATCGGGCTTAGTTACCGTGTTAAACACGCCACCGACTTTACCGGCGCGGATGTCAGCCATGATGGCTTCTTTTTGGTACTCAGGCCCCACAGTGACCAGATTCAGCTGACCGATTTTTTCATCAAGGGTCATTTTTTTCATCAAATCGGCAATGAACGCGTTGCGCTCTTTCACCTGATCCTGAGGAATGCCCGTTGTTTCAACGGCGAGAGAAGAAGCAGAACTTACCAGTAACACTAACGCGCCAAGCATGTGATGCGTATTCATCGGAATTCCTTCAACCATAAGCAGGGGAGCCAAATCAGAGAAAATTCAGCAGCCTGAAGCAAACAAAGCAATGATCATTCTAAGAAAAGTATAGAGTGAGAATCTAATACGTCCCTTCAACTATTAGCAATGAATAGTTTAGACGCCAGCACAATATCTTTTTACCTTTCGGTACATCCCGCAATTTACAGGTAATCAGAATGATAGATACAAAAAGACATTCGATGCGTCACGCAAATTTTTATATTTAGGATTACATGACATCCGGCTGAACAAATAATCATCAGAAGTAACACGGGGGGAAAGCGCGGGATAACAAAAAGGGCAGAACATGCGGTTCTGCCCTTTAATAATCTGGAATATCCGCTAAGGAAATCGGATTAATAGTAGTAAGACATATCGGTCGGGGTTTTGCTCATGACATCAAAGAAAACGTCTTTGGTGTTTGCCCAGAATTGCGCGACGGCAACGGCGTTGTAGCTCATGCCCATCAGGCTCATGACAAAGAAACAGGTCACGGTGAGGCCGATACCACTGCAAACGAATGCCATGGTATTGCGGCTGGACTGGCGACAAACAATATTAAGCTGACTGGTGCAGAACATCAAAAAAGCGCTCAGCAATTCCCAGCGCATCATTAAAATCCCGGCAGTTAATGTACCCATCGATAAAATCCTTACTTACTACAGCCACTTGCACGAAGCCAAAATCAGCCGGAAGGCTGCTACGACGGGCGGGCAATGGGCTTTACAGAAGAAATGGTGAATTACAATTATGTGACGACGGTCACATTATATCACCGGATTTTATTTTTGAGTAAAAAATGTTCGCTAATAAAAAATAGGCATAACACATCAACTTATTTTGACGATGTGTTATGAAAAGCGGAGAAATCGTGATGTATTTTGAAGAGATAATTACGCGCCGTAACCCATCACTTGTAACAGGTGCTGAGCCTGCAGCACCGCTTCCTGCCGGTGCGCAACCCCCAGCTTCTGATACAGATTACGGATATGCGTTTTGATGGTCGTTGATGCAACGTCCAGCTCACCGGCAATCTGGTCATTACTGTAGCCGGAGTAAATCAGCCCCAGAACCTGCCACTCGCGCTGCGTCAGCGGACTGGTACGGATCAGTTCCGGCACTTGCGGATGGGTCAGCAGTTTGTTCACAAAGCCTTCGTCGAAATGCGCAAACTTGTGACGGTGATGCTGGTTAATTTCGCGCAAAATCTGCTGGGCGCGGCGCTGTTCCAGTTCCGGTAGCAGATTAAGCTGGATCAACTGGCGCAGTTGTTGCGCCATCATTTCCCCTTCGATGACGAAATGACTGACAAAACCGGTACGGTTCGCCAGCGCCAGCGCTTCGATCAATGCTTTTTGGGCGTCACTTTTGCGCCCGGTTTGCCAGTAAAGTAAGTTACTCAGCAGCAAATTGCGGTTCAGATCGCTGGTCAGGCGCAACTGCCGGGCATTCTGATTCAGTTCATCGAGCACCACTTCAGCTTCATCAAACTGTTCCAGCAAAATCTGTACGCGGGCAATATTTCGCCACTGGCCTTGCTGGAAATGGTTATCTGCCATGTCCGGTTTACGCGCCTGTTGCAGCCACTGGCGTGCAGCGTTTTTATCGCCAATCATCTGCCAGTAAATCACCCGCGGCTTATCGGTATTGGTCAGCCAGTCAATGTGATACTGACCGGTTTTCAGCAACGCTTCACAGCGCTGTAAATGGTGATGGGCGTTGTCGAGCTGACCGCGTGCCAGCGAACATTTCGCCAGCATTGCCAGGCATTGCAACTGCTGTTGTGGCTGGAAATTGCTCAGCACATTAAGCCCTTCACGCGCAGCTTCTTCTGCATCATCGAGCCGCGACCATGACCACAGCAGCTGGGAACGTAAACGCAATAAAAATTCGTGCATCGGCAACTGTTCAAGATGCTGTTCGCGCACCAGTTCAAAAGCGCGATCCTGCATCTCAAACGCGGCCTGCAAAAAGCCCTGAGCAATCAGAATTTCACTCTGTTGCAGCAGCGCCCATAAGGCGTAGTGATAGGCTTCATAACGGCGGGCGATTTGCTCGGTCTGCTGCATCAGCGGCAGTGCGCGGGTGAGATCCCCTTTGCAGTGCTGGATTTCACCGGTCACGGACGTGGCCACAATGCGGCTGTAATAGCTTTCATAAGGCAGATAGCGCAGCGCCTCAGTGGCCAGTTTTTCCGCCTCATCCTGACGTCCGTCGTTGATAGCCACCTGTGCCCGCAGGGCATCAAACTCGGCCGCCAGTGCCTGTTCCATCACAATATTATGCTGTTTCATTTCGCTTTCAGCGCGGGCCAGCAACACCTCGACTTCAGCATAACGGTGCTGACTTTGTGCGAGCCATGCCTGCAACAACACCAGTTTAGGATTCTGAATCAGCCGGTCATAAGGCAGAGCGGCAAGACATTCTTCCAGCAACGCCAGCTCGCTTTGATTAAACAGGGCCCAGGCATGTTGCAGCAGAATATCGCGCAGCAGATTGGTGTCTTCGGCACCCAGCGCATGATGAATGGCTTCGGCCGGAAAACCTTGTGCCAGCCAGCCTTCGGCGGCAGCGCGATGAATGGCAGGCAGCTCAGATGCCAGTTCCCACTGACAACGCTGACGCAGGAATGTGGCAAACAGCGGGTGGAAGTTAAACCATTCGCCGCTGTCATCCATACGGTTGATGAATAATCCCTGACGTTCCAGTTCTTCCAGCCGTTGCTGACCATTTTCGCTGCCGGTCAGGCGCACAATCAGCGCATCGTTCATTGAGCGCAACAGCGAGCAGCGCAGGAGAAAATCACGCGTCGGGGCATCAACGCGATCCAGCACTTCATCCACCAGATATTCAGAAAGATGGCTGGCATTCAGCCCGGCCAGTTTGCGTGCGGACTGCTGCGTCGAATGCTGTGAAGGGTGAGAAGACTGCCGCGCCGATAACGCAATCAGTTGCAAGGCGGTGGCCCAGCCCGCGACTTCGTCGCACAGCCGGCTGCTGTCTGCCTGATCAATCGGGTCTTTCAGCCGGTTGTCGAAAAATTGCTGTGTTTCCGGATGCGTAAAGGCCAGATGCGAGGCGTTGAGTTCCAGCAGTTGATCCCGCACACGCATATTGGCGATGCCCAGCGGTGGCAGGGTGCGTGAAAGCACCACCAGTGACAGGTTTTCCGGCTGATGGCGCAGGAAAAAACGCATCCCTTCATGAATGGCGTCATTAGAAATCAGATGGTAATCGTCGATCACCAGCAGCAGCGGGCTGTGCCAGTCGGAAAGCTCCACAAAAAGCTGGGCAAACAGCGCAGGTAAACTGGCGTACTGATGCTTGAGACTCAGCGCTTCGCTTTTGATGCAATGCCCGCCGCAGGCCTGCTGTACAGCAGCAATCAGATAGCTGGCAAAGCGCTCCGGCTGATTGTCGCTTTCATCAAGAGAATACCAGCCCAGATCGCTTTTACCTGCAGCCCAGTGCGCCACCAGCGTCGTTTTCCCATAACCCGCCGGACTGGCGACCAGGGTCAGACGATAATTTGGCGCAGTCGAGAGCTTCGTCAGCAGACGTTCCCGAACCACTGTATTTTGCTGCCGCACCGGGCGGCTCAATTTTGAAGGGATCAGCATTTTTTTCGATTCTTTTGACAGAAGGACAGAGGGGACGTTATTTATTTCACAGCGTGTAATTAATCACTTTTTCTAAAGTCCTCCTTTGAAACATTGATTGCAAGAATGTTACGTTTTTACATGCCGTTAAGTTGCTCTGCATCACACTTCTTAATACAAATTTTCAGGCATCTGCCCTGAACCTCCGTCTCCTCCGGCTACGCCCCGTTTCTCCTCCCTGCCTAATCTTTTACGGGAGGATGCCGCTCACCGACATACGCGTCAGCATAGTGATAATCGACACCAGACTTTCCCTACAAATTTCCGGATAAAGAGGCATGTGATGCAGGTGACTTTAGATAAGACGCAGTTTTTAGCCGCGCTGAAACGCCAGTGGCAAGGGTTCGGTTTGCAGCAGGCACAGGATATGACACCGCACCAGTGGTGGCAGGCCACCAGTGCCGCATTATCTGAACAACTGAGCGCGCAACCGGCACCGGCGGCGGCGAAACAGCCGCAACGGCACGTTAACTATATTTCGATGGAATTCCTGATCGGGCGCCTGACCGCGAATAATCTGATCAATCTCGGCTGGTACGACACGGTCAGTCAGGCGCTGAAAGAGCAGGGTGTCGAGCTGGCCGACGTACTGGAGCAGGAAACCGATCCGGCGCTGGGCAATGGCGGATTAGGCCGTCTGGCTGCCTGTTTCCTCGATTCCATGGCGACCGTCGGGCAACCGGCCACCGGCTACGGTCTGAACTATCAGTACGGTCTTTTCCGCCAGTCGTTCAGCGAAGGCAAACAACAGGAAGCGCCGGATAACTGGCATCGCGAATGCTATCCGTGGTTCAGCCACAACAGCTCACTGTCCGTCGATGTGGCGTTTGGTGGCAAACTGACAAAAAACGAAAAGGGCGCTGAACAGTGGCATCCGGCGTTTACCCTGCGCGGTGAAGCCTGGGATCTGCCGGTGGTCGGGTACAAAAATGGCGTTACCCAGCCGCTGCGTCTGTGGCAGGCCACTGACGTGCATCCGTTCGATCTGACGCTGTTCAATGACGGTGAATTTCTTAAAGCCGAGCAAAAAGGCATTGATGCGGCAAAACTCACCAAAGTGCTGTATCCGAATGACAATCACGACGCCGGTAAACGCCTGCGCCTGATGCAGCAGTATTTCCAGTGCGCCTGCTCGGTGGCCGATATCCTGCGCCGCCATCACTTCCTTGGCCGTAAAATTGAGGATTTACCGAAATTTGAAGTCATCCAGCTCAATGACACGCACCCGACCATTGCCATTCCTGAGCTGTTGCGTATTTTGCTCGACGAACACCAGCTTGAATGGGACGCCGCCTGGGCGATCACCCGCCAGACGTTCGCGTACACCAACCACACGCTGATGCCGGAAGCGCTGGAGTGCTGGGATGAAAAACTGGTGCGCAGCCTGCTGCCGCGCCATTTCTCGCTGATCAAAGCCATCAACGCCCGCTTCAAAAAAGTGGTCGAAAAACAGTGGCCGGGTGACAAAGCTGTCTGGGAAAAACTGTCTGTCCATCAGAACAAACAAGTGCGGATGGCAAATCTGTGCGTGGTCAGTGGTTTTGCGGTGAACGGCGTGGCGGCGTTGCATTCCGAACTGGTGGTCAAAGACCTGTTCCCGGAATATCACCTGTTATGGCCGAATAAATTCCACAACGTGACCAACGGCATCACACCGCGCCGCTGGCTGAAACAGTGTAACCCGGCGCTGTCATCGCTGATTGATGACACCCTGAAAACCGAATGGGTGAATGACCTGGACGCGCTGAAAGGGCTGGAAAGTTCTGCGGATAATAAAAAATTCCGTCAGCGTTATCAGGCCATTAAGCGTGAGAACAAAATCAAACTGGCGCATTACGTGAAACAGGTGATGGGGCTGACCCTCAACCCTGATGCCATTTTCGACGTACAGATCAAACGTCTGCATGAATACAAACGCCAGCATCTGAATCTGCTGCACATTTTGTCGTTGTACCGTCAGTTGCGTGATAACCCGGAAATGGACATGGTGCCGCGTGTGTTCCTGTTCGGCGCGAAAGCGGCACCGGGTTATTACCTGGCGAAAAACATCATCTATGCCATCAACAAAGTCGCGGAAAAAGTGAATAACGATCCGCTGGTGCGTGACCGCATCAAAGTGGTGTTTATTCCGGATTACCGCGTGTCCGTGGCTGAACTGATGATCCCGGCGGCTGATGTTTCCGAGCAAATTTCTACCGCTGGTAAAGAAGCTTCCGGCACCGGCAACATGAAACTGGCACTGAACGGCGCGCTGACCGTCGGCACACTCGACGGCGCGAACGTTGAGATTGCTGAAGAGGTCGGGGAAGACAATATCTTCATCTTTGGTAACACCGTCGATCAGGTCAAAGCCTTGCAGGCGAAGGGCTACGATCCGCTTAAAATTCGCAAGAAAGACAAGCACCTGGATAAGATCCTCAAAGAACTGGAAAACGGCTTCTTCAGCAATGGCGACAAACAGGCCTTCAGCCTGATGCTCGACAGTTTGCTTGGCGGCGGCGACCCATATCTGGTGCTGGCTGACTTTGCCGATTACTGCGCGGCACAGCAAAAAGTCGACGCGTTGTATCGCGACCAGGACGAGTGGACCCGTAAAACTATCCTCAACACGGCCCGCGTAGGGATGTTCAGTTCCGACCGCTCGATCCGCGATTATCAGCAACGGATCTGGCAGGCGAAGCGATAAGGAGCCCGCATGGAGAACAAAGCACTGGAGCAGGCCGCCAGGGAGGCGGGGATTGCTTCTGGTTTTATTAATGCGCACGGCAAACAACAGGCAATCGCTTCCGAGACCAAGCGTGAACTGTTATCGGCGATGGGCTGGGTGGCGGGCAGCCGCCGCCCGGTTGCCACGCCGGTGCCGTCGGTCAAAGTGTTTGTCACCGGCAGCCGTCTGGCATTGCCGGTCGGCGGTGAAGGCGAATATGCCTGGACTCTGAAACTGGAAAGCGGCGTGACCCAAAAGGGGCGGATCAGCGGCAAAATGACGCTGGCACTCCCGGGTAAAATTCCTGCCGGTTATCACCAGCTGACGTTGACGCAGGACGCGCAACAGTGGGAGTGTCGGGTCATTGTCGCGCCGAAACGCTGTTACGAACCGGATGCGCTGCTGGCCGGTAAAAAACTGTGGGGCGCCTGCGTGCAGCTTTATACATTGCGCTCGGAAAATAACTGGGGCATCGGTGATTTTGGCGATCTCAATCTGATGCTGAAAAACGTCGCCGAACGCGGCGGCGCGTTTGTCGGGCTCAATCCGATCCACGCGCTGTATCCGGCGAATCCGGTGGCCGCCAGCCCTTACAGTCCGTCATCCCGCCGCTGGCTAAACGTGATTTATATCGACGTCGGCGCGGTAGATGATTTCCGGCAGAGCGATGCGGCGCAACAGTGGTGGCATCAGCCGCTGACGCAGCAACGTTTGCAGGCGGTGCGCGCCAATGACTGGGTGGATTACGCCAGCGTTATGCCGCTGAAATTAGAAGGATTACGGCTGGCTTACGCGCATTTTCAGGGACGTAAGGCGCAGGATCCGCAGGTGAAATCCCTGCGCAACTTCGTCAAACAGGGCGGTGAAAGCCTGTATCTGCAGGCTGCGTTTGATGCGCTTTACGAGCATCTGGCGAAAGAAAGTGATGTGGCACTTGGCTGGAACCGCTGGCCTGAAAAATATCATGATGCCCGTGGCCCGGCCGTGCGGGCGTTCTGCGAACAACATGCGCAGGATGTGGAGTTTTATCTGTGGCTGCAATGGCTGGCGGAAACCCAGTTTACGCAGTGCTATCACACCAGCCA
The DNA here is from genome assembly GCF_040544515.1 of Rahnella sp. 2050. Taxonomy (NCBI): domain Bacteria; kingdom Pseudomonadati; phylum Pseudomonadota; class Gammaproteobacteria; order Enterobacterales; family Yersiniaceae; genus Rahnella; species Rahnella sp. 2050. Next base: position 193,017 of record NZ_JBEPKE010000005.1, on the reverse strand, counting down.
GCGGCACGAGATGCCGATGGGGCTTTACCGTGATCTGGCGGTCGGCGTGGTGGCAGGCGGATCCGAAACCTGGGGCGACGGCGAACTGTATTGCCTGAAAGCTTCAGTGGGTGCACCGCCGGATATTCTCGGCCCGCTCGGTCAGAACTGGGATCTGCGCCCGATGGATCCGCATGTGATGGTGAGGCGCGGCTATCAGCCTTTTATCGATCTTCTGCGTTCCAACATGACGAGTTGCGGCGCGTTGCGCATCGATCATGTGATGGCGTTACTGCGCCTGTGGTGGATCCCGGCGGGTGAAACGGCGGATAAAGGTGCGTACGTGCAATATCCGGTGGATGATCTGCTGGCCATTTTAGCCCTGGAAAGCCAGCGTCACCGTTGCATGGTGATCGGCGAAGATCTGGGCACCGTACCGGTCGAGATCGTCAGCAAACTGCGCGAAAGCGGCGTGTATTCCTACAAAGTGCTGTATTTCGAGCGCGACGAGGAAAACAACTTCCGCGCGCCGCAGTCCTATCCGGTTCAGGCGATGGCCACGATTACTACGCACGACCTGCCGACGCTGCGCGGCTACTGGCAAAGCGACGATCTGGCGCTGGGAAAATCCCTCGGTTTGTACCGCGACGAGGCTGTTTTACAGGAGCTGTACGCCGACCGCGCCCGCGCACGTCAGGGGTTGCTTGATGGTCTGCATCATTACGGCTGCATCCCGAAGAAAACCGGGCATAAAGCCGCACTGATGGAAATGACGCCAATACTCAACCGTGGTCTGCAACGTTACGTTGCTGACAGTGCCTGTGCCTTGCTCGGCCTGCAACCGGAAGACTGGCTGGACATGGGCGCACCGGTTAACGTGCCCGGTACCAGCGATGAATATCCGAACTGGCGCCGTAAGCTCTCCCATACGCTCGAAGAGATGTTTGCCGACGAGCAGGTGAATAAGCTGATTAAAGACCTCGATAAACGCCGCCGGAAAGTATCGGTGAGCTGAAGCTGAAAGGAAGGAAGTGAAAAGGGGTTCTGCCTTAGGGCAGGACCCCTTTTTTATGGGCAACCGTTGGGATCGGATGGCCTGTATATGAATCCTAAGGTGGTCTGGTGATCGCTATACAGTCCATTGCCTCTTGTGAGCTCGCTGATACCTTTGCACCGACTATTTGGTTATTCCCGATCCCTCCATGCATAAAAAAAGGCGGCTTATTCAGCCGCCCAAGACACAGGGAATTGATCAAGTATTACAAAGCGCATTAGCCTTACAGTTAACCTTTCACACCGCCTGCCGTTAAGCCGCCGACCAGCCAGCGTTGAGCAATCAGGAACACCGCCGTAATCGGGATAGCCGACAATATGGCTGCCGCCGCGAAATCACCCCACAGGTAATTTTGCGGGTTCAGATATTGCTGCATACCGACCGCCAGGGTGTAGCTGTTGACGTCACGCAGCAGTAACGACGCCACCGGCACTTCGGTGATGGCCGCGATGAACGACAGAATGAACACCACTGCCAGAATTGGCACAGACAGCGGCAGCAGAACCAGACGGAATGCCTGCCACGGGCTGGCACCGTCCAGCGCAGCGGCTTCTTCCAGCGAACCGTCGATGGTTTCGAAATAGCCTTTGATCGTCCAGACGTGCAGGGCGATGCCGCCCATATAGGCGAAAATCACGCCGCCGTGGGTGTTCAGCCCGAGGAAGGGCACGTACATGCCGAGACGGTCGAACAGGGCGTATAGCGCCACCAGCGACAGCACCGCCGGGAACATCTGAAAAATCAGCATCCCTTTAAGCAGCGAACTTTTACCGCGGAATTTCATGCGGGCAAAGGCATAGGCGCAGGTGGTGGAAAGCGCGACGATGCCGACGGCGGTGATCACGGCGATCTTGATCGAATTCCACAGCCACAGCATCACCGGGAACGGCGGTGGCGTAACGCTGCCGTCGCTGTTGTTGACGGCAATGCCGAGCGCCAGTTTCCAGTGATCCCACGAGACCTGATCCGGGATCAGGCTGCCGGTGGCGAAGTTACCCGGACGCAGCGAGATGGCGAACACCATCAGCAACGGGAACAGGATCAGCGCCAGAAAGCACAGCAACAGCAGGTGTGTGACCAGCAATCTGACTTTCTGCGACTTCGGTTTAACCATAGGCATTGTTTGTTTCTCCTCAGTCGAATTTCATACGTGATGCTTTCAGGTTCACGACAGCCAGCGCTCCCACCAGCAGGAAGATTAGCGTGGCAATCGCTGCCGCCAGCCCGAAGTCCTGCCCGCCGCCGCCTTCAAAGGCGATGCGATAGGTGTAGCTGACCAGCAAATCGGTATGACCCGCTGGCGTGGTGGTGCCGAGCATGTCCGGCCCGCCGTTGGTCAGCAACTGGATCAGCACGAAGTTATTAAAGTTAAACGCGAAGCTGGCGATCATCAGTGGCGTCAGCGGTTTGATCAAAAGCGGCAGCGTGATGCGGAAGAAGTTCTGCATCGGCGTCGCGCCGTCCATAGCGGATGCTTCGTAAAGATCGTCCGGGATCGCTTTCAGCAGGCCCATGCACAGGATCATCATGTACGGATAACCGAGCCAGGTGTTGACGATGATGATCATGCTTTTGGCCGTCCATGGATCGCTGAACCACGCCGGTTTGATGCCAAACAGCGCGCTGAGCATCAGGTTGATCTCACCAAAACTCTGGTTGAATAACCCTTTGAAAATAAGAATCGAAATAAACGCAGGCACGGCGTAGGGCAGGATCAGCAGGATGCGGTACGCCGCTTTCCCTTTCAGTTCTTCCCACTGGACCACGCAGGCCAGCACCATACCGACAGCCACGGTGAGCACCACGGTCAGCAGGGCGAATACAACGGTCCAGACGAAAATCGACAGGAACGGTTTCTGGATCCCTTCGTCATGTAACACGCGAAGGAAGTTGCCCCAGCCGATGCCGACGGTAAAGCCGGGGCTGAGTTTTTCTGCCTGCCATTCGCCCTGAGCGTTCACTGCCTGATAGAAGCCGGTGTCCATGTTCGGGCGGTAAATCGTGCCGGTTTGCACATTGGTCAGCTGCTTCTTATCTTCACCGAGTTTGTACAGCGGCTGAGTGCCGGAGAACTGGCGCAGGGAACTCATGCGCAGCGTTTCGCCGTCGGGTAATTTCGCTGAGATCTGACCGAGGGCCAGACGGTTTTGTGTCACTACCCGCAACCCGGCTTTTTCAGCCGATGGCGCGGTTTGCGGCAGCATGTCCAGCGTTTGCGGCGCGGAAGCGTTGAAAGCAAAAGGCGGGGAAACCAGCGTCTCGCTGTTATCCGCCGACGTCAGTGCCAGCTGCCATCTATCGCCCGCAGGGAAGAGTGCGAAATTCAGCACCTTGCCGCCCTGGAATTCACGTCCCATGAGAACGGACTGCGCACGTTCAAAGGTCAGCTGATTGGTGCTGCTGTAGTTAGTGAAGGCAATCGCGATGGTGCAGATCAGCGGAAACAACACAAATAACGACATCCCGGCCAGACCGGGGTACACGTAGCGCCACGAATACGCGCGGCGGTTGCCATAAATGTATAAGCCGACACCGGAGAGGATCAGGGTTAGAACGGCAAAGAGGTATTCACCCTGCGCATACATCAGCACGATCAGATAACCGGTAAAGCAGGCGAGCAGGGCGATGATCAGCCACTTAAGCGCATTGCTGAACGGCCTTTTTTTGGCTACTGGCATAGGGACAATCCTTGTAGTGGCGGTACGGAGCAGGTTGGCTCCGTACCGTTCATTGAGCTAAAACGCAGGCATTACTTGGTAATGCGGGTTTCTACATCTTTCAGTGCTTGCGGAACGGTCTGACGGCCATTCACCGCGTTGATGATGGCGCTGCGTTCTGCGTACCAGAAGGCGCTCATCTGCGGGATGTTTGGCATGATTTCACCGTTCTTCGAGTTCGCCATGGTGGCAGCAATGCGCGGGTCTTTTTCCAGTTTCTCCTGATAAGACTTCAGCGCCACGGCACCCAGCGGTTTGTCCTTATTCACGACGGCCAGACCGTCGTCGGTGATCAGGTAGTTTTCCAGGAACTCTTTCGCCAGCTCTTTGTTCGGGCTGGCGGCGTTGATACCGGCTGTCAGCACGCCGACGAACGGTTTAGACGGCTTGCCGTGGAACGTTGGCAGCAACGTCACGCCGTAGTTGATTTTGCTCTTGTCGAGGTTTGACCACGCCCACGGACCGTCGATAGTCATTGCGGTCTGGCCTTTGTTAAAGGCGGCTTCAGCGATGGAGTAATCGGTGTCGGCGTTGATGTGTTTGTTTTTCACCAGATCGATGATGAATTGCAGGCCAGCCTGTGAACCTGCGTTATTCACGCCGGTGTCTTTGATGTTGTATTTGCCGTTTTCATACTTGAACGCATAACCGCCGTCAGCGGCGATGATTGGCCAGGTGAAGTACGGTTCCTGCAGGTTCCACATGATGGCGCTCTTGCCTGTGGCGCGCAGCTCTTTGTCCAGCGCCGGGATTTCTTCCCAGGTTTTTGGCGCTTCTTTAATGATGTCTTTATTGTAAATCAGTGACAGCGCTTCAACCGCGACCGGATAGCCGATCAGCTTGCCGTTGAAGGTGACCGCATCCCAGGTGAACGGGAACAGTTTGTCTTTGAAGGTCTGGTCCGGGCTGATTTCAGCCAGCAGACCGGATTGTGCGTAGCCGCCAAAACGGTCATGCGCCCAGAAGATGATGTCAGGGCCGCCGCCTGTGGCTGCCACTTGCGGGTATTTTTCTTCCAGCTTGTCCGGATGTTCTACCGTGACTTTAATGCCGGTGTCTTTTTCAAATTTCTTACCGACTTCCGCCAGGCCGTTATAGCCCTTGTCACCGTTGATCCAGATGACCAGCTTTCCTTCTTCTATTTTGGCGAACGCGGAAGATGACAACACCAGCGTAGCCAGCGCCGAGAGTGCCAGTGTGTGTTTAACAATCTTTTTAATGCTGAGGGTCATAATCCAATCCTTTTGTAGTCGGTTTTTTTATCGTCTGAGACGGAAAAGACAGGGTACGACGCCAGTGTGGATTTAACCTGTCACAGCTTCATCATCCCCCCCTCTACGCCCCCACCTCTCAGAATGTGATCCCACCGACACTCTCAGGCGTTATGTGGTTCATCACTCAAAAATATGGTTCGTTTTTTGCCATTCAGATCACGAATTTGATTTTTGCTGTGAACTTTCATCCGGTTGCGGTGAATCGTCATCCTCCCTGCTCCTCCCCCATGAAAAACTTTGTTACGGATGATTACGGTTACCGGCTAATCCTTCACTCTTCGTTGCATTGAGTTTTCTCGCTGGCAGCAAGTACAGGAGTTCAGGATGGCGAGCGTTTCCCTTAACAGCGTGTACAAAGCCTTTGGCGACACCGTGATTTCCAGCGACATCAACCTGGAAATAGAAGAAGGCGAGTTTGTGGTGTTCGTCGGGCCGTCCGGCTGTGGTAAATCCACTCTGCTGCGCATGATTGCAGGCCTGGAAGACATCACGTCCGGTGAATTGAAGATTGGCGATAAACGCATGAATGAAGTGCCGCCCGCCGATCGTGGCATCGGCATGGTGTTCCAGTCTTATGCGCTTTATCCGCATCTGTCTGTGGCAGAAAACATGTCCTTCGGCCTGAAGCTGGCGGGGGCAAAAAAAGCCGAGATCAATCAGCGGGTGAATCAGGTTTCCGAAGTGTTGCAACTGGCGCATTTGCTGGACAGACGCCCGAAAGCGCTTTCCGGCGGACAACGTCAGCGCGTGGCGATTGGCCGTACGCTGGTTGCCGAGCCGACGGTTTTTCTGCTCGATGAACCGCTTTCTAACTTAGATGCTGCGCTGCGTGTGCAGATGCGTATTGAGATTTCACGTCTGCATAAACGCCTGAAACGCACCATGATTTACGTGACCCACGATCAGGTCGAAGCGATGACGCTGGCCGACAAAATCGTGGTGCTCGATGCCGGGCATATCGCGCAGGTCGGTAAGCCGCTCGAGCTGTATCACTATCCTGCCAACCGCTTTGTCGCCGGTTTTATCGGCTCACCCAAAATGAATTTCCTGCCGGTGAAAGTCACTGCTGCTGAACCTGCGCGCGTACAGGTCGAATTGCCGAACCGCCAGCAAGTCTGGCTGCCGGTGGAAGGGACCGACGTGAAAGTCGGCAGCAACCTGTCACTGGGTATCCGCCCTGAACATCTTCTGCCAAGCGACGTCGCTGAAGTGACGCTTTCCGGCGAAGTGCAGGTCGTCGAGCAACTGGGTAACGAAACACAGATCCACATCCAAATTCCGGCAATTCGTCAGAACCTGGTGTACCGCCAGAACGACGTGGTGCTGGTAGAAGAAGGTGCAACATTCGCCATCGGTTTGCCGCCACACCGCTGCCATCTGTTCCGCGAAGACGGAACGGCATGTCGCCGGTTACACCCCGAACCTGGTGTTTGAAAGCACGCGATCCCCTACAGGAGAAAATGATGATCACAATGCGTAGTTCTTCCCTGGCGCTGGCAGTGGCTGCTGGCATCCTTTCTACACAAGCAATGGCGGTGGATTTCACAGGTTATGCCCGTTCGGGTATTGGCTGGACCGGCAGCGGCGGCGAGCAGCAATGTTTCAAAGCGACAGGTGCAGACAGCAAATACCGTCTCGGTAACGAATGTGAGACGTATGCAGAGTTGAAACTGGGTCAGGAAGTGTGGAAAGAAGGGGATAAGAGCTTCTACTTCGACACCAACGTGGCGTATTCCGTTTCTCAACAGAACGACTGGGAGTCAACCGATCCGGCTTTCCGCGAAGCAAACGTGAAGGGTAAGAACCTGATCGAATGGCTGCCGGGTTCGACTATGTGGGCCGGTAAGCGTTTCTACCAACGTCATGACGTTCACATGATCGACTTCTACTACTGGGATATTTCAGGTCCTGGTGCGGGTCTGGAAGATATCGATCTGGGCTTCGGTAAACTGTCTCTGGCTGCCACCCGTAACACCGAAAGCGGCGGTTCATACGGTTATATCGCTGACCAGCGTAATGAAGTGCCTACCTCCAACGACGTGTTCGACGTGCGTCTGGCAGGCCTGCAAACTAACCCGGGCGGTGTGCTGGAGTTAGGGGTGGATTACGGTCGTGCTAACGCGCGTGATGGTTATTCACTGGCTGACGATGCGACCAAAGACGGCTTCCTGGTCACTGCGGAACATACGCAAAGTATTTACAACGGCTATAACAAATTCGTGCTGCAATATGCCGCAGATTCCATGACGGATCCGGGTCAGGGCGCGGCGAACGGCCACTCGAATGGTGCCGCCATCAACAACAACGGCAGCATGGTGCGTGTGCTCGACCACGGTGCTATCGACTTCAACGACACCTGGAGCCTGATGTACGTGGCGATGTATCAGGACGTTGACCGCGATAACAACAACGGCACCACCTGGTACACCGTCGGTGTCCGTCCGATGTACAAATGGACCCCGATCATGAGCACCTTGCTGGAAGTCGGTTACGACAACGTGAAATCCCAGCGTACCGGCGACAAAAACGGCCAGTACAAAGTCACCCTGGCGCAACAATGGCAGGCGGGCGACAGCATCTGGTCACGTCCGGCCATCCGCGTGTTTGCCACTTATGCGAACTGGGATGAAAAATGGGGCTACGACACTGACAGCGGCGCAAACAATGGCTTAGCGATGAACGACACCAGCACGACCACATACAGCCGTGGTAATGACGACGAAATAACCTTCGGCGCCCAAATGGAAATCTGGTGGTAATTTTTTCCTTCCTCCTTCGCGCTGCCGATGCGTTGGCTGCGCGTCCTCGCCCCGGTCACGTAGTTGTCTACGCTCCCGGGGACTTGGACGCTTGCCGCCTTCCGGCAACCCGAAAGAGTTTGGAAAAATGGCAATGTAAGCTTTAAAAAAACGCAGTAAAGAAGATGTGCTGGCTGGCGGATTATCGCTGATGACCGCCAGCCTTCATGGTGATTTCAAAGGAAACAATAATGAAAAAGAATCTGCTGTCACTGTGTCTGTCGCTGAGCCTGTTGGCTGCTGCCCCTGCGGTGGTGAACGCTGCGCAAAATGATGCGAATACTGCACCGGCTATTTCCAGCCAGACCTTACGCAACCTTTCATGGACGCCGCTGGTTCCGCCAGTGACGCAGGATGTAACGCTGGGGACGTCCAGTGTTGAAATCAATCAGGGTGAGATTCAGGGCGCCGTCGGGGCTTTCGCTTTACCTGCTGACCGGGGTTCGCTTGAAATTACGCTGACCAGTATCGCGACCGGTAAAACCGTGTATGCGCCAAATGTTCTGGTGCTGGATGAGCAGATGCGTCCGGCTGCGTTTTACCCTTCCAGCTATTTCCCGTATCAGAAACCAGGTATCGTCTCGAGCGATCGTCTGGAAGGCACACTGAAACTGACGCCGGCACTGGGTCAGAAACAAATTTATCTGCTGGTGTACACCACCCGTCAGGACTTAGCTGAGACCACGCAGATGGTGAACCCGGCGAAAGCCTTCGCCGCTGGCGTGGGTAACGCGGTGCCGGATATCCCGGATCCGATTGCCCGTCATACCCCGACCGGCACACTGAGTCTGAAAGTCACTGCCGAGCAGAAAACCGGTAACGTGATGATTGGTCAGATCTTCCCGTCTTCCGCACCGGCAGCCGCTGCACCCGTGGTGGTCGGCAGCACACAAGCGCCTGCACCTGCGGCGGCTCCGGCTAAACCGAGCGAGCCAATGCTCAGCGATTCAGAAACCTACTTTAACGATGCGATTAAGAAAGCAGTGAAAGCAGGGGACGTCGATAAAGCCCTGAAATTGCTGGACGAAGCCGAACGTCTGGGTTCCAAAACCGCCCGTAAAACCTTTATTGAAAGCGTGAAGCACTAAGTTTTTCAGCGCCTCCCCCGAGAAAAAGCTGGCAGTTTTTTCAGCTCCTCCCCCTGCGAAGGGGGAGGCCGGGAGGGGGTTTTAAACCCACCGAGTTTTATTCACTCCGCCTATTTGTTACCCTGTTGTTAATTCATTCAGCGGGGGATGTATGGCGTCTGCAAACTGGGTCGATTTATCGAAAGATAAAGACAGCGGGATCGAGACGATCCACGCCCATTTCGAAGGCCATGCTTACGATCCCCACTGGCATGACAGTTATCTGGTCGGTGTCACTCAGTACGGTTTGCAGCAGTTCAGTTGTCGCCGCCAGAAACATCAAAGCCTGCCGGGCAAAGTCTTTATGCTCGAACCGGGCGAAATCCATGACGGCGATGCGGTGCAGCCCGGCGGTTTTACCTATCACATGCTGTATCTCGATCCGCAATGGCTGAGCCGCGAGCTGGCGGCACGGCGCGATTCCCTTTCTCCGGCCGGTGATCCGAGTTTCGAAAATACCTTAGCGCAGGATCCGCAACTGGCGCAGGCGACGTCACGGGCTTTTCAGGCGCTGCACGGCAAAGACCTGCGCATTGTCCGCCAGACCGCGCTCGACGGCTTGCTCTGTGCACTGGGCGGCCATCTCACCTGGCAGCCGCCGCGACTTCAGGGGCATGCGCCCTGGTCGCGGTTGGCGCATCAGGCGCGGGAATATCTGCATGCCCACTTGCACGAAGACATCGGCCTCGAACAACTGGCAGCGGCGACCGGCGAAAGCCGCTTTGTGGTCAGCCGTGCGTTTAAAGCTGAATTCGGATTGCCGCCGCACGCCTATCTTATTCAGCTGAAACTGACCCGCGCCCGTGAAGGGCTGGCGCTCGGGCGCACACCGGCTGACGTGGCGGCTGATTTAGGTTTTGCTGATCAGAGCCATCTCGGGCGCTGGTTCCGCCGCGCCTATCAGCTCACGCCAGCACATTACCGGCGTCTGTGCACAAATCTTCCAGATTGAGAAAAAGTGACGGGTTAAGCTCATGTTTCAACTGAACCGGAGCCTGCCATCATGAATACGCCTGCAACCATTCTGCCTTCGTCACCGGAACGCTGCGTGATTGTCATCAACCAGCAACTTGCCGCCGGACATGCCGCCAATGCCGCCGCCGTTCTGGCCCTGACGCTCGGGCAACGCCATCCGTCGCTGGTGGGCGAGCCGCTGATTGACGCTGATAACCGCGTGCATCCGGGGCTGATCCCGATTGGCATCAGCGTGCTGGTTGCCGACAGCGAACAGCTCACGCACCTTCATCAGCACCTGCTTCATGATGACGAAATGGACGGAATTATTTTTCCGGTCGAAGGACAGCAAACCACGGATTACGCCGCGTTTCGCGAAGCGGTGTCTGTTGTGCCGACGGACAACCTGCAACTGCTGGGCATTGCGCTGGCGGGTAAAAAGAAAGTGGTGCGCAAGCTGACCGGAAAACTCGGTTTGCTCGGCTGATGTTTGTCATTTAAGCGTCACACTTGTTCTCTACTCTCCTGATATTCAAACTAATATCAGGAGTTTTCCCGTGCGTAAGTCCCTCGTTGCTCTGCTGCTTTTCACCCTCGGTTCCACTTTTGTCGTTCAGGCGGCTGACGAAGCCAAACCCTTTATCACCAGCCAGGAACTGGATCTGACGAAATATCTGCCCGCGCCACCGGCGGATGATTCGGCGCAGACCAAAGCGGAACTGAAAGAATTGCTGGAAATTCAGGCCACCCGTACGCCGGAGCAGGAAAAAGCGGCGATTGCTGATGCTGAAGAAAACGTCTGGCGTTTTGCCGATGTGATGGGGCCGGACTTTGATGCTGCGAAACTGCCGAAAACCGCTGCGCTGTTTGATCGTATTGTGGCGACCGAAGACGTGGTGGACGATCACGCCAAGAAAGCCTTTAACCGCCCGCGTCCTTATATGCTCGATGAACAAATTCATCCGCTGCTGAAAAAATCCAAATCCGGCTCATGGCCTTCCGGTCATTCTACTATCGGCTATCTGATGGCGACGGTGCTGGGCGAAATGGTGCCGGAAAAACGCAACGCGCTGTTCACCCGGGCGGCCGGTTACGCCGAAAACCGTCTGGTAGCAGGTTTCCATTACCGTTCTGATACCGTGATGAGTCGCACCGGTGCTGCACTGATCGCGCAAAAAATGGAAGAACAGCCAGATTTCAAAACCGAATTCGACGCGGCGAAAGCGGAACTTCGCGCACAGTTGGGCCTGAAATAATTTTCGTCAGTTCCTGCCTTTCCGGTAAAGTGTGGGGCGTAAAACTTGCAGAGGAAGGGACTGATGGAAAACAGATTCAAGCGGATGGCATCGCCAGTCGGGTTACTCACACTGGCGGCGAAAGGCGATAAGCTGACCGCTATTTTGTGGGAATGTGAAATCGACGGGCGCGTGCCGTTGGGCGATATGATTGAAGACCCGTCGTTTCCGATCTTGCTGAAAACCGAACAACAGCTGAACGAATATTTTGCCGGTAAGCGTACCCGTTTTGAGCTGGAACTCGATTTCACCGGCACCGAATTCCAGAAAGAAGTCTGGGCGGCGTTGCTGGAAATTCCGTTTGGTGAAACGCGCAGCTACGGCGAGATCGCCCGTCGTATCGGTCGCCCGAAAGCGGTTCGTGCCGTGGGCGCGGCCAATGGCCGCAACCCGATTTCTATCGTGGCGCCGTGTCACCGGGTGATTGGTGCTTCCGGGAAATTAACCGGCTTTGCTGGCGGGCTGGACAACAAGTTGTTGTTACTGAAGCTGGAAGGTCGTAAATCTTAGGGTTTTTATTGGGAAATAAATTGCTTGATGTCCGCTTGTCAGTCGATGCATAGTCAAAAAATAAGCAGTAAATAAAAAAGACAACATCACTTACAAACGGAGTTTTACCTTAATGGATCAGATTCAATCCCTCGAACAGTTCTTATCCTCAGTTCAGCAACGCGACCCGCATCAGGTCGAATTCTCCCAGGCCGTACGTGAAGTTATGACCACGCTATGGCCTTTCCTCGAACAAAATCCGCAATACCGCCGTTCTGCTTTACTCGAACGTCTGGTGGAGCCGGAACGTGTCATTCAGTTCCGTATCGCGTGGGTGGATGACAAAAATCAGGTGCAGGTGAACCGTGGCTGGCGTGTACAGTTCAGCTCGGCGATTGGCCCGTATAAAGGCGGCATGCGTTTCCATCCGTCGGTCAATTTATCGATTCTCAAATTCCTTGGTTTTGAGCAGACCTTTAAAAATGCCCTGACCACGTTGCCAATGGGCGGCGGAAAGGGCGGCAGTGATTTCAATCCGAAAGGCAAAAGCGAAGGCGAGATCATGCGTTTCTGTCAGGCGCTGATGCTGGAACTTTACCGTCATCTCGGCCCGGATACTGATGTGCCTGCGGGGGATATCGGCGTCGGCGGGCGTGAAGTCGGCTATATGGCGGGGATGATGAAAAAACTCTCCAACAACACTGCCAGCGTGTTCACCGGCAAAGGGTTGTCGTTCGGCGGCAGCCTGATCCGCCCGGAAGCCACAGGTTATGGCCTGATCTATTTCACTGAATCGATGCTTAAACGCCATGGCCTGGATTTCGAAGGTATGCGCGTGGCGGTGTCTGGTTCCGGTAACGTCGCACAATATGCAATTGAAAAAGCCATGTCACTGGGCGCACGGGTGATTACGGCGTCAGATTCTAACGGTACTGTCGTCGATGAAGCAGGCTTTACTCCTGAGAAACTGGCGCTGCTGACCGAAATCAAAGCCAGCCGCGATGGTCGCGTGGCGGATTACGCGCAAAAACTCGGGCTGACGTATCTTGAAGGGCAGCAGCCTTGGAACGTGCCGGTGGATATCGCGCTGCCTTGCGCCACGCAAAATGAACTGGATGCGGATGCGGCACGCGTGCTGATCGCCAATGGCGTGAAAGCGGTAGCCGAAGGCGCGAATATGCCAACCACGATTGAAGCGACGGATTTGTTCACCGACGCGGGCGTGTTGTTCGCACCGGGCAAAGCGGCGAACGCCGGTGGCGTGGCAACGTCAGGGCTGGAGATGGCGCAGAACGCTGCGCGTCTGAGCTGGAAAGCCGAAGAAGTGGATGCGCGTTTGCGTCACATCATGCTGGATATTCACCAGTCGTGTGTCGAATACGGCGGCAAAAGCCAGCAGACGCAGTATGTCCGTGGCGCAAATATCGCCGGCTTCGTCAAAGTCGCTGATGCCATGCTGGCGCAGGGCGTGCTGTAAGCCCAAAGTCAGGTTTCAGACACAACAAAGCCACCTTTGCAGGTGGCTTTTTTTATGTGGGCAACATACTCAGAAGTGCGTATTCAGGCTCATATAGAACGTGCGGCCCGGCTCGTTGTAGGTTGCCGCGCCTGCGCCGTACATATAGGCGCCGGTGGTGGCATTACCCACGGTCTGGGCATTACCCGCACGGAACTGGCGTTTGTCGAAGACGTTATCAATACCCGCCGTGACGCTGACATTTTTGGTCGCGGTGTAGGTGCCGCTCATGCCGACCACTGAATACGGGCTGACTTCATTCTTCTCACTGCCGGTGACGGCTTCACCTTTGTAGTTGTATTTCTTCGGCTTCTGACGGCCATACCAGGTCAGGGTAGATTGCAGAGAGAGATCTTCCGTCGCCTGCCAGCTCAGCGTGGAGTTGATGGTAAATTCCGGGATGATCGACAGATAATCGCCGGTCTCTTTGTTTTTACTTTCAATCATGTACGTGCCGTTGTTATTCCAGGAAACGGTGCTGCTGACCGGAATATTCAGCGTGCCCTCCAGCCCCTGAACCACGGCTTTCGGCACGTTTTCCCATTTATATACATCAGTTGTGCCGGTGGAGGACGTGCCGGTTGGCAGATAACCGGATTCGATTTTGTTGCGATAATCGTTGCGGAAATAGGTCACGCCCGCCTGATAACCGTTGCGGTGGAATTCCAGTCCGATCTCTTTGTTAACGCTGGTTTCCGCATCCAGATCTTTATTCCCCACCAGATAACAACCGCCGCCGCTGGCCGCACAACCCTGGCCTTTACTGTACAGCACGTAGTTCGGGTTGGTCTGATACAGGCTCGGCGCTTTATAGGCGCGGGCGATACCCATTTTCAGGGTGAAATCGTCGCCCAGTTCCTGAGACAGGTTCAGCGACGGGCTCCAGTTATTGCCGACAATGGAGTGATGGTCGAAACGCAGACCCGGCACCAGCATGGTGCTGTCGGTCAGCTCAATATTATCTTCGGCAAACAGCGAGAAAATCTCTGCCTGAGAATAGGGGCTGCGGTTGGTGCTGTCGGTACCGGCAATCGCGCCGCCGAGCATAGCCTGCGTGTTGGAAGACGGATCTTTCATCTTCTGCTGGTTCCATTCCGTGCCGAACGTCGCGGTTTGCGGCACGCCCAGTTCAAACGGAATACTGACTTCGCTGTGCGCCAGAATGTCGCCCAGTGCGATGGTGTTGAAGTCTTCGTCAGAGAAGATGCCTTCGGTACCGCCCGCCAGCCCTTCATCCATGCGCGAGTTACGGGTTTTTTCGTACTGCACGTAGTTGTTGGTGGTCACACCGTTATCCCACGCGCCTTTGTAGGTCACCGAGTAGGACTGGCGGTAAATGCGGTTAGTCTCTTCACCGTACATGCTTTTCACCAAATCACTGGTGTTGGTGTTCTGCGTGTCGCCTGCGTACAGGTTGCCCTGACGGCTGTTGGACACTTCAAATTCCAGCGACTGCATACGGGCAAAATCCCAGTGCAACAGGGCGTCGATATTCTTATCGATCACGCCTTCGCGACCTGCCGGAACGGTGTCGGCATAGGTGCCGGTACGCTCAGACTGATGACCCTCGTTGATATATTGCGCGTCAGCCTGCGTTTTGCTGTAGCCACCGAACAGGCGGAAACTGAACTGATCGTTGAGCGGGCCGGAGAGGCTGAAATCGGTACGTTTGGTCGAGCCTTCGTCCTTATGTTGTGGTGCGTTCAGATAGGTATTCCAGGAACCGTGCCACTCCTGAGTGTCTTTTTTAGTGATGATGTTCACCACGCCACCCGCCGCGCCGTTACCGTAACGCGCCGCCGCCGGGCCGCGGATCACTTCGATGCGCTCGATCATATCGGGCGGAACCCAGCTTGTGTCGCCGCGGGTATCACGCTCACCGCGCCAGCCCTGACGCACTGAGTTGCGGCTGTTCACCGGCTTACCGTCGATCAGGATTAAGGTATTTTCCGGGCCCATACCCCGGATGTCGATCTGGCGGTTATTACCGCGCTGGCCGCTGGTAGAGTTGCCGGTCAGGTTTACGCCGGGCATGGTGCGGATAAGTTCGTTGATGTCGCGTGCCGGAGGGCGTTTTTGGATTTCATCAGAAGTGATGGTGGAAACGCCGGGAGCCTGAAGGTTTTGCTGTGCGGCGGTGACAACCAGTGTGTCGCTGGTGTCTTCCTGTGTTTCTGCGGTGTTCTGGCTGGCGTCTGTTGTGCGGGTTGTGGTGCTTTCTGCCGCGCTGACGGGCAAAGAAAGTGCTGATCCCAGCCCGATTAAGGTTGCCAGAGAATAGTGTGGTAGCCTGCTTTTCATAGTGGATTCTGCCCTGAAATCCATCCGTTCCTGCAAAACAGATTTAGTGAACAGGAGGATGGCCTGTTGTGTGTGTATTTTTATCGTCCCGTTTACGGGCGGTAACACACTATTGCAAATGCAAACAATTATCAATACGATTCCCATTCATAATTTGCAGGAAGCAGGTCAATTATTCTGCAAATTATGCCTTCTCTCACTGCCAAAAGACTGTAAAGCGTAAACATGATGAAATCGCAGTTTCCGGAAAAACCCACCGCGCAGGCGATGTTAGCAAGCTCTCAGGCGGGAAGTGCCGAATGGTGGAAAGACATTAAAGCGCAGGGTTCACCCTTGATCGAACGGCTGAACGATGATGTATGCAACGTAACGTTCTTCTGGCGGGATCCGCAGGGCAGTGAGGCGACATCGGATTTCCAGCGGGTGTGGATCAACATCAACGGCATCACCGATCACCATCAGTCTTTACCGCCGCAAAGCCTGCAAAGACTTGCGGGAACCGATGTCTGGTCGCTGAGTATTACGCTGCGCTCCGGCTGGCGCGGCAGTTACAGCCTGATCCCGCGCACCAGGCCCGGCAGAGAGTTCCCGCAGGATCCCGATGCCTATACCGCCATGCTGGCTGCGCGGGAATGGTGGAAAGATATGTTCGCCCATGCGATTTATGACCCGCTGAATCCGAATCAGCCGTGGCCGGGGGCGAAATCTCACGCGCTGTCGCCTTTGCATATGCCCGACGCATTGCCGCAGCCTGCCTGG
This sequence comes from Rahnella sp. 2050, assembly GCF_040544515.1. Classification (NCBI taxonomy): domain Bacteria; kingdom Pseudomonadati; phylum Pseudomonadota; class Gammaproteobacteria; order Enterobacterales; family Yersiniaceae; genus Rahnella; species Rahnella sp. 2050. The sequence goes on along the minus strand of NZ_JBEPKE010000005.1, from coordinate 176,754 downwards.
CGGGAGTTTGATCTCCACGGTGCCGCGTTGCCACAGAAACCGGCAAAACTGCAAACCTATCAGTGGAACAGTGCGCGTCTGGGCAACCGGCGCAAGGTCTGGATCTACACTACCGGCGAAAGCCAGGATCCGGCATCGCGCCCGCTGGCGCTGTTGCTCGACGGCCAGTTCTGGGCGCAGCAGATGCCGGTCTGGCAGCCGCTGATGCAACTGACGCAGGAAGGCACATTGCCGCAGGCCGTCTACGTGCTGATTGATGTGATCGATACACAGACCCGCAGCCGCGAACTGACCTGTAATGCAGATTTCTGGCTGGCCGTTCAGGAGGAGTTATTGCCCGCCGTGGCGACGCTCGCACCGCACAGCAGCGATGCGAACAAAACAGTGGTGGCGGGGCAGAGCTTTGGCGGGCTGTCAGCGTTGTACGCCGGTTTGCACTGGCCGCAGCGCTTCGGTCTGGTACTCAGTCAGTCCGGTTCTTTCTGGTGGCCGCGACGTAATAAATCGCAGCAGGATGAAAATCCTGACGAGGCGGATTTGTTACTGCGTGCGGTGAGTAACGGGCTGGGGGCTGCCAGCCATCTGAAAATTTTCATGGAAGCGGGCAGCAATGAGCGACTGATTTATCAGGTGAATAATCAGATGGATGAACTGCTGAGCGGCACCAAAAACAGCGTGCGTTATCGCGTGGTCGATGCCGGTCACGATGCGCTGAGCTGGCGCGGCGGATTAGCCGATGGCCTTCAATACCTGTGGAACGAAGAGCCATGGAGCACCGGAGATTCAACCGTTACCCAGCGGGATAATTAACGGTGTATGCGAAACCGGACAGTCGATAATGGCGCAGCGTAGCCCGAAAACCTGTTCGATCAGTGCCGGTGTGACGATGTCTGCCCGTGCGCCCTCAGCCAGTATTTTTCCATCGCGCATGGCAATCAGATGCCCGGCGTAACGACATGCCTGATTCAGGTCGTGCAACACCACCACCAGCGTGCGGCCGTTTTCCTGATTCAGGCGACACATCAGTTCCATCAAATCAATCTGATGCGCGATATCCAGCCAGGTTGTCGGTTCATCCAGCAATAACAACGGCGTTTGTTGCGCCAGCACCATGGCTATCCACACCCGCTGGCGCTGTCCGCCGGAAAGTGAATTCACCGTGCTTTCCGCCAGTTCGAATACTCCCGTCGCGTGCATGGCGTCGTTCACCGCCAGCGTATCTTGCGCTGTCCAGCGGCTGAACAGGCTCTGATGCGGGTAACGCCCGCGGGCCACCAGATCCGCCACACTGATATCGCCCGGCGCCGTTGAACTTTGCGGCAGTAAACCCAGACGTTTCGCGACGTCTCTGGTGCCGTAATCACCGATCAGTTTGCCGTCCAGAAATACCGTGCCGGATTGCGGCGGCATCAGGCGGCTGAGCGTGCGCAATAGTGTGGATTTACCGCAGGCATTCGGCCCGATAATCACGGTGAGTTTTCCCTGAGGGATAGAGACGGAGAGTTCGCGGGCGACGATTTTTTTATCGTAGCCCAGCGTGAGATCTTTCGCGTACAAAGGGGAAGAGTGTTCAGTATTCATGAGCGTCGCGACTCCCGGATCAGCAACCCAATCAGATAAATGCCGCCCAGACTGACGGTCAGCACGCCCACGGGTAACTGATAGGGCGTGAACAGCCGTTGTGCAGTGACATCGGCGGCGAGCAACAGCAGCGCACCGGTCAGCGCCGCGAAAAATAAAGCGTGCTGCTGGCTGGCGCAAAGACGACGCGAAATTTGCGGTGACACCAGCGCAATAAAGGAAATTGGCCCGGCCAGCGCGGTGGCCGCGGCGGTCAACGCCACGCCCGCCAGCATCAGCAATAAACGTGAACGCGCCACCGGTACGCCCAGCGCACAGGCGGCATCATCGCCCATTTCGAGCAACCGCATCGGAGCGGATAAGCAACGCGCCAGCATGCAGGCGACGATAATCATCCCGGTCGCCGGCAGGCTTTTCTCCCATGTGATGCCATTGAGCGAACCAGCATTCCACAAGCCAGCCGTCAGCGCCGATTCCAGCGAGGCGTGAATAATCAGCCAGGTATTGACCGCAATCAGCAGCGCCCGTACGCCGATACCGACGATAATCAGGCGGAACGTTTCGATGCCCTGACGCCATGCCAGGGCGTATACCACCAATGCGGTCACGACGCCGCCTGCCATCGCGCCGGGGAGAAGGTCGCCCGCAGCGCCATTGAACAACACGATAATCAGCAGAACGCCGGTATACGCGCCGGTGTTAAAACCGATAACGTCCGGACTTCCCAATGGATTGCGCAGCAGCGACTGAAAAATCGCGCCGCTGATGCCGAGTGCGGCACCGAGAATCATCGCCATCACCACGCGCGGCAGACGCCATTGCGTGACAATAATGCTCAGGTTTTTCGGCCCGTCGCCGAGCAGGGCGCTGACAACCTGCGACGGCGTCAGTGCCAGTGTTCCGCTACCCAGCGCGTAAACCGCCAGCAGGATCAGGCATAACACCAGTCCGCAGGCGGTCAGAAAGGGGCGCGACAGCAGCAAAGGTTTTTTCAGCGGGCGAGGTTCTGTAAGAGTCTGGCTCATGGTTAACCTCTGTGTAATCCACCGGGACGGCGTACCAGGAAAATAAGCACCGGCGCGCCGATAAAGGCGACCACCACGGAAACCCGCAATTCTCCGGTAACCAGAAAACGCCCGGCGATATCGGCTGCCAGCAACAGCGTCGGGGTTAACACCAGCGTCCACGGCAGCATCCAGCGCGGATCCGCACGACAGATCCAGCGCGCCATATGCGGCACCATCAGGCCGACAAAGGCGATGGGGCCGACAGCCGCTGTGGCGCTGCCGCACAACAACGTAATCGCCAGTAATCCCAGCAACTGCGTGGTCGCGATTTTGGTGCCGAGCGCCGTCGCCAGTTCGTTGCCCATCGTCAGATTATTCAGGGAACGGGCCATCAGTAAGCTCAGGGCAACCGCAAAAGTCACCGGCGGTGTGATGGTTTTAATCACGGTAATATTGCGGATATCCAGCGAGCCAGCCTGCCAGAATCGCAACTGATCGTAGACGGTCGGGTTGAGCAGGGAAATCCCCGAAGACATGCCTTCCAGCACAGCGCCGAGCGCGACGCCCGCCAGAGTTAAGCGTACCGGATCCAGCTTTCCGCGTCCCAGCGCGCCGATCATGGCGACCAGCAATGTTGCCAGTAAGGCACCGGCAAACGCGAACCACAAATAGTGGCTGACATCCGTTGCGCCAAAAAAGGAGATACCGATAACCACCGCGAAAGCCGCACCCGCATTAACGCCAAGAATACCGGGATCAGCCAGCGGATTGCGGGTGAGGATTTGCATCAGCGCACCGGATAATCCGAGCGCCATCCCTGCCAGCAAACCGGCCAGCGTGCGCGGCACACGGGCATCGGTGACAATCACGCAGTCCGCCCCAGTGCACTGGCCGTTAAGCGCTGACATCACGGTGCCGGACGCAAGCGATTTCTCGCCCAGCACCAGACTCAGCGCCATCATCAGGCAGAGCAAAAACAAGGCAACCAACAGCGCTGTGAGATTTTTTATTGAGCGGGACATCAGTGAGTTACGAACAGTTTTTCAAGCTGATTCAGCATGTTGCTGGCGCTGTAATAATCGAGTCTGAACGTGTCGTCACCCATGGCATACACGCGCCCGGCCTGCACGGCAGGTAACTTCGCCAGAAAAGGATTGGTCAGCAGCCGTTGTGCATCAGGCTGACTGGCGGAAAATAACAGCAGCGTCTGGCCGTTCATCGCCTCCGGCATTTTCTCACCGGCAAGCTGGATGATGTCATGGCGTTTGCCCTGACTGTAACTGGCGGCTAAATTCAGCGGAACCGGCGCGAGGCTGAATCCTAACTGCCGGAGCAACTGACCTTGCGGTGACGCGGGCGTCCACAGATTGGCGCTTTTGCCATCTGATCCATAAACCAGCGCGGACACCGGCTGCGGTGGCAAATGTATCGCTTTTTTCAGACTGTCTTCACGGGCTGAAAACTGCGCGATAACCTTGGCGGCATCGGTTTCTTTACCCGTCGCCCGGCCTAATTCGGTGGCGAGTTCCTGCCAGCTTTTATCGTCGTAATTGACCACCATGACCGGCGCAATGGCCGACAGCTGATCATAGAGTTTCAGTGCGGAATCCCCGCCTGTGGCGGCAATAATGATGAGATCCGGTGCCTGTCCGGCAATGGCTTCAGCATTCGGTTCGCCGATATAAAGCCGCTGCACACCGCGTTGTTTCGCGACATCGCCCCACTGGCGGAAAAAGCCCTGAGCATCGGAAACCCGATTATTGGGCGCAGTCGCTCCGCTGGCGATAACCGGCGCATTAATCGCCAGCAATGTGCCGGTGACGGTGACGCTGGTGGAGACAATCCGCTGCGGCGGCTGTTGTAATGTGATGCTTCCCTTTGAGGTCATAACTTGCCGTGGCCAGCCTTCTGCGAAAGCCTGCGTGGCGACAAGCAGCGATAACAACAGCGCAACCATCCCTGAAAAACGGCGAAAACCAGCCCTTGTCATTGGATCCATTCCTGATTCTTTAATGTTAATGGTTATCATTATTATATGCAGGGCGTATGGGGTCAATGACGAGAGAGGTTCAATCCGTGGAAAAGTCAGGGGAAGACAGGTATTCACGCAACAAAAAAGCCACTCCGTATGAAGTGGCTTAATCGTTTGAATCTCAAACTAAAATCTGGTGGCCCTTGCTGGACTTGAACCAGCGACCAAGCGATTATGAGTATCAACATTCAAGTAGGGAAATCAATAATTTATATTTTAAAACAATGACATGGATTGACATTTTTTGCCAGGAATTGCCCGATTCCTCCATCTATATCGCCACTTTATCGCCACTTTTATCTAACCTTCAAAGAGTAAAGAGCAGACTTATTCTTGTTGTCCCCAAACTCAGTGATTCATGTCATGTAATCCATCCGGTAATGAAAGATAAAGGCTATAACGTATGGGCATTTTTTCATCAGGACTTTCATTAAAAGTTATATTATGTACTGGAAATTTCGGTAGTATATTAATTACACAAGTAAGAAATACTTCTTCAAAAAAAGTAATTAAAAATTGAAGTATGATATTTGCTTCAAGATGAATAATATTAGAAGCACTTCCCTTTATGCCCCATTTTGGAGGTAGCAATTCATTACCATTCTCAATGTTAAAGTTAGTAATTAATAATGGGTTTTCTGTGGTCGAAGCATGTTCCTGGGCATTTCTTAGTGAAAAAATATGATAGCACATTGGTAATTTTTCACGAAGAACTTCGATCAATTCTTTAGCGTCCGCATGTTCTGACTCGATTTCTTTTAACAAAAAATCTATGCGCCCATGTTTTGTTTTTAAAGGGATAAACATATTAACCATTACTGACGTTTCTTGGATACATCTTTTCGCTGCAATCAAGAAACCTGTTGTGAAACCATCAATATTTTTAACCTGCGGAAAATATGCATGAGATTTTCCATTCATTATATGCTTGTTTCTTTCGAATTTTTGGATTTCTTTATCAAGTTCATTTGAGTAAGACTGTAAATAAATCAAACACTCCAATAAAACATTTCTGATGTCACTTACCTTGTTAATGATATCTATACGTTTAGGGTCTTGTTCAGAAAATATTTGCCTCAGGAAATCATTGGCAAGTAATACAGTGTTGGCAACTAATGGATTGGATGCACCAAAATCTGAAGTCTTCGTATAGACCCAAGGCATCTCATGATGATTTCTTTGTGGGTCTAATGTATCTGGGCTCAACATTTTAAAAGTAGAGTTTTCGGTGAATATCTCCATTGACTCGCCAAAATTAATCATTGCAAGAATGTTCCCAGTCTCACCCTCAGGCAAACCAAAAGACACAGCATCATCACGCATGTGATTCTCCGCAAAATGTCCCGCCCCCTTGATTAGAGGCCGGGAGTATAATTATTTCAGAGTGAGCTTTTTTTTGCTCCCTCAATCTCTTCTCTACAAACATCAATGTTATTAAATGAATATTGAAGGTAGGTATATCCCTGCGCAGAGGTATTTGCTCTTGTTTCGATGAATATAGTGTTGATGTTGTTTTTTAAATGTTCCTCTTTTGAGTCTTTCCAGACTGCAGATAAAAATCGTTCCTTTTTAGCCAATCCCATCATCCAATCTTGAGGCTCTTTCCAGATAGACCCAGATAGAAGAAAATCAGTTGTCTCAGCTTTGCCATAGAGTGATGTTAATGAGTTAGTTAAGTCTTCAAATTTTGCTTTTAGGGCAAGGCCATAGCTGTCAGTATTGATATTCTTTCCTACAGCTCTAATTTCACACAACCCAACCTTTGGTGATATTAGCAAACCATAAACTACAAAATCTGCATTTGGTTTAGGTAGTTTGTCAGACGTATAAAGATTTACGCTATCTTCAAGCGGTTTTAATTTCGTACCGATCATATCTTCGATATTTTTTTGTGATAGCCCCGCTTCTAAACCGAAGGGGCCTTCTGCTGGTGGAAGTAATGGGGGCTGTGCAGGAGCATTTTTGGCTGTTGATTCGGGCTCAGAGTTATTTTTTTCTATATTTTGTGATTCTGTTTTAATTTTTATATCTGCAAGTCCATATTTTGCTATTAAATATTTCTGTTGCAACATTGCCATGCTTTGCTCTTGAGTCGCAACTGTAGACAATTTTAATGCTTGAATTAAACCGCCGCTGTATTGACTTGCCTCGGCTTTGGCTTCATCAATTTGTGCATTCAGGTTATCAATTTCGTTTTTTATTGAATCGGCAAGCTTAGGATCAGGTGGAGTACCGGTAACGGTAACTTCAATTTTTGCTCCCGATTCAATAGCATTTATGCGTTGCTCTAGCAGAGCCTTATTAGTTCCCAATACTTCAAGTCTTACTGTATTCAAGTTCTTAATCAGTCCCCCTGAGAATTGTCTATCAACTTCCTTTGCTTCCGATATTTCGCCTTCAGTCTGAGATAATTCGGATTTCAGGCTCAAAATTTGCTGTTTTTGCTCTGGAGTCAGCTCTTTTGGACCACATCCTGTTAACAATGCCATTGCCACTAAGCTTGCTACTAAACTTTTTTTCATATCCCTATCCCATGAGTAAATGTTCTGATTAATCCTAGCAGGAAGACAAGCCTAGTTAAAGAATCTGCTGATGCTCTGAATTGCTAAGGGAGCTACCAAAACTGCTAAATCATTTGTGATAACTAAAAATGCACAACACGTTCATAATCAAGAGATAACGTTTCCTAGGTTTCTGCGTAACTTAAGAGCTATGACGGTTCAGTCTTTAGTTAAAGGGTTGAGCCTCAGTGCTTCTTCAAGATGTTCCGGTGCAAAATGAGAATATCGCATAGTCATTTTGATATCAGTGTGACCAAGCACTCTTTGCAACACCAAAATGTTTCCCCCATTCATCATAAAATGAGACGCGAAAGTGTGCCGCAGAACATGTGTTAGTTGGCCTGCAGGTAATTCGATATCAGTGCGTTCAAGGGCAGAGCGGAACGCACCATAGCAAGTTTTGAACAGTCGGCCCTTTTTTACTTCAGGCAAAGAATTATGCAGCTCTTCACTGATTGGGATAGTTCTATTTTTTCGGCCTTTAGTCTTCGTATAAGTGACTTTGTACTTGGTGATCTGGCTCTTATTAAGTTCTTCTGCCTCAGACCAGCGAGCACCGGTTGATAGGCATAATTTAACAATGCAAACGAGGTCATTATTATTTTCCCGCGCGCACTCTTCTAATAGATTTCTGATTTGTTCTTTTGTAAGAAAAGCCATTTCGCTTTCTTCTGTCCGGAATGGGCGAACATTCTTAATCGGGTTATCACCTTTCCATTCGCCCAGGCGAGCAAGTTCATTAAAGACAGCCCTAAAATATGCCAACTCAAGATTGAGGGTCCGCGGAGCTACTTTTTTTACTCTGTTAGACCGCGCGTAGTCACCCGAAAGGCGTTTTTCGCGATAGCGTGAGAACATTTGGGCATCAAATTCCCTGGCTAAAGGTTGCCCCATGCATTCATAAGCGTGAGTCATGGCATCCTGACGCCGTTCGCCATCTTTTAAGGTTATGCCGTGAGCTGAATACCAGGCTTTTATCAGATCCAGCAACGTGCGGTCATCATCCTTTTCTTCTTGCCAGGGTTTGGTGATGGTGTGCTGTTCAAACGCTATCGCTTCGCCTTTAGTAGCAAATTTTTTTCGTATACGTTTACCCTTTGCTCCGTTCGGATAAAGCTCGCATAACCACCATCCATCAGCCTGTTTTCTGATCGCCATCAGTTAACCTCTGTATAAATCCCTACAACTCTGCCGAGCGGAGTGATCTCGTCAAAACCGCATTCAAACGGAATCTTGCCGCCGGTAACGTGTAGCTTTCGTGATGGCAAAAGAGCCAGTTCCCGAATGCTTACTGAGCCGTCTACGTCAATTAACCAAGTACCGTCAGAAAAGGGCGTCTTTTGTTCTATAAAATAAGTTCGGCCATCTGAAGTAACCACTTGAGCCTGTAGCGGAGGCTTAGTAAAGAAGTGATGGTCAATACTCATTTCTCCTTCTTCAATTAACTGCCCATCACTAAGAGTGAATTTTTTAAGCACTAATTGTGAATTTTTGGTTTCACCTTCAGTGAGTGTATCGGTGAACTTTTGCCCTTCACCAGTTAACAACCATTTGAGGTTTGCCCCCGTTTCCATGGAACAAACAGCAACGAAATCGTAAGAGAGAGTCCCACGGGTATAGCGATTGGAAAGGGAGCTTGAGGAAATACCAAAGTGCTGAGCTAGCTGGATTTTTTGGTGAAAGCCGTAAGCATCACATACTCGATCTAATATAGATAATGGCTCAAATGTGTAGTCTCTTATCTTCATTTGTGAGTTTCCATGTTGACCAATACTCGTTTGTTGAGTATCTTCCTCGTTAGTGAGTTGTCTTTGGTGGCTTAAGTTGGCAAACGTTGACCATCAAAGGTGTTTATTTAACTAAATAGGAATAATGCATGATGAGTACACTCATTACAATCAAGATCCCCCGTGCAACGGTACACCCAGAGGAGTTTGCAGCTCTTGAGGGTGTTTCTGTTCGTACCGTATATCGTCAGACAACCGGCGAAAATCCTCGCATTCCCATAGAACCGCGCACTATCAAGAAAGGTAACAAGCGTGCAGGTGGTCCAATCAGAATTCTTTACGCTCGTTACAAAGAAATGGAAGCCAAAAAGAATCTTGGTCATTCACGCTTTCAAATCATAATTGGCGCTTAATTCACATTATGTGAATTTTGAGAGGTAAACATGTTTGATTTTCAGGTTTCCAACCAGCCATTTTTCGATAATGCGTGTCGTGCTTTCGCTGTGCGCCACAACCTGTCAAAACTTGCCCGCACCATTGGAATGAAAGAACAGACCCTACGCAACAAGCTGAATCCCGATCAGGTGCATCAGCTCACTGCCATTGAAATTGCAGTGATCACTGATGCCACCGAAGACGCAACTCTGATCGATGGATTACTGGCACAAATGAAATGTATGCCTGCCGTTCCGGTAAATGAGCTGGCTGAGGAGAATATTGCTACCTACACACTTCACGCCACTGCTGCCTTGGGTTCAGTTGCTGCGGGTGCTGCATCACCGGAGCGGCAGACACGTCAGGTAAAAAACTCAATTATCGAAAGTGTTAATGCAGGCATTCGCCATCTTTCGCTGATCGGTTTAGCGATGCAGGGGCGCTTAGAAGCTTCACCCGCTCTGGCCTCCGTTGTTGGTGCTGTCGCAAGCGTTGCCACAAACGGGATGGTATGAATATGGTGATCTCAATTGCTCCCTTGTTAAAACAGCAAAGCCCTTCACGCCACTTCGGCCATGGTTGGATTGAACTGCCAGGCGGAAAGCGCTGGAGTCCTTCACTGTCAAAAGCCACTGCGCCGCAGGCGGTGAGAAATTCAAAGCCGCTTTTAAAGCGCCTGTTTAGTTGAGGTGTTTATGTTTTTAGGAAATGAGCAACATATTCAAATAGGCAAAAAGCATCTTTCTAAAATTAAAGAGATGTTGGAACACAAAAAGAATGTAGCGCAGGAAACATTTGATAGTCAGCCGCTGCATATGCGCAAAACAATCTGCTTTCATGCTGGCCTTAAAAGCCGTCATGTTGAAATGAAGTTTGCTGAATTAACGCCTACCGAAAGGCATCAAGTGGTTGCGGCGCTAAATTCTTTACTGGGATTAACTGAGACCCTGCCGAAATTTATCAGTGAAGACGATTGCAGAATAAATATTAAACACTAAACCGAATTCAAATTAATAGGCGTAAACCCGCCGGGCATTCTTTTGCCCAAAAACAGGAATTTTATAAATGAAAGAAATGATTAATAAAGCCCAACACGGTTTTGCAGGTTTGCCGGTTGTTGGTTTCGATATGGGTTCGGCTGAGGGTGATTACACCGGTGAGCTGACCTTAATGCTTAATGCTGCGCGTAATGAAGAACGCGGGAATCGTGCGCAGGTGTTTGCCGCACGTTTGGAAGTTATCGCCTGCTTCATCATTCAGAAAGAAATGACCGGCACTGAGGCAGCCGAGGCTTTACGTCAGGAAGCTACCCGCATTCAAAACGAATCGGGAGACCTTCACTAATGATGAAGCACGAAGAAGCCACACCAGAAATGGCAGAAGCCATGGCAAAGCGCATTGATATCGATCTGGCGTATACCATCATCCCGAAAAAGAACGGTGATCTTATCCTTGCTGAAATTAAGACGGATAAGGAAACCAATAAACAGTATTGCTCCACATTGGATGTGCACCAGTTGAAATTCAGTCTTGCCGCCGAGTTTATCAATCGTTCTGTTAACCGTGCTATTCGGGCAAGGCGTATCACCAGCTCTATCAAAATGCGGGCTGAGTACAATCGCGCTGCTGATCTGGTATTTGCTGCCCTGGTAAAAATTCAACAGTTGGAGGTGGCAAATGGCTGATGTCATCGACAGCGCCCAAGAACGCGCTGACTTAATTCTGTCCGCCCAAATCCAAGCAGCACGCGCCCCTGTTGCAGGCGTATCTGCAATGTTCTGCCTTGATTGTGATCGCCCAATTCCCGAAGAACGCCGCGCAGCTCTGCCAGGTGTTGAACTGTGCGTGTATTGCAAAGAACTGGCAGAACTCAACGCCAAACACTACCGAGGCAACCAATGATTGGTTTGTCTGTAGCTCTGCTTATTCTGGCGGTGAATGCCGCCCGTTTTTTCCTTTCTGATATCAAAGGCGGCATGTAATGGAACAAGTACGCACTGTACTTAAATGGGCGGGTTCTAAAATTCGCATTATGGATGTATTAAAAGAGCATCTGCCAGCCGGACATCGTTTAGTTGAGCCGTTTGCTGGCTCATGTGCCGTCATGATGAATACTGATTATTCAGAGTATTTGATTGCAGATATTAATCCTGATCTGATTAATATGTATAAAGTTATAAAAGAAAAACCTCTGGCTTTTATCCGCACTGCAAAGAATTTATTTGAGTCATCTAATGACGCTGAAAGTTTTTACAATATTCGTCTCGGTTTTAATCTCGGAGGGTTAACTGATTTTAATCGTGCAGTAGTATTCCTATATTTGAACCGTCACTGTTTCAATGGATTGTGTCGTTATAACCAAACAGGTGGTTTTAATGTGCCTTACGGAAAGTATAAAGCGCCGTATTTTCCAAAAAATGAAATCCTCCTTTTTGCTGAAAAAGCGAAACGAGCGAATTTCATATGCTGCTCTTTTGATGAAGCTCTGGGAATGGTTCAGCCTGGAGACGTTGTTTATTGTGATCCGCCATACCTGCCAGCTTCTTCCTCCGCAAACTTTACTGGCTACTCTGCCGCCTGCTTTGGTGGATTTGAGCACGGACTACTAAGTGCCAATTTGCTCGCGCTGGCTGAGCAAAATTATCCCGTCGTTGCATCTAATTCAGATACCCGTGAATCCCGTGGCCTTTACGGCAAGTTTGAGATTGTTGAGCTGAACGCTCCTCGTTCGGTAGGCGCGGCGGCAAGTAGTATTAAATCTGCCCCTGAAATCATCGCAAAAATACTCCCTAAAGAACCTCAACATTGGTCATTTGTGCAGGAAGAAGAAACGGAAGGGGCTGAGTGATGAAAGCTTCAACTATTGATTCAATAAAAGGGTTTGTTGCGGCCCGTCATGAAGGTCATGACGTCAGGGCAATTCTGACGCTTGAAACTGCTGAATATCTCCTTGAGATATTTGAGCGCCTTAATAGGGCTGAGGCAGAACTCGCAGCAATCGAGGCCGTTGGTTGCAGCGTTAGCAAGGCTTCAATTAAATGCATGTAAGCCGCTTCACTCCCCAAATTGAAACGCCTGCAGTCTGGGCGTTTTCCTGGAACAAACCACGCCAGGCCGTTTCTGGCCTGGAAAGACCGCTTACCCGTGACGAATACGATCAGGGGCAAGCTGTTTTAATCAGAGTAAAAAACCTCTCTACCGACCTGCGGGAAATTTTCACAGGTCGTCATGCGTATCTGTTGAAAACCCAGGGTATCCACGCTGCCAATAAATATCTGGTGTATACCCTTGGGCGCAGCATCCTTCCCCGCGTCGCAGCGGTCAATGCCGCTCATGCGATGAATGTTAAAGCTTCCATGAAATTCATGTCAGAGGCGGACACCTATCACGGTCTGCCGAGCATGAGCGATAAACCACTGCGCCGATTCGCTCAGGACATCGCCGGGCAACTGAAAGAAATCTATGAAGAACGTTGCGATCAGTTGCTTGCTCAGTACAACGGCGATAATTCGATTCTTTTTGAGCGTGATACCCAGTGCGAGCTATACAGCGAAATCACCGGTATGGCGCAGGCTTTCAATGTCACGCCGATGTACTGGACAAGATATTGCAAAGACAAACTGGATGCCGTTTCCGCTATCGCTGCCATATCGCGCCTTGTTAATCCGGATTGGTGGTTACGCCAACTGAAAGGCCAGCGCACCCGCTGGCGTGAATCTTTGCTGATCGCCATCGGCAAAGTGAACCGTGATGCTTCCCCGTATGCCAGTAAGCAGGCTATCCGTGAAGTACGTGCGCGCCGTCTGTCGAATCTCGACTACCTGAAAAGCTGCGACCTGGAAAACATCGAAACCGGCGAGCGTTTCAGCCTGATCGACAAAGTGATGGCGAGTATTTCAAACCCTGAAATCCGCCGCATGGAGCTAATGAGCACGATCGCTGGCACTGAAAAATATGCTGCTGCAAATGGTGACGTCGGGATGTTCCTCACTATCACCACTCCGTCCAAATATCATCCGACCCGCATGGTGGGCAAGGGCGATAAAAAGCGCGTTCAGCGAAATCGCGCCTGGGACAAAGAAGCCTATACCCCGAAAGATGCGCAGCGTTATCTGTGTGGGATCTGGAGCAAAATGCGCACCGCGTTCAAAGATAGCGGCCTGTCCGTTTACGGGATGCGCGTTGTAGAGCCTCACCACGACGCGACGCCGCACTGGCACATGATGTTATTCACCAAGCCTGCTATGCGTCAGCGGGTGATCGATATCATGCGCAAATACGCCATGAAAGAAGACGGTGACGAGCGCGGTGCGGCAAAGAACCGCTTTGACTGTAAGCACATGAACCGTGGCGGCGCCGCTGGCTACATCGCCAAATACATCGCAAAGAACATCGACGGTTACGCACTGGAAGGCGAACGCGACCACGAAACCGGCGAGTTGCTGACAGATTCCGCTGCCGCTGTTACCGCCTGGGCTGCTACCTGGCGGATCCCTCAATTTCATCCTATCGGCCTGCCTACCATGGGTTCATACCGTGAGTGCCGCCGCATCCGTTCCATCAATCTGACTGAAACCTTTGACAAAGAAGTCGAAGCCGTCCGCGCCGCTGCTGATGCCGGTGATTTTATGGCGTACATGTCAGCCCAGGGCGGCGCAAATGTTCCACGCGATGATCAAACTGTGCGTGTAGCTCGCCGCGTTGCTGATGAGCTGAACGCCTACGATGAGGAAGTGAAAAAGGTTGTGGGCATTTTCGCGCCTCACCTCGGCGACTCCCGCGTTTATGAAACCCGTACAACACAATGGCGGATCATTTCTTCTGCCGTTGACGTCGAGGTTTTGACCTTAAAAAGCGCCTCCGGCGCGCCTCGGAGTCCTGTCAATAACTGTGGGTTGGGTGGAAAGAAAGCCGCCGCAAATGGGCGCTATATCCAGGCTGGGAACGCCGCTACAGCGTCCATTTCGGTAATTGACTGGACAGACACAGCCGCCGTGAGGGCGATTGTGGCACGTATACGCGAGGAAACACCGAGAGTCAGTAAGGCGCAGCGCAGTTTCGACCCGACAAAAGGCCGTGATGTAGCCCCGTCGGCCAGATTGACGACAGAAGAACGGGCGCGCTTGCCGGAAATCGCGCGCGAATTGATGAAACACAACATCATGGCTGAACGCTGGGAACTGGAAGCGCTGAGCCGAGGGGCGAAAATCAGCTTTGGTGATCTGGTTATGAGTTTTGAACCGCTGCCGGATTGGGCTGAATTTGAATAACATGAAGATTTTTATGGAAATTGTAAGCAGATGATTTTATAGTACTGGATAAATAAACAGTATTATCTTTGGGGGAAAGATGGATTTTTTACAGACGGCAGTTTTGTTGGAACGCATATCTTTGATTGCAAAACTTTCCGCTCGCGTTGAGTGCGATAAAGAGGAGAGGGAGCTGGTTGCTAAATGGATTTCGGAATTAGCAACGGCAGCGAATGAGGAGTTGCTGAAAGTGATATTTGACGTAAACGCGCCTGGAAAAATTCACTGATTTCTCAGTCTGGGGCTAGTGTGAGCCATGCATGCATTATGCGCATGGTTTTGCATGATCCCGAAAGGATCAAAAAATACCTGATCGCCCCTCTCGCTGGGCTTGGGGGCGTTTTGAGGAATGCATTAAAAACGGTTAGTCAAGTCAGAAGCGGGCAGGCGGGTAACATTGCGCGCGCCGGGGTGCGGGACTACTCCCCATTGCAATATTCGTCCATGCAATGGGGAAATTAGATTATTTTTCGATATGCGCAGCTATGCTTTTTGCAACTTGCACTGCAACGTCGTCCCAAGCACTTTCAAGAATACCTGTAGCTGAAGTACCGCCGATAGTTGGATCTTTCTTGTGTGAGGAGAATTGTTGATTCCACGTTTTACCGTTCAAGCTAAACGCAGCATTGAATGTAACGGTACCGACATCAATAGCAGGAGTAATGTTGAATATACCCGCTGAATACTCAAAACCGGAACGTGCTTCAAGTACTGTAATTGTCAGATTTTGACCTGATGGTGATATATCTGCATAAGTAGAAATTGCTTCTTCAATGCGAGAGGATAGGGCCACACCAGTTGGTAACCGAGTACGGGAACCACCGCCTACGAAGCCATCTGAACCCTGAATATCGATGCGCTGAGGGAAGTTAACCGGGTTCCAAAAAATTGAGAGTTTCGGTTTTTCCCCTTGGATTTGCACTGATTTCATATCCGAAATAGAAGAGTAAGCCAGGCGGTTATTAAACGGTAAACTAATAGCACACCCAGAGAGGCCTACTGCAATGGCGAGAACGGCAAAAGCTCTTAACAGCGTTTTCATTATAATCCTTTTAAAAAGGTAACTGTGTATAGTCAAATTGGAGGTGAAACTTTAGCGTATGATCTTGATCGAATCGAGGAATATACATACTAATAAAGTGGATATTTCTCAATAACGAATAGCAGCCTAAAAAGCGACTGTTGGTTATATTGCCTCCATTTGTTAGCGTTATGTTTGCTTCTTACTCCGGCGTAAGTTCGTAAGAGGTAAATCTGATCACATCCTCCCCAAACCACGCATTCAATTCCTTAAACCGTTCCTGCAACGGTGTCAGCTCGTTACGCACAAACACCTGCGACGCCTTCACCGAATCCCCAAACCCGCCGCTGTTCTCAGGAATGATCCCCATCATCTGCGGTGGTACGCGGTGCGCGCACAGCAAATCGTTCTGGCTGGCTTTCTTGATGTTGAAGAAATCGTCCTTGGTCGCGACTTCACTCAGTGGCAAAATCTTGATCCCGTCCGGTTTGCCGTTCGGCGCGTACATGAACAGATTGCGGAAATTGCCTAGCCCTTTTGTATCCCGCATCGCCTTACGCATCTGGTCAATATCACTGCTGCTTTGTGCCGCATCGGTCATATACAGGATATATCCGGCGTGCGCGCCGTTCTGGTAATACTTGCGGCGAAACAGCGTCGCAGCCTCATTCAGCCAGGCTGAATTCAGGGCGCTGAGATATTCCGGCAGGCCGTACAGCTCCTGATTAATATCCGGTTCAATCAGATGAAACACGCTTCCGGCTTCAAACTGGTGTGCATCCTTCCACTGCTGCACAAACCAGTAAGTATCTGGCTCCACCCCCCTGCGGGCATATTTTGCAGGCACGGTTTTCATCACCACGGCGTCGCCGAGCTGGTTGCGGATCACTTCTAAAAACGCATTCCCGAACACCAGATAATCCAGGGCAAAACGGCTGAACTCCTGCTGTGATAACAGCGGATGCGGGACATAGGTCGATGCGAGAATGTTGCGCTTAACGTAAAGCGATGAACTGTGGTGCACCGCTGCCCGCAGCGTGCGGGCCAGTCCGTCAAAGCTGACCGGCGGCTCATACCACTGACCGTTCCCCGTGCATTCGATGTAATCCAGGATTTCACGGCGGTCTAATACCGGCGTCGGGTCGCCAAAGCTGAACGCCTCCGCGCCGCTGGTCTGCTGCGCCGTTGCGGTGATTGCTGTTTGCGCCGCCTTGCGGAATTTACGCTTACTCATAATTAATAAAACTCCAGAATGTTAGGGCTTTGGCCGCCGCTGGCGGCGGTCAGCGGTTCGTTGAGCAGTGCGTGCATGATTGCCCAGGCGACATCCGCGTGGCTGGCCTCCTCGCTGCGGCTGGCCTCATAGGTGGAGCGGCTGCCGCTGGCGGTCATGGTTTTGCGGATCGCCATGAATGACGAGGTGATGTCTTTGTGGTTGGTGTCGTACTCCAGGCGTCCGGAGGTGATGGTGTCTTTCGCTTTCAGCACCATTTTTGTTTTCGTTTCCGGGCTGTAGCGGATCTCCATCGCGGCGGGGAAGAACTGCCGGACAAGCTGGAAAACCCCCTGGCCGATACCGGTGGCGTCCACGCCGATGTATTCCACGCAGTAGCGCTTTGTCAGCTCCTCAATGCTTTTCGCCTGGGCGGCGAAGTCCATACCTTTCCACTGGTGGCGTTCCAACACGCGGAATTTGCCGCCGTCCACCAGCGGCGGAGCCACCACGGCGCAGCCTGCGCTGTCGCCGGTGTGCGACGGGTCGTAACCAATCCAGACGGCGCGATAACCAAACGGACGCACGGCGAACGGGCTGAAATCCTGCCATTCCTCCGCGCTTTCCACCATGCAGCGCTGCAGCTCGGCGAACGGGAAAACGGACGTCTGATCGTCAACGAACTCACACATGAACAGGTTGCGGAAATCCTCGGCGCTGTTCTCCTGTTTCAGCGTGTCGATGTTAAACAGGTTGCAGCCACCGGCTAACGCATCTTCAATGGTGACGATTTGCCGCCACTGCCCGTCCTCACAAAGCCGCCCTTTTGCCAGGGCGTGATGGCCGATATCCAGCTCAATCCTGTCGTTCGGATTTTCCCGGCCCTTGTTAAACAGTTCACCCGACCAGAACGGATACGCGCCGTGCGTCAGCGCTGACGGGGTGGAGAAATAGGTGGTGCGCAGATGTTCCTGCGAGGCCATGCCGCTGGCGACCTTGCGCAGTTTCTGGAAGTTGGGGATCCAAAAGATTTCGTCCACGTACAGGTCGCCGTTATGACTTTGGGCGGTGTTGGAGTTGGTGCCTAAGAAAATCAGCTTTGCGCCGTTGTTGCCGATCACAATCGGGTCGCCGGTCAGCTCAACACCGGCGAGGCGCGCAAACTGAATGATGTACTCACGAAAGACATAAGCCTGGGTTTTACTGGCTGAGAGAAAAATCTGGTTATGGCCGGTTGCCAGGGCACGCAGTAACGCTTCCCGTGCAAAGAAGAACGTTGCGCCAATCTGACGGGATTTGAGAATGTCGCGGATACGGTGCTTAAGCCCTGCGTCATACCACACGCGCTGATACTGGAAGCACTGAGAAAGAAAAATACCTTCCAGCTTCTCCAGGGCTTCGTCGCTGAAATAGTTCTTTGTCGGCTTCTTGCGCTCTCCTTTGTTGCGGTTGGCAACGTTCGGATTTAAATCCGCCTCATTCCCGCTCTGGCTGTAGCGGTTCACCCGTGCCAGGCGCTCAATCATCCGGCCTAACGCATCAATCTCTTTGTAATCCGCATTCCCCTTCACGTCCTTAGTGACGAGCTGAATTAAACGCGCCTCCAGGCTGGACTCCACGCGGGTAATCGGCGCGGCGTTCTCCCACGCGTCGCGGGTTTTCCAGCTCTGCACCGTCGGTATTTTTTGGGTTAGCAGTTCCGCAATCTGACGCACAGAAAACCCCTGCCAGTAAAGCAGTGCCGCCTGTCGCCGTGGGTCGCTGATGATGGTTGAGTTTGTCATTTTCATGACTGCCACGTTAACGGGCGGCACGCTGATTTTCCTGCTGCCCACGTTGTGCCATCGAGCATCAACCTGCATCGGCTGGCGGTGTCGGGCGTGTGTCTGGAAACTTGGACTCCTCAGCAGCACACACCGACTGGAGTCAGAAAATGGCAATGGCAACAAAAGCAAAGCGCTTTCGCATCTGCACCGAAGGGGCAACCACCGACGGACGCGAAATCACCCGCGAGTGGATTGAACAGATGGCGGCGACCTATGACCCGAAGGTCTACGGCGCACGCATCAACATGGAGCACATCAAGGGCTACTTCCCTGACAGTGCGTTTCGTATGTACGGCGATGTCACCGGCGTTTACGCCGAAGAAGTGGCTGACGGCGCGCTGAAAGGCAAGCTGGCACTGTATGCCGATATCGACCCGACCCCGGATTTAGTGTCGATGGTGAAAGCCCGCCAGAAGGTTTACACCTCCATCGAAGTGAATCCCTCGTTTTCCGACACCGGCAAAGCCTACCTGATCGGCCTGGCCGTGACCGACAGCCCCGCCAGCCTCGGCACGGAGTACCTGCAATTCAGCGCGAAGGCACAGCAAAACCCGCTGGCGAGCCGCAAACAGGATGCCGGAAACCTCTTTACCGCCGCCGAAGAAACGGCGTTCGAGTTTGTGGAAGAAGCACCGGCAGCCCCGTCGCTGTTCTCCCGTGTGAAACAACTGCTTTCCAGCAAATCCGCCTCGGATGATGCCCGCTTTAAAGACGTGCATGACGCCGTGGAAGTGGTGGTGGAACACGTCGAAACCGGCCTGCAAGCCACTGATGAAAAGCTGTCCGCGCTGGAGATTTCCGTGACAGAACGTCTGAACGCGCTGGAACAAACCGTGAAAGATGACCGCGAACAGTTCAGCGCGCTGAAAGGCAAGCTGGAGAAGTCCGCCCCGCAGGGCTACACGCAGCGCCCCGTTTCAAGCGGCGGCGGCAAGGGTGATGCAGCTAATTTCACCGACTGCTAAGCACTGCGCTCGCGATTAACCCGTTAACCCATTTGGAAAAAAACGCATGAAACAAACTACCCGCTTTAAATTTAACGCCTTCCTGTCCCGCATCGCCGAGCTGAACTCGGTGGACACCGGCGACCTGGATAAAAAATTCAGCGTGGAGCCGTCGGTAACGCAGACGCTGATGACCCGCGTGCAGGAATCTTCCGCCTTCCTCCAGATGATTAACATCATTCCGGTGGACGAAATGAAGGGTGAAAAGGTCGGCGTGGGCGTGTCCGGTTCCATTGCCAGCACGGCGGACACCAGCGGCACCGGTGAACGCCAGACGGCTGACTTTAACACCCTGACCGCTGAGGGCTATGAGTGCCGCCAGACGAACTACGATTTCCATTTCCGTTACGCGACGCTCGATCTCTGGGCACGTTATCAGGATTTCCAGGCGCGTTTACGTGACGCCATCGTGAAACGCCAGGCGCTGGATCGCATCACCATCGGCTTTAACGGTGTTGAGCGTGCGGCGACATCAAACCGCACCAAAAACCCGCTGTTGCAGGACGTGAACGTGGGCTGGCTGCAAAAGTACCGTAACAATGCGCCGGAGCGCGTGATGAGCAAAATCCTCGGCGATGATGATGCCGTGATTTCCGAGACTGTTCGCGTCGGTGCCGGGGGCGACTTTGAAAACCTGGACGCGCTGGTGATGGATGCCACCAACAACATGGTTGACCCGATTTATCAGGACGATACCGGCCTGGTGGTGATCTGCGGCCGTCAACTGTTGGCAGACAAGTATTTCCCGCTGGTGAACAAGGCGCAGGAGAACTCCGAAAGCCTCGCGGCGGATATGATTATCAGCCAGAAGCGCATCGGTAATTTACCGGCGGTGCGCGTGCCCGGTTTCCCTGCCAATGCGTTCATGATCACCCGCCTGGATAACCTGTCCATCTACTGGCAGGACGGCACGCACCGCCGCCACATCGAAGAAGTGCCGAAGCGTGACCGCATCGAAAACTACGAATCCATTAATGAGGATTTCGTGGTGGAAGACTATCGCGGCGGCTGCCTGGTCGAAAACATCCAGCTCGGCACCTTTAAAGACGTTAAGCCTGAATCAGCGGAATAAAGGGGACATAACATGATTAGCCCTTGCCGTCGTCACATGTTGCGACAGTCCGCCATCATCGCCGCACAGCAGGCCGCCGGTCAGTTGACTCATGCCACCGGCTACGAACTGCAAATGCAAAAGCTCAATGCGGATAAACAGGCACTGCACAAGATCCAGTCCTTCCAGGACAAGGCTGCGTTAAAACGCAAGCTGTTGCCAGAATACGCCCCGTGGGTGTCGGGCGTACTCGCCGAAGGGAACGGCGCACAGGATGCCATCC
The DNA here is from genome assembly GCF_040544515.1 of Rahnella sp. 2050. Taxonomy (NCBI): domain Bacteria; kingdom Pseudomonadati; phylum Pseudomonadota; class Gammaproteobacteria; order Enterobacterales; family Yersiniaceae; genus Rahnella; species Rahnella sp. 2050. Next base: position 155,704 of record NZ_JBEPKE010000005.1, on the reverse strand, counting down.
TGATGACCGTCATGATCTGGCGTATTGACGCCGGTGATATTGCCGGTGCGCTGAACATTGCCCGCTACGCCTTTAAACATAGGCTCGCCATGCCGTTCGGCACCCGCACGGCGGGCTGTGCCTTCACGGAGGAAGTGATCGACCAGGCTGTACGTGCCCGCACCGCCGGTGAACCCGTCAGCATCGACCTGATGCTGGAAGTGCTGGAGGTGACTGACAGTGAGGATATGCCCGATAAAGTCCGTGCCCAGTTGCACAAGATTATCGGCTATCTCTACCGCGACGGCGGCAAGGATACGTTAGCCCTGGAGCGTCTGAAAAGTGCCCTCATTCTCGACGGCAAATCAGGCGTGAAAAAAGACATTGAGCGCCTGGAGTCTGCCATTAAAAAGGCATCCGGCCGCTAAAAAGCATGCGCCCCGCGCAGGGCGGCACGCCAGCCGAGACCGGTCTTTGACCGCGCTCAAGGCTGGCGTCCACCGCCCCCCATTCAGAGGTCATTATGTCTCTTGTTGTACCTGCACCGAAACCGGACGCCGCGACGGAACCCGCGATTAAAAATACCCACTTTTGGCCTGATGTGGATCCGGTTGAGCTGCGCGACACGCTGCGCCTGGAGGGCACCGTCACGGCAAAACGCCTGCGCGCCGCCGCAAAGTTTGCCATGACCGAAGTGAACGCCGAGCTGTACAGCTTTCGCGATGCGCAGATTTCTCAGGGCTTTACACGCCTGGCGGATGTCCCCGCCGATCGGATTGATGACGAAAGCGTGAAGGTCTGCGCCTATCAGCGCGCCGTGGCGTCTATTGCGGCGGCCTTCCTGGCGGAGCGTTACCCGAATAATGACACCACCGACGCGGGCAGCAAAAAGGCCGTGATTGTCGAAAGCACCGTTGACGATTTATGGCGTGACGGGCGCAACGCGATCAGGGACGTCGCCGGTGTGTCGCACTGCATCATCGGGCTGCTCTGATGAAAGTCACTGCCGAACAGGGCGACACCGTAGATTCGCTTTGCTGGCGGTATTACGGGCGCACCGAGTCGGTGATGGAGCAGGTTTACGCGGCTAACGTTGGCTTAGCCGCACAGGGGGCGATTTTGCCCCATGGCTACGCGGTGGAGCTGCCGGATATTACTCAGGCCGCAGTCAGTGAAACCGTCTCACTTTGGGACTGATGACCAATGGAGCGCATCACCTCGTTTATCTGTTACTGCGTCGCGGCCTTTCTTGCCTGGCTCGGCGCTATGTCGCCGCAGGATATTGCCTTTTTGGTCGGTGCCGCCGTCGGCGTCGCCACCTTCTTGGTGAACTGGTACTACCGGCGCAAAACTTACCGCCTGCTGAAAGAAATGGGCATCAGAGGGGACATTAATGCCGCCATCAATCGTTAGGCGCTGCGCCGTCGCCGCTGTACTTGCGATTGCCGCGCTGCTGCCGCAAACGCAGACGTTGAAAACCTCCGCCGCCGGTCTGGCACTGATTGCCGATTTTGAAGGCTGCCGCCTGTCTGCCTATCAGTGCAGCGCGGGCGTCTGGACAAACGGCATCGGGCACACCGCAGGCGTGAAACCGAAAACGCAAATCAGCGAACGGCAGGCAGCCGTGAATCTGGTGGAAGACGTGATGCGGGTGGAAAAAGGCATTGCGCGCTGTATGCCGGTTGCCATGCCGCAGCCGGTGTATGACGCCGTGGTGTCCTTTGCCTTTAACGTCGGGGTGACGGCGGCCTGCAAATCAACGCTGGCATTTTTCATCAACAAAGGCCAATGGCGGGACGCCTGCGAACAGTTGCCGCGCTGGGTGTTTGTGAACGGTGAAAGCAATACCGGCCTGAAGCGCCGCCGCGCGAATGAGCTGGCCTACTGCCTGCGGGGTGTCTGATGCGCATTGTGATTATTTTATTGCTGGCAGCCTGCGCCCTGGCGGGGCTGCAAACCTGGCGTATTGGTGGCCTACATGATGAGGCAGACCAGGCGCAGCGCATTATCGGCACCTTGTCCGCCGGTATTGAAAGCCGCGACAACGCCATTCACCGCCTGAACGATGAGGCAGTGACGCGGGAACGCCAGGAACAAAACCTGCGCACCCAGCTCGCACGGGCGGGTGAGCAGGCACGCGTCCGTGAATACACAATTCAAAGGTTACTTAATGAAAATCAGGAAATGCGCGACTGGTACAGCGCTCGTCTGCCTGACGGTATTGGCCGGATGCACCAGCGTCCCGCCTTTGCCAGCGCCGCAGATTATTTACGTTGGCTGTCCGGCGGTGACGAGCTGCCCGATACCGGCAAGCACACCGGTCACTAACGGCGATTTAAGCAGTGACGTCAGAAACCTGGAGGCCGCGCTGACGGCCTGTGGTCTCCAGGTGGAAACGGTCAAACAATGCCAGGAGGAACACCGTGTTAAAACCCGCACAGCTACGAAAAGCCTTAACTGACGCCGTGCCGGTGCTGCAAACCAGCCCCGACACCCTGCAGATGTTTGTGGATAACGGGCGCATCGTTTCCACGTTAGCCAGCTCGCTGTCGTTTGAATATCAGTATCAGACGGAGCTGCTTATCACCAACTTTGCCGAGGACTGCGATCTGATCATTGTGCCCATTCTGGCATGGCTGCGTGAGAACCAGCCGGACATCATGGCGACGCCGGAAAAGCAGCAGACCGGCTTTAAATTTAAGGCCGATATGCTGGATGATGGTTCCTACGATATCGCGATTGATGTGCAGCTCACCGAGCGCGTGATTGTGAAACAGATTGATGCCGGTCTGTACGTGGAGCATTTTCCTGAACCCCCGCTGCCGGAGCCGGTGGAAAGGCCGCGTGAGCTGTATCTGCACGGCGAGTTAGTGAGTCAGTGGCATGAGTGAGCTGTCAGACTTTGATACCCGCCTGGCGGGACTGATTGCGGCGCTGTCCCCGCAAAGCCGTAAGGCGATGGCGGCAACCATTGCGAAGCGTCTGCGCAAACATCAGCAGCAGCGCATTAAGCAGCAGGTCACGCCGGAGGGGCAGCCGTTCACCCCGCGACGTCCGCAGCCGTTGCGGGCAAAGAAAGGCCGCATTAAGCGGGAAATGTTCGCCAAACTGCGCACGGCAAAATACATGAAGGCCAAAGGCACCGCTGACGACGCGGTGGTAGAGTTCACCGGGCAGGTTCAGCGGATGGCAAAAGTGCATCAGTACGGGCTGCGGGATCGTCCGTCTGTCCGGGCAAAAGAAATGCAGTATCCGGCGCGCCCGCTGTTAGGACTCATTCGTGACGATATTGAAATCATTGAGCAGACTTTTTTAAATATATTACTTGATAATATTGACTGATGTTACGCTAAAAAATATTTTAACTCATAATGAGTAAAGCTATGGGGTTTTATTAATCGCCGCATAGCTTTACTCTTGAAAACTTCGTTCTGCTTTTAAATTAAAAGCTAAAATAACTGCGCATACATAAATAAATTATTTTTATTGGATTTGTATGATATTTATCTCATGTCCTGCGTAAGAACTCGTATCAATCCATACTTGATTTTCGTCCCTGAAGGAATTAGTTAATGAGCTATGTCCAAATATGAACTGTTTCGCCCCTTTGATTTTGCAACCATTCGCGTGCATAGCATTAAACAGTCTTTCCCGGCTCCAGCTAACTTTCCAGAGATCTACACTTTTTCCGAATTGATAATAGTTACTTGGATAATCAGCATGGCAAACAACATGCTTCCCATCCTTAACATTTGCTTCAATAATGAACGGTAAACTTTGAATTTTTCTTATTAAAATGTCAACTTTTTTTCCGTCTTCTAAATCCAGATTGAAGTACCAACTCCCTCCATGTGATTTCCAATATGCAACGTTAATACCCTTTACAGCATCAAGAGCCATTTCTTCATGATTGCCACGCACAGCGACAAACCAACTTTGCTCGATCAGTTCGAGGCAGTTAATGTTATCAGAACCATAGTCTATTAAGTTCCCGACAGAAATAAGAAGATCCCTTTCTTTATTGAAGCCTATATTTAATAGTTCTTGATTAAGCTTGTGGAAGTTGGCATGAATATCACCGACAACAAAAACCCTTTCATATTCCTTCCCATTGATCTTTCGATAAGTTCCTTTTGGTGACCGGCAAAGACCTAAAAAATAGAGTATCGACTTAATCATACATTCTCTCACTGCATACTTATTATTACTGCCGAAGTGTCAACGAGGCCAAGCAGGCCGTTTCTAATGCTACCAACTATCCTGGAACGAGGTTTTATAGGATTCTTGAGTTTTGCTATCCCTTTTAAGAGTTATTTAACTTTATGATAATTCTATTGGAATAAAAAGTTAACAAATCTCGCGAAGATTCAATAGGAATAGTCTTAATAAATCAAAATGTACTATTAGATTTCCTTTAGTGTCTCTTTATGAGTACGTATGAAACATTGGTTTGAATTTTTTAGCGAGAAGATAAAAAAACCAATTAAAGTAGCCCCTTAACTCCTTCCTCATAAGAAATTAGCGGGTTGTTGACTTCATTGTTCTTAGGGAACTAGCCTCCATTAACCATGAAAACAATGTATCTACTTTATTTTTTTTAAAGGAATGGACGATTCAGCTTATGTTTTGTGCTGGGTGGCTTTTATAGATTCGGACGATGAAAAATAGTGAGGAGTGATAACTTCAATAATTAGCGGACTCCCGGATTACATATGGCGGAAGGCGTGAGGAAAATCCCTCAGGCATTTCTCTACGAACCAGCATGAACGGGCAAAAACGAACGGGCTTAGACGGAATGATTTAGGCTTAGATAGGGGTGTTGTGCCGTTGACAGACAACCCGCCTCAAATTGTATGCCGCCTGGCAGGACGGCATTCTTTTATCCATGAATACATCCATCCCAAACAACGACATCCCGCGCCTGCTGCGCAATCTGATCCGCATTGGCACCGTTGCCGAGGTGGATTTGGATGCGGGCACCTGTCGCGTCAATACCGGCGGCAACGTCACCGACTGGCTGCACTGGCTGACCTCCCGCGCAGGGCGCTCGCGTTCCTGGTGGGCACCCTCCGCCGGTGAGCAGGTTTTATTGTTTTGCCTGGGCGGTGAGCTGGATACCGCCTTTGTGATGCCTGCTGTTTTCTCTGATGACTATCCGGCACCGTCGGCGTCAGCCGATGCGCTGCATGTGTCATTCCCTGACGGTGCGGTCATTGAGTACGAACCGAAAACCGGCGCGCTGCTGGCTACCGGCATCAAGTCCGCCACGGTGAATGCTGCGGACAAGGTGGCGGTGACTGCTCCGCTGATTACCTGCACGGCGAAAACGCGCATCACGCTCGACGCGCCGGAAGTGGTCTGCACCAAGAAGCTCACGACGGGCAGCCTGGAGGTGAAACAGGGCGGCACCCTAACCGGCAACATCACCCACTCAGGCGGCAGCCTCACGTCAAACGGCATGGTGGTTCACACCCATAAACACGGCGGCGTCCAGACGGGCGGCGGTCAAACGCAGGTGCCGTCATGAGTAACGCAAAATACATCGGCCTGGCTCGCGACACGGGGCGCAGCGTCGAAGACCTGGCACATATTCAGCAGTCGGTCAGCGACATTCTGCGCACGCCCGTCGGTTCCCGCGTCATGCGTCGTGACTATGGTTCGCTGCTGTCTGAGTTGACTGACCGCCCGCAGAATGCGGCGCTGCGCCTGCAAATTATGGCGGCCTGTTACAGCGCGATCCTCAAGTGGGAGCCACGCGTCAGCCTGACCGGCATCACCTTTGAAACGACGTTCGACGGAAAAATGGTGGTGGATATTACCGGCACCCGCAAAGACACGTCCGCCGCCATTTCCTTAACCCTACCCGTGAGCTGAATAATTTATGGCAACTATCGACCTGAGCCAGTTACCCGCCCCCGACGTGGTGGAGGTGCTGGATTACGAAATCCTCCTGGCGGAGCGCAAAGCCACGCTGGTATCGCTGTACCCCGAAGACCAGCAGGCGGCGATTGCCCGCACGCTGACGCTGGAGTCCGAGCCGATTGTGAAGCTGCTGGAGGAGAACGCCTATCGCGAAGTCATTTTGCGTCAGCGGGTCAATGAGGCGGCGCAGGCAGTGATGCTGGCCTATGCCACCGGCACAGACCTGGACAATATCGCCGCCACGTTCAGCGTAGAACGCCTGACGATTACCCCTGCGGATACGGTCAGCGTGCCCGCCGTGGCGGCAGTGATGGAAAGCGATGCGGATTTGCGTATCCGTGCGCAGCAGGCGTTTGAAGGGCTGAGCGTCGCCGGTCCGGTCGGTTCCTATGAGTATCACGGGCGCTCGGCTGACGGGCGGGTGGCGGATATTTCGGTCATCAGTCCCTCGCCCGCCTGCGTAACGATTTCCGTGCTGGCACAGACCGGCAACGGCACCGCCCCCGCTGACCTGTTGGCGGTGGTGCAGGCCGCGCTCAATGATGAAAACGTGCGCCCCGTGGCTGACCGCGTGACCGTCCAGTCAGCAACCGTCGTGAATTACACCATCGATGCCGTCCTGTATCTGTTCCCGGGTCCCGAAGTCGAACCCATCCGCGAAGCCGCCGAAGCAAAACTGATTGCCTACACCACCGCGCAGCACCGTTTAGGCCGCGACATCCGGCTGTCGGCCATTTATGCCGCGCTGCACGTTGAGGGCGTGCAGCGGGTGGAGCTGAAAAGCCCCGCCGCTGACATCGAGCTGGATAAGACGCAGGCGTCATTCTGCACCGCGTACACCCTGAAAGTGGGCGGTTACGATGAGTGATCGCCTGCTGCCCGTCGGTTCCTCGGCTCTTGAGGTTGCCGCCGCCGAGGCCTGCGCCGCGCTTGAAAACGTGCCGGTGCCGCTGCGGCAGCTCTGGGATCCGCTGACCTGTCCGGCAAAATTTTTGCCGTACCTGGCGTGGGCGTTGTCGGTTGACCGGTGGGATGAAAACTGGCCTGTCGCCACTAAGCGCCGCGTCATTCAGTCGGCCTGGTTCATTCACTGCCATAAGGGAACCATTGGTGCCATCCGGCGCGTGGTGGAGCCGCTCGGCTATCTGATAAACGTGACCGAGTGGTGGGAAACGAATGACGAACCCGGCACGTTTCGCCTGGATATCGGCGTGCTGGAAACCGGCATCACCGAAGACATGTATTTGGAGATGGAGCGGCTGATTGCCGACGCCAAACCGGCCAGCCGCCATCTGATTGGCCTGACCATCACCCAGGATATCAAAGGCGACGTTTACACCGGCGCGGCGCACTACCTGGGCGAACTGCTGACCGTTTACCCCGCATAAGAGGACGTTATGAGCACATTTAAATCCGTTGTCACCACGCTCGGCCAGTCGCGCATTGCGGCGGCCATTGCGGCGGGGACTGACATCAACATTACGCAGTTGGCCGTCGGTGACGGCAACGGCAAGGCGACCACGCCGGTCGCCACGCAGACCAAACTGGTTAAAGAGGTGTACCGCACGCCGCTCAATTCCTTAAAGCTCGACCCGTCGCACGGCAACTGGGTGATTGCTGAGGCGGTGATTTCTGCGAGCGTCGGCGGCTTCTGGATGCGTGAAATGGGGCTGTTTGCCGACGACGGCACGCTGATTGCCGTGTGTAACATGGCGGACACGTACAAGCCCACTTTGGCGGAAGGTTCCGGCCGCACGCAAACTTTACGTATGGTGATTGCCGTCAGTAACACCGAGGCCATTAGCCTGCTGATCGACGACTCGGTGATTATGGCCACCGAGCAGTATGTGAATGACCTGCTGGCCGCACATGAAAAATCCCGCAACCACCCCGACGGCACGCTGACGGCAAAGGGATTTGTCCAGCTTAACAGCTCGGTCAGCAGTACCAGCGAAGCGCTGGCCGCCACGCCCAAAGCGGTCAAGGCCGCCAACGACAACGCTAACACCCGCGTGCCGTCCACTCGCAAGGTGAACAATAAAGCGCTGGGCGCTGACATTACCCTGACGGCGGCGGACGTGGGGGCGTTGCCGGTCGCGTCCGCCGTTCTCGGCACCGCGAACATCAACACGTTTAATCTGGCAAACATCGGGGTTTACGTGCAGAGCACCGGCGCGAATGCCACCGTCGCCAATGGCTACCCGCCAGGCGCACAGGCTGCGGGCGTACTGGAGGTTATCCCCGCGTCCTGGACGGGCGGCGTGCTGCAGCGTTACACCGTGCAAAATACCGGCATGGTGTGGACGCGTGCGCTGAATGCGTCCTGGAATGGCACCGATGGTCCGTGGCGTGACTGGGTGCAGGCCAGCGCGGTGAACTCCGTCACGGTGCCGTCGGCCATCCTGACCACCACGGATATCAATACCCTGGGCTTTGCCAGCGGAGCCGGAAGTGCCGCCCTGTACGCGCAGCCTAAAAATGCCAACGCCACGGCGGCGTTGCACTATCCGCAAGGCATCGCAGGCACGCTATACGTCACGCCGAGCGCCTACGGGTGCCAGCAGATGTACGTTACGTTCACCGGCAATATCTGGAATCGCGGGTTGTCCGCTGACTGGAACGGCGTGGATGGTCCCTGGAAAGAGTGGGTGCCGACGTACAGCGCGAATAACAAACCCACCGCCGACGACGTGGGCGCGTGGACGGCTGCGCAAAGCGCCGCCAGTGAAAAGGCGCTGGCGGATGAGGTGGCGACGGCTTTTAAAATCCGCACGAACCTAACCGCGACGGACTCGCCAAACGCGCTGCACGGTACGGCCATGCTCGGGCATTACGGCGTGCCCGGTGCCGCCGCCGCGACCACGGACAAGGGCTACCCGATGAACGGTTTTGTCGGCGTGATTTTCGTGACCTGGGGACCGAATGCGACGCAGCAAATTGCCTTTAACAACAACGGACGACAGTTTACCCGTGGCGCGTCGGGGGCATGGAACGGCGTCGATGGTCCCTGGACGGCCTGGAATGAAATTTACTGCCAGGCGAACAAACCGACACCGGCAGACGTCGGCGCATTACCGGCAGGCGGGACGGCAGTGGCGGCGACCAAACTCGCCACTGCCCGCAAAATTGCCGGTGTGGCGTTTGATGGCACGCAGGATATCAGCCTTAGTGCGGCAAACGTGGGCGCACTTCCTGCCGCTGGCACCGCCGTTGCAGCGACGAAACTCGCCACGGCGCGAAAGATTGCCGGTGTGGCGTTTGATGGCACCCAGGATATCGGGCTGAATGCGGATAATGTGGGCGCATTTCCCCGCGTGGGCGGTGATGTCAACGGTCGCGTCACGGCGAATTATCTCCGGGCGATAACCATCCCACAGCCCGGCGACGGGCAAGGAACCTATTTAGGCTGGAACGAAAGCGGCGGCCAGGGCGAATCTAACTTTGTGAATAACCGGGGCGGCGGCGTAGGTGGGTTCAAATTCCGCATCGTCAACCAGGGCAATACGGTACAAACCGGCGAGATGACCCTGTCCGGCAACGGCGACAGCAATACGTCCGGCACCGTGAACGAGATGGGGCAGCGCGTTTTCAGCCCCAATAACCGGCAGCCGGTCAATTCTAATACCGCCAATCTCGGCGGCGGCTGGTGGCGATGCGGTGACACGGGAATGATTAAGCAGTGGGGCGTCGTCAACAAAGGAAGTCGTGGCTGGTCAACGGTGAATTTCCCCATTCCCTTCCCGAGCACCTGCGTCAACGTTCAGGTGACCGCCATCAATGGCGGCGGCGGGACGTTCAATGACAACTTCGGCACGGCGCAAATTATCAATAACATCGGTTTCACCTGCGGCCAGGACAGCGGCGGCAGTTACTGGGAAGCCACTGGCTGGTAAGGGAAAATAATGAGCAACTATTACAGCGCAGTCACCTCAAGTCTTTATGTTTACAGCCCGCTCACCAACGGCTTTTATCCGCGTGCGTTGCGGGACGTGTACGACGATGCCGGAAGCTGGCCGGATGATGGCATTGCGGTCAGCGATGTGGTTTACCGTGAATATCAAACCCTCCCGCCGCCGGAGGGGAAAATGCGGGTTGCGGGCACTGACGGTCTGCCCGCCTGGGGAGATGTTCCGCCGCCGACGGTTGAAGAACGCAAGGCCGAAGCCGTCACGGTCTTGTCCGCGCTGATGGCAAAAGCAAACGCGGCTATCGCGCCTTTGCAGGATGCCGTCGATATTGACGATGCCACGGAGGCGGAACGGGCAAGCCTGACCGCCTGGAAAAAATACCGCGTCGCCCTTAACCGGCTAGATTTGTCTGCTGCGCCGGATATTACCTGGCCTGAAATCCCCGCTTAATTCATGTAATTCATGCCCCGAAAGGGGCTTTTTTGTATCGAGCACAGTCAAATCTGACTGTGCTGCAGCCGCGTTGTGCCATTGTTCAAACATCCCGCCCGCCGTGCCTGATTGTCCCCAACACGCGATGATTGACCTCACCCCAATCACAGGAAAAACACCATGGCTGATTATCATCACGGTGTGCGCGTTGTTGAAATCAATGACGGCACCCGCGTTATCTCCACCGTTTCCACCGCCATCATCGGGATGGTCTGCACCGCAGAGGATGCGGACGCTGCCACGTTCCCGCTGGATACGCCGGTACTCATTACCAACGTACTCACCGCCGCCGGTAAGGCCGGTAAAACCGGCACGCTGCGCGCCTCCCTGATGGCGATCGCCAACCAGGCTAAACCGGTTGTTGTCGTGGTGCGCGTCGCCCAAGGCGAAACCGAGGCGGAAACCACCTCCAACATCATCGGCGGGTCAGATGAAACCGGCATGTATACCGGCATGAAAGCCCTGCTGTCCGCGCAGACTGAACTCGGCGTAAAGCCGCGCATTCTCGGCGTGCCGGGTCTGGATAACCAGGAGGTGGCGACCGCACTCGCCGCCGTCTGTCAGCAATTGCGCGCCTTTGGCTATATCAGCGCCTGGGGCTGTAAAACCGTATCGGATGCCATCAAGTACCGCGACAATTTCAGCCAGCGTGAGCTGATGGTGGTCTGGCCGGATTTTGTATCCTGGAACACCACCACCAACGCCAGCGACATCGCCCCTGCAACGGCTTACGCCCTCGGCCTGCGTGCCAAAATCGACGCGGAAACCGGCTGGCATAAAACGCTTTCGAACGTCGGCATCAACGGCGTCACCGGCCTGTCTGCCAGCGTGTACTGGGATTTGCAGACCCCCGGCACCGATGCCGACCTGCTGAACCAGGCGTGCGTCACCACCCTTATCCGCAAAGACGGCTTTAAGTTCTGGGGACAGCGCACCTGCTCAGATGATCCGCTGTTCCTGTTTGAGAACTACACCCGCACTGCGCAGGTGCTGGCGGACACGATGGCGGAAGCGCACCTGTGGGCGATGGACAGGCCAATGACCCCGACGCTTATCAGGGACATGATTGCGGGCATTAACGCCAAGCTGCGCGAGATGAAAACCGCCGGTCTGATCATTGATGGCAACTGCTGGTATGACCCCGAAGCCAACACTGTCGACACCCTGAAAGCGGGCAAACTGTTTATTGATTACGACTATACGCCGGTGCCGCCGCTGGAAGATTTAACCCTGCGGCAGCGCATCACCGATCAGTACCTGGCGACGTTCGCCACCTCCGTTAACAGCTAAGAGGCGCTAAAACATGGCACTGCCTAAGAAACTGAAATACCTGAACCTGTTTAACGACGGGAACAGCTACCTCGGCACGGTCAGCGCGCTGACGCTGCCGAAGCTGACCCGCAAGCTGGAGAACTATCGCGGCGGCGGCATGACCGGTTCCGCCGCCATTGATTTCGGTCTGGACGACGACGCGCTGAGCTTTGAGTGGACGGTGGGTGGACTGGATGAACTGGTGTTGCAGCAGTGGGGCGCGGTGGATGCCGTGCCGCTGCGCTTTGCCGGTTCCTTCCAGCGAGACGACACCGGCAACACCTCCGCCGTGGAAGTCACGATGCGCGGACGTCATAAGGAGATGGATTTCGGCGAGTACAAACAGGGTGAAGACACCGAAACCAAAATCACGACCCAATGCACCTATTTCAAACTCACGATTGACGGCAAAGACATGATTGAAGTCGATACCGTGAACATGGTGGAAATCGTCGGCGGCGTTGACCGCGTGGCACAGCACCGCAAAAACATTGGCCTGTAACCCGTAACCCGCGCCGGACAACGGCGCGAAACCTCACCTTTGAAGAAGAGACACCGCTATGTCAGAACACAATGAAAACATCGTTACCCTGGAAGAACCGATCAAACGTGGCGACACCCTGATCACTCAGATTGAAATCATCAAGCCGAACGCCGGACACCTGCGCGGGATTGGCCTGGCGGCGCTGGCGAATGCCGACGTTGACGCGCTGACCGTCATTCTGCCGCGCATTACCGTGCCGAACCTCACCGCCCAGGACTGCAAAAGCCTGAACCTGCCCGACCTGATTGCGCTGGCGGGCAAGGTGATCGGTTTTTTGTCGCCGAAATCGGAACTGTAAAATTTCCCCCATACCTGCAAGTCGATGATCTGATGGCGGACATCGCGGTGATTTTTCACTGGCCGCCGTCAGAACTGTATCTGATGACCCTGACCGAGCTGCTGGTGTGGCGTCATAAGGCCATGCAGCGCAGCGGAGCCGACAGTGAGTAATTTAAAAGTAGAGGTGCTGTTAAAGGCGGTAGACCAGGCGACCCGCCCGTTTAAAGCCGTTCAAAATGCCAGCAAATCCCTGTCTAACGATATTCTCGGATCACAAGCCACCCTCAAAGACCTGAACGCCCAGGCCGGAAAGATTGAGGGATTCAGGAAATCCAGCGCCCAGATGGCCGTCACCGGCCAGAAGCTGAAAGACGCCAAAGCCGAGGCGGCGGCGCTGGCGATCCAGTTCAGGAACACCGCGAACCCGACCCGTGCGCAGACGAAGGCTATGGAGTCCGCGAAGCGCACCGCCGCGCAGTTGCAGACCCAGTTCAACGGCCTGCGGCAGTCTGTGCAGCGTCAGCGCGCCGAACTGTCCGAGGCCGGGATCAGCACGCGCAACCTGTCCGAGTCTGAGCGCCGACTGAAAGCCTCCATCAGCCAAACCACCGCCCAACTCAACCAGCAGCGGGAGTCTCTGGCACGCGTCAGCGCGCAGCAGGCAAGGCTAAACGCGGTCAGCGCCCGTTATGAGCGCGGCAAGGCGGCGGCGGCAGGCGTGCGCAACGGCGGCGCGGCCGCGCTTGGCGTGGGGACGGCGGCCCTGTATGCCGGTAGTCGGTTAATGGCACCCGAAGTTCAAAGTCAGCACAGCGGCGCGCTGATTGCCGCGCGTCAGGGTGAAGACTCTGCGAAGGGGGGCGATTACACCCAGGTTATTCAGCGCATTAACAGTTCGGGCGTCAGTGAAAATATTGAAAAAATCACCGAAGCCGTGTCTGCGGTTCGCAGCACCCTGGGCACAATGGGAGATGTAGGCTCCGCAGAGTTGGAGCGCATCACCCGTAAGGCGCTGGATATGCAAACGGCCTTTGGCAGTGAAACCGCTGAAAGCATCCAGATAGCCGCCATCATGATGAAAAACGGGCTTGCGGGCAGCAGTGACGAGGCGCTGGATCTGATCACCGCCGGGATGCAGCGCGTCTCTGCACAAATGCGCGGAGAGATGCCGGAAATCCTGCATGAATATTCTACGCACTTTCGCAACCTCGGATTTAGCGGCGCTGAGGCGATGTCTCTGCTGATAGATATGTCGAAACAGGGGAAGTTCGCCCTTGATAAAACCGGCGATGCGATTAAAGAGTTCAGCATTCGCGGCTCTGACATGTCAAAAGCCAGCGTGTCGGCTTATGAAGAAATCGGGCTGAATGCCGGAAAAATGTCACGGGCAATCGCGAAAGGCGGCGCCGGGGCGCGGACGGCGATGCAAAAAACGGCCAAAGGGTTGTTATCCATCAAAGACCCGGCGGCGCGGGCAAATGCGGCCATCGCGCTGTTTGGGACGCCGATTGAGGATTTATCGATTGACCAAATCCCCGCATTTCTTGGCGCGCTGGCGGGGGCTAAGGATCAGCTCGGGGATGTCAGCGGTGCTGCTCTGAAAATGGGCGACACGCTGCGGAATAATTTAACCGGCGACGTTGCGCGCCTGCAAGGCAGCTTTGCCCGGCTGCGCTTTACCGCGTTTAAAGAAATGGATGAACAGCTGCGCAAACTCACGCAAACGGCTACCGCCTGGCTTGATAAGCTCAACGTCTGGGTCAGCGCTAACCCTAAGCTCGCGACAAATCTGGTGACTATCGCTGGGGGTGTTTCGGGTCTGGTTGCCGTGCTGGGTGCCATCGGGTTAGTCGTCTGGCCTGTCATGACGGGGATTAATGCACTGATCGCCGGTGCGGGATTCTTGAGTGCGGGTTTCAGTATCGCGGGCAGTGCCATTGTTGCCGCCATCGGCGCGATAACCTGGCCGGTGATCGCCGTCGGTGTGGCAATCGTCGCCGCAGCGTTGCTTATTCGTAAGTACTGGGAGCCGATCAGCGCCTTCTTTGCGGGCGTGATTGAAGGGCTGGGCATTGCGTTCGCGCCGGTGAAAGAACTGTTTGCGCCGCTTAGGCCGGTTTTTGACTGGCTCGGCGACAAATTAAAAATGGTCTGGCAGTGGTTCAAAGATCTTATTCAGCCGGTGAAATCCACGCAGGAAACGCTGAACAACTGCAAGGACACCGGCGTGATGTTCGGACAGGCCATTGCCAACGCGCTGACCGCGCCGTTACAGGCATTCAATAAGCTGCGTCAGGGCGTGGACTGGCTGCTGGAGAAGCTCGGCATCATTAAAGATGAATCGGCGGACATTGATAAAAACGCCGCGAAAGCGGACGGGCGTTCACCGTCCGGCGGGAATGCGCCTGTCGAGAATAATCCCCTGGGTAATCCTAATCCCTTTGCGCCCCCGGTGGATGTTCTCATGGGTGGCAACTATGCCCCCGTGTCAGCGGGCGGTGGGCGCAGCTATGTCGATCGGAGTACGCACCATTATCAGATTGCCGCCGGTGCCGGTTTGGGTGGGCAAGACACCAGCCGCCAAATCCGCGCAGAACTGGAGGCGCGCGATCGTGCGCGCGCTGCGCAACAGCGTTCCCGCATGGATAACGATTAAGGAGATATCCGCATGATGTTAACGCTCGGTTTTTTTGTGTTTCAGTTGCAGACCGTCCCTTATCAAAGTTTGCAGCGCGATGTCGATTACCGCTGGCCTGCAAACAACCGCGTCGGCCTGCGTCCGTTGCCGCAGTTTCTCGGCGTGAATGAGGAGAAAATTACCCTGTCCGGCGTGCTGATGCCGGAAATCACCGGCGGAAAGTTGTCGTTGTTGGCACTGAACCTGATGGCCGATGAAGGCAAGGCGTGGCCTCTGCTGGAGGGCAGCGGCACGATTTACGGGATGTTCGTGGTGAACAGCGTCAGCGAAACCCACACGGAATTTTTCTCCAACGGCGCGCCGCGAAAGATAGAGTTTACGCTGACGCTCACCCGCGTTGATGAATCTCTGGCGGCGATGTTCGGCGACATGAAAGCTCAGGCCGACGGGTTACTGGATCAGGCGGGTGGTTTAACCGGCCAACTGGGAGGCTTGCTGTGATTACGGATATGACCATCGGAGCCGGTGCGCAGTTTGCGCCTGGCTTCTCCGTGACCGTGGCTGGGAAGGATATTACCCAGGACGTCAGCAACCGGCTGATTTCGCTGACGCTCACCGATAACCGCGGCTTTGAGGCCGACCAGCTCGACATCGAGCTGAGCGATACGGACGGCCTGATGGAAATGCCGCCGCGCGGTGCCGTGATAAATATCGCACTCGGCTGGAAAGGTCAGGCACTGATAAACAAAGGCGACTTTACGGTGGATGAAGTTGAGCACCGGGGAACGCCGGACACGCTGACCATTCGCGCCCGCAGTGCGGACTATCGCGGCAGCCTGAATTCCCGCCGTGATAACTCTTACCACGACACGACTCTGGAGGCCGTGGTGGCCGCCGTCGCGGCGCGCAATAACCTCAAGCCCGCCGTGGCTGAGCCATTCAGGGGCGTGAAGGTGTCGCACATCGACCAGACCCAGGAAACCGACGCGAAGTTTATTACCCGCCTGGCCGAGCTGAACGGCGCGGTTGTCGCCATCAAGGCGGGCAGTTTGCTGTTTATCAAGCCGGGGGCGGCAAAGACGGCCAGCGGGAAGCCTATCCCGCAGATGACCATCGTGCGCAGCGACGGCGACGGGCACACGTTCAACATTGCCGATCGCGGGGCTTATACCGGCGTGTCGGCAAGCTGGCTTCACACCAAAGACCCGAAGCCTAAAAAGGTGAAGGTGCAGCGGAAAAAGAAATCACAATCTCTGAACAACGTGCAGCATCCCAATGCGAAAAAGGTCAGCGCAAAGGTGGAGAAACCGCCAGAGGCCAAAGAAGGTGATTACCTGGCGGGGAGTGATGAAAACGTGTTTGCCCTGACCACCATCTACGCCACGCAAAAGGCCGCCATGCGGGCGGCGCAGGCAAAATGGGACAAACTCCAGCGCGGTGTCGCAGAGTTCTCGATCTCCCTGGCTCGCGGGCGTGCAGATTTATTCCCTGAAACGCCGGTGGCGGTGTCCGGTTTTAAATCCGTGATCGACGCGCAGCCGTGGATTATCAGCAAAGTGACACACAGCCTGGGCAGCAGCGGATTTGTGACAGCGTTAAATCTGGAGGTGCTTTTGTCAGATGTAAATTACGAGGCGTCAGAAAGCGATGGGGCTGAATAAGCAAGCTGTGTAAAACACTGTAATGTCAGATGTATGTTTTGCGTGATAACATACAATGATTGCATCTGATTAAAAATGATTACATGGTGATTATTATGATGCACTGCCCGAAATGCCAGCACGCTGCCCACGCCCGTTCAAGCCGTTACCTGAGCGCGAACACCAAAGAGCGTTATCATCAATGCCAAAATATTAATTGCAGTTGCACGTTCAAAACTCATGAATCGATCGCTGACATCATTGTGGAGCCGGGAACAGTTCACGCCGTTCAACTGCATCCAGATAAACATCAGCAGCAGTCCTTCCAGATGCACTGAAAACACATTTCAACAGAAGCCCGCGAAAGCGGGTTTTTTTGCATTTTTGCAAAAAAGGAAAGGAGGAGCCGGTTAAGAGAATAGCCACCCGTGAAAATGCATCGCCATTTCATCGCCACTGAAAAATGGAAACAAAAAAGCCACTTCGTAAAAAGTGGCTTAATTATATGATTTTAAAGCTAAAATTTGGTGGCCCTTGCTGGACTTGAACCAGCGACCAAGCGATTATGAGTCGCGTGCTCTAACCAACTGAGCTAAAGGGCCGAGGTGCGGGATTATACGGTAAACTCTGCTTACAGGTCTATATGTCTTCGGTTTGTATGCGCGTTTTGTGCACAGTTTTAGTCTGTTGTGTTCACTGCGTTTTTACCTATAACTCAGGTAAATACATCTTAAGGGATAATAATGATTACAGATATTATCGCCCGGGATCTTTCTGTCGTGTTTTGCGGCATCAATCCCGGCTTATCCACTGCTCATCATGGTTTCCATTTCGCTAATGCCAATAACCGCTTCTGGAAGGTTATCTATCAGGCGGGTTTTACCGGGCGTTTACTTAAGCCTGAAGAAGAACAGCATTTGCTGGATACAGATTGCGGGATCACCATGCTGGTGGAACGTCCGACCGTTGAGGCAACGGAGCTGGTTCGCGATGAGTTGCGCGAAGGGGGCGCAGCGTTGATGGCAAAAATTGAATACTATCAGCCGCGTGCGCTGGCTGTTTTAGGCAAACAGGCATTCAGTAAAGCGTTTGGCATCAGTAAGGTGAACTGGGGACGTCAGGCGTTGAAAATCGGTGACACGGAAGTTTGGGTGCTGCCTAACCCAAGCGGCCTGAACCGGGCGACGCTGGATGAACTGGTATCCGCATACCGTGAACTATTCTTATCATTAGAAAACACAGCATAATCCCGTCACCTCCTCTTATTATTCCCTCAGATATAAAATCTCGCCATGATGATTATTTTATTAATAATCGTCTTGGTTTTGGTTGATTTACCAAATTATTTCGCTATTAAAGCAGCTTTATACTCTCTGAACCCCACCTGAATACATTTGCATATTTAATGTAAGAGGAATGCTTCCCCCGTGTGAATGCGCTCAACTGAACTAAAACTTATTCCATCGCCTCATTCGGGGTGAGCAGCAAAGTAGTCAGGCAGTTTGATTCTTCAGGAGCAGGAGATATGGCTAATGTTGAAACCGAAGAAAGACAGGAAAATCTGGAGGAATGGTTCGAACTATTTTCAGGACTACCGCTCCGGCATTCAGAAAGAGAAGCAAGATTAATCAGCTTTTGTGAAAAAAACAGCGTCTGCATCATGTCGGTGATGCCCTGGATAGCATCGGAATTTGCTGAACATGGTGGTTTCGCCGGATTATTTCATTTTATTCATCTCCATGGAGGGAGAAAAATATACATGCCCAAAGAGGCAGAGAAGTTTTATCAGATCTACGGGATTAATATCCCGCAAAATAAATATAACAGAATTTATAAAAAAATTGATTCTTCTGGATATCTGGATACGCCATCCAACTGGGGGGTGTTTATCGCTATTCGCCGGGCAGCAATGCAAGTGGCGATGAAAGAAGATATTCCGGCAAAACTACTCACACAAACTTTTGGTATTACGATGCGAAGTATCCGGCTAATTAAATCACGTAACGCGTGTCTGTAAAGGAGGTCGAGGAAGTTAAGAGAAGGCAAAGACTACACACAATTATTTTCTCATTCATTTTAATATAAAAGGTAAATATTATGACTCAATATTCTGTCACTGTAGCAAACAACTCTGTAAATACCGGCGCAATTTGTATTTATCAAACCTCTCCGGATATCACCGATCCCAAAGTGATGTCACTGGCGTGGTTCTCCAAAGTGGCACATCCAAAAACCAAAGTGCAGTTTGACTGGGGAATTGATTACAGTTTTGTTTGGGATGAAACCGGTGTGCTGATCCCCGGTGTGAAATTCGATGCCTCTCAAACCCTTCCTGCCAGCCTGACGAACAATAATCAGGTGACGCTGAGCTATTCCGAGGGGGCGTTTGAATTCGAACAACAGACCACCGGCGGAAAGAACGGTACGTTGTATGTCACGAACGACAGCAGTTTACCGCTGAATCAGGCCTCTGTCGGGGTCGGTATGTCGGGGGCGGGTACCTTTGTTGTTCAGGCACAGCCGAACATCAACCTGACCTTCACGCCGCATCCAACTTATTGGATCACTTTTGGTAATTATACGCCGGGTCAGGTGCTTGATATTGGTCAGATTACCAATAAGCAGCAGCTTGAGTTTGCGCCGAATACTTACAACCTGAATGTTCAGCTGAAAAATGATAACACCTGGTCTGTTGGCTGAGTCATCAGTTTAATTTACTTACGGAGTAATATTATGATTCTTATCGTCTGTACCGATGATCCGGAACTGGAACATGTTGCCAGTGCTTCAATGGCGCAGTACCAGTCAGTCTTTAAGTCGAGTTACAAAATATTTCATTCTGAGTTGCGGTTACTGGAACAGAATGAAAATCTGTTTATTATCTCCCACGGTGCTTTTCAGGGGGATAATGACCGGCCGGTCATCGGTGATAAAGCCCAGGCCTTTTATGTTAATGGTGATACGCTTTATTTAAACGTGAAAAGTATTTTCCCACCGGGTTATACGGGTAACGTTTATATTGATGCCTGCGAGTCAGCAGACAGTACGGAAGTTTTACTCAGTTTTGCTCAGACGTTTTATCTGGAATTGCATGCTGATTCGCCGGCCTCGAAAGTATTTGGTTTGACGGGTGTCAGCAGCGGGCTTATTCCATTACCGGATAATACTGCCTGGGTGAATGTCAGTTTAGAAAACCAGTAATAAAAAGCCCCGGCATTTCTGCCGGGGCTTTTCTGTTCGTGACTGACAACCAGAGGACGATTAATCGTCCAGGAAGCTGCGCAGCACTTCGGAGCGGCTTGGGTGGCGCAGTTTACGCAACGCTTTCGCTTCGATCTGACGGATACGTTCACGGGTAACGTCGAACTGTTTGCCCACTTCTTCCAGCGTGTGGTCAGTGTTCATATCGATACCGAAACGCATACGCAGAACTTTCGCTTCACGTGCGGTCAGGCCAGCCAGAACGTCATGTGTTGCAGAACGCAGGCTTTCAGACGTTGCAGAATCCAGTGGCAGCTCGAGGGTGGTATCCTCGATGAAATCACCCAGATGCGAATCTTCATCGTCGCCGATTGGCGTTTCCATGGAGATTGGTTCTTTCGCAATTTTCAGCACTTTGCGGATTTTGTCTTCCGGCATCAGCATACGTTCAGCCAGTTCTTCCGGCGTCGGCTCGCGGCCCATCTCTTGCAGCATCTGACGGGAGATACGGTTGAGTTTGTTGATCGTCTCAATCATATGTACCGGGATACGGATGGTACGCGCCTGGTCGGCGATGGAGCGGGTGATAGCCTGACGGATCCACCAGGTCGCATAAGTTGAGAACTTATAACCACGGCGATATTCAAACTTATCAACGGCTTTCATCAGGCCGATGTTACCTTCCTGGATCAGGTCAAGGAACTGCAGACCACGGTTGGTGTATTTCTTCGCGATCGAAATAACCAGACGTAAGTTTGCTTCAACCATCTCTTTCTTCGCGCGACGGGCTTTCGCTTCGCCGATAGACATGCGACGGTTGATGTCTTTTACCTGTTCGATAGTCAGGCCAGTTTCTTCTTCGATCTGACGCAGCTTCATCAGGCCGCGCTGTACGTCTTCGGTGACTTCTTTCAGCTTCTCAGACCAGGGTTTACCCATTGCCAGAGCAGCATCAAACCAGGTATCGCTGGTTTCGTTACCGGCGAACAGATTGACGAAGTTTTTCTTCGGCATTTTGCACTGTTCAACGCACACTTTCATGATCAGACGTTCCTGAGCACGAACGCGATCCATCATGGAACGCATGCTGTTAACCAGGAAATCGAACTGTTTTGGCACTAAACGGAATTGTTTGAACACATCGGACAGCTTCAGGATTTCTTCTGCTGCGCTCTTGTGGCTACGGCCGTTTTTCTTGATGACCAGACGCGTCGCTTCATGCTGTTCACGCAGTTCGGTGAACTTCTGGCGAGCCAGTTCCGGGTCGATGCTGTTGTCGTCTTCAGCATCGTCGTCTTCATCTTCGTCTTCATCATCATCATCCTGCTCTTCGGTGGTCAGTTCAGAACCCACGTGAGTCGCAGTTGGTGCGATTTCTTCTTCGGCGTTAGGGTCAACAAAACCTGTGATCAAGTCAGACAGGCGGACTTCGCCAGCTTCTACACGGTCATATTGCTCTAACAAATAAGTGATAGCTTCAGGATATTCAGCAACGGAGCACTGAACCTGGTTGATACCGTCTTCGATACGTTTGGCGATGTCGATTTCGCCTTCACGGGTCAGCAACTCAACGGTACCCATCTCGCGCATATACATACGCACAGGGTCGGTGGTACGGCCAATTTCGGATTCAACGCTGGAAAGTACCTGCGCCGCCGCTTCTGCAGCGTCTTCGTCGGTATCAGGGCGGTTTTCGGCCAGCATCAAATCATCGGCGTCCGGTGCTTCTTCAAGTACCTGGATGCCCATGTCGTTAATCATCTGGATGATGTCTTCGATCTGGTCGGAATCGACGATATCTTCCGGCAGATGGTCATTGACCTCAGCATAGGTCAGATAGCCTTGCTCCTTACCACGGGTGACAAGTAGCTTAAGCTGTGACTGCGGGTTTTGCTCCATAAGACGGTATCCACACTTCAGAGTATTTGGGTTGGTGTCGGTCGGGTAACATCGCCAACAATAACGTTAGGGGCGTTTATTGTGCCGCGGCCCACCAGGGCGGCTCTGCGCAGGGCCGTGCCCCGCTTTATATCGGCACTTAAGCCGTTTTTTAGTAGTAACGCCTGACGCATTACTTTTTATGTTCTTGTTATTTAACTTGTTAACTCTTTCTCGCTAACACCTGATTCAGGGAACTGACTTCGGTCCGTTCCTCCGGACTCAGGCCATGCGTCCTGGCTTTTGCAATCAAAGTTTCAAGCCGTTGCTCTAAAATCGAGTCATACAGGCTGGCTAACGTGGCGCGAAATTCCTCCTCGACCATGTCCTCTACGATCATGTGGTTCCATGTCGCCAGAGTTTCAAGCTGCTGGTAGAACTTATTGTCGCGATAAAGTTCCAGTAACTGGCCCGTCGTCAGCCCCGGCTGGGCTAAGCAAGTGGTTACTAACTCGCTGAACAGATCCAGTCCTGGTTGCTTCGCTTGCTCCAAACCTTGCAGTGAGGGTATAAGTGTAGCCAGTTGTGGATTTTGTACCAGTAACCCTATAAGTATACGCATGGTTGTGCGTTTTAGCTGGGGCGCCTGATAGACATTGCTACTTTCTGCCTGTTTAGGCATCAGCTTTTCCAGCTGGCTGTCATCCAAAATACCGAGCTTATTCCCTAACTGCTGACGCAAATACATTCGTAACGTTTCACCGGGAACCTGGCGGATCAGCGGCAATGCCAGCATGCTCAATTTGGTCCGCCCGTCAGGGCTGCTCAAATCTACCTGCGGCAACAGCGAATCAAACAGGAAAGTGGACAGCGGCATCGCCTGTTCCATACGTTGTTCGAACGCTTCTTTGCCTTCTTTACGCACCAGCGTGTCTGGATCTTCGCCGTCGGGTAAAAACATAAAACGCAGCTGGCGGCCATCATTAAGATACGGCAGTGCCGTTTCCAGTGCGCGCCATGCGGCTTCACGTCCCGCGCGGTCACCGTCGTAACAGCAAACGATGTTGTCTGTGCTGCGGAACATCAGCTGAATATGATCAGCGGTCGTGGACGTGCCCAATGAGGCAACGGCATAATCAATGCCGAACTGCGCCAGTGCGACGACATCCATATACCCTTCAACCACCAGCAAACGCGCTGGCGTCGGGTGCTTTAACTGTGCTTCATACAGGCCATACAACTGGCGGCCTTTATGGAAAATTTCGGTTTCCGGTGAGTTCAGGTATTTCGGCGTACCGTCACCGAGAACCCTGCCGCCAAAGGCAATTACGCGGCCACGTTTATCACGAATAGGAAACATCACCCGTTCGCGGAAACGATCATAGCTGCGGCCATTGTCATTGGTGACCAACATACCGGCATCAATCAGAGACGCTTTATCATCGGCATTTTTACCGAAACGCTTTAATGCGTTGTCCCAACCCGGTGGGGCGAAACCAATGGCGAAATGGCTGATGACGTCTTCACTTAAACCGCGCCGGGCAAGATATTCCCGTGCGGGAGCCCCTGCAGCCTGTTTAAGTGATTGCTGATAGAACTCGCTAAGCGGTGCCATCAACTGGTAGAGGCTTTGACGCTGATGACGCTCCATCTGGCTCGGACCGGTGCCTGCTTCGTACGGCACTTCCAAACCCTGCATTGTCGCCAGTTCCTCAATGCTTTCGACAAACTCAAGCCTGTCATAGTTCATCAGGAAATCGACGGCGTTGCCGTGGGCACCACAGCCGAAACAGTGATAAAACTGCTTATCGCCATTTACGGTAAATGAGGGTGTTTTCTCATGGTGGAAAGGGCAGCACGCGTGATAATTTTTACCCTGTTTCTTGAGCTTTACCCGAGCGTCGATCAAATCGACGATATCGATGCGAGCCAGCAAGTCATTGATAAATACGCGCGGAATTCTCCCAGCCATAAGCCCCTTACTCACTAGCCTATAAACGAGAACAAGCCGCGCATTCCTTTCGGAAAGCACGGCCTTCGTATGCTACTACGCAGTCTGCGCGTTCTTAATATTGCAAATCACGCGATTTGGGGTTGCCCCCGAAGATTAATACAGACGAGTGCGGCGTGCGTTTTCGCGAGCCAGTTTCTTGGCGTGGCGTTTTACTGCAGATGCTTTAGCGCGTTTACGTTCGGTAGTCGGTTTTTCATAGAATTCACGACGACGAACTTCTGCCAGAACACCTGCTTTTTCGCAGGAACGCTTGAAGCGACGCAGAGCTACGTCGAACGGCTCGTTTTCACGTACTTTAATTACAGGCATGTGCCTCTCACCTCGATAAAATCGGTTTGTTTGCTGATGTTGTACCAGCACATTTCAAAATGGTGCGGAATTTTACTCCAATTCGCGTCGTCTTGTAAAGCATAACGGCAAATTGAAACAGGCGCTTTCTGCAACCCTTCTGCAACATTGTGCGCTTGTTTTGCGTCGGGCGGCGATTATATACCAATCAATCAAAATTGCTCGACATTAATTGGCCTGCGAAGCGAGGAATTCCCACTCCGGTGCAGCACCCGCCGAAGCTTGTGTGCTAAACTGCGCGCCGCGAGTTAGCGCGAAAACATGATGGAAAGAGTGATGCGAGTACTGGGTATTGAAACCTCCTGCGATGAAACCGGAATTGCAGTTTATGACAGCGAAGCCGGTTTGTTAGCCAACCAACTGTATAGTCAGGTAAAACTGCATGCAGATTACGGCGGTGTGGTGCCAGAACTGGCATCGCGTGACCATGTACGTAAAACAGTACCCTTGATTCAGGCTGCGCTGAAAGAAGCCGGGCTGACTGCTCAGGATATCGATGGCGTGGCGTACACCGCCGGCCCTGGTCTGGTCGGGGCGTTGCTGGTGGGCGCAACCATCGGGCGTTCTCTGGCATTTGCGTGGGATGTGCCTGCCGTGCCGGTGCATCACATGGAAGGCCATTTGCTGGCACCGATGCTGGAAGATAATCCGCCGGATTTCCCGTTTGTGGCGCTGCTGGTTTCCGGCGGACATACGCAGTTAATCAGCGTCACCGGAATTGGCGAATATACCTTGCTCGGCGAATCCATTGATGATGCTGCCGGTGAAGCCTTTGATAAAACAGCTAAATTGCTCGGCCTTGATTATCCGGGGGGGCCGTTGCTGTCGAAAATGGCTTCTCAGGGCGTTGCCGGACGTTTTACCTTCCCGCGCCCGATGACAGACCGGCCGGGGCTGGATTTCAGTTTCTCCGGCCTCAAAACTTTCGCAGCGAATACCATTCGTGGCAATGACAGCGACCCGCAGACACATGCCGACATTGCCCGCGCTTTTGAAGATGCGGTGGTGGATACGCTGGCCATAAAATGCAAACGTGCACTGGATCAGACGGGTTTTAAACAGCTGGTAATGGCCGGTGGTGTCAGCGCGAACCGCACATTACGCGCCAAACTGGCTGAGGTGATGGCAAAACGTGGCGGTCAGGTATTTTATGCGCGTCCTGAATTCTGTACCGATAACGGTGCGATGATCGCGTATGCAGGCATGGTGCGGCTGAAAAGCGGTGCAACTCCTGATCTCGGTGTGACCGTTCGCCCTCGCTGGCCGTTAGCGGAGCTTCCGCCAGTCTGAGTGGGGCTGCGACTGCGTTGTTGCATCGACCCGAAATGCTCACATACTCAATTATGCTGCGCTTTCAGGTCTCCTGACGCCTTGTCTCGCTCCCGCTCAGTCAGGCTGGCTGAGCTGAAAAAAACCAATAAAAAACGACCCGCCTGAGGTCGTTTTTTTATGTCTGCAATCTGCATTTTACTGACTATTCGGTCTTATCTTCTTTCGCCGCTTTACGTTTTTTCTTCAGCTTATCCCAGATTTTTCCTTCCTGACCACGCCACAGGCGCTGAATATTATCGTGATGACGCAACAGGATCAGACAGGAAAGCATGGCGACCGGGAAGGTGAACTCCGGTTTGAACCACCAGACATAAAATGGCGCAATCAGTGCGCTGACGATCGCACCCAGTGACGAATAGCCGCTCAGCAGCACGGTCAGGAGCCATGTGCCGGTCATCAGGCCGGTCAGGTCCCAGCCGATGGGGGCGATAGCACCAAACGCCGTGGCAACACCTTTGCCGCCTTTAAAGCGGAAAAAGACCGGATAGATATGGCCAAGACATGCCGCGATGGCCGTCAGGCCAAGATACATAGGCGGAATGTTCAGACGGTATGCCAGCCAGACCGGCAGCATGCCTTTGAGGACATCGAAAATCAGAACAGCGGCAGCGGCCAGACGGCCACCCAGGCGTAAAACGTTGGTGGCGCCGGGATTACCTGAGCCCGCTGTGCGCGGATCGGGTAAACGGGCTACCCGGCAGACCAGAATAGCACTGGAAATCGAGCCGCAGAGGTAGGCGAAAATAATCATTCCAAGCGCGGTAGCACTCATAAAGCCGTTCCGTCTAATAAGGGTCGTTTTAATCGCAACATCCATGGATAATACGCATTTTCTGCTGGAAGTGGTATCCGGCTGGGCCAAAAACAGAGAATCACGTGATGGATATCGTATTTATTGAGCAACTAAATGTAATCACTACCATTGGCGCTTACGAATGGGAACAGACCATTAAACAGAAACTGGTATTCGATATCGAAATGGCCTGGGATAACCAAAAGTCCGCCGCCACTGACGATGTGAATGACTGTTTAAGCTATGCTGATGTCAGTGATGCGGTGATCGGGCATGTTTCTTCACAAAATTTTGCGCTGGTTGAACGCGTAGCGGAAGAGGTGGCGACATTGCTGCTGAGCCGGTTTAATTCTCCGTGGGTTCGGATTAAGCTCAGCAAACCGGGCGCTGTTGCTCAGGCAGCGAATGTCGGCGTGATTATCGAGCGTGGAAAGCGTTTTTAAATCCTGTTATGGATACAATTTAGAAAACGCTTGTCTATTGAATGTCATAAAGAAGCGTTAAAAGGAAAGTCCGGGTTGCCGGGTTTTCTTTACTGAAGCGGCTCAGCATGATGCCGCTTTTTTATTGTGTGTATTGTAAGCATATTTCCCATCAGCGGATCTTTTAAAGGGTAGGGTGCGATAATGATCGTCGAAAGTCATTCTTTGCTTGTTGCGGCTATTTTGGGGGTGGTTGAAGGACTCACCGAGTTTTTGCCTGTTTCTTCTACCGGTCATTTGATTATTGTCGGCAATCTTCTTGGCTTTACGGGAGATACCTCAAAATCATTTGAAGTGGTTATCCAGTTAGGTTCAATTCTGGCCGTGGTCGTGATGTTCTGGCGTCGTTTGTTCAACATGATAGGTTTGCATTTTGGTAAACCGCCGGTTCATGAAGGCTCGGGTTCTCGTCGTTTAAATTTATTGCATATTATTTTGGGGATGATTCCGGCAACGGTACTGGGGCTGCTTCTGCACTCTCAAATCAAAGCGTTGTTCGAGCCAAAATATGTCATGTATGCACTGGTGGTCGGCGGTATTTTGCTGATTGCTGCCGAGTTGCTGAAACCTAAAAAACCGCGTGCCGAGGGACTGGATGACATCACCTACGTGCAGGCGTTTATGATTGGTGTTTTTCAGTGTCTGGCGCTCTGGCCCGGGTTCTCCCGCTCAGGGGCAACCATCAGTGGGGGGATGTTAATGGGGATCAGCCGTTTTGCGGCATCTGAGTTCTCTTTCCTGCTGGCGGTGCCGATGATGATGGGCGCGACGGCTCTGGATTTGTACAAGAGCTACAGCTTCCTGAATATGGCGGATTTACCGATGTTTGCCACAGGGTTTGTCTCTGCGTTCATTGTTGCGTTGATCGCGATTAAAACCTTCCTGGCGGTGATTAAACGCATTTCGTTTATCCCGTTTGCGATTTACCGTTTCTTCGTGGCAATTGCCGTGTATTTTGTGTTTATCGCCTGATTTTTGCTTCCCTGAGGCAATAAAAAGCCCCGCACGGTGAATCACCGGCGGGGCTTTTCTTATGAATAAAGCCAGCGTTTAAATCGCCACGTCCTGAGTTTGTTTCCAGTCGGCCAGCGCCTGAGTACGGCGTTTCTTCAGTTCATCACGGATAGCCATACCCTGGAAACCCGCATCCAGCACCTCTTTATTTGAAACGCTGCTGGCGACTTCAAAGGCTTCACGCAGGTAATCGCCTTGCGGATAGGGATTATTTTCAAATGTCGTACGCCCGCGCGCATCGGCTTCACTGGTCATGATCATCTGCTCAAGACGCTGCGGTTTACGCCAGACATCAATGGTGTCGAACAGTTTTAACAAGGTTTCCGGACGCAGTTTATTGACGGTGTGGATCAGGTCATGGAACTCCGCGACCAGTTTCGCTAAATCACGAATGTGCGTCGGCACTTTCAGCCGCTGGCAGAGTTTTTCCACCAGTTTCACGCCCGCCGGGCCATGACCGTGATGGGCGGGCCAGAATTGCGGCGGCGTCAGAGCCTTACCCAAATCATGGCAAAGCGCCGAAAAACGCACATCGACGTCAGGCGTCAGGGTACTGGCGATTTTCAGCGTCATCAGCGTATGTATGCCGGTATCAATTTCCGGATGCCATTTCGCCGGTGCAGGCACGCCAAATAATGCATCGATTTCAGGAAACAGCACTTTCAGGGCGCCACAATCGCGCAGCACCTGGAAATAGACCTGCGGATCCTGCGTTTGTAACGCTTTCTCGGTTTCTTTCCACACACGTTCAGGTGTGAGGGCTTCCAGCTCACCGCTTTCCGCCATCTGTTGCATCAGCGCCTGCGTTTCCGGGGCGACCGTGAAATCTAAATGCGCGAAGCGTGCAGCAAAGCGGGCAACGCGCAGAACCCGCAGCGGATCTTCGCCGAAAGCATCGGAAACGTGGCGCAAAAGGCGTTGTTCGATATCACGCTGACCGTGATAGGGATCGAAAAGTTCGCCATCGTTGCTTTTGGCGATGGCATTAATGGTCAGATCCCGACGCATCAGATCTTGTTCCAGCGTGACATCCGGTGCGGCATAACAGGTAAAGCCGTTATAACCGGAGCCAGATTTCCGCTCAGTACGGGCCAGCGCATATTCATCGTGAGTGACCGGATGCAGGAAGACCGGAAAATCTTTACCGACCTGCTGATAGCCATTTTCGAGCATATATTCAGGCGTCGCGCCCACTACCACCCAATCGTGTTCAGACACAGGCAGGTTTAATAAACTGTCTCGGACTGCGCCGCCGACCAGGTAAATCTCCACGCGATAACTCCTGAAATTAGCCAAAGGACTCTGTCTTCATCATAGCAAAGTTGCGCTGAAGATTTCCTGACTGATGGAAACACGAAAAGGCACCGAAGTGCCTTAGGGAAACGATCAGGATGCTGAGCTGTCAGCTCATCCAGCGATCTTTTTTCCTGCGACGTGGGATGAGATGTGGCAACAGCAGACCCAGCACCAGACCGACACCCGCGACACCGCCGCCATACATAAACCATTGTAAGATAATGGTTCTTTGTTTGTCGTCGAGCTGCACATTGACCGCGTCAACCTTCTTCTTCGCCACGATCAGCTGATTTTTCAAATCCTGATTTTCTTTCTTCAGGCCGTTGATGATGCCGTCACTGGAAGAGACTTTGGCCTGCATTTCTGCCGTGCGCTGGTTCCAGCTGGAATCAATATTGGTCAGCTTGTCGGTCAGCGTTTTCACCTGTTGTTCCAGATCCGGAACGCGGGTACGCAAGCTCGGCACATTGCTTAACTGATCAAGCGGGATCCAGGCGGTTTTACCTTTTGAATCAACAATCTCACCGTATTTCGTACTGTCGTTGACACTGCGCAGGGTGACTTCTTCACCGGCATTCAGGGTGCCAACGATGCGATACTGATTACCTGGACCACTGTGGATATAGGTAATCAAATCGTCGGAGATATAGCGCTTCTCATCAGCGTGAGCGCCCCATGTCATGCTTAAACCAAGCAAAGCGAAACCAATTAGGCGTAATTTCTGCATTATTTCATCGTTTCTTTGTGAATTTAGGGAACGTGAAGTGTGGATCCGTTTTATCAGGATACGTCTTCTGGCAACCGCCACTGTCCGGCCATTGCACTCATATAAGTACTAAAAGTTGGAGACCGATAGTAAGGGCAACAGTGTGACGACGCAATGTATAAACCGGAATGAGAACTATCTTACAATCCCGCAACATGCGGCTTGCGCGCTGTGCTTATGATAGAATTGGCAGCGACGCGTTAATCCCTTTTGGCAGCAAAGAATCGGTGTGAAGACTCATATGACCGTAGAAATAGAATTAAAATTTATCGCCACCCCGGCCGCAATCGCCGAATTACCTTCGCAACTCGCTGGTTTTAACAGCGTGCACACCGCGCCTTCGAAACTGACCAACATCTATTTTGAGACTGCGGAAAACTATTTACGTTCGCATGACATGGGTCTGCGGATCCGTGGTTTTGACGATCAGTATGAAATGACCATCAAAACCGGTGGCAAAGTGGTGGGGGGGTTACATCAGCGCCCTGAATACAACGTTGAGCTGAAAAAGCCGGTGTTGAAACTGAGCGCGTTCCCGAAAGATATCTGGCCGGAAGGGTGCAAACCCGCTGCATTGCAGAAAGAACTCGCTCCGCTCTTCCGCACGGATTTCACCCGCGAGAAGTGGGTGATCACTTACGGCGAAAGCGAGATCGAACTTGGGTTAGATCAGGGCGAAGTGGTGGCTGGCGAATTAAACGAACCACTGGCTGAAATTGAACTTGAGCTGAAAAAAGGTAACACCGCTGATTTACTGGCGCTGGCGGCTGAAATTGGCGCGCACGGCGGCTTGCGGCAGGGTGGTTTCAGCAAGGCGGCTCGTGGTTATCATCTTGCAAAGGGCAATCCTGCCCGTGACATCAAACCGCTGCCGGTGTTTAAAGCGAAACCGAAAGCTACGGTTGAGCAGGCTATGTCTGCGATGTTCGAACTGGCGCTGGATCACTGGCAATATCATGAAGAATTGTGGGTTCGCGGCGACAAAACTGCGCGCCTGACTGTGTTGCAGGCCGTGGAAACTGTGCGCCAGGTTCTGGTGCTGTTCGGCGGACTTGTGCCGCGTAAAGCCTCTTCTGAGCTGCGTACCTTACTTACTGATCTGGTGCCGGTTCTGGAACAGAAATCGGCGGATGCACAGGAAATCTGTTACAGCGCGGCATATCTGAAATGCAAGTTAGTGCTTACTTCCTGGCTGGCAACATCAGGGTGGGCGCCGTTTATTGATGATAAATCCGCGAAAAAAATGGACGGTTCCTTCAAGCGCTTTGCTGACATCATGCTCGGCCGCACTGCCGCCGATCTGAAAGAAGCCTTTGCACAGCCGCTGACGGAAGAAGGCTATCGTGACCAACTGGCGCGCCTTAAACGCCAGATCATTACCTTCCATTTGCTGGCCGGTGCTTACCCTGAAAAAGACGTTGCCGCGTATATTGCCGGCTGGGCCGATCTGCAACAGGCCATCGTTCAGCAGCAGCACGCCTGGGAGGATTCGGCCCGTTCTCACGCGGTGATGATGGATGCTTTCTGGTTAAACGGACAACCTCGTTAATTGACTGATAAGCCTGGGCAAATTGCCCGGGCTTTTTTTTGCAAGGAATCTGACTTCATGTTGCCACTTTCTTCTGTTTTGCAAAGCCATGCGCAGAGTTTGCTTGAACGCTGGCGTGAACATCCTGAAAACCTGCCCCTTCCCGATGATGCGCAACTGGCCGTGCTGAGCAGCAGTGAATTCGTAACGGACAGTTTGCTGGCTTTTCCGCAGTGGTGGCATGAAATTGACCAAAATCCCCCTCAGGCGCAGGAGTGGCAACTTTACCGCCAGTGGCTGGAGGAATCGCTGACACAGGTGGCTGACGAAGCCGGGCTGATGAAAGCGTTACGTCTGTTTCGTCGTCGCATTCTGACCCGCATTGCGTGGTCGCAGTCCGCGCAAACCAGTGAAGCGAAAGACACGCTTCATCAGTTGAGTGAACTGGCGGAATTATTGATTGTCAGCGCCCGCGGCTGGCTTTACGACGCTTGCTGTCGCGAGTTTGGTACGCCGGTCAATGCTGCTGGCGAACCGCAAAGAATGCTGATCCTCGGGATGGGTAAACTGGGCGGCGGCGAGCTGAATTTCTCCTCGGATATCGATCTGATTTTTGCTTATCCGGAAAATGGTCAGACCCGCGGCGGGCGGCGTGAACTGGATAATGCGCAGTTTTTCACCCGTCTCGGCCAGCGGCTGATCAAAGTGCTGGATCAGCCCACTATCGACGGTTTTGTATATCGCGTGGACATGCGTTTGCGCCCGTTCGGCGACAGCGGCCCGCTGGTGATGAGCTTCCCGGCACTGGAGGATTATTATCAGGAACAGGGGCGTGACTGGGAGCGTTACGCGATGGTGAAAGCGCGTCTGATGGGCGGCGCGGAGGACATCAGCAGTCAGGAATTGCGCAAAATGCTGATGCCATTTGTCTTCCGCCGTTATATCGATTTCAGCGTGATCCAGTCCCTGCGTAACATGAAAGGCATGATCGCTCGTGAAGTACGCCGCCGGGGTCTGAAAGACAACATCAAACTCGGCGCAGGCGGTATCCGTGAGATTGAATTTATCGTGCAGGTATTCCAGCTGATCCGTGGCGGGCGCGAACCGGCATTGCAGCAGCGTGCGTTGCTGCCAACGCTTCAGGCGCTGGAAAATCTGGGGCTGTTGCCGGTAGAACAGGTGTTGCAGTTGCGTAACAGCTATCTGTTCCTGCGCCGTCTGGAAAATCTGTTACAGGCAATAGCGGACGAGCAAACACAAACCTTACCGTCAGATGAACTGAATCAGGCACGTCTGGCGTGGGGGATGAATTATGCCGGCTGGCCGCAGCTTCTGGATGCAGTGAATGCTCACATGCAGGCCGTGCGCTCGGTGTTTAACGAGCTGATTGGTGATGACACGCCAGATGCTGAAGATGATGTGCAACTCTCCCAGTTCAGCAGTTTATGGATTGATGCGCTTGAGCCTGCCGAGCTGGCGCCACTGGTGCCGCAACTTGACGAAAACGCGCAACGACATGTTTTATATCAGATTGCCGATTTCCGCCGTGATGTAGATAAACGCACGATCGGGCCGCGTGGTCGTGACCAGCTGGATTTGCTGATGCCGCGTTTGCTGGCGCAGGTCTGCACCTATAAAAATGCCGATGTGACGTTACAGCGCCTGATGCAGTTGCTGCTCAATATCGTCACACGTACGACGTATATCGAGCTGCTGGTGGAATACCCCGGTGCGCTCAAACAGTTAATCCGCCTGTGCGCCGCTTCACCGATGGTCGCGAGCCAACTCGCCCGCCATCCTTTATTGCTCGATGAACTGCTCGACACACGCACGCTTTACCAGCCGGTGGAGCCGGGCGCGTACCGCGACGAACTGCGCCAGTATCTGATGCGGGTGCCGACGGAAGACGAAGAACAACAGCTTGAAGCGGTACGTCAGTTCAAGCAGGCGCAGCATCTGCGTATTGCAGCCGGGGATATTTCCGGCGCATTGCCGGTGATGAAAGTCAGTGACCATTTAACCTACCTTGCGGAGGCCATTCTCGACGTTGTGGTGCAACAGGCGTGGGAACAGATGGTCGTAAAATACGGTCAGCCAGCGCATCTTCAGCACCGTGAAGGGCGCGGTTTTGCCGTGGTCGGTTACGGAAAACTCGGTGGCTGGGAGCTGGGTTACAGCTCGGATCTGGATCTGGTCTTCCTGCTCGACTGTGCGCCGGAGGTGATGACCGATGGCGAACGCAGCATCGACGGGCGTCAGTTTTATCTGCGGCTGGCGCAGCGCATCATGCATTTATTCAGCACCCGTACGTCGTCAGGCATTCTTTATGAGGTTGACCCGCGTCTGCGACCTTCCGGTGCCTCCGGCATGCTGGTCAGCACCATCGAAGCTTTTGCCGATTATCAGGCCAATGAAGCCTGGACATGGGAGCATCAGGCGCTGGTTCGCGCGCGCGTGGTTTACGGTGATCCGCAACTGACGCAGCAATTTAATGCCACGCGTCGCGACATTCTTTGCCGCCAGCGCGATGGTGAAGGACTGCGTAAGGAAGTCCGTGAAATGCGCGAGAAAATGTATGCCCATCTGGGCAGTAAAAAAGCCGACGAGTTCGATCTGAAAGCCGATCCGGGTGGCATTACGGATATTGAATTCATTGCACAATATCTGGTTCTGCGTTTCGCGCATGATGAGCCGAAGCTGACGCGCTGGTCCGATAATGTGAGGATTTTTGAGCTGATGGCGCAACACGACATCATGCCGGAAGAAGAGGCTCGAAATCTGACGCAGGCTTATGTCACGCTGCGCGATGAAATTCATCACCTCGCTTTGCAGGAGCACAGCGGGAAAGTGGCCGCAGACAGTTTTGCGGCGGAGCGCGCGCAAATCCGCGCCAGCTGGGCGAACTGGCTGGGCTGAGGGTTTTTATTCGGGTAACAGGCGCTTGTGATATTATCCGGCGCATTGTATTTACCCGATTTGATTTATCTGTTTTGGAGTCTTGGGATGAAAGTGACTTTGCCTGATTTTCACCGCGCGGGTGTGCTGGTTGTCGGTGACGTAATGTTAGATCGCTACTGGTATGGCCCGACCAATCGTATTTCACCGGAAGCGCCGGTGCCGGTGGTGAAGGTCAATACCATCGAGGAACGTCCTGGCGGCGCGGCAAACGTGGCGATGAACATTTCGTCTCTCGGTGCTTCTTCGCGTCTGATCGGTCTGACCGGCGTTGACGATGCCGCCCGTGCCCTGAGTGAGCGTCTGGCGGAAGTGAAAGTAAACTGCGATTTCGTGGCGTTATCCACGCATCCGACCATCACTAAGCTGCGTATATTGTCCCGTAACCAGCAACTGATCCGCCTCGACTTTGAAGAAGGTTTTGAAGGTGTTGATCTCCAGCCGATGCTGACCAAAATCGAACAAGCTTTACCACAAAGTGGCGCACTGGTGCTGTCAGACTACGCCAAAGGTGCACTGACTGAAGTGCAGAAAATGATCCAGCTGGCGAGAAAAGCTGGCGTACCGGTGCTGGTTGATCCTAAAGGATCTGATTTCGAACGTTACCGTGGTGCGACTTTACTGACACCAAATCTGTCCGAATTCGAAGCCGTTGTCGGTCGTTGCAAAAACGAAGATGAAATTGTCGCCCGTGGTATGCAACTGATCGCTGATTTCGAACTTTCCGCGCTTCTGGTCACCCGTTCTGAACACGGCATGACCTTGTTACAGCCAGGCAAAGCGCCATTCCATATGCCAACGCAGGCGCAGGAAGTGTATGACGTGACCGGTGCCGGTGACACGGTGATCGGTACGCTGGCCGCTGCGCTGGCCGCCGGTAATACGCTGGAAGAATCCTGCTTCCTGGCGAACGCCGCCGCCGGTGTGGTGGTGGGTAAACTCGGCACCTCAACCGTTTCGCCGGTTGAACTGGAAAATGCGATCGGCGGGCGTTCAGACGTTGGTTTTGGCGTGATGAACGAAGAACAGCTAAAAGCCGCCGTGGCGATGGCGCGTCAGCGCGGCGAAAAAGTCGTAATGACCAACGGCATCTTTGACATCCTGCACGCGGGACATGTTTCTTACCTGGCAAACGCCCGCAAACTGGGCGACCGTCTGATTGTCGCCGTTAACAGCGATGCTTCGACCAAACGCCTGAAAGGCGAAACCCGTCCCGTAAACACGCTGCAAAACCGCATGATCGTGCTGGGTGCACTGGGTGCCGTGGACTGGGTGGTTTCTTTTGATGAAGACACGCCGCAGCGTTTGATCGCCGGGATCTTGCCTGATCTGCTGGTGAAAGGCGGCGACTATAAGCCTGAGCAAATCGCCGGTTGTCAGGAAGTCTGGGCGAATGGCGGCGAAGTCCGTGTGCTGAATTTTGAAGATGGTTTGTCCACTACCAAAATCATCAATCAGATCAAAGCGCAGGACTGATTTCCTCCGGGAAGACCATGTTACCTGCACTGAAGGGCTTATCTGATAAGCCCTTTTCTTTTTGATTTTTCAATCAATAACGCAAAACGGAAGTGGCTCTGTTGTGAGCGGATTAAAACAGGAACTGAGTCTGGCGCAGGGCGTCGGGCTGCTTTCAACCTCATTACTGGGGACTGGTGTCTTTGCGGTGCCTGCACTGGCGGCTCAGCTGGCACAAAATGACAGCCTGTGGGCGTGGCCGGTGCTGATCCTGCTGGTGTTTCCGATAGCCATCGGGTTTGCTGCGCTTGGGCGGCATTTCCCCAGCGCGGGCGGTGCAGCGCATTTTGTCGGCAAAGCTTTCGGGCCGCATATGGCGCGGGTCACCGGTTGGTTATTCCTGTCAGTTATTCCAGTCGGATTGCCCGCCGCATTGCATATTGCTGCCGGTTTCTGGCAGGCCGCCTTTGGCTGGAGCAGCATAAACCTGCTGCTGGTGCAGTTGGGTACGCTGTTTGTTATCTGGTTCCTCGGCACACGCAGTGCCGGGTCCAGTGCCAATATTCAAACGCTAATCGCTTTTCTGGTGATCGCGCTGGTGGTGGCAATCTGGTGGAAAGGGGATATTTCTCTGCCTGAAATTCCGCTGCCTTCGGTGCGTGACGTCTCACCATCGAACCTGTTTGACGCGCTGGCGGTGATGTTTTGGTGTTTTGTCGGACTTGAGGCTTTCGCGCATCTGGCGACCGAATTTCGTCATCCGGAACGGGATTTCCCGCGCGCGTTGTTGATCGGCATGCTGGTGGCTGGCGCAGTTTACTGGGGATGTACGGTAGCGGTGCTGAAATTCCATGCCTGGGGAGAAGGGCGGGAAGCAGGCGCATCATTGCCGGGTATCGTCGTACAGCTCTTCGGACAAAAAGCGTTGTGGATCGCCTGCATTATTGGCTATCTGGCGTGTTTTGCCAGCGTGAATATTTATACCCAGAGTTTCGCCCGGCTGGTGTGGTCACAGGCTCAGCTCAAGCCGCAAAGTAAACTCGCACAGCTTTCCGCTCAGCAAGTGCCGGTGCCCGCGCTGAATTTAGTGGTGGGCTGCTGCGCGTTGTTTACGTTACTGATTTACTGGCTGCACCTGCCGCTCGGCGCGCTAATCACTTACGCCAATGGGATTTTCATCCTGATTTATCTGTTATGTATGCTGGCGGGGATCCGGATCCTGGCAGGACGCTCGAAATGGATGGCGATGCTGGGCGCTGTATTGTGCTGCGGATTGCTGGCGATGGTCGGCTGGAAAGCGCTGTATGCAGTCGTGGTGTTTGCAGGATTGTGGCTGTTATTGCCACGCGCCACAACGGTACTTCATGTACGGTAACGCCGATTTCGCACAGCAAAAAGGCCTGCTGAGCAGGCCTTTTCTGATGATATCATTCGCAATAATCAGGCCGGATCTTGCGGCTTTTCCGTTTCAGTCAGCTTGCCTTCCAGCGCAGCAAGACGTTGTTCCAGTACAGCCAGTTTTTCACGGGTACGCAGTAAAACCTGGGTCTGAACGTCAAACTCTTCGCGATTGACTAAATCCATGCGGCTGAACTGCGCCTGCAATACCTGACGGATTTTCTTTTCGGCATCTTCACCAAACTCACGGATCCCTTTAGGCATAGATTCGTGAACCTGGCGGGCAATTTGTTCAATTTTTTTCGGGTCAATCATGTTATTTCCTTTTCTCGAAGGAGGTGCTTTTCCTTAGTGTAATCGCTGATGCTGTTTCTATAAACCTTCAGGGGCACTAATTGGACAAACCACAGGATTGCTCTGCTCATTTATTGGCGCTATAGTTGTTTTGCTTATTCTCAGGGCGGGGTGAAAGTCCCCACCGGCGGTAAACCACGGAATATCGGAAGGATCATAATCCCTTCCATGTGGAAGCCCGCGAGCGCTCAATCCTTCGGGGTTAGAGGTCAGCAGATCCGGTGTAATTCCGGGGCCGACGGTTAAAGTCCGGATGGGAGAGAGTAACGATTCAAGCCGGGCAAATATTGCCCGCTGCGTTATTTTTTATAACTGTAGCACGCCATCTGGCGGCTGCAGCTAGCCTCCTCAAGACGCCCTGATTCTGGTAATCCACATACAGAACATGAGGTTATTTTTACCATGAATCAGACCCTACTTTCCGAATTCGGTACATCAGCTGAACGCGTTGAGCGTGCTATTGACGCCATGCGTAACGGCGTGGGTGTGTTGGTGCTGGATGACGAAGATCGTGAAAACGAAGGCGATTTAATCTTTGCCGCTGAAAACATGACCGTTGAGCAAATGGCACTGACCATTCGCCACGGCAGCGGTATTGTTTGCCTGACCATGAACGAAGACAGCCGTAAAAAGCTGGATTTACCAATGATGGTTGAGAACAACTCCAGTCCGTTCCAGACGCCATTTACCGTGACTATTGAAGCGGTTGAAGGTGTGACTACCGGTGTTTCTGCTGCCGACCGTATCACCACTATTCGTGCAGCCATCAAAGATGGCGCGAAACCTTCTGACCTGAATCGTCCGGGGCATATCTTCCCGCTGCGCGCGCAGGCTGGTGGTGTGCTGTCCCGTGGCGGTCACACTGAAGCGTCGGTTGATCTGGCGACGCTGGCAGGCCTGAAGCCTTACGGCGTGCTGTGTGAACTGACTAATGACGACGGCAGTATGGCGCATGCGCCTGAAGTTATTGTCTTTGCCCGTCGGCATAATATGCCGGTAGTGACCATCGCCGATCTGGTGGCCTATCGTCAGGCGCAGACCCGTCAGGCAAGCTAAGTAAGGGGTTGTGCGTAACAGAAAAGGCCGCTTATGCGGCCTTTTTGCTTTTTATTGCCAAAATGGGTCTTTGCAAAATAGACTCCTCCTGCCTTCTTTGATTTTTTTCATCAAATTTATTGAATATCTCCTTCATGGTTATCCGGCTGTCAGCGGTAATCAAAAAGAGTACCGTATGGTCATCACGCGGCAGGTGACTCACTGGCTGCTCTCTTTTATCTTGCGGTAAGGAATTCATGATGACGACTCAACGTATGCCCGCACTTTTCTTAGGCCACGGCAGCCCGATGAACGTGCTGGAGGACAATGTGTATACCCGTGCCTGGCATGCGCTGGGCGAAACATTACCGCGTCCAAAAGCGATTCTGGCCGTGTCAGCGCACTGGTTCACGCGCGGCACTGCAGTAACGGCAATGGAGAATCCGCGCACCATTCATGACTTTGGAGGGTTCCCGCAGGCGCTGTTTGATAAGCGCTATCCGGCACCCGGTTCACCGGCGCTGGCAAAACGTGTTCAGGAATTACTCAGCCCGGTGAATGTGATTTCCGATACCCACGAGTGGGGCTTCGACCACGGTACCTGGGGTGTGCTGATCAAGATGTATCCTGACGCGGATATTCCGGTGATCCAGCTGAGTATTGATGGCACGCAACCCCCTGAATTCCATTATGAATTAGGCAAGAAGCTCGCGGCTTTACGTGACGAAGGGGTAATGATTGTCGCCAGCGGTAACGTAGTCCACAACCTGCGGATGGTAAAATGGGACGGTAACGCCGAAGCTTATCCGTGGGCGACATCTTTCGAGACATATGTGAAAGATAATCTGAACTGGAAAGGTGAGGCGAAAGATCATCCTCTGGTGAAATTTATGGAGCACGAAGGCGGCGCGTTATCCAATCCGTCTCCGGATCACTATCTGCCATTACTGTACGTTTTAGGGGCGTGGGATGGTGCTGAGCCAATCACGCAGCCAACGGACGGGATCGTAATGGGATCGCTTTCGATGCTTTCCGTTCAGGTAGGTTAATTTGGCGAATAAAAAGGATAATGAATTTATTCATTATCCTTTTTTAGTTTTTTTATCCGACAATAGTATGCGGATAGAAACGTGACAGATCCTGGGTGATCAGTGCTTTATCTTCGCGGATGCCGATCCCGCAAGGTTGATCGTTGACCAGCCAGCTGCCGATCAGCGTGTAACTGCCTTCAAACACCGGCAGCGGATGGAACTGCTGCACGATCATGCCTTCCGCGCCATACGGGCCATCAACGCGGGCCACTTCCTGGCCTTTCTCGATGACTTTAATGTTCGCGCCTTCGCGGGAAAACAGCGGCTTCACCACGTAGTGATCCAGTTCCGGATGCGGGTCTTCGGCAAAATAAGCCGGTAACAGGTTCGGGTGATCCGGGAACATTTCCCACAACAGCGGTAACAAGGCTTTATTCGACAGAATGGCTTTCCAGGCCGGTTCCAGCCAGCGAACACCGGCATCTTCCAGTTTGGTCGCGAAGACTTCGCGGAACATGAATTCCCACGGATACAGCTTGAACAGATTCGAAATCACCTGATCCTGCGTATCGGTGAATTGTCCGCGTTCTCCCAGCCCGATTTCCTCGATAAACAGGAATTCGCTGGCCAGTTCTGCTTCCAGCGCGCAGTCCTGCAAATATTGCACCGTACCGCGATCTTCTTCAGTGTCCTGACAGCAGGCGATGTGCAGCAACGAGAAACCATGCTGATTTTTCAGCTCGGCAAAACGCTCAATCAGCTTTTCCTGCAGACTGTTGTACTGATCAGCGTCTTGCGACAAATTGCCTGCCGCTATCTGATCTTCAAGCCATAGCCACTGGAAGAAAGCGGCTTCATACAAAGACGTCGGCGTATCGGCGTTATTTTCCAGCAGCTTCGGCGGATTAACGCCGTCATAGGCCAGATCCAGACGTGAATACAGCGAAGGCTGTTGCGTGCGCCATGAACTGCGGACAAATTCCCAGACATGTTTTGGGATCTGGAATTTCGCCATCAGTTTGTCGTCATTCACCACGCGCTCAACGACCTTCAGGCACATCTGATGAATCTCCGCCGTCGCGTCTTCGATCTCTTCGATCTGCGCCAGCGTGAACTGGTAATAAGCATCTTCACACCAGTAGGGTTCGCCATACATGGTGTGGAAGTTGAAGCCAAACTCCGTGGCTTTTTCGCGCCAGTCCGGGCGCTCGTTAATGGCTAAACGTTTCATCAGAGTCTCTTAGCCACCCATGCTGCGGCCAGGGCTGCGTGACGTGGCAGAAGAGCTGCGTTGCATCGACGTTTGTTTTGCCACGCTGTCGCCAAAACCGCCACGGGTGATGGTGTTGGTCACGGCAGGTTTAGGGGCCATCGCCGTTCTCGGAACGTTCATGGTCCGGCCGCCCGCAGTTGCCGGGCCGTAGTTTTTACCGGTCGCATCGACGAATTTACCGTTCGCCGGGCTGGCCGGGTTTTTTGAGCTGAATAATGGCTGTTGCGCGTAACCGCCACCGCTCATCATGCGGCCCATCATGTAACCTGCCATCAGCGGCATCCACATGCTGCCACCGCTGCTCTGGTTTTCAGCCGTCGCGACGCCAGACTGTGCCGGAGCCTGAGTACACTGGCCTTCGCCGAATTCAGCGATACAGTCTTCGCGGCTGGCATATTTTGGTGCGGTTTTAGCCGCTTCCTGTTTCGCTGCATCATACGCTGCGACACATTGCGCGCTGCCGGAAGGATTGGCTTTCGAGCAGTCATCAGCGTTCTGATACAGAGAAACGGTTTCGTCGGTTTTCTCGCAGCCGGCCAGCATAAAGACTGCGCTGACTGCCAGAGCGACAGGAGTGATTCGAGAGCTACGCCATGATTTACGGAAGGTAGCCAGGTTAACGCGTTGTGTCCGTTTCATCGTTCTTATCCCATGTGTAGGGCTTTTTTGCCCTTTCCCAGTAGGGCCTAAGAATAGGGGAAAGCGGCTGATTGTTAAAGCAGCGACAGGCAATTGTTACGAGACTTTACAGAGCGGCGTGACACAGGCAAAAAAAAGCAGCCTTTTCAGGCTGCCTTAGTCGAAACGCAGGGAAACTTTTCCGTATCAGTTCTGGAAAGGATTGCCGCTTTTCTTCGGTGTGGTCGTTGCTGTGGATGCGCTGGCTTGTTGAACGCGTGGTGCAGGTGCAGCCGCGGTTTTGTTGCCGTAACCGTCTGCAGCGGCATCCTGATCTGGCGTTTCTGGCGCAACCTGATCGGGGGCTGTCGGAACAGGTTTACCCAAAGCACCGTTCAGTGCCAGCAGGTCGCTTTCGTTCAGCGTACCCAGCGCTGATTTAATGTTCAGCTGATTAATCAGGTACGTGTAACGTGCGCTGGAAAGTTGTTGTTTGGCGTTGTACAGCGTGGTGGTGGCATCCAGCACATCAACGATGGTACGGGTACCGACCTGGTAACCGGCTTCCATCGCATCTAAAGAACTCTGTGCAGAAACAACGGCTTGTTTATAGGCGTTGATGCTGCTGATCGAGGCAGAGATGTTGTTGAAGGAAGACCGAACGGTTTGCACGACGCTGCGGTGTGCGCTTTCAAGCTGTTCGCTGGCACCCACGAAATTATACTGCGCCTGTTTCACCTGAGAGGTGACAGAACCGCCGCTGTACAATGGCAGGGAGAAGCTCAGACCAATTTTGTTCTGGCCTGCGTCAGCATCCTGATAGCTTGAAGAACCGCCGGTTTTGTCGCCGTGGTATTTGGTATTGCTGATGCCGGTAGAGGCCGTCAGATCAACCGTTGGCATGTGGCCGGTTTCCGCATAGCGGATTTGCTCACGTGCCAGATCCTGTGACAGACGCGCAGACAGCAAGCTCAGGTTACGACTTTCTGCTTCTTTCAACAGCGTGGCGACCGGTTGCGGACGCGTGGTGTTGAAGTTGTCGACATTCAGGGAAGACAGTTGCGGATAATACATACCGGTAACCTGACGCAGGGATTCCAGCGCGTTATCCAGGTTATTACGGGCAGTCACTTCGTTTGCCAATACGGTGTCGTATTGTGAACGGGCGTTCTGCACGTCGGTAATAGCCACCAGGCCCACGTTAAAACGTTGAGTGGTTTGATCCAACTGACGGTAAATAGCCTGTTTCTGCGCTTCGGTATACGAGAGTGAATCGATCGCACTCAGGACGTTGAAATAAGCCGTTGCGGAATTCAGGATCAGTGATTGTTGATCAGTCTGATAAGACACATCCTGAATACCGGCAGTTTTTTCCTGCAGCGTCAGGGCGCGCCATTTTGACATATCAAAGATGGTCTGCGTTAATTGCAGGCTGGCGCTGCCAACATCGCTGTTAACGCCATTCGCATCACGGTAGCCATTGGTATAATTGTAATCCGCACCTAATCCGAGTTGCGGTAATAAAGGACTGCGGCTTTCGTTAATTTTTTCGAATGCAGCATCCCGGTCAGCAGCAGATTTGCGCAGGTCCGGGTTACTTGTCCTGGCTTGCTGATAGACCTGCATCAGGTTTTCGGCCTGGCTTATCGTACTAAAGCCGCCCAGGCTGAGTCCGATGAGAAGGGGGAGCAGTTTCTTCATTTGCATTCCTTGTTGTGCAGCAATGTTGTTATGTATGGTGGCGCAGTCAAATTAACCAATAGACGCGGATTCTAGCAGAGTCAGGCTAGCGGGGCGGTTGGCTTAACGTGCCTTCCCGAGTGAATGAGCCTAAATCTATCACAAACAACCTTGATTATTATTAACGCATTTTCATCAAATTGACCTCAAAGGGCGATAAATTACCTTTATGAGGGATAAGGAAACATTCCATGTCTTCATTTAAACGGTCACCGGTTACTTTCGGCAAAGATGATGTAGAAATTATTGCACGTGAGACGCGATATAAAGGTTTTTTTTCTATTATTGCATATCGGTTTCGCCATCGGCTGTTTAATGGGGAAATGAGCGGCGAAGTCGTCCGTGAAGTCTTTGAGCGCGGTCATGCCGCCGTATTATTACCTTATGATCCGAAAAGGGATGAAGTCGTGCTGATCGAACAGATCCGCATCCCGGCTTTGGATTCCAGTGATACTCCTTGGCTTCTGGAGATGGTCGCCGGTATCATTGAAGAAGGCGAGACAGTTGAAGA
Organism: Rahnella sp. 2050; assembly: GCF_040544515.1. Lineage (NCBI taxonomy): Bacteria > Pseudomonadati > Pseudomonadota > Gammaproteobacteria > Enterobacterales > Yersiniaceae > Rahnella > Rahnella sp. 2050. The sequence goes on along the minus strand of NZ_JBEPKE010000005.1, from coordinate 111,969 downwards.
TGTTGCCCGCCGCGAAGCACTCGAGGAAGCGAACATTGTGGTGAAACGCTGCAAACCGGCTGTGAATTACCTGGCAAGTCCGGGCGGAACCAGCGAGCGTCTTTCCATTATGGTCGGTGAAGTCGATGCCACGACGGCAGAAGGAATTCACGGTCTGGAAGCAGAGAATGAAGACATCCGGGTACATGTGGTCAGCCGTGAACAGGCTTACCGCTGGGTGGAAGAAGGAGCGATAGACAATGCGGCGTCAGTGATTGCCCTGCAATGGCTGCAGCTGCACCATGAATCCCTGAGAAAAGAGTGGGCCAACTAATGATTAAGCGCTATACCCCTGATTTCCCTGAAATGATGAGATTGTGCGAAACCAATTTTGCACAATTGCGCCGTTTGATGCCACGTACCGATGAACCTGGTGAAACTGTGGCATATCAGGTGAGTAGCGCAACGTATTGCCTGACGATCCTCGAATCAACGCGTTACACATCCCTGATAGAAATCAAACAGACCGCACCGGCGGTGAGTTACTGGAGCCTGCCTTCGCTCACCGTTCGCCTGTACCATGATGCGATGGTGGCCGAAGTGTGTGCGAGTCAGCAGATCTTTCGCTTTAAAGCACGCTATGATTATCCGAATAAAAAGTTGCATCAGCGTGATGAAAAGCATCAAATTAACCAGTTCCTTGCGGATTGGCTGCGTTATTGCCTTGCGCACGGAGCGATGGCAGTTCCGGTTTGTTAGACAGACTTCAACAACAAAGGAAACGATTTGGAAAGCCTGTTTACACTGCCTTTGGTGAATGGGGCCAAAGTCAGGATTCTACAGATTACTGATACCCATCTTTTTGCCGGTGAAGATGAAACGTTGTTAGGCGTGAATACGTTTAACAGCTATCGCGCGGTGCTGGACGCCATCAAAGCGCAGCAGCGTGAAGTCGATATTATCGCGGCAACAGGTGACCTGGCACAGGATCAGTCTGTGGAAGCCTACCATCAGTTTGCCCGCGGCATCAGCGAGCTGACAGCGCCCTGCGTCTGGCTGCCGGGCAATCATGATTTCCAGCCTGCCATGGTCAATGCCTTGCAGGATGCGGGGATCAGCCCTTCTAAACACGTTCTGCTCGGTGAACACTGGCAAATTATCCTGCTTGATACGCAGGTGTTCGGTGTGCCGCATGGCGAGCTGAGTGAATATCAGCTGGAATGGATGGAACGTTGTCTGAATGCGTACCCCGATCGTTTCACTCTGCTGATGTTACATCATCATCCGCTGCCTTCTGGCTGCACATGGCTCGATCAGCACAGCCTGCGCAATGCGCATATGCTGGCGAACACCCTGGTAAATTACCCGAAAGTGAATACGCTTTTGTGCGGACATATTCATCAGGAGCTGGATCTCGACTGGTATGGCCGCCGTCTTTACGCCACGCCGTCAACCTGCGTACAGTTCAAACCGCATTGCACCAATTTCACGATTGATACCGTTGCGCCGGGCTGGCGCTACCTTGATTTGTATCCGGATGGCCGTGTGGAGACTGAAGTCTTCCGTCTGGAAACCAATGAGTTTCATCCTGACACGGAGTCGGACGGCTACGAATGAACACCTTACTTTACCTGCACGGATTCAACAGTTCTCCCAACTCGGCGAAAGCCACGGCGTTAAAAAACTGGCTGGCGGTTAATCATCCCCATATCGATATGGTTATCCCGCAATTACCGCCTTATCCGGCCGAGGCTGCCGAAGAACTCGAGAGTCTGGTGATCAGCAATGCAGGTAAAAAACTGGGGATTGTCGGCTCCTCGCTGGGCGGCTATTACGCTACCTGGTTGTCACAATGTTTTGCCGTGCCGGCTGTGGTGGTGAACCCCGCCGTGAAGCCGTATGAGCTGCTGATCGACTTCCTGGGACAAAACGAGAACCCCTACACCGGCCAGCAATATGTGTTAGAGTCACGCCACGTTTACGATCTGAAAGTCATGCAGGTCGAACCGCTGGAGTCGCCGGATTTACTCTGGTTACTGCAACAAACGGGCGATGAAATTCTCGATTACCGTCAGGCTGTGGCGTACTACACCACCTGTCGCCAGACGGTCGAACCCGAGGGGAATCATGCATTTGTCGGCTTTGAACGCTATTTTTCGCCGATTGTAGATTTCCTGGAACTGGCCGCAGACTAACATCGTCAGGGTGACTTTTTCCCCCGGATTTATAGCGTCTGCTTGCTGCCAGAGCTTCCACCCGCCCACATACTGTATCGTTAGCCCACAAACCTATGAGCCACGAATAATCAACGATGAGCCAATCAACTTATAACGCGGATTCCATAGAGGTCCTCAGCGGACTCGAACCGGTGCGCCGCCGTCCGGGCATGTACACCGATACAACCCGGCCAAACCATCTCGGCCAGGAAGTTATTGATAACAGCGTGGATGAAGCATTAGCTGGCCACGCCAAACGCATCGAAGTGATCCTTCACGAAGACCAGTCTCTCGAAGTCATTGATGACGGTCGCGGCATGCCGGTGGATATCCACGCGGAAGAAGGCGTTCCGGCGGTCGAACTGATCTTCTGCCGTCTGCACGCGGGCGGTAAATTCTCCAACAAAAATTACCAGTTCTCCGGCGGCCTGCATGGCGTGGGGATTTCGGTGGTTAACGCCTTATCAAAACGCGTCGAAGTGGCGGTAAAACGCGGTGGCGAAGTGTATGAAATGGCGTTTGAAAATGGCGATAAAGTGCAGGATCTGCACGTTACCGGTACCTGCGGCAAACGCAACACCGGAACCAGCGTTCATTTCTGGCCTGACGGCAGCTTTTTCGACAGCCCGCGTTTTTCGGTCAGCCGCCTCAGCCATTTGCTGAAAGCGAAGGCCGTACTGTGTCCTGGCGTAGAAATCCTGTTCAAAGACAAAGTGAATAACACCGAGCAACGCTGGTGTTATGACGATGGTCTGACTGATTACCTGATGGAAGCGGTCAACGGCCTGATTACTCTGCCTGAAAAAGCGTTCGTCGGTAATTTTGCCGGTGATACTGAAGCTGTCGACTGGGCGCTGTTATGGCTGCCGGAAGGCGGTGAATTGCTGACCGAAAGCTACGTCAACCTGATCCCAACCATGCAGGGCGGTACACATGTTAACGGTCTGCGCCAGGGCCTGCTCGATGCCATGCGTGAGTTCTGCGAATACCGCAATATTCTGCCACGCGGCGTCAAGCTTTCTGCAGAAGATATCTGGGAACGTTGTGCGTATGTGCTGTCGGTAAAAATGCAGGATCCGCAATTTGCCGGCCAGACCAAAGAACGTCTGTCTTCGCGTCAGTGCGCGGCCTTCGTTTCCGGTGTGGTGAAAGATGCCTTCAGCCTGTGGCTGAACCAGAACGTTCAGGCGGCAGAACAGCTGGCGGAACTGTGCATTTCCAGTGCCCAGCGCCGTCTGCGTGCCGCAAAAAAAGTTGTGCGTAAGAAACTGACCAGCGGCCCTGCGCTGCCGGGCAAACTGGCTGACTGCACGTCACAAGATCTGAACATGACAGAATTGTTCCTGGTGGAAGGGGATTCCGCAGGCGGTTCTGCCAAACAGGCGCGTGATCGTGAATATCAGGCGATCATGCCGCTCAAAGGTAAGATCCTCAACACGTGGGAAGTCTCTTCTGATGAAGTGCTGGCCTCGCAGGAAGTGCACGATATTTCTGTGGCGATCGGTATCGATCCGGACAGTGAAGATCTGACGCAACTGCGTTACGGCAAAATCTGTATCCTGGCGGATGCGGACTCCGACGGCTTACACATCGCCACCTTGTTGTGCGCGCTGTTTGTCCGTCACTTCCGCTCCCTGGTGCGTGGCGGTCATGTGTATGTGGCAATGCCGCCTTTATACCGTATCGATCTGGGCAAAGAAGTGTTCTATGCGCTGGATGAGCAGGAAAAAGAAGGCGTGCTGGAGCAACTGAAACGTAAGAAAGGCAAGCCGAACGTGCAGCGTTTTAAAGGTCTGGGTGAAATGAACCCGCTGCAGCTGCGCGAAACCACGCTCGATCCGAATACCCGTCGTCTGGTGCAACTGACCATCGATGAGGACGATATCGACCAGACGCTGCGCATGATGGATATGCTGCTGGCGAAGAAACGGTCTGAAGATCGCCGTAACTGGTTGCAGGAAAAAGGCGATACCGCCGAACTTGACGTCTGATCCTTTCGCCGTCGCCATAAAAAAATGCCGGACGCTTTGCAGCGCCGGCATTTTTGTTTCCGAATTTAGCGATGTTCAGAAAATCAGACTTTCTCAATAATGTGGATCACCACATCCAGCACGTCGGCTTTGATGTTTTCACGGTGCTTATCCATGTGCTCAGCCTGCTGATGCGCTTCGAGGTGCGCCAGGCTTTCCCAGTCTTCCAGCATGAAAATGGAATCAGGTACTGTTTTACGCCAGGGGATCTGGCCGTTGAAATCAACATATGGCTCATAACGATGACAGCCTTTCTCTGCCAGAACGCTGGGCAGCAGTGCTGTGATTTTTTCTATAACCGAATCGCGACGGCCTGGTTTTACTTTGATTTCAGCAATAACAGTGATCATAAAAACCTCTTTCCCGGGTGACCTTCAACCTTAGGCCTGACCGAATACATTTTCAAGGTGAGCACGATAGCGTGCGAAATCGCCTTCCACATCAGGTTGTTTGATCACGTCGTTACACATAAAGGTTGGCAATGTATCAAGGCCGATAAACTGGTTGGCTTTGTGCTGTGCCATGTATACGCCGTCAACGCCCACGCCGTGGAAGAACTGTTCTTTATCTTCGAACGCTTCCAGCGGCGCGTTCCAGGTCACAGACAGCATGTAGCATTTGCCGTGCAACAGGCCGCCGGAACCGTATTTTTTCGATTCATCAGAACGGGTACGGCCATCGCTGGCGTACAGTTTACCGTGGCCTTCTGTGAACACTTCATCGATGTATTTTTTCAGTGTCCATGGCATCCCCATCCACCAGCCCGGCTGCTGATAAATGATGGCGTCCGCCCACAGATAGCTTTCAATTTCGGTCTGCACGTCGTAACCGTCTTCCAGAACAGTCACGCGCACGTCGTGGCCTTTGTCACGCAGAAAGCCGGTGGCGACGTCGGTCAGGCTGTTGTTCAGCGCGCCTTTGGAATGGGCAAAGGTCTTACCGGCGTTGATTATCAGGATGTTGCTCATGGTTTTTTCCTTATCGGGAATACTTAAATTCTGGTGGTCAGGCTGTTACCACGTAGTGTACTGAACTCTGCATGACAGAAAAATGTGATATTGCGCACAAGACTATTGACTCAGATGCAATAATTGAAGAAAGAGCGCGGCAATTTAACCAGTTTGTTGTGCAAAAACTGTTTAAAAATAAGGCATGAACACAGCAACTGTGACAGTCATACGGCAGATGATGTACTATCGCGAACATCATTGCCTCGCGGCAGCGGACATCGCGCGCCTGCGGGTGCAAGCTTCCTTAATTTCCAAAACGATAACGCCACGGGTCTGAGGATTAAACATCAATGAGCGAAATGACTCATGACGGAACAGAACGTTTAGCTCTGCACACGTTTACTGAGAACGCCTATCTCAACTATTCCATGTACGTCATCATGGACCGCGCGCTGCCGTTTATCGGTGACGGGCTCAAGCCGGTGCAGCGTCGTATTATTTACGCGATGTCCGAGCTGGGCCTGAGTAATAACGCCAAATTCAAAAAATCCGCGCGTACCGTCGGTGACGTGCTGGGTAAATATCATCCGCATGGCGACAGCGCCTGCTACGAAGCCATGGTGCTGATGGCGCAGCCATTCTCTTACCGCTATCCGCTGGTTGACGGGCAGGGAAACTGGGGCGCGCCGGATGACCCGAAATCCTTCGCCGCGATGCGTTATACCGAATCGCGCCTGTCAAAATATGCCGAAGTTCTGTTACGTGAATTAGGTCAGGGCACGGTTGATTATGTGCCGAACTTTGACGGCACCATGCAGGAGCCGAAAATGCTGCCTGCGCGTCTGCCGAATATTCTGCTTAACGGTACGACCGGCATCGCGGTCGGGATGGCGACCGATATTCCGCCGCACAACATCCGTGAAGTGGCTGCCGCTGCGGTGGCATTACTTGAGAAACCGAACAGCTCGCTCGAAGATCTGCTGGAATTCGTACAGGGGCCTGATTTCCCGACAGAAGCTGAAATCATTACGCCGCGCAATGAAATTCGCAAAATGTACGAGTCGGGTAAAGGCTCGGTGCGCATGCGTGCGGTCTGGCACAAAGAAGACGGCAGTGCGGTGATCACTGCGCTACCGCATCAGGTTTCCGGCGCGAAAGTGCTGGAGCAAATTGCCAGCCAGATGCGTGCCAAAAAGCTGCCAATGGTTGAAGACCTGCGTGATGAATCAGATCATGAGAACCCGACCCGCCTGGTCGTCGTGCCGCGCTCCAACCGTATCGATCTGGATCAGGTGATGAATCACCTGTTTGCGACTACCGATCTGGAACGCAGCTACCGCATTAACATGAACATGATCGGTCTTGATCATCGTCCGCAGGTCAAAGGGCTGCTTGAGATCCTGACGGAGTGGCTGGCTTACCGCCGCGATACCGTACGCCGTCGTCTGAACTTCCGCCTTGATAAAGTGCTGAAACGCCTGCATATCCTCGAAGGTTTGCTGACCGCGTTCCTTAATATCGATGAAGTGATCCACATCATCCGTACGGAAGATGAGCCGAAACCGGTACTGATGCAGCGTTTCGAACTGTCAGATACGCAAGCTGAAGCTATCCTTGAGTTGAAATTGCGCCATTTGGCGAAACTCGAAGAAACTAAAATCCGTGGTGAGCAGGATGAACTGGCGAAAGAGCGCGATCAGTTGCAGGCGTTGCTGGCGTCAGAACGTAAACTCAGCACGCTGATCCGCAAAGAGATTCAGGCGGATGCCGAAGCCTTTGGTGACGAGCGACGTTCGCCGATCACTGAGCGTGAAGAAGCCAGGGCGATGAGCGAGCACGATTTTATTCCGTCCGAGCCGGTGACCATCGTGTTGTCAGAATCAGGCTGGGTGCGCAGCGCCAAAGGCCACGACATCGATGCTTCCGGCCTGAGTTACAAAGCCGGTGACAGTTTCCGCGCTGCGGCCAAAGGCAAGAGCAATCAGCCCGTGGTGTTTATGGACTCCACCGGCCGCAGTTATGCGCTTGATCCGACCACGCTGCCTTCTGCGCGCGGCCAGGGTGAACCGCTGACCGGTAAACTGACACCACCGCCGGGCGCAACCATCGAGCACGTACTGATGGCGGCGGACGACCAGAAACTGCTGATGGCATCGGATGCCGGTTATGGCTTCGTTTGTACTTTCAACGATTTAGTGGCCCGTAACCGTGCCGGTAAAGCGATGATTACCTTGCCGGATAACGCCAAAGCCTTCACGCCAATGGAACTTCATGGCAGTGACGATATGCTGTTGTCGATTACTGCAGCGGGACGTATGTTGCTGTTCCCGGTGGCGGATCTGCCACAGTTGTCGAAAGGCAAGGGTAACAAAATTGTTTCAATTCCGGCAGCGCAGGCGGCCAGTGGCGAAGATAAACTGGCGTGGTTGCTGGTTCTGCCACCGCAAACGTCGATCACGCTGCATGTCGGTAAACGTAAGCTGGTTCTCCGTCCGGAAGACCTGCAGAAATTCCGTGCCGAACGTGGCCGCAAAGGAACGCTTCTGCCGCGCGGGCTGCAACGTATCGATCGTGTTGAAGTCGATTCACCTGTTCGCATCAGCGGCGGTGACAGCGAAGAATAAGACCGCTGTTAATCGGCAAAAGTCAGGGCACATTTGTGCCCTGAAATCTTTCGATGGAATTCAGTGGTCTGAGACTGTCGCGCAGTGCAAAGATTTTACATTTGTATTAATAAAACCGTTGTGCCGTGTTGAATGAGGCTTGAGAATAGTTCACCGCACAGGGAGCGAAACTGCACAGGTTTCTTACCGGCTTCGGCTGTAGTTTTAAGAGGATGTTATGTTATTTATTTTGCGTCTGATTATCGTGGTGATTTACTCGATTCTGGTCAGTGTCTTTGGTTGCATCTACTGTCTTTTCAGTCCGCGGAACCCGAAACATGTGTCGACTTTCGGTAAGCTGTTTGGTCGTCTGGCACCGGTATTTGGTCTTCGTGTTGAAAAACGTATTCCTGCAGAAGCAGTGAATAACGGCAACTGTATTTATATTGCCAACCATCAAAACAATTACGACATGGTGACGGCTTCGTCCGTCGTCATGCCAGGAACGGTGACCGTTGGCAAGAAAAGCCTGGCCTGGATCCCGTTCTTTGGTCAGCTTTACTGGCTGACGGGCAACCTGCTGATTGACCGTGATAATCGCGCCAAAGCGCACGGTACTATTTCTCAGGTGGTGGCCCAGATTAAGAAAAAGAATCTGTCGATCTGGATGTTCCCCGAAGGGACGCGCAGCCGTGGTCGTGGTCTGATGCCATTCAAAACCGGCGCTTTCCATGCGGCGATTGCTGCCGGCGTGCCGATTGTGCCGATTTGTGTATCGAACACCAGCAACAAGGTGAAATTAAACCGCTGGTCTAACGGGCTGGTGATTGTCGAAATTTTGCCACCGATCGACACCAGTGGTTACACCAAAGAACGCCTGCGTGAATTGTCTGAGCATTGCCGTCAGATCATGGCGGACAAAATCGCCGAACTGGATGCCGAAGTGGCACAGCGCGAAGCCGCCGCAAAAAAATAATACTATTTATAAATCCACTAAATAATTCGAGTTGCCAACGCACCTGCAGCCTGAAGTATGACGGGGATTCTTCCCGCTGCCATTGATGGCGGCGGCGTTCAATACAGTTTATGGTTCGTTTTCATGGAGAAGATATGTCACTCAGTCGTCGCTCGTTCCTGCAAGCCTCCGGCGTGGCTCTTGCCGCAGGTGCTCTGCCTTTAAAAGCAGAAGCGAGTGATTCGCAACCGGCATTACCTGTTCCCCCGTTGCTTGAATCGCGCCGCGGGCAACCGCTGTTTCTGACGTTGCAGGCCGCGCACTGGTCATTCCTGGGGGGCGCAAAGGCACCGGTCTGGGGCATTAATGGCATGTACCTCGGCCCGACCGTCAAAGTGCACAGCGGCGATGACGTCAAACTTATTTACAGCAACCGTCTGGCTGAACCGGTTTCTATGACCGTCAGCGGCCTGCTTGAACCAGGAACGTTAACCGGTGGCGCAGCGCGTCTGATGCAGCCAGGCGTGGACTGGTCTCCGGTATTGCCTATTCGTCAGGCGGCGGCCACCTGCTGGTATCACGCCAATACCCCCAACCGCATGGCGCCACACGTTTATAACGGGCTGGCGGGGATGTGGATTGTTGAGGATGAAGTCAGCAAGAATCTGCCGTTACCGAATCACTACGGCGTGGATGATTTCCCGATTATCATTCAGGACAAGCGTCTGGATGGGTTCGGTGTGCCGCAATATGACACGCCAGCGTCAGGCGGGTTCTTCGGTGACACCATGCTGGTAAACGGTGTGCAAAGCCCTTATGTCGAGGTTTCGCGAGGCTGGGTGCGTCTGCGCCTGCTGAATGCATCGAATGCCCGCCGTTACGAACTGAGCATGACTGATAACCGCGCGTTCCACGTCGTGGCTTCCGATCTTGGTTTTCTGCCTGCGCCAATGACTGTTAAACGTCTGTCGCTCGGACCGGGAGAACGCCGCGAAGTGCTGGTGGATATGTCGCAGGGCGAAGAAGTGTCGATTACTGCCGGTGAAGCCGCAGGCGTGATGGACAGACTGCGTGGCCTGTTTGAACCCTCGAGCATTCTGGTGTCGACGATCGTGTTGACGCTGAAACCGACCGGCTTGTTGCCGCTGGTGACGGATAATCTGCCGATGCGTTTGCTGGCCGATCAGATCCTCTCCGGTAACGTTGTCCGCACCCGTGATTTGCGTCTCGGTGACAGTGAGCCGGGAATCAACGGCGCGATGTGGGATATCAACCGTATCGACCTGACTGCGCAACAGGGCACATGGGAACGCTGGACCGTTCATGCGGACATGCCGCAGACATTCCATGCAGAAGGCGTGTCCTTCCTGGTGAAAAGCGTCAACGGTGCGGCACCGCTGGTGGAAGATGCCGGATTCAAAGACACGGTCTGGGTGGATGGCGATGTCGAATTACTGGTGTATTTCAATCAGCCTTCCTATGAGCATTTCCCGTTTGTCTACCGCAGCGGAGCGCTGGAACTGGCTGACCGTGGCTCAGCGGGAAATATGCTGGTTCAGCCGTCGATGTAACGTTGTTCTGCTACATAAAAAAACCCGCCATGGCGGGTTTTTGCGTTATGACATTGACTGAATGGCTTACAGGCCTTTTTCCGGATCCGGCCCCAGACGGTGTTCTTTATCCAGCTTGGTGACTTCCGCCAGTTCTTCCTTCTCCAGTTTAAAGTCAAACACGTCGAAGTTTTCACGGATACGTTTAGGTGTCACCGATTTCGGGATAACAATCAGTCCGTTATCCAGATGCCAGCGGATGACAATCTGCGCAGGTGTTTTGTCATATTTTTCTGCCAGTTTCTGGATCAGCGGCTGATCAAATACCCCTTCGCCGCCCTGTGCCAGCGGGCTCCAGGATTCAGTGGCGATGGTGTGGGTGGCATTCCAGGTGTGCAACTGGCGTTGTTGCATCAGCGGGTGTAACTCAATCTGATTCACAGCAGGGAAAATACCGGTTTCGTCTTTCAGCTTCTGTAAGTGTTGCAGCGGGAAATTACATACGCCGACACTTTTCGCCAACCCTTGCTCTTTGAGTTTCAGCAGGGCTTTCCAGGCATCGACGTAATGCCCCTGGGCCGGTTGTGGCCAGTGGATCAGGTACAAGTCGACATAATCAGTTTTCAGCTTTTTAAGGCTGGTTTCCAGCGCCTGTGGCGCGTTAAGCTGATCGTCATTCCACAGCTTAGTGGTAATAAACAGCTCTTCACGCGGAACCAGGTTAGCAGCAATTGCTTCGCCGACGCCTTCCTCATTTTTGTAGATGGCGGCGGTATCGATGTGGCGATAGCCGGTTTCAATCGCCGTTTTCACCGCACTGGTGGCTTCCTGATTACTGGCTTTCCATACGCCAAGTCCTAACTGAGGCATCAGATTGCCATCGTGAAGTTTGATGATGGGTTGCGTTGCCATGAGTTTCTCCTTTCAGGGCAGAGTGCCCGCCGGAATGCACGGGCACCGTGTAGGGATTGACGTTAAGTCTAGTTAACGAAACGGCATCTTGCTGAGCAGGCTACTTATTTTAAGTGTAAAAAATACCTAAGCATGCATATCCAGTACCACGCGGTAGCGCGCTTTCCCTTCATGCAGATGCTCCACCGCGTCATTGATTTTACTCAGCGGGAAGTGCTCAACCTGCGGGGTAATGCCATGACGGGCGCAGAACGCCAGCATGTCGGCAAGACGGGAAGGGGCACCGGTCGGTGAACCGGAAATTTCTGCCTGTTTGCTGATAAGCGCCATCACATGCAGCGGTACGGCTTCGGGCACCACACCCACAAAGTGCAGACGGCCTTTGGGTGCCAGCGCGCCGAGAATGGCGTCCCAGTCCAGCGAGGCATTGGCTGTCACCATAATAAAGTCCAGCTGACCGGCGATTTTCTTCAGTTCTTCGCTGTCTCGGGTGGCGATAACGCGGTGCGCGCCAAGTGAAATCGCTTCGTCACGTTTAGCCAGTGATGACGTAAAGGCGGTGACTTCGCAGCCCCATGCATTCAGGAAGCGCAGCGCCATATGACCTAAACCGCCGATACCAATCACACCGACGCGGTGAGTTGGCAGTACGCCAAACTGCAGCAGCGGGTTGAAGACGGTGATACCGCCACAGAACAGCGGACCGGCGCTGGTGATATCCACGCCTTCCGGCAGCGGGATCGCCCACGCCCAGTGGCTGCGGATGCGGTCAGCGAAGCCGCCGTGATGGCCGATGATGGTGGCTTCCACGTCATGACAAAGGTGCTGATCGCCGGACATACAAGGATGGCAATGCATGCAACTGCCACGGTTCCAGCCCACGCCGACAATCTGGCCGACTTTCAGTCCTTTGTTCTGCGCATGATTACCTATTTTGACGATTTTACCGACCACTTCATGGCCTGGTACGAACGGATACTGCGTGATACCCCAGTCGTTATTGAGCATAGACAGATCTGAATGACAGACGCCGCAGTAATCAATCGCGACTTCAATTTCTTCATCGCCAATCGGACCTGCGTCGAAAGCAAATGCTTCCAGTGGCTGGTTCGGGCCGGCAGCGGCCCAGGCGTTAAAGGTGTTTTCAGCAGCAACAGGTGCAGACATACAATCCTCCGAACTTTCGGGTTAGACAAATAATGAATTGAAATAAGAAGTTATCAGAAAAATGAATCGGCGAACGAAGGTCGCTCACGATCAGCGAATGAAAAGTGCGTTCATACAGACTAGCAGTTCATCGCGTTTATGCAGGTGTGTCCCCCTGCGGAAGGCGACATTAACTGTAAGAGAAAATGCGCAACAGGATGATGCCCATTTCTGCGAGAGTCTTGCCTGATTCTGCTTCTCTCTGTAGGAACGTAGGGTGTTATGGCAAAATCAATGTCAGTTTAATGAATGTGTGGAGCGGAATGATGGAAAACGTGAACAGCCTGTGCACCCGCATGGCAGCCAGAGTCGCCCGGCTCAGCGGAGATAAAAACCTGACGCCGTCGGCGGTACCGCAGGTGACGCTGATGTACACCACGCGTTACCATCCGCGCCAGCCGGTTTTGTACAATCCCGGCATCGTGATCCTTTTTCAGGGACGCAAAGTGGGTTATCTGGGCAAGAAAACCTTTTCCTACGATCCGCACAATTATCTGATGCTGACCGTGCCGTTGCCTTTCGAATGTGAAACGTTCAGCAGCCCCGAAGAGCCGCTGGCCGGTATCCAGATCAGTATTGATAACCTGATGTTGCAGGATTTACTGATGGATATGGGCGACGAAAGCGTGGTGCGTCAGAAAGAACCTTCAACCGGTATCAACTCCGGCGTGCTGGATGGCGATATTCTGTGTGCCACCGAGCGTCTGCTGGATGTGATGGATAAACCGCTGCATGCCCGCATTCTTGGGCCGAAGATTATCCGCGAAATCCTGTTTTTTGTTCTGACCAGCGAAAATGGCGGGGCGTTACAGGCGCTGGTCAACCGTCATACCCATTTCAGCCAGATTGCTAAATCCCTGCGCCGGATTGAAGCGCAGTACGCCGACAATCTTAGTGTGGAAGCGCTGGCCAGCGAAGTGAACATGAGTATTTCTGCGTTTCACCATAACTTCAAAGCCGTGACCAGCACGTCGCCGCTGCAGTATCTGAAAACCTATCGTCTGCATCGTGCGCGTACGCTGATGATTTTTGATGGTGTGAAAGCCAGTGTGGCGGCACTGCAGGTCGGGTATGAAAGCGCGTCACAATTCAGTCGTGAATTTAAGCGCTATTTTGGCGTCACGCCGAGTGATGAGATGGCACGTCTGCGCGAAGGGAGTTCCGGTGTGCTGGCGTTAGCCGATGTGGCATTTAAAGCCTGAACCGCGTGTTCAGGCCCGGCATTTGCGTTTCTTCCACACCACCACCAGTCCACCAGCCAGCCCCATCACCAGCAACAGAACCGGTAAAATCATCAGCCCCGCCATAACCTGATCTTCATGGCGTTTAACCACCGGAATGTGGCTCAGCGCAAAACCGATGGTGATTACTCCGCCGACCCACAAAATGGCGCTCAGCCAGTTGAAGAACTGGAAGCGGGCATTGTTCAGACCGGAGATGCCCGCCATCGTCGGCAGCAGGGTGCGGATAAACGCCAGAAAACGGCCCACCAGTAAAGCCATCAGCCCGTGTTGGGTAAACATCTGATGTGCGCGCTGATGATAATGCGCCGGAAGCTGTAACAGCCAGCCTTTTACCAAGCGGGTATGTCCGAGCCAGCGCCCCTGAATATAGCTCAGCCAGCAGCCCAGGCTGGCAGCGGTCACCAGGATAATCAGGGTCGGGAAGAAGCTCATGACGCCTTTGGCGATAAGCGCGCCGGTCAGCAGCAATAAGCTGTCGCCGGGCAGGAAAGCGGCGGGAAGCAGTCCGTTTTCGAGAAAAAGCGTGGCGAACAGAACAGCGTAAATAACCCAGAGAAGTTTCGGGTCGGCGAGCATAATAAAATCATGTCGCCAGAGCGCATGAAAAATGTCGCAAATAACTGCCATATTCTGTCCTGTTTCTGTTCATTAAAAACTGTCACTTACCAGTGTACCGCGATTTGCGCCGGAAGACGTTGATCTGAGGACATTGTGAAAAAGACAGAATGCTCCGGCGTAAATTTACCGGAGCTAAAAGTAGAGCTTACAGATTATTCTCATTTTGCGAACGAAAATACGTCACACACCTTACCGATCTGCGCGGTGTGTCGCAATCTGTGCGGTTCAGTATGTCGCAATCCGTTCAAAGGCTGTTGAAAGATCGGCGATCAGGTCGTCACAATTTTCCAGCCCGATATGCAACCGCACCAGAGTACCGCTGAAATCCACGGTTTCTGCCGGACGTATCGCCTGAATTTCTTCCGGCTGATTGGCTAAAACCAGTGATTCAAAACCGCCCCAGGAATAGGCCATGCTGAAATGTGCGAAGTGATCGAGATAGTCGGAAAGTTGCTGTTTGCTCAGGCGCTGTTTCAGCACAAAAGAGAACAGGCCGCAACTGCCGGTGAAATCACGTTTCCAGAATTCATGGCCTTTGCTGCCGGGTAATGCCGGGTGGTTGACCACCGCCACTTCCGGCCGCTCTGCCAGCCACCGCGCAATGCGGAGACTACTTTCTGCATGCTGTTTCAGCCGCACGCCCATAGTGCGTAAACCGCGGCTGGCGACATACGCGATATCAGCATCGACCATCTGGCCCATCAGATATGAGTGTTCCCGCAGTTGCTCCCAGCAACGTTCATTAGAAACGGCGGTGCCAATCATGGCATCGGAATGGCCGATAATGTATTTGGTGCCTGCCTGAATCGAAATATCGATATCGAATTCCAGCGCTTTAAACAGAATGCCCGCCGCCCATGTGTTGTCGATCATGACGACGACGTCCGGATTCACGGCCCGCACGGCTTTCACCATCGCCGGAATGTCCGGGACTTCCAGGGTGATCGAACCCGGCGATTCCAGGAACACCACTCTGGTGTTGGGTTGCATCAGCGAGCCTAACCCCGCGCCGATATTGGCCGGAAAATAGGTGGTGGATACGCCGAGTTTTTTCAGCACTTTTTCGCAGAAATCCTGCGTCGGCTCGTAGGCTGAACCGGCCACCAGAATGTGGTCGCCGCTGCTGACAAATGAGAGTACGGCGTTACTGACTGCCGCCGCGCCACAAGGATACAGCGCGCAACCTGCGCCGCCTTCCAGCTCCACCATCGCTTCCTGGAATGAGAAATGCGTCAGGGTGCCACGACGACCGTAAAATAGTTCGCCGTTGGCGCGGTTAGCGGTGGCGTGTTTTTTATCTGCCACGGTTTCAAACACCAGCGATGAGGCGCGCTGGATCACGGCATTCACTGAACCCTGCGTGAATTTCTTGTCCCGTCCGGCGCTGACCAGCGCGGTTTCAATTTTCTTAGACGACATAATCCGTATTTCACCCTGTTTTATAGCGCGGTGCTCTCTGCATCCGCCGATATGTCATTAACTTAACATGATGAATTTCAGGGATCAGGCTTTTGGCGGGTGGATGAGAAAATTTCAGCAGCACGGCCAAAAAAAAAGCCCGTCGTCACGACGGGCAAGGGAGAAACGAGTTTTGGGCATCAGCCGGTATAAACGCCAAACAGTTTGGGCAGGAACAGCGAAATGGTCGGAATATAGGTCACCAGCATCAGCACCACGAACAGCACGCAGTAGAACGGCAGCATGGCTTTCACCACTTTTTCGATGCTCTGTTTACTCACCGCGCTGGCCACAAACAGCACCGAGCCGACCGGCGGGGTGATCAGGCCAATCCCCAGATTCACCAGCATGATCATGCCGAAATGCACCGGGTCGATGCCGAGCGATAACACCACCGGCAACAGCACCGGCGTCAGGATCAGGATGATCGGCGCCATGTCCATCAGTGTGCCGATCACCAGCAGCATGATGTTGATCCACATAAGGATCACGTACTTGTTGTCAGAGATCGAGGTGAAGAATTCGGTGATGCGCATCGGCAACTGCATGTAAGTCATGACTGCGCCAAAACTGGCGGCAAACCCTATCAGGATCATCACGATGCTGACGGTTTTCACCGTGCGATACATCAGTTTCGGTAGTTCGCTCCACTTGTAATCGCGGTAGATAAACATGGTGACGAAGAATGACCACAAACACGCGATCGCTGCGGATTCCGTCGCGGTAAATATTCCGCTGAGAATGCCGCCCATGATGATCACGATGGTCATCAGCCCCCACAGCGTGTCGATAAAAATCTTCAGCGCCTGGCGGAACGGCACGCGCTCACCTTTCGGGTAACCGCGTTTGTGAGCAAACACCACGCACATCACCATCAGCGTCAGGCTGAGCAGTAAACCGGGCAAAATACCGGCGATGAACAGCGCGGCAATCGACACCGTACCGCCGGTCGCCAGCGAGTAAATCACCGAGTTGTGGCTGGGTGGCGTCAGGATCGCCTGTACCGAGCCGCTGGCGGTGACCGCCGCCGCAAAGTCACGCGGATAGCCCTTTTTCTCCATTTCCGGGATCATCACCGAGCCGATTGAGGCGGTATCCGCCACGGAAGAACCGGAGATCGCGCCAAAAAAGGTTGAGGCCACAATGTTCACCAGCGACAGCCCGCCGCGGATAAACCCGACAAAGATGTAGGCAAAACTGACCAGCCTGCGGGCGATCCCTCCTTCGGCCATGATCGCGCCTGCCAGAATAAAGAACGGGATCGCCAGCAGTGAAAATTTGTTCACGCCGTTGGTCAGTTGGATCATCAGCGCTTCAAACGGCAGGTCAATCCACCAGGCTCCTGCCAGCGCGCTCAGCCCGACGGCGTAAGCGACCGGCACGCCAATCGCCAGCATCACTGCCAGCGTTAACAACAAGATTAATGCATCCATAACAGGCTCCGGTCAGGCGTCAGAATTGCCCAGCATCACCACAGGCCGCTGATGTTGCGGGCCGGCAATGATCTGCTCAATGATGAATAACAACGTCAGTGCAGAACCTATAGGTAGCGGCAGATAGGTCTGTCCGGCGGTCAGCAGCGGGAATTCCGCCACCGGCTGTTGCCAGAGTTCACTGCACAATTGCAGGCTGTACCAGAAAATAAACACGCTGATGGCCAGCATCATCAGGTCAGCCAGCAGGGCAGAAAATTTTTTCAGCGCAGGTGGCAGGCGGTCAGTGACCATCGCAACGACGATGTGTGAACCAGCGCGGTAACTGACAGCGGCTCCGATAAAGGTGAACGTCACCATGCACATAATCGCGATCGGCTCCGGCCACGACAGGGCGCTGTTCATCACGTAACGGGCAAAGATCCCAACCGGGATCACCGCCACCATCAGCAGCAACGCGATGCCCGCGATCCACATCGCGCAGCGGTAAAGAATGTCCATCAGGGTGTGATAACTCGAAACCATAAATCCCCCGGCGAAAGATCAGAAAGAAGCAGCCCGCAGGCTGCCGGTGTCAGGGTTTACTTCACGTCAGCGATTTGCTGCATCAGATCCTGATGGTCTTTGCCGAATTCATCGCGCACGGATTGCGTGGCTTTGACATACGTCGCGGGGTCAATCTCATAGAATTTCACGCCGCCCGCTTTCATCGTGGCGAGGGCTTTCTCGTTATAGGCTTTCCACAGTTCGCGCTGTTCGTCCTGTGCTTCTTTCGCCAGTTTGAGGATTAACTGCTGGTCTTCCGGTTTCAGTTTGTCCCATTTCACTTTTGAATACAGGAACAGCTCCGGGATGATGAAATGGCGGCTGTAGGTGTAGTTTTTCACTACCGGCAGGTAGTTATGGGCGACAAAGGTTGGCGGGTTGTTTTCGGTGCCGTCAATGACGCCGGTCTGCATGCCGCTGAACACTTCACTGACGCCCATCGCCACCGGATTGGCACCCATCGCTTTCAGCGTTGCCAGCGCAATCGGACTGCCCTGTACGCGGATTTTCATGCCGTGCAAATCTTCCGGTTTCACCACCGGTTTTTTGGTGATCAGGTTACGCGTCCCGCCATCCATCCAGCCGAGAAAAACCAGTCGCGAATTCGGGTTGTTGGTGATTTTATCGCCGATTTCTTTACCGATCTGACCGTCGAGCACTTTGTGCATATGGTCTTCGTCGCGGAAAATATAGGGCAGGGTGAAGACATTAATTTCTGGCAAAATCGAAGCAACCGGCGTCATCGACACACGGATGATATCCAGCGCACCGAGCTGCGCCTGTTCAATTTCCTGCTTTTCATCTCCCAGCACGCCGCCCGGAAACGTTTTAATTTCGAGGCGTCCGTCTGTTTGCTTTTGCAGTTTTTCGCCCATGTGCTGGACGGCGACCACGTTGGGATAGCCTTGCGGATGCACGTCGGCGGCTTTCAGCGTTTGTGCTGACACGCCATGCGTAAATAAGAGGGTCGCGGAACTCAGGCAAAGGCTGAGAAGTGCTTTTTGCATTTTCATCAGTTTGTCTCCAGGGTACTCGGTAAGGGAAAGATAAATGTGAACAAGTATCGAACAGGACGGGCGCAGAGGCGTTGCCGGTTCATTTTGAAAAATGTCTGAATAAGCTTTTAAATGATAGGGATGCATGACGTGCCGGTGTGAGGTCTTCGCCAGTGAATGCACTTTATCCTATTTTTTGTTGTGCGGTATTTGAGCGTTATCACAAACTCGTAACAAATGTAAAAAGCTGTTGCTTAATATTTAAAACGTTGTTTTAACTTGAGTAATGAAGCTCAGATGATTGATTTACTGTGTGATTTTTTTTGAAAGTGTGACGGAGGTTAAATTGTTCAACCTTTGTACAAACAGGAAAAACCTTGTCATCTGTCAATGACACGTCGGGCGGCAGGCGGGACAATGTAAATAATAATGAGAACGACTATCAATTAGGCCTTTTTCTTTGATATCATTCGGCGTTATTCATTCCTTCTACACACTGATTCTGGCTGGAGGCGACGCGTGAAAACGGCTCGCAATAAGATGAAAGAGGCGACCTCATTACTGATGTCGTTAATGTTGGTTGCTGGTCTGAGCGGCAACGCGATGGCTGCACCTGCGACGCCGGCGGGACAAGCCGTCAATTCTGCAGCAACTCAACCTGCAACGGCTGACGCACCGGCGACCGGTGACGCAACGCCAGCTCCGGTGATGCAACCCGCGCCAGCAGAGACGGCACCCGTGATCCCAACCGATTTGTCTGTTATGGGCATGTACCATCACGCTGATGTGGTGGTGAAGACCGTCATGATCGGTCTGCTGCTGGCTTCTGTGGTCACCTGGGCATTGTTATTCAGCAAGGGTGCGGAAGTCTTCACGGGCAAACGCCGTATGCGCCGTGAATTTGATGCGTTGTCCTCCGTTCGTACGCTGGACGAAGCCGCCGAGCAGGCTGAAAGTTTCGCTGCCAGCAGCATCAGCGCGCAGATGATCCGCGATGCGCAGAACGAGCTGGAACTGTCTGCCGGATCGACTGACAACAACGGCATTAAAGAGCGTACCGGTTTTCGCCTTGAGCGCCGCGTCAGCGCCGCGGGTCGTTACATGGGCCGTGGCAACGGTATTCTGGCGACCATCGGAGCAATCTCTCCCTTCGTCGGTCTGTTCGGTACCGTATGGGGCATCATGAACAGCTTCATCGGTATCGCACAGACGCAGACTACCAATCTGGCGGTCGTCGCACCGGGTATCGCCGAAGCCTTACTGGCCACGGCTGTGGGTCTGGTTGCGGCTATCCCTGCGGTGGTCATCTACAATATTTTCGCCCGTACCATCACCTCTTACCGTCATCAGGTAGGCGATGTGGCGGCGCAGATTATCCTGTTACAGGGCCGTGATTTGGATCTGGCTGCCAGCGAAGGCAATGCGCCACGCGGTCAGACAGGTCAGTTACGCGTAGGGTAATAACAGATTATGGCTATTCGGTTAAACGACGATATCGACGAAAGTGGTGAAATGCATGACATCAACGTCACGCCTTTTATCGACGTCATGCTGGTATTGCTGATCATCTTCATGGTGGCGGCACCGCTGGCCACCGTTGATGTGCGGGTGGATTTACCGGCTTCGACGGCAAAACAGCAGCCGCGTCCGGAGAAACCGATTTTCCTGTCGGTGAAAGCTGACAAGCAACTGTTCCTCGGCGACACGCCCGTGAACAGCGATAATATGACCGCGATGCTGGATCAGCGTACTCAGGGTAACAAGCAGAGTACGATTTTCTTCCGCGCGGACAAAAGTGTCGATTACGAAACGCTGATGAGCGTGATGGATAACTTGCGTAAAGCCGGTTACCTGAAAGTCGGGCTGGTGGGTGCAGAACAAACCGGTGCCGCTGCGGCGCAGTAAGTTGTGAATCAAATCAGACGCACAAAAAAGGCCAGCATTGCTGGCCTTTCGTTTATCCGCAAAACGGTAACTCAGGTTACCGGCGCCGGGTTAAACACCGCCAGCGCATTATGGATGCCCCAGGTGTCTGACCAGGTTTTCTTGCGACCGCTGGCGATGTCCAGAATGAAATGGAACAGTTCCCAGCCCACATCCTCGATGGTGGCATCACCGGTCGCAATTGTCCCGGCATTGATATCCATCAGATCGTGCCAGCGGTTTGCCAGCGTGGTACGTGTTGCCATTTTAATCACCGGCACGGCAAGCAGGCCGTATGGCGTACCGCGTCCGGTGGTGAATACCTGAACGGTAATACCGGAAGCCAGTTGCTGTGTCCCGCAGACAAAATCGCTGGCAGGTGTGGCGGCGTAAATCAGGCCTTTTTTGGTCGGACGTTGTCCCGGAGACAACACTTCTGAAATCGCACTGGTACCGGATTTAGCAATCGAACCCAGGGCTTTTTCAACCACGTTAGCCAGACCGCCTTTTTTGTTGCCCGGAGACGGGTTGGCGCTGCGGTCGGTCTGACCCAGCGACAGATAATTATCGTACCAGGCCATTTCTTCCAGCAGACGTTTACCCACGTCGACGTCCGCTGCACGCGGTGTCAGCAGATGGATAGCGTCGCGCACTTCTGTGACTTCTGAAAACATCACTGTTGCACCGCAGCGCACCAGCAAATCCGAAGCGTAACCGACTGCCGGGTTGGCGGTGACACCGGAGAAGGCATCACTGCCGCCGCATTGTGTGCCCACAACCAGATCGGAAGCCGGACAGGTTTCGCGCTGGCGGCGGTTCAGGCGTTCCAGATGAAATTGTGCGACCGTCAGGATATCGTCAACCATCGACTGGAAACCGACATGTTGCTCATCCTGCAAACGCACAATGTGCGTGTCATCGAGTGAAATCGCCTGCACATCCGGCGTGCCTTCCAGCAGGCGCTCGGGTTGCAGCTTCTCACAGCCCAGACCGACCACCATGACTTCGCCGCCAAAGTTCGGGTTCAGCGCCAGATTGTGGATGGTACGGATCGGGATAATGGCCGCAGGAGCGTTAATCGCCACACCGCAACCGTACAAATGGTTCAGTGCCACGACGCCGTCGACGTTGGGGAATTTCGGCAGTAAATCACGTTCAATGATTTTCACTACGTAATCCACTACGCCCGCCACGCAGTGCACACTGGTGGTGATTCCCAGCAGATTTTTGGTGCCGACGCTGCCGTCGGCATTGCGGTAGCCTTCAAAGGTATAGCCTTCGAGTGGTGGCAGCGCGGGTGGCACACGGGTGGCCAGCGGCAGGCTGTAAAGTTCAGGGGCGACCGGTAATTCCACCAGGGATTCATCAATCCAGCTGCCCTGCGCGATATCCCGTACGGCATAACCAATGACTTCTCCGTAACGAATAATATCGCCGCCTTTAGCAATGGGTTCTAACGCCACTTTATGGCCTTGCGGAATATGCTCAATTAATTCCAGACCGTTCGCAAATCGGGTGCCGGCTTTTAAGCCGTTGTCATTCACAATAATCGCCACGTTATCGCTTTCATGAACTTTAATAAAAAGCGCTTCGGTAGCGTGTTCTTTATCTTTATTACGTGACATAACTGTCTCCGCGTTTATTAAACATCCCGGAACAAAAAATTCCGGTAAATTATCTGAAGTTGACGCTCAATAATGTTCTTGTAAACATGCTCTGGTAATACAGGGTATGGCATCCATTATAAGGCAGTCTTCCGGCAACCTCATTGTGCAACTGACCAGCTTTTTGCCCGATGAACGTCATTCTGTGTGGCAGGTGACAGAATAAATGTGATGTAAATCACCCTTTGATTTGAGCGGTTATCGGTTCCACACAATCTGTGATTCTCCTCCCACACCGATGTGTGGATGCAAAAGAATAGTCACAATCAACGGGGCTATTCTTGGGCGAATGCACAGTGTTATTTCGTGGCCTCCTTTTTATACTGTATTGGCCCTCTGAAGGTGACGTTGAAAGTAATACAGGTAAATTTCAGGCGATCATAAATAAAGTGTTTATTGCCTGTTTCGAATTAAGACGCTGTACGGCGAATAACCACAGGTGAACGAAAAACGTTATTTCAATAACGGTGAGCTCCCTGAAAAATTTTCGCATTATGACAATGAGGGTCACCATGAACATTCAATCTCAGTCCGGGACAATCGCGCAAAGTAAGGTACGGACCCATATCCGTTACTATATTTTGCTGATTATCTTTTTAATCACGGCGGTGAATTACGCTGACCGCGCCACGCTCTCTATCGCGGGAACCGAGGTCGCGCGTGAGCTGGGCCTGGATGCTGCCGACATGGGACAAATATTTGCCGCGTTCGGCTGGGCTTATCTGATTATGCAATTGCCCGGCGGCTGGCTGCTGGACAGATTTGGCTCCAAAAAAGTGTACACCTACAGCCTGTTCTTCTGGTCGCTGTTCACCCTGTTGCAGGGTTTTGTGGGCTGGTTCCCGCTGGCGTACGGCGCACTGACGCTGTTCATGTTGCGTTTCATGCTCGGTTTCTCCGAAGCTCCATCCTTCCCGGCGAACGCCCGTATTGTGGCTGCCTGGTTCCCGACCACTGAACGCGGCACGGCTTCCGCGATTTTTAACTCCGCACAGTATTTCTCACTGGCACTGTTTTCGCCTTTACTGGGCTGGCTGACTTATGCCTGGGGCTGGGAACATGTTTTCATCGTGATGGGCGTGCTGGGTTTTGTCCTGACGCTGGTGTGGATCAAATTCATTCACAACCCGCCGGAACATCCACATATTTCTAAAAGTGAGCTGGAGTATCTGACAGACGGCGGTGCCGTTGTTGATATCGACCACAAGAAAACGGACAGCGCGAAAAACGGCCCGAAATGGAGCTACGTTCGTCAGATGCTGAGCAGCCGCATGATGCTTGGGATCTTCTTCGGACAGTATTTCATTAACAGTATTACGTGGTTCTTCCTGACCTGGTTCCCGATTTATCTGGTTCAGGAAAAGGGCATGTCTATTCTTAAAGTGGGGATGATTGCCGCAATTCCTGCGCTGTGTGGTTTTGCGGGCGGTGTGCTGGGTGGCGTGTTCTCAGATTTTCTGATCAGACGCGGCTACTCGCTGACCGTGGCGCGTAAAATTCCTATCGTGCTGGGCATGTTATTAGCCACCAGCATCATTTTGTGTAACTACACGGACAATAACGTACTGGTCGTCACCCTGATGGCGCTGGCGTTCTTCGGTAAAGGCTTCGGAGCGCTCGGCTGGCCAGTGATTGCGGATACTGCGCCAAAAGAAGTCATCGGTCTGTGCGGCGGCATCTTCAACGTGTTCGGTAACGTGGCCTCCATCGTGACGCCGCTGGTGATCGGCTACATCGTGAAAGGTCTGCATTCTTTCAATATGGCATTAATTTTTGTGGGCTGTTCAGCACTGATGGCGATGCTTTGCTATCTGCTGGTGGTCGGCGATATCAAACGTCTGGAACTTAAGAAATAGTAAATTGCGATGCGGGGTAATCCGGGCATCCCGGCTCTGCCCCCTTTTATGAGGTCAGATATGAGTAATCAAATGATTCCAAACCGGTTCCGCCAGGACTTATTGCAAGGGAAAACCCTGATTGGCTGTTGGTCAGCATTATCCAGCCCGATCTCAACCGAAGTGCTTGGCCTCGCAGGTTTTGACTGGCTGCTGCTCGACGGCGAACACGCGCCAAACGATGTTAGCACTTTTGTGCCGCAGCTGATGGCGCTGAAAGGCAGCCGCAGCGCGCCGGTAGTTCGTCCGCAATTCAACGATCCGGTGGTGATTAAACGTCTGCTGGATATCGGTTTCTACAATTTCCTGGTGCCGTTTGTGGAAACACAGGAACAGGCTGAGCTGGCCGTTGCTTCGACCCGTTATCCGCCTGCCGGGATCCGCGGCGTTTCCGTTTCCCACCGCAGCAACATGTTCGGCACCGTGCCGGATTACTTCAACAGCATCAATGACAACATCGCGGTGATGGTGCAAATCGAAAGCCAGCAGGGCGTCGATAATCTGGACGCGATTGCTGCCGTTGATGGCATCGATGGCATTTTCGTCGGCCCGAGTGATCTGGCCGCAGGCATGGGTCATCTGGGCAACGCCGGACACCCGGACGTGCAGGCCGCTATCCGTCACATCTTTGCGCGTGCAAAAGCGCATGGCAAACCGAGCGGTATTCTGGCACCGGTTGAAGCGGATGCGCGCCGTTATCTGGAGTGGGGAGCGACCTTCGTGGCTGTCGGCAGTGATTTAGGCGTTTTCCGTGCAGGCACACAGGCGCTGTGCGATCGCTTCACCCAGTGATTCGCTCTCATTACATCAATATAAAGAGGATACCCGAATGAAAATTGGCTTTATTGGTTTAGGCATCATGGGCAAGCCTATGAGCAAAAACCTGCTGAAAGCAGGTTACGAGCTGGTCGTTATGGACCGCAATCAGGATACCGTCGGCGAAATTGTCCAACTCGGCGCGACAGCCGCAGACACACCAAAAGCGGTGGCTGCGGTTTCTGATGTGATCATCACCATGCTGCCAAACTCGCCGCAGGTGAGAGACGTGGCGCTGGGCGAAAATGGTCTGATTGAAGGCGCTCGTCCGGGCACCATTTTCATCGACATGAGTTCTATCGCGCCGCTGGCAAGTCGTGAAATCAGTGAGGCGCTGGCCGCTAAACAAATCGCGATGCTCGATGCGCCGGTCTCCGGTGGTGAACCAAAAGCCATCGACGGCACTATGTCTGTCATGGTGGGTGGCGACAAAGCTGTGTTTGATAAATGCTATGAAATCATGAAATCCATGGCGGGTTCGGTGGTGCATACCGGTGATATTGGTGCAGGCAACGTGACCAAGCTGGCGAACCAGGTGATTGTGGCGCTGAACATTGCGGCGATGTCAGAAGCACTGGTGCTGGCAACCAAAGCGGGCGTGGATCCGGATCTGGTTTTCCAGGCAATTCGTGGTGGTCTGGCAGGCAGTACCGTGCTGGAAGCGAAAGCGCCGATGGTGATGGATCGCAACTTCAAACCGGGCTTCCGTATTGATTTACACATCAAAGATTTAGCGAACGCACTGGACACCTCACACAGCGTCGGCGCACAACTGCCTCTGACCTCGCTGGTCATGGAAATGATGCAGGCATTGAAAGCGGATGGTCACGGGCAATCTGACCATAGCGCTATTGCACGCTATTATGAAACCTTAGCGAAGGTTGAAGTTACCCGTTAGTCTGCGGCGGACGCGCGGCGCTGAATGAACACGGCCGGCGCGCGGCCCTTCAGGCAGGATGCAAAACTGACAGGACGCTTTTCCACATCGGCGCGTGCAGTTTATGAAGGTAATGACTTTATGAAAATAGTGATCGCACCGGATTCATACAAAGAAAGTTTGTCTGCTTTGGATGTGGCAAAAGCCATCGAGAGTGGGTTCCGTGAGATTTTCCCCGAGGCAGAGTACGTCAAGTTGCCGGTTGCCGATGGCGGCGAAGGCACGGTAGAGGCCATGGTGGCGGCTACCGGTGGGCGTGTGGTGAAGGTGAATGTCACCGGACCACTGGGCACCCCGCTTGAAGCGTTTTTTGGCCTTTCAGGTGATGAGAAAATCGCTTTCATCGAAATGGCGGCGGCCAGCGGGCTGGAAAGTGTTCCTCCGGCGCAACGTAATCCGCTGAAAACCACGTCGTATGGTACAGGTGAACTGATCCATTCTGCTCTCGGCCACGGCGTAAAACACTGCATTATCGGGATTGGTGGCAGCGCTACCAACGATGGTGGCGCTGGCATGATGCAGGCGCTGGGCGCGAAGTTGCTGACCAAAGATGGCAAATCTATTGGTCAGGGCGGAGGCGAGCTGGAAAAACTGCACCACATTGATATCAGCGGGTTGGATCCGCGAATTAAAACATGCCGCTTTGAAGTGGCCTGTGACGTCACGAATCCGCTGACCGGCAAGGACGGAGCTTCTGCCATCTTTGGCCCGCAAAAAGGGGCAACACCGGAGATGATCGAACAGCTCGACGGCTATCTGCATCATTACGCCCGGGTGATCAAACAGGATCTGGGTATTGACGTTGAGCATGTTCCCGGAGCCGGTGCTGCCGGTGGCATGGGAGCGGCACTTTACGGGTTCTGTCATGCCGAACTGCGCCAGGGCATTGAGATCGTCACCGATGCGCTGGGGTTGGATGAACTGGTGAAAGATGCCACGCTGGTGATTACCGGTGAAGGGCGGATTGACAGTCAGAGCATCAATGGCAAAGTGCCAATTGGTGTGGCACGGGTGGCTAAACGTTACAACAAGCCCGTGATTGGTATTGCCGGCAGTCTGACAAAAGATGTTGATGTCGTTTACGACCATGGTCTGGATGCTGTTTTCAGCGTGCTCTACAGCATTTGTACGCTTGATGATGCCCTGAAAAACGCCGCAGACAACTTGCGTAAATCAGCACGAAATATTGCCGCCACTATTAAGTTATCGCAAAAGCTTTAACCGACAGCACTCAGGATATAAAACCGGTGTTCAGGCCCAGCCTGCGCCGGTTTTTGTATTTTATTTCCCTCGGTTTTACGTTAGGTTTTAAAGACATTCGCCAATGAGAAAACACGTATGTCAGAGATCGATTTTTCACAGCAGCCGGTTAATACGCAAACGAAAGGGCTGGGGCCGCTGAATGACGGTGCGCGCATGCGCGATATCCGTGAACAGGGCTGGAATATCCTGCGTGAAGACGTCAGCCTGCCGGTGGCGGTGCTGCTCGAAGAGAGAATCGAACACAACCTTTCCTGGATGCGTGAATTTATCCAGCGTTATCAGCTCAAACTGGCACCGCACGGCAAAACCACCATGAGCCCTGAGTTATATCAGATGCAGCTGGAATTCGGCGCATGGGGCATCACGCTGGCAACGGCACCGCAGGTTTATGCCGCGTTCCGGCACGGTGTGCGCAAAGTGATCATGGCGAATCAGCTGGTGGGGAAAGGCAACATGGCAATCATTGCCGGGTTGCTGCGTGATGACCCGGCATTTGATTTTACCTGCATCGTTGATTCTGCTGAGAACGCCGATGCGCTCGGGCACTATTTTGCCAGCCAGCGGCAGAAACTGCGGGTGATGTTTGAGTACGGCATAACGGGCGGGCGCACCGGTATTCGCACCGAACAACAGGAAGCCGACGTACTGGCGGCGGTGAAGCGCTGGCCGCAGTCACTGGCGCTGGTCGGCGTCGAGCTTTATGAAGGCGTGAGCAATGATGAAGCGGTGATCCGCCGTTTCCTGCGTCACGTGATGACACGTACCGAAGCGCTGGCGCAGGCCGGAGAATTTGCTGAACCCCAGGTGATTTTGACCGGTGCAGGTTCCGCCTGGTTCGATGTGGTTGCCGAGGAACTGACGCGGGAAGAAACCCATCTCGATACAGAAAAACGCTACGTGCTGGATATCATTCTGCGTTCCGGTTGTTACGTGACACACGACGTTGGCGCGTATCAGGCGGCGCTGGAACGCATGCAAACCAGCAATCCGGTGGCGCGTGAAATGAACAGCAGTTTACAGCCAGCGTTGCAGGTCTGGGCAGCCGTGCAGTCGTTGCCGGAACCGGGCAGGGCCATTATTGCGTTCGGCAAACGTGATGCCGGTTATGATGCCGGATACCCGAAAGCGGCCGGACATTTTCGTCCGCGCAGCGCCACACAGGCCGGATACACCACGGTGGTGCCCGCGCCTGACGACTGGAAAGTATTCGCGATGATGGATCAGCATGCGTTTATGTCGATCCCGGAAGATGCGGATTTGAAAGTCGGCGACATGCTGGTGTTTGATATCTGTCATCCGTGCCTGACGTTCGACAAATGGCGTCAGTTGTTGCTGGTGAATGAACAGTGGGATGTGACCGGCGCGGTGACGACCTGGTTCTGACGACACGAAAACGCCCGGACGATGCCGGGCGTTAATCTTTTTAATGACTACCTCGGTAAATACGCCACTGCTGCGCGCTTCACGTTGTCAATTTCATCAAGCAGTTCAAACCATTCCGGTTCCAGCGTTTCCACGCTGACGCCCTGACGAAGCTGTTGTTCAATGTAGAAACACAGTCGTTTCAGACGCGGTACGCCGCTGTAGCTGCAACTGCCATGAAGCTTGTGGATCAGCGCCAGAATATCGTCGTCCGGTTCGCCACGCGTGACGGCTTCCACCCGTTCTGCCACCTGCGGCAGAAACTCCACCAGCATTTGCAGCAAATCCTGCGCCAGCGCGACTTTATTGGCTGACTGACTCAGTGCCAGTTGCCAGTCGAGTGTGCTGATCGGCGCGAGTGACTCGCTGGCCTGCAACGGTGAATCCAGCTGTGTCTGATGCTGATGATGGCGCGACAGAACATTTTTCAGCATGCTTTCATCAATGGGTTTAGACAGGTAATCGTCCATCCCCAGTTTCAGTAACTGTTCACGCTCGCCGCTCAGCGAGTGGGCGGTGACGGCCACCACCGGCGTTTTGGCATGGCGCGCCATCTGGTGGATGATTTCGCTGGCGCGAATGCCGTCGATATCGGGCATCTGAATATCCATCAGAATAATATCCAGATCGGTATGACGTGCGACATCGATGGCTTCTTCACCGCTGTGACAAAGCACGGTGGTTTCCACCAGTTCTTCCAGCAAGGCGCCAATCAGTTTGAGGTTTGCCGGATTGTCATCCACCGCCATGGCGGTCAGCGGCAGACGCGAGGTTTTATCTTCGTCGTTACCGATCACCCTGACGGAAGCCTGTTGTTCATGTAACAACAGCGGCAGCAGGCGGATACTCGACATCGGTTTAATCAGACAGGCCTGAACGCCACGCCTTTTCAATTCTTCGGCATCCACCTGGAACTGACTCGGCAGCGCCAGCAGAAGGTGCTGTGTCATGCCCAGCACTTTCTGCAATTTACCCTCGTAGTCCGCCAGAACCTGATCCGGTTTGACCGGAATGCTGCACAACATGATGTCGTACCATGGCTCAGGAAGCGCAGCCAGCGTGGTGCGATGTGTGATATCCAGCGGTGTGGCCTGCAGGATTTCCATCGTGGCTTTCGCCGCCGCCGGATTGGCTTCAACATAGGCCAGACGTTTGCCTTCAAGATGATTCATGGAAACCGGCGTAATATGACGGTTTTCATTCAGCTCGAGCGTGACGTGGAACCAGAAGGTCGAACCGCGGTTCAGCTGGCTGTAGAAACTGATGTCTCCGCCCATTTCTTTCACCAGACGCTGGGTGATCACCAGCCCTAATCCGGTGCCGCCATGTCGGCGCGAAATGCTGGCATCAGCCTGACGGAAAGCCTGGAACAATTGCGACTGCTGACGTTCGGAAATCCCGATGCCGGTATCGTGGATCTGCACTTCCAGTTCCACCTGCAAATTGTTCTGCGAACGCAGCTCGACATTGATATCGATGTTGCCGGTTTCAGTAAATTTAATCGCATTTCCCAGCAAGTTAGTCACCACTTGCTGCATGCGCATCGGATCGCCCAGCACGTTTTCCGGCACGTTGTTGTGGACGTTCAGCGTCAGTTCCAGACCTTTATCATGCGCGGTGTGCGCCAGCAAAATAACCACTTCATCGAGCATTTCACGCAGCGAGAACGGAATATGCTCGAGCACCAGTTTGCCAGCTTCCAGCTTGGAGAAATCCAGCACGTCATTAATGATGGTTAACAGGTGATTCGCGGAGCGCTCAATGGTTTGCAGATAGTCCGCCTGCGTTGGCGAAAGCGGCGTTTTCAGTGTCTGGCGGGTAAAGCCGATCACACCGTTGAGCGGGGTACGCAGCTCGTGAGACATATTGGCCAGGAATTCAGATTTGATACGCGCCGCTTCCTGGGCACGTTTCTTCGCCAGATCCAGCTCGACGTTTTGGATTTCCATCTGCTCCAGCGTTTCGCGCAGGTCTGACGTTGCCTGATCGATATTCTGCTGCACTTCTTCGTGGTAGGCCGTCAGCGACATCGCCATCGAGTTAATGCCGTTTTTTAGCATGCTCAGTTCGCCCGGCATGTTGCCTTCCACGCGGCTGTCGAGCTGCCCGCGGCGGATGCGGTCAACGGTATTCACCATATTACGGATCGGTCCTGTCACGTCGCGCATCAGGCGGTAAGCGAACAGCGTGGCGATACCCAGACACAGCAATAACAGCATGGTGGATACGAACGCTTCCTGATATTGCGCCAGTTTTACCGAACGTAAATCCAGTTCAATGGCGATATAACCCAGCCGGTTGTCCGGCGAGGCACTGAAGGTTTCGTCATCCGCTTCCGTATGGTTTTCAGCCTGAATGGGCGTGCGCAGGATCAGCACATCGCCGGAACGGGTTTTCGTCAGCTCGCGCGGAATGTCTTCGATGCGTTTTACCTGCAACGGACTGTCATCATGCTGGCTGGTCGAACTGGCAAACAGTTTGTTCTCGCCATCAAACACACTGATGCTGCGTACAATATCAGAGTGATTACGGTGCAGACGGCTGATCAGCCGTTTCACCGGTTCGCGTTCCCGGAACGTCATGCCATATTCGCTTGCGACTGCCAGAGGCTCGATAATACTGGCTCCGGCTTCTGTCAGCTGGTTCTGCAACTCGTTGTAGCGGTGCACCACAAAGAAGGTGCTGAGCAGCAAACCGATCATTAATGTCGGTGCCAGGATCAGGATCATCATCCGTGCGCGAAGGCTATATTTGGTCATGAGGTTCCAATGTGGGAGAATTAGCTAAAGTAAGCTTAATAAACCAGCGTGTAATCGACAATAATGGCTCAATTCTACTCTCCGAACCGTCGCGTGACGACCCGGCAAACGATAACTGTGACCGCCACCGACCTTGATACTTTCGGGCAAGGTGTGGCACGCCACAATGGCAAAGCCGTATTTGTCAGTGGTTTACTGCCCGGCGAACAGGCAGAAGTCACTTTAACAGAAGATAAAAGCAAGTACGCCAAAGGTAAGCTGAAGCGTTTGCTGACCACCAGCGACGATCGGGTAAAACCGCTGTGTCCGCACTATTCCACTTGCGGCGGGTGTCAACAGCAGCACGCCAGCGAGGCATTGCAACAGCGCAGTAAATCAGCGGCGTTATTACGCCTGATTTCCCGCGAAACCGGTATTCAGGCGGATCCGCTGCCAGTGATTGCCGGTCCGCAATACGGTTACCGCCGTCGTGCGCGTCTGGGATTGCAAATTGCGGGCGTTAAACCGGGGCGTAAATCCGGTGCCGTCAGCGGCCCGCTGGTGATGGGGTTCCGTCAGGAAGGCTCCAACGATCTGGTGGCGATTACCCATTGTCCGGTGCTGCGGCCTGAGCTGGAGCAACTGCTGGTGCCGGTGCAGGAATGTTTGTCGTCATTATCGGCGGCGAAACGCCTCGGGCATCTGGAAATGGTGCTGGCGGATAACGGCCCGCTGTTGGTGCTGCGTCATCTTGATCCGCTCAGTGAAGCCGATCGTGCGCGCCTGACGGCGTTTGCGGCGCAACATCAGTTAACGATTTTTCTGGCGCCTGACAGCGAGACTCTGGAGCCTTTGTGCGGCGAACCCCCTTATTATCAGATTGATGGTTTGAATCTGAAATTTGGCCCGCGCGATTTTATTCAGGTGAATGATGCCGTTAACCAGCAAATGGTGGCGCAGGCCCTGGAGTGGCTGGAACTGACGCCGGAAGATCGCGTGCTGGATTTGTTCTGCGGGATGGGGAATTTCACCCTTCCGCTGGCAAAAAGAGCTAACCAGGTTGTCGGCGTCGAAGGTGTTGCTACACTGGTGGCGAATGGGCAAGATAATGCCCGGAATAATGGATTAGAGAATGTGTCCTTCTTCCATGAGAATCTGGAAGATGATGTCAGTAAACAACCCTGGGCGGCACAAGGTTTCAATAAAATCTTGCTGGACCCGGCCCGGGGTGGCGCTGCTGGCGTGATGACGCATATTGTTAAGCTTGCCCCGGCGCGTGTGGTGTATGTGTCATGCAACCCCACAACATTGGCGCGGGACAGTAAAATTTTGTTGGAGGCGGGTTATCGTTTGGCCGGGGTGCGTATGCTGGATATGTTCCCGCACACCGGTCACCTTGAATCGATGGCTCTGTTTATCAACCCGTCTGACACAGGTGTTGTGTCAGAAACGTAGGGAGAGGGTATGGTTGCGGTAAGAAGTGCACATCTGAACACGGCTGGCGAGTTCGCGCTCGACGACTGGATCAATAGTTTAGGACTGTCCAGCCAGCAATCATGTGAGCGTTTAGCCGAAACCTGGCGCTACTGCGAGCAACAAACGCAGGGCCATCCTGACGCCTCGCTGCTGCTATGGCGCGGTCTGGAGATGGTTGAAATCCTCTCGACCCTCAGCATGGATAACGACAGTATGCGCGCGGCGCTGCTGTTCCCGCTGGTTGATGACGGCATCATTGATGAAGACACCCTGACCCAACAGTTCGGTAAAGCCATTACTGATCTGGTACATGGCGTGCGTGATATGGATGCCATCCGCCAGCTGAAAGCCACGCAAAACGATTCCATGGCTTCCGAGCAGGTGGACAACGTCCGCCGCATGCTGCTGGCGATGGTGGAAGATTTCCGCTGCGTGGTGCTGAAACTGGCTGAACGTATCGCTCATCTGCGCGAAGTGAAAGATGCGCCGGAAGAAGAGCGCGTACTGGCGGCCAAAGAATGTACCAATATTTATGCGCCGCTGGCTAACCGTCTGGGTATCGGCCAGTTGAAATGGGAGCTGGAAGATTTTTGCTTCCGTTATCTGCATCCTGACGAATACAAACGCATTGCCAAACTGTTGCATGAACGCCGTATCGACCGTGAGCAGTACATCGACGATTTTGTCTCGACCGTTAAAAATGCGATGGCCGAAGAGGGCATCAAAGTTGATGTTTACGGCCGTCCCAAGCATATCTACAGCATCTGGCGCAAGATGCAGAAGAAATCCCTGTCCTTCGACGAACTCTTCGACGTGCGTGCCGTGCGTATTGTGGTGGAGCGTTTACAGGATTGTTACGCCGCATTAGGGATTGTGCACACTCATTTCCGCCATCTGCCGGATGAGTTCGACGATTATGTCGCCAACCCGAAACCGAACGGTTATCAGTCGATTCACACCGTGGTGCTGGGGCCGCGTGGGAAAACGCTGGAAGTGCAGATCCGCACGCGTCAGATGCATGAAGATGCTGAGCTGGGCGTCGCGGCGCACTGGAAATACAAAGAAGGCACCGCTGTGGTCGGTGGCCGCAGCGGGGGCTACGAAGGTCGTATTGCCTGGCTGCGGAAACTTATCGCGTGGCAGGAAGAAATGGCCGATTCGGGCGAAATGCTCGACGAAGTGCGCAGCCAGGTGTTCGACGATCGCGTCTACGTGTTTACGCCAAAAGGCGACGTGATCGACCTGCCGATGGGCTCCACGCCGCTCGACTTTGCGTATCACATCCACAGTGATGTGGGGCACCGGTGTATCGGGGCGAAAATTGGCGGCCGCATCGTGCCGTTCACCTATCAGCTGCATATGGGCGATCAGATTGAAATCATCACCCAGAAGCATGCGAACCCAAGCCGCGACTGGCTGAACCCAAGTCTGGGTTACGTCACGACCAGCCGCGGGCGCTCGAAAATTCAAAACTGGTTCCGTAAACAGGATCGCGATAAGAACATTATTGCCGGTAAACAAATCCTCGATGACGAGCTGGACAGACTGGATATCAGCATCAAAGATGCCGAGAAACTGCTGCTGCCGCGCTACAACGTCAACTCGCTGGATGAAGTGCTGGCCGCAATCGGTAACGGCGATATCCGTCTGAATCAGATGGTGAACTTCCTGCAATCGCAGCTGAAAAAGCCGAGTGCGGAAGAGCTGGATAAAGAAGCTTTGCGCCAGCTGACGCAGAAAACCACACCGCCACCGACCCGTACCAAAGACAATGGCCGCGTGGTGGTTGAAGGTGTCGGTAATCTGATGCACCACATTGCGCGCTGTTGTCAGCCGATCCCGGGCGACGAAATCGTCGGTTACATCACTCAGGGCCGCGGGATTTCCATCCACCGTGCCGACTGTGATCAACTGGAAGATTTACGTTCGAATGCGCCGGAACGTGTGGTCGATGCCGTATGGGGCGAAAGTTACTCCAGCGGGTATTCACTGGTGGTACGTGTGGTGGCTAACGACCGCAGCGGCCTGCTGCGTGATATCACCACGATTCTTGCCAATGAAAAAGTGAACGTACTCGGTGTTGCCAGCCGCAGCGATACACGTCAGCAACTGGCTACCATCGACATGGATATCGAAATCTACAACCCGCAGGTGCTGGGACGTGTGATTGCCAAACTGAACCAGTTGCCGGATGTAATTGAAGCCAAGCGGCTTCACGGCAGCTGATCAAACGCTTATAAGGCCCGCCAGTCGGGCCTTTTCTTTTATGTTTTTGACTCATCTCTTTTAAAACGGACAGATCCTATGACCGACTCTTCTTTACAACGCCTGCTCACCATTATGAAAACCCTGCGCGACCCAGAAGCGGGCTGCCCGTGGGATAAAGAGCAAACTTTCGAGACGATTGCCCCGTACACGCTGGAAGAAACCTACGAAGTGCTGGATGCCATCGCCCGCAAAGATTACGACGATGTGCGCGACGAACTGGGTGATCTGCTGTTTCAGGTGGTGTTTTACGCGCAGATGGGCAGCGAACAAGGGCTGTTTGAGTTTGACGATATCTGCAATGCTATTTCGGACAAATTAGAGCGCCGCCATCCGCAAATCTTTGGGCAGGAAGCGGCCTGGTCGAAAGACGCCAGCAGTCAGGATGTGCTGGTCAAATGGGAAGCGCGTAAGGCACAAGAGCGGGCGGAGAAATCCCTGCATTCGGCACTCGATGACATTCCTTCCGCGTTGCCTGCGCTGATGAAAGCACACAAAATTCAGAAACGTTGTTCGAATGTCGGGTTCGACTGGACCACACTCGGGCCGGTGCTCGACAAAGTTTACGAAGAGATCGACGAAGTGATGTTTGAAGCGCGTCAGGCAGTGATCGATGAAGAAAAGCTCGGCGAGGAAATCGGCGACCTGCTGTTCGCGACGGTGAATCTTTCCCGCCATTTAGGCCACAAAGCGGAAGATGCGTTGCAGGCGGCCAACCGCAAGTTTGAGCGCCGTTTCAGGCAGGTCGAGGAAATTATCCGTGGAAAAGGCTTAAACATGGAAGATGCTACACTTGAGCAGATGGAAGACGCCTGGCAGCAGGTGAAAAAGCAGGAAGGCTGAGTTAGCTCTCCGACTTTGATCGGAAACAAGATCTGAATCTGCTGAAACGGTTAAGCTCAATGTCATTCAGTGCTTAACCGGCTGATCTGAGAGCAGTAAAGTCCAACAAATTGAAATCTAAGATGTTTTAGTGGGTCATGCGAACAGCACAGCACTTTTTACAAGCTAACTGTTTGTTTTTGAACGAATGAAAGAACAGCGCTGGCAGGGTTAACCCTTCTGAACTGACGGTAAGGAAAACGATGATGGACAGCAAAACGTTTATTTGTGGCGCACACAAGGTTCCGGTATACTGTTTTCCCGTCTTGGTTACTCCATCATCTTTAAACCTAACCTCTCAGGTTCAGCATGACAACTAATTATATTTTTGTGACCGGCGGGGTCGTATCCTCTCTGGGTAAAGGCATTGCCGCAGCCTCTCTGGCGGCTATTCTCGAAGCCCGTGGCCTCAACGTGACCATCATGAAACTGGACCCGTATATCAACGTGGATCCGGGTACGATGAGCCCAACTCAACATGGCGAAGTCTTCGTTACCGAAGATGGCGCTGAAACCGATCTCGATCTGGGTCACTACGAGCGCTTCATCCGCACCAAGATGACTCGTCGCAACAACTTCACCACGGGCCGTATTTATTCCGACGTGCTGCGCAAAGAGCGCCGTGGCGACTATCTCGGCGCAACCATCCAGGTTATCCCGCACATCACCAACAACATCAAAGAACGCATCATTGAAGGCGGCGAAGGCCACGATGTCGTGCTGGTTGAAATTGGCGGTACTGTCGGTGATATCGAATCCCTGCCGTTCCTGGAAGCGATTCGTCAGATGGCGGTTGAAGTGGGCCGTGAGCACACGCTGTATATGCACCTGACACTGGTGCCTTACATGGCGGCAGCCGGTGAAGTGAAAACCAAACCGACCCAGCACTCTGTAAAAGAACTGCTGTCTATCGGTATCCAGCCGGACGTGCTGATTTGCCGTTCTGACCGCGCAGTGCCTGCCAACGAACGCGCGAAAATTGCGTTGTTCTGTAACGTGCCGGAAAAAGCGGTTATCTCCCTTAAAGACGTTGATTCTATTTATAAAATCCCGGCCCTATTGAAATCTCAGGGTCTGGACGACTATATTTGTAAACGTTTCAGCATCAACGCACCGGAAGCCAACTTGTCCGAATGGGAACAGGTTGTTTACGAAGAAGCCAATCCGGGCGGTGAAGTGACTATCGGCATGGTCGGTAAGTACATTGAGCTGCCAGATGCTTATAAATCTGTGATTGAAGCGCTCAAACACGGCGGCCTGAAAAATCGTCTGACCGTGAACATTAAACTTATCGATTCTCAGGATGTCGAAACCCGTGGTGTCGAGGTGCTGAAAGGCCTGGACGCGATCCTTATCCCGGGTGGCTTCGGCTACCGTGGTGTGGAAGGGAAAGTGGCAACGGCGCGTTATGCACGTGAAAATAACATTCCTTATCTGGGCATTTGTCTGGGTATGCAGGTTGCGCTGATTGAGTTCGCCCGTAACGTTGCGGGTATGGAGAACGCCAACTCCACCGAATTTGTGCCAGACTGTAAGTTCCCGGTGGTTGCACTCATCACCGAATGGCGCGATGAAGAAGGTAACGTCGAAGTACGTTCCGAAGACAGTGATTTAGGCGGCACCATGCGTGTGGGCGGACAGCAATGTCACCTGAACGACGGTAGCCTGGTTCGTGAGATGTACGGCGAGCCGACAATAGTTGAACGCCATCGTCACCGTTACGAAGTGAACAATATGCTGCTCAAACAAATCGAAGCCGCAGGTTTACGCGTAGCCGGTCGCTCTGGCGATAAGCAACTGGTGGAAATCATCGAGCTGCCTAACCATCCGTGGTTTGTCGCTTGTCAGTTCCATCCAGAATTTACGTCAACGCCGCGTGATGGTCATCCGTTGTTTGCAGGCTTCGTGAAGGCTGCCGGTGAGTATCAGAAGCGTCAGGTAAAATAAAATACCGGGGAAGAGATGCGCCATTGGCGCATCTCTTGTCTGAAGCTTTAGTTAACTTGTACTGAGGAAATCTTAATGTCTAAAATCGTTAAAGTTATCGGCCGTGAAATCATCGACTCCCGTGGTAACCCGACCGTAGAAGCTGAAGTTCATCTGGAAGGTGGTTTTGTTGGTCTGGCTGCTGCGCCATCAGGTGCTTCTACCGGTTCCCGCGAAGCGCTGGAACTGCGTGACGGTGACAAATCCCGTTTCCTGGGCAAAGGCGTACTGAAAGCCGTTGCTGCGGTTAACGGTCCTATCGCTCAGGCTGTAACCGGTAAAGACGCGAAAGATCAGGCTAACATCGACAAGATCATGATCGATCTGGACGGTACTGAGAACAAATCTAAGTTCGGTGCTAACGCGATTCTGGCTGTTTCCCTGGCTGCTGCTAAAGCGGCTGCGGCTTCTAAAGGTCTGCCACTGTACGCACACATCGCAGAACTGAACGGCACCCCAGGCAAATACTCTATGCCACTGCCTATGATGAACATCATCAACGGCGGCGAACACGCTGATAACAACGTTGATATTCAAGAGTTCATGATCCAGCCTGTTGGCGCTAAAACGCTGAAAGAAGCTATCCGTATGGGTTCAGAAGTGTTCCACACTCTGGCTAAAGTGCTGAAATCTAAAGGCATGGGTACTGCTGTTGGTGACGAAGGTGGCTACGCGCCAAACCTGGGTTCTAACGCAGAAGCGCTGGCTGTCATCGCTGAAGCGGTTAAAGCAGCAGGCTACGAACTGGGTAAAGACATCACTCTGGCGATGGACTGTGCGGCATCTGAGTTCTACAAAGATGGCAAATACGTTCTGGCTGGCGAAGGCAACAAAGCGTTCACTTCTGAAGAGTTCACTCACTTCCTGGAAGACCTGACTAAACAGTACCCAATCGTTTCTATCGAAGACGGTCTGGACGAGTCTGACTGGACTGGCTTTGCTTACCAGACTAAAGTTCTGGGCGACAAAATCCAGCTGGTCGGTGACGATCTGTTCGTCACCAACACCAAGATCCTGAAAGAAGGTATCGACAAAGGCATCGTTAACTCCATCCTGATCAAATTCAACCAGATCGGTTCTCTGACCGAAACTCTGGCTGCGATCAAAATGGCGAAAGACGCTGGCTATACTGCCGTTATCTCTCACCGTTCAGGCGAAACTGAAGATGCGACCATCGCTGACCTGGCTGTGGGTACCGCTGCTGGCCAGATCAAAACCGGTTCTATGAGCCGTTCTGACCGTGTTGCTAAATACAACCAGCTGATCCGTATCGAAGAAGCGCTGGCGGCTGCGGGTACTCCTGCTCCGTTCAACGGTCTGAAAGAAGTTAAAGGTCAGTAATTACTGCCCCGTAACGCTTTCATAAAAACCCGCTCCGGCGGGTTTTTTTATGTCTGCAATTCAGGGAGATCGTTAAGATCTCCGTCTTACAGCAATAAAGAAAGCGTGGCACTCGCGCTGTGTTCGCTGGCTTGCAGATAATCCGGAGAGTGCGTTAACAGCTGATTGATCAGTAATTCCACCAGCAGCATCCCGCCGACTTTGGACGTCAGTAAACCCGCCGTCAGCGGACCTTCGGGTTTGGCGGCCACCAGTAAAATATCGGCCAGTGAGGAAAGCGGGCTGCGCAACGTATTGCTGATACCGATGACTGTGGTGCCCTGACGCTTCGCCAGCGCGGCGGCGTGCAACACATCTTTAGTGGAACCTGAGCTGGAAATCACGACCACAATATCCTGACTATCCAGGCTCACGGCATTCATCGCCGCGCGGTGCATATCAGCGAAACATTGCGACGCTTTGCCCAGACGCAGCAGCTTGTAACCCAGATAATCCGCCACGATAGCGCTGGCTGCAACACCATACACCTGA
Organism: Rahnella sp. 2050; assembly: GCF_040544515.1. Taxonomy (NCBI): domain Bacteria; kingdom Pseudomonadati; phylum Pseudomonadota; class Gammaproteobacteria; order Enterobacterales; family Yersiniaceae; genus Rahnella; species Rahnella sp. 2050. The sequence goes on along the minus strand of NZ_JBEPKE010000005.1, from coordinate 72,135 downwards.
ACGGAACGCGCGTTATGAATGCGAAACGCGGCGTCCGCCAGCACCTGCCGATCGAGCAGTTTTCCGGTATCACGCAGGGCAGTGATGCTGTCTTCGATCAGCGTCTGAACGTCGTCATTCCCTTCAGCGGACGGCAATGTCGGATTTTGTCGCGTCTCAAGCGCGAGACCCATCTTAAATTCGGTAAACCCTTTGCAACCGAGCTGGCGGCAAAGCCGCGTGACGCTGGCTTCACTGGTATCACTCTCACGCGCCAGTTCAGTGATGGTCAGGTAAAGCACGCGCTGCGGTTGTTCCAGCACAAAACTGCCCAGCTTGTGCAGCGTCGGACTGTAATTCTCCAGTCCCTGACGCATTCGCAGTAACAGCGTGCCTGTTTCCTTGGTCTGACTCACTCGGCTCTCCTCAGAATAATTGACCTGACTAGTTTGGCTGATGTGACGCAGTTAACGCCAGAAGAATTCCATATGGATAACGTTGCACATTTGATGGTAATTATTATTTTAATTATATAGTGTGGTGAAAATAATTATCACAACAACACAACGCGGAGTTATCTCATGTCAATATTCAATGGTTCAGGGGGCGGGGCGTGGTTCGAAAGAGCCCAAAAGTTTGGCAAGTCTTTCATGTTGCCTATCGCTATTTTGCCCGCAGCCGGATTGCTGCTGGGTATTGGCGGGGCGCTTTCCAATCCCAATACCTTAGCGGCATATCCGTTTCTGAATATTCCGGCCTTGCAGGCGATTTTCACCGTCATGGCCAGTGCCGGATCGATCGTCTTTGCCAATCTGGCGGTGTTGTTTGCCGTCGGGGTCGCCGTCGGGCTGGCACGCAGTGATAAAGGAACCGCAGGTTTGTCCGCGCTGCTCGGATACCTGGTGATGAACGCCACCATCAACGCCATCCTGATCCTCAAAGGGCAACTGGTGACCACCAATCTCAGTGCCGCCGGGCAGGGAATGGCGCTCGGCATTCAGACGCTGGAAACCGGCGTGTTTGGCGGCGTGGTGATCGGTCTTGTGACGTGGTGGCTCCATCAGCGCTACAACAAAATCGAATTACCGCAGTTTCTCGGGTTTTTTGGCGGTTCCCGCTTTGTGCCGATCATCTCCTCCGTTGCGGCCATCGTGGTCGGGGCGTTGATGTTCTTCATCTGGCCACATTTCCAGAAAGTGATTTTTGGCATGGGCGGGCTGGTGGATGCGACGGGATACCTTGGCACCTTCATTTACGGTTTTGTGCTGCGCATGCTCGGCCCGTTCGGTCTGCATCATATTTTCTATCTGCCTTTCTGGACCACCGCACTCGGCGGCAGCGAAGTAATTAACGGGCATCTGGTGGAAGGCACGCAGCGGATCTTCTTCGCCCAGCTGGCAGACCCCAATACGCAGCAGTTTTATATCGGCACTTCACGGTTTATGTCCGGGCGCTTCATTACCATGATGTTTGGTCTGGTGGGTGCGTGTCTGGCGATGTACCACACGGCGCGGCCTGAGAATAAAAAACGCGTCGCCGGGTTGCTGCTTTCGGCGGCACTGACCTCCTTCCTGACCGGGATCACCGAACCTATTGAGTTCTCGTTCCTGTTTGTCGCGCCGATGCTGTATGTCCTGCATGCGGTATTCGACGGTCTGGCGTTTATGATTGCCCACATTTTGCAGATCACCATCGGACAGACTTTCTCCGGCGGTTTTATCGATTTCATTCTGTTCGGGGTTTTACAGGGCGAAAGCAAAACGCACTGGATGTACGTCCCGCTGGTCGGCGTGCCGTGGTTTGCCCTTTATTACTTCTCTTTCCGCTACCTGATCAGGCGCTTCAACCTGAAAACGCCGGGGCGTGATGAGGCTGAAATTCAGCAGGATAACGTCGTGACCGATCGCGCCGGACTGATTATCGAAGCACTGGGCGGCGCGGCCAATATCGCCGAGCTGGATTGCTGCGCAACGCGTTTGCGCATCAGCGTTCATCAGGCTAGCGAAGTGGATGAAAACAAGCTGAAGTCGAGCGGGGCACGCGCCGTGCTGATCCGCGGAAACGGTATTCAGGTGATCTACGGACCGCATGTCACGATTATTAAAAATGAAATTGAGGAGATGTTGGGAGTATGAATCAGTCAATGTTAACGACCGTCAGGGGACAGTTGATCGTGTCCTGTCAGGCGCTGGATGACGAACCGCTGCACAGCGATTTTATTATGAGCCGTATGGCACTGGCCGCTATGCAGGGCGGTGCCGCGGGGATCCGCGCCAACAGCGTCGCAGATGTGAAAGCCATTCGCGCTACCGTGCCGCTGCCGGTTATCGGCATCATCAAACGTGATTACCCCGCAAGCGATGTCTATATTACGGCAACCCTGAAAGAAGTCCGTGAGCTGATGACCGTTGCGCCGGACATGATCGCGATGGATGCCACGTTCCATCAGCGTCCGGGTGAACTGCAACTTGCGGCGCTGGTGCAACACATTCGTAAAGAGTTTCCGTCCCTGTTGCTGATGGCGGATATCGCGACCTTAGAAGAAGCGCAAAACGCGCAGGCTTTAGGTTTTGATTGTATCGGGACAACATTGCACGGCTATACTCAGGAGACGCAGGGCAGCAAACTCTGGCATGACGACTTCGCTTTCCTGCGTCAGGTGCTGGCGCAGTGCACGACGCCGGTCATTGCCGAGGGAAACGTGGATACCCCAGAAATGGCGGCGCGATGTTTAGCGCTGGGGGCGCATTCCGTTGTGGTCGGTGGTGCAATTACCCGACCGCAGCAGATCACGCAACGCTTTACTGACGCCATCCGCTCTTTGCGCTGATAAACATTTTTGCACACACTCCTGCTGCGCCCTGTATTTGGCGCAGCGCCTGCGATCTGCGATAATGCGCGCTGATTTTTTTAGAGATGACTGAGAAACCGATGCAGTACCCGATTAATGAGATGTTCGAAACCCTGCAAGGGGAAGGCTATTTTACCGGCGTGCCGGCGATTTTCGTTCGCCTGCAAGGCTGTCCTGTGGGTTGCAGCTGGTGCGATACCAAACACACCTGGGATAAAATTGCCGATCGGGAAGTCGATATGCAGCGCATTCTGGTCAAAACTGAAGAGAGTGATGCCTGGGGTAACGCCACCTCAGAACAACTGCTCGAGGTTATCGCGCAGCAAGGTTACACCGCGCGTCACGTGGTGATCACCGGCGGCGAGCCATGCATTTACGATCTGACTGAACTGACGTCATTGCTGGAAAAGAGCGGCTTCAGTTGCCAGATTGAAACCAGCGGCACGCACGAAGTCCGTTGCTCGGTGAATACCTGGGTGACGGTTTCCCCGAAAGTGAATATGCGTGGCGGTTACGACATTCTGCCGCAGGCACTGAAACGGGCCGATGAAGTGAAACATCCGGTGGCGCGTCAGCGTGATATCGACGCTCTGGATGCCCTGCTGGAAACCCTGACTGACAGCAAAGCGCGGATTATTGCCCTGCAGCCAATCAGTCAAAAAGAAGAAGCCACCAGACTGTGCATTGCGACCTGCATTGCAAGAAACTGGCGGCTTTCAATGCAGACACATAAGTATCTCAACATTGCATAAGAGATATGCTGAGTTAACCTTTATATACGCAACCTGCGGTGCAGGTTTCTTTCACGCGCACGGCGCTGAGCAGTGGCAGCTTAGGTTTCATCTCGTTCCAGATCCACGCGGCCAGCACTTCGCTGGTCGGGTTTTCTAAGCCCGGAATGTCGTTCAGATTATAGTGATCGAGACGATCCAGAGTCGGATTAAACGCAGCTTTCAGTTCGGCGAAATCCATCACCCAGCCGGTATGCGGATCCACTTCACCGGTGATTTCTAAACGGACGGTGAAAGAGTGGCCGTGCAACCGTCCGCACTTATGCCCTGCGGGCACATGCGGTAAATGGTGGGCGGCTTCAAACTGAAAATCTTTAAATAATGTGGTGGTCATGAGGCATGTCTCGTTGCTCGAAAAAACGCGGCATAGTACCGGAATACCGGCTTACGTGCCATGACTTAACTGCGCTTTTCTTCACCAAATCCTGACTTTTACTCTCTTTACTCCGCCCGCATTGCTGGCATACAGTGAGCCGGTAGAAACTAACTTGTTGAGATAGTGAATGATTACTGTGCTTCGTTGCGCTGTTCTGGCGTTGTTGTTCTCGGCTGGTGTTCAGGCAGAGACCACTGCCACCCCTCAGCAGTCCGTCCCCGCTGCGGCTAAACCGGTTCAACCCGCGGTTAAAGCCTCTCCGGTTGCCAAAACTCCGGTCAGTAAAGCACCTCTGGTTTTCCCACCGGGATCCGGTGTGATGCATATTGCACTGGCACCGGGTAAAAAGCCGCTGGAAGTTTTCACCTACCAACCGGCCGGTGCAGATGAGACTACGCCGGTGGTTATGGTGATGACCGGCGTGGACCGTAACGCCGCGACTTACCGCAATGACTGGATGACCGTTGCTGATCAGTATCATCTGCGCGTGGTCGTGCCGCATTTCAGTGAGCAGGATTTCCCCGGCGCCGCTGGCTATAACCTCGGTAATCTGACCGACAGCAAAACCCATCACCGTTTGCCGAAATCGCAGTGGGCGTTCAGCATGGTCGATAACTTGTTTACGACGCTGCAAAAGCAGGGCGTCACCAGCCAGAAACAATACTATTTATTTGGAAACAGCGCGGGTTGCCAGTTTGTACACCGCATGCTGACGCTGTTGCCTGAGCCGAATGTGAAAGCCGCGGTCTGTGCGGCGGCAGGCTGGTGGACATTACCGGATACCGATCAGCGCTGGCCTTACGGTTTACGCGAAGCGCCGGTGGCGGTCAGCCAGCAGCAACTGAATGATTACTTTGCCAAACCGGTGCTGATTGCCGTGGGGGCTGAAGACGACGATCCGGAAAACCGCCTGCTGCGCAAATCCAAGCAGGCGATGGCGCAGGGGACAAACCGTCTGGAGCGCGCCGAGAGTTATTTCACCACCTCCCAGCAACGCGCTGAACAGAACAACACACCGTTTAACTGGCACTTTATGGACCTGTCAGATGTCGGCCACAGTGGCAGTAAAATGTCAGTATTTGCCGCCGGACAGTTCGCCTGGTTTGAACAGCACAACGCTTTTCATCTTTAAAATCGTCACGCTTAGCTGAGTACTGAAAAATATTCATCACCCCGCTCCGGCGGGGTTTTTCTTTATGTATCCGGCACTTTGCAAAGAGCCTGCTCGCAGTGAGGTAAATTTTTTAGCGATTTCAGTAGGATAAAAATCATGCCTTACCACTTTTTCAGATAGACCTTACCTCTAAATCCTCTTAGTCATTTTGGTTATTTATTATTTCCATCACTTCTTTAATTGTTATTATCCTGCTCGTTAACCTACATCCTCTGAAAGGTTTTTCCCGCGCGAACATATACTGTAAAAAGCGCCGGAGGCCGGATTGATGACTTGCTTTTGCATAAGGGAATTCGTACCGCGATGACGACTCAGGCTCCTCCAACTTCACTGCTCCCGCTGACCCCCGAGCAAATGGCCCGCCTTCAATCGGCGATTGGTGATTACTCACCGACTCAGATGGCCTGGCTGTCAGGGTATTTCTGGGGCATGGTTAATCAGCAACCGGGTGCGGTGGCAGCTTCTGCTCCGGTACAGAATGCCGCGTCAGTCACTCTGATTTCCGCCTCGCAAACGGGTAACGCCCGCCGTGTTGCCGAGCAACTGCGTGATGACCTGATCGCCGCGAAAATTAACGTCAATCTGGTGAATGCCGGTGACTATAAATTCAAACAAATTGGTCAGGAAAAGCTGTTGCTGATCGTGGCCTCCACGCAAGGCGAAGGCGAACAGGCTGAAGAAGCCGTCGCGTTGCACAAATTCCTGCAATCCAAAAAAGCCCCGCAAATGAAAGACACGGCTTTTGCGGTGTTTGCGCTGGGTGATACCTCTTACGAATTCTTCTGTCAGGCAGGTAAAGATTTCGATACCCGTCTGGGCGAGCTGGGGGCAGAACGCCTGTTAGACCGCGTTGATGCTGATGTGGAATATAAAGAAGCCGCCGAAAACTGGCGTAAGCGTATTGTCGATGTGCTGAAACAGCGCGTACCGGCTGACACCGGGGCGCAGGCGGCTCCGACGCTGGCAGGCAGTGTGAATCAGGTCGACAGCAGCCCTTACACCAAAGAAGCGCCGCTGACCGCGACACTTTCCGTTAACCAGAAAATTACCGGCCGCGATTCTGATAAAGACGTGCGTCATCTGGAAATCGAACTCGGTGATTCCGGCCTGCGTTACCAGCCGGGCGATGCGCTGGGGATCTGGTTTGAAAACGATCCGCAACTGGTGCAGGAAATCGTTGAACTGCTGTGGCTGAAAGGCGATGAAATTGTCGAGGTGAACGACAAAAAACTGTCGCTTTCAGAAGCGCTGCAACATCACATCGAACTGACCCAAAACACCACGCCGATTATCGAAAAATATGCCGCGCTGTGCCGCGATGAACACCTGACCGGTCTGCTGGCTGACAAGCCTGCGCTGCAGCAATACGCCCAGACCGTGCCGTTTGCTGACATGGTACGCCGCGCACCGACTGAGCTGGATGCCCAGCAACTGGTGGATTTACTGCGTCCGCTGACGCCGCGCCTGTATTCGATTGCCTCCTCGCAGGCTGAAACTGAAACAGAAGTCCATATTACTGTTGGCGTGGTGCGTTATGACATCGATGGTCGTCCGCGCTCTGGTGGCGCGTCCGGCTTCCTGGCCGATCGTCTGGAAGAAGACGGTGAAGTGAAAGTCTTCATCGAGCATAACGACAACTTCCGTCTGCCAGCGAATCCGGAGACGCCGGTCATTATGATAGGGCCCGGTACCGGCATTGCGCCATTCCGCGCCTTCATTCAGCAGCGTGATAACGACGGCGCCACCGGCAAAAACTGGCTGTTCTTCGGCAACCCGCACTTTACCGATGATTTCCTGTATCAGGTCGAGTGGCAGCGTTACGTGAAAGACGGCTTGCTGACCAATATCTCTCTGGCATGGTCACGGGATCAGGCTGAAAAAGTGTATGTACAGGACAAACTGCGCGAGCAGGGCGCTGAAGTCTGGCAATGGTTGCAGGAAGGCGCACACGTGTATGTCTGCGGCGATGCTAACCGTATGGCGAAAGATGTAGAACAGGCGTTACTGGAAATCATCGCCGAATACGGCGTGATGGATCTGGAAACTGCCGACGAATATCTCAGTGAATTACGCCTTGATCGCCGTTATCAGCGCGACGTCTACTAACGAATCAGAGCAATGAGCGAAAACCTTATGAGCAATAAGTTGTGGAGTGAACTCAATCCCGGTCCGGGCCCGCTGATCGTCGATGCCCCGCTGGCTGACGCCGAACGCCTGAAGAAGGAAAGCAATTTCCTGCGCGGCACCATCACAGAAGATTTAAAAGACGGCCTGACCGGCGGCTTCAACGGTGACAACTTCCTGTTGATCCGCTTCCACGGCATGTATCAGCAGGACGACCGTGATATCCGTGCTGAACGTGCGGAACAAAAGCTGGAGCCGCGTCACGCCATGATGTTGCGTTGCCGCTTGCCGGGCGGGGTGATGACCCCTGCCCAGTGGCTGGGCATCGACAAATTTGCTGAAGACAGCACGCTGTATGGCAGCATCCGTATTACCAACCGTCAGACCTTCCAGTTCCACGGCATCCTGAAACCGAACGTCAAACCGGTGCATCAGTTGCTGAACAAACTTGGTCTGGATGCACTGGCGACCGCCAACGACGTTAACCGTAACGTGTTGTGTACCTCGAATCCGGTGGAATCTGAACTGCATCAGGAAGCGTATCAGTGGGCGAAGAAAATCTCCGAGCACCTGCTGCCGCGCACCCGCGCTTACGCCGAAGTGTGGCTGGATCAGGAAAAAGTCGAAACCACCGATGAAGAGCCGATTCTGGGGGCGACCTATCTGCCACGTAAGTTCAAAACCACCGTGGTGATCCCACCGCAAAATGACGTGGATCTTCACGCCAACGACCTGAACTTTGTGGCGATTGCCGATAACGGCAAACTGGTCGGCTTCAACGTGCTGGTCGGCGGCGGGCTTTCTATCGCCCACGGTGATAAAGCCACTTTCGCACGAACTGCCAGCGAGCTGGGCTTTATTCCGCTGGAGAACACGCTGGCCGTCGCCGAAGCCGTGGTGACTACGCAGCGCGACTGGGGTAACCGTACCAACCGTAAAAACGCCAAAACCAAATACACGCTGGAACGCGTCGGCGTGCCGGTATTCAAAGCCGAAGTTGAAAAACGTGCAGGCATTCAGTTTGGTGATATTCGTCCTTACGAATTCACCGGTCGCGGCGATCGCATCGGCTGGGTAAAGGGCATCGACAAACAATGGCATCTGACACTGTTTATCGAAAATGGCCGTATTCTTGATTATCCGGGCAAACCGCTGAAAACCGGACTGGCAGAAATTGCTAAGATCCATAAAGGTGATTTCAGGCTTACTGCTAACCAGAACCTGATCGTGGCCGGTGTCGCGGAAAAAGACAAAGACGCGATCGAAACCCTGGCGCGTAATCATGGCCTGATTGACGACGGCGTCACCGAGCAACGTAAAAACTCGATGGCCTGCGTGTCGTATCCGACCTGCCCGCTGGCGATGGCGGAAGCGGAACGTTTCCTGCCTGAGTTTGTGACCAAAGTAGAAGGCATCATGCACGGCCACGGCGTAGGCGATGAACACATCGTGCTGCGTGTGACCGGTTGTCCGAACGGCTGCGGTCGTGCGCTGCTGGCCGAAATTGGTCTGGTGGGGAAAGCGATGAACCGCTACAACCTGCACCTTGGCGGTAACCGCGCCGGAACACGTATTCCGCGCATGTACCGTGAAAACATTTCTGATGCTGAGATCCTGAGTATCATTGACGAACTGGTCGGACGCTGGTCGAAAGAGCGCGAAACCGGTGAAGGCTTTGGCGACTTTGTGATCCGCGCAGGGATCATTAAGCCCGTGCTGGATCCGGCACGTGACTTTTATGATTAAGAGCGATAACCGACAGGAGGCGATATGAGTTTGCTGAACCTTACTCTGGCTGAACTGAATGAACTGCCGAAGTCCGGACAATCCATGGCGCTGGCGGAAATTAACGTCAGCCTCGAAAAATTGTCCGCGCAGGAGCGTGTGCAATGGGCGCTGGAAAATATGCCTGGTGAATTCGCGCTGTCTTCCAGCTTCGGCATTCAGGCGGCGGTCTGTCTGCACTTAGTCACACAGCAGAAACCGGACATTCCGGTGATCCTGACCGATACCGGCTATCTGTTCCCGGAAACCTATCAGTTCATCGATACGTTAACCGAACAGCTGAACCTGAATTTACAGGTATTCCGTGCTGAACATTCGGCAGCCTGGCAGGAAGCGCGTTACGGCAAACTGTGGGAGCAGGGCGTCGAGGGCATCGAGAAATATAATCACATCAATAAAGTCGAGCCGATGAATCGGGCGATTCAGACGCTCGGCGTGCAGACCTGGTTTGCCGGTCTGCGTCGTGAGCAATCCGGCAGCCGTGCGCATCTGCCGGTGCTGGCGGTGCAACGTGGTGTGTTTAAAATCCTGCCGATTATCGACTGGGATAACCGTCAGATCTTCCGTTATCTGCAAGACAACGGCCTGAGCTATCACCCGCTGTGGGATCAGGGCTATCTTTCCGTCGGTGACACACACACCACGAAAAAATGGGAAGAAGGGATGAAGGAAGAAGACACGCGATTTTTTGGACTGAAACGCGAATGCGGCCTCCATGAATAAATCCCCGTCATACTTCGGGTTGCAGATGCGTTGGCTGCGCGCTCTTACCCCGGTCACATAGTAATCTATGCTCCCGGGGATGCGTTCACTTGCCGCCTTCCTGCAATCCGAATTATTTAGGGGATTCCTGTAATTAACGTCTCAACTCCCCATATTTAATCAGGCGTGTTTCGCCGGTTTCGCCAGATCCTTCAGCAGCGGGAATAACACTTTCACCGTATCCCGTGAGCGTTTTTCAATGCGTCCCGGCAGCGCTTTATCCAGATACTGCAGATTATCGAACTGGCTCTGATAACGCGTGGTACCCAGCGGGAAGTGGCTGGTGATCGCGCGTTGCTGGAGGCCGTCTTTCTTACCCAGCGCATAGTTAGTCGCCGTCACGTTCAGCAGCGGCAGCCGTGCGTCATCCAGCGCTTTTATGCCATCGCAGCAATGTACGCCTTCGTGGCTTTCTGCCGGAATACCCAGACTGTGCGCAATATTCAGCGCCCGTACGCGGGTGAGTTTCGCCACGGCCACGGAAGTATTCGCGCCGCTGTTGAAATACAACCGGTCACCGGTGATCAGCGAATTCAGGTTGATTACCAGCAGCGTATTTTTCTTCTCTTCAGCACTCATGCGGTTCACAAAGTCTTCAGCGCCTTTAGCACCGGTTTCTTCCGCGCTCAGCGCCACGAAACGCAAGCTGTAGTGCGTCGGGATGGCCTGCATGCGTTCGGCCAGCTCAAGCATCACACCGACGCCGGAAGCGTTGTCATCGACCCCCTGCAGCGTCAGGCCGCCGAGATTATGGTTGGTATCACTGTCACTTTGCGGCACATAGGTATCGAAATGCGCCATCACGATGATTTGCTGCGGCACTTCTCCTGCACGTGCGGCAATCACCGACGTGGCGTGAATATTTTGCCAGTTCTTTTTGCCCGCATTGCTGGTGTAAAGATAGCGGGTATCGAAGCCACGTAAATCGCTCGTATATCCTAATTTATTGAACTGCTGATTCAGATAATCCGCGGCGATCAGTTCTGCCGGGCTGCCGGCCATGCGTCCGGGAAAATAGGTGGCGATATGGCGAATTTGCTGACTGGCGATCATCCCCACTGGCGGAAGCGAGGCGGACGCCGCCATCGCATGACCCATACAGACACAGCTCAGGCTCAGCGCCAGCAGCGTCCGCTTCATGCGTAAAAAAGAAAACATAGCCAAAAATCCTTATTTGCTGGTCAATATGACCGGAAGGCAATCAAACAACAGGCCGCGTGTGGCGGTCTTTCTGGGGCGTACAGTATGCGATTGTCTGTGCGATTAGACAATTTCCCGTTATCCCAAACCGCTCTTTTTGCCGGGCTATATTCCATTTAGTAACTAATCATTCCTTTTCGTCATTTCAGATCAATTATTGCCTGCACGTATAGTTTGTTTATTAACTCTGACAATCATTAAAGGCTTTTGTGGACTATCTACCAATATTTGCCGACCTCAAACAACGCCCTGTGCTGGTCGTGGGAGGTGGCGAAGTCGCTGCTCGCAAAATTGATCTCCTCCTGCGGGCAGGTGCGCAAGTACGGATAGTCGCACAGGCACTTTCTCCCGAGCTGGAACAACGCAGACAGGCCGCAGAAGTTAGCTGGTCGGCAAAGGCATTTCTGCCGGAACAGCTCGATGACGTGTTTCTGGTGATTGCCGCCACCGACGACGCTGCGCTAAATGCTGAGGTTTTTGAACAGGCCAACCGCCGTCATGTTCTGGCTAACGTGGTTGACGATCAGCCGAAGTGCTCGTTCATTTTCCCTTCGATTGTCGACCGTTCGCCGATTGTGGTCGCGATTTCTTCCAGCGGTAAAGCGCCGGTACTCGCCAGAATGTTGCGCGAGAAGCTGGAAACTCTACTGCCGGGCAGCCTGGGGCAAATGGCCGATATCGCCGGACGCTGGCGCGACAATGTGAAAGCACAGTTCAGTTCAATGCGTGCGCGTCGCCGTTTCTGGGAACAACTGTTTGCCGGACGCTTTGCCAGCCTCGCTTCTGCGGGAAAGCTCGCAGAAGCAGAACAGGCGCTGCAACAGCAGTTAGAAAACGCGGAAGACATCTCGCATAGCGGGAATGTCACGCTGGTCGGTGCCGGGCCGGGTGATGCAGGATTGCTCACCCTTCGCGGGCTGCAGGTGATGCAGCAGGCCGATGTCGTGCTTTACGACTATCTGGTCAGCGAAGACGTGCTGGATTTAGTGCGCCGCGATGCGGACAAAATTTGTGTGGGTAAACGTGCGGGCAGCCATTCTGTCGCGCAGGAAGACACTAACCGTCTGCTGGTCGAACTGGCGCAGCAGGGGAAAAAAGTCGTGCGCCTCAAAGGCGGTGATCCGTTTATTTTCGGACGCGGCGGCGAAGAATTACAGGCGGTGCAGGCGGCAGGCATTCCTTTCCAGGTGGTGCCGGGTGTTACCGCGGCTGCCGGTGCGACAGCCTATGCAGGTATTCCGCTGACGCACCGCGATTACGCGCAGAGTGTGATATTCGTGACCGGGCATTGCCGTCCGGAAAACAACGGCGTGCAGTGGGAGACCCTCGCGAAAGGCCAGCAGACATTGGCGATTTATATGGGCACGCTTAAAGCTGCCGAAATCAGCCAGCAACTGATCGCTCATGGTCGCGCAGCGCATACGCCCGTTGCGGTCATCGGACGGGGAACGCGTTCTGATCAGCAGGTGCTGACCGGAACACTCGATAATCTTGAACATCTGGCTCAGCAGGCGCCGGCGCCGGCGTTACTGGTGATTGGTGAAGTGGTATCTCTTCATCAGCAACTGGCCTGGTTTGGGCATCATCCTGAGACTGACGGCACCCAACGCCCGTCGGTTGTGAATTTGGCTTAAAGGATCTGTTATGGACGAAAAACGACTGACTCATTTGCGGCAACTGGAGGCGGAGAGTATCCATATCATCCGTGAAGTGGCTGCTGAATTCGCCAACCCGGTGATGATGTACTCCATCGGGAAAGATTCCTCGGTGATGTTGCATCTGGCGCGCAAAGCTTTCTTCCCGGGCACCTTGCCGTTCCCGCTGCTGCATGTGGATACCGGCTGGAAATTCCGCGAAATGTACGACTTCCGTGACCGCACGGCGAAGAATTACGGTTTTGAGCTGCTGGTGCATAAAAACCCGGAAGGCGTGGCAATGGGCATCAACCCGTTTGTGCACGGCAGTGCCAAACATACTGACATCATGAAAACTGAAGGTCTGAAGCAGGCGCTGAATAAATATGGCTTTGATGCCGCTTTCGGCGGTGCACGCCGTGACGAAGAAAAATCCCGTGCCAAAGAGCGTATCTATTCGTTCCGTGACCGCTTCCACCGCTGGGATCCAAAAAACCAGCGTCCTGAACTGTGGCACAATTACAACGGCCAGATTAACAAAGGCGAAAGCATCCGCGTGTTCCCGCTGTCTAACTGGACTGAGCTGGATATCTGGCAGTACATCTATCTGGAAAATATCGAAATCGTTCCGTTGTATCTGGCCGCACCGCGTCCGGTGCTGGAGCGCGACGGTATGCTGCTGATGGTTGATGATGATCGTATTGATCTGCAACCGGGCGAAGTGATCGAGAAGAAAATGGTGCGTTTCCGCACATTAGGCTGCTGGCCGTTGACCGGTGCTGTTGAATCTGAGGCACAAACGTTGCCGGAGATCATCGAAGAGATGCTGGTATCGACCACCAGTGAACGTCAGGGACGCGCGATCGACCGTGATCAGGCCGGTTCGATGGAACTGAAAAAGCGTCAAGGATACTTCTGAGGAGCCGCAGCTAATGAATAACGCAATTGCACAACAAATCGCGGAGCAGGGTGGCGTTGAAGCTTACCTGCACGCTCAGCAACACAAAAGCCTGCTGCGCTTTCTGACCTGCGGCAGCGTCGATGACGGCAAAAGCACCCTGATCGGGCGCCTGCTGCATGACACCCGTCAGATCTACGAAGATCAGCTGTCTTCTCTGCATAACGACAGTAAACGTCACGGCACCCAGGGCGAGAAACTGGATCTGGCACTGCTGGTGGATGGCTTACAGGCCGAACGCGAACAGGGCATTACTATCGATGTGGCTTACCGTTATTTCTCTACCGAGAAACGTAAGTTCATCATTGCGGACACGCCGGGGCACGAACAGTACACCCGCAATATGGCGACCGGTGCATCGACCTGTGATCTGGCGATTCTGTTGATCGACGCCCGTAAAGGTGTGCTGGATCAAACCCGTCGCCACAGCTTTATTGCGACCTTGCTCGGGATCCGTCATCTGGTGGTGGCCGTCAACAAAATGGATCTGGTGGATTACAGCGAAGCGGTATTCGAGCAGTTTAAACAGGATTATCTGGATTTCGCGCAGCAACTGCCGACCGATCTGGACATCAAATTTGTGCCGCTTTCCGCGCTGGAAGGCGACAACGTTGCCACATCAAGCGATAAAATGAACTGGTACACCGGCCCGACGTTGCTCGACGTGCTGGAAACGGTAAACATTATTAACATTCGTGAACAGCAACCGATGCGCTTCCCGGTGCAGTACGTTAACCGCCCGAATCTTGATTTCCGTGGCTATGCGGGAACGCTGGCATCCGGTTCTGTCCGTGTCGGTCAGAAGGTGAAAGTATTGCCATCCGGTGTGGAATCTACCGTGGCACGCATTGTGACCTTTGACGGTGATTTGCAGGAAGCCTGGGCGGGCGACGCGATTACGCTGGTGCTGGCCGATGAGCGTGATATCAGCCGTGGCGACACGCTGGTCGATGCTGAAGAAACGGTTAAACCGGTACAAAATGCCAAAGTCGACGTGGTGTGGATGGCGGAACAGCCACTGAGCGTCGGGCAGAGTTACGACATCAAAGTCGGCGGCAAGAAAGCCCGTGCGCGTGTGGAAAATATCGAATATCAGGTGGAAATTAACTCGCTGACGCAGCGTGTGGTAGAAAACCTGCCACTGAATGGTATCGGACTGGTGGAACTGGCCTTCGACGAACCACTGGTGCTGGATAACTATCAGAGCAACGCGGTGACCGGCGGCATGATCTTTATCGATCGGCTGACCAACGTTACCGTGGGTGCTGGTCTGGTACGTGAAGCCATTGAACAGGTATATCAGGAATCGGATAAATACAGCGCATTTGAGCTGGAACTGAACAGCCTGGTTCGACGTCACTTCCCGCATTGGGGTGCGCGTGACCTGCTGGGTGGCAAATAAGATGGCGTCACAAGACAGCACTTTTTTAAAAGATGAGAATGTTGTCTGGCATCCGCACACGGTGACTCGTGCGGATCGCGAAAAGCAACATGGCCATCGTGGTGCGGTGCTGTGGTTCACCGGGCTTTCTGGCTCGGGGAAATCCACAGTGGCCGGTGCGCTTGAACAGGCGCTGTATGCGCAGGGCGTCAGCACTTATCTGCTCGATGGCGATAATGTCCGTCACGGACTGTGCCGTGATCTGGGCTTCACCGACGACGACCGGCGTGAAAACATCCGTCGCGTAGGTGAAGTGGCGAAACTGATGGTGGATGCAGGGCAGGTCGTGCTGACGGCGTTCATTTCACCTCACCGCGCCGAGCGTGAAATGGTGCGTGATTTGCTGGAAGACGGTCAGTTTATTGAAGTGTTTGTGGATACGCCGCTGGCTATCTGTGAGGCTCGTGATCCGAAAGGTTTGTATAAAAAAGCCCGTGCGGGTGAACTGAAAAACTTCACCGGTATTGACTCAGAATATCAGCCACCGGAAACCCCGGATGTGCATCTTGATGGTGAACAATTGGTAACACAATTGGTGCCTCAATTATTAGAAGTGATGCGCCAGCGCGCTATTATCAATCCCTGAATGTTGCCGGCCAAACGTCACAGAGCGTGCCGGTTTACACTGAAATACAGGGATCATCTATGCAGGCGTTATTTAGCAGACTTGTCAGTCGGAACCGCGTGGATCGCACCGGGGAAATTACCCCCCGGACACGCGTGCCGATACCGGAAACCGACAGTGCAGACACCGAAGATCCTTCCTACTCCATGCAGGGCGGATTCATCGGGTTTGTCTTCTACTGGCTGGCGTTCGCGATCCCTTTTCTGGTTTATGGTTCCAACACCCTGTTTTTCCTGCTCTACACCTGGCCGTTCTTCTTGGCGCTGATGCCCGTTTCCGTCCTGATAGGCATTGCGTTCAGCACGTTCTTTGGCGGTGGCTGGTTTAAAACCTCTCTGGCCAGCGCGGTCTGCGTTATCGGCATGTTCTGGACAGTCTTCTCTTTCCTGTCTGGCTGGTGACTTTTCCTGGCGGTTTTCCCTGCAAATTCCCTTCACGATGTAACCCATTGTGTCATTCTCACCCTTAATTGCGTGCGTAAGTCTGATTCTCACCGGCTTTACCACTGCCACAGTGGAGTCAGAGGGAAAGTTGTGGGATGATTGTCCAGCTTTTTTAGGGGGCGGGGATGGGCAAACTAACACTGCTATTACTGATTTTACTTGGCTGGCTACAGTATTCGCTGTGGCTGGGTAAGAATGGTATTCACGATTATGTACGTGTAAACGATGACGTTCAGGTGCAACAAGTTAATAACGGCAAACTGAAATCACGTAATGATCAACTTTTCGCAGAAATCGACGATTTAAACGGCGGTCAGGAAGCGATCGAAGAACGCGCACGCAATGAACTGGGCATGATTAAACCCGGCGAGACTTTTTATCGTCTGGTGCCTGACAACAAACGTGCGCCTGGTAGCACCGTTTCGCAAAACAACCTGAATCAATAGCCATGAGCCATATCGCAGTTTCCCTTCCAGAGGTTATTGCCGTGTTACCGGCTGCCGGCATTGGCAGCCGTATGCAGGCAGAATGCCCCAAGCAATATCTTTCTATTGGCGGTAAGACGCTGATAGAACACTCAATTTTCGCTTTGCTGCAAAGCGGCAAAGTCAGTCAGGTTATCGTGGCATTAAGCCCGCAGGATACGCAATTCGAACAACTTCCCATTGCCCGTGATCCGCGTATTCGCGTGGTTGCAGGCGGTGCGGAACGTGCTGAGTCGGTGATGGCCGGGCTGGATGTTGCCGGAGACAGCGGCTGGGTGTTGGTACATGATGCCGCGCGCCCGTGTCTGCATCCTGACGATCTCCATAATCTGCTGGCGATTGCCACCACCAGTAAAGTGGGCGGGATCCTTGCCGCCCCCGTGCGCGACACGATGAAGCGTGGTGAACCGGGCATTACAGCGATTGCACATACGGTCGATCGTCAGGACCTGTGGCATGCACTGACGCCGCAATTTTTCCCGCTCGAATTACTGAAAACCTGCCTGCGCCGTGCACTCAATGAAGGTGCGGTGGTCACAGATGAAGCCTCGGCAATGGAATATTGCGGTTTTCATCCTATGCTGATCCCGGCACGGGCCGATAATATTAAAGTCACGAGGCCAGAAGATCTGGCCCTGGCTGAATTCTATTTAACCCGCTTATCCCAGGAGGAGAACGCATAATGCGTATCGGTCACGGTTTTGATGTACATAAATTTGGCGGCGAAGGCCCGCTGGTGATCGGTGGTGTGCGTATCCCTTATCCGCAGGGTTTACTGGCGCATTCAGATGGTGATGTTGCCCTGCACGCGGCTACGGACGCACTGCTTGGTGCCGCTGCGCTGGGAGATATAGGTAAACTTTTCCCGGACACTGACCCGGCATTCAAAGGTGCTGACAGCCGCGAACTGCTGCGCGAAGCCTGGCGCCGTATCCGTGCAAAAGGCTACAAGCTGGGCAATCTGGATATCACGATCATCGCACAGGCACCGAAAATGGCTCCGCACATCCCGCAGATGCGCGTGTTTCTGGCAGAAGATCTGCAATGTCATATGGATGACGTCAACGTGAAAGCCACGACAACCGAACAGCTGGGCTTTACTGGCCGTGGCGAAGGTATTGCCTGCGAAGCCGTTGCTCTGCTGATTAAGGAATGATGTTGTGGAAGATTACCGCATGATAGATATGTCCCGTCTCACCTGGTTGCTGGGCGAGCCTGTTGCCACCGGCCTGCTGAAAGCCAATCCCGAAGACTTTATTGTCGAAGAGGATCTGGGTTTTGAGCCGGATGGCGAAGGTGAACATCTGTTGGTGCGGATCCGCAAAAATGGCTGTAACACGCAGTTTGTCGCGGAACAACTGGCGCGATTTGCCAAAGTGCATCCGCGCGATGTCAGTTATGCCGGTCTCAAAGACCGCCATGCCGTTACCGAACAATGGTTTTGCCTGCATCTGCCGGGCAAGACTGATCCCGATTTAAGCCAGTTTGATCTCGAAGGCTGCGAAGTTGTCCGCGCCTCACGCCATCGCAAAAAGATGCGTATCGGTACGCTGAAAGGCAACGCGTTTACGCTGGTGCTGCGTCAGGTAAGCGATATGGCTGATGTCGAGGCGCGTCTGGAAAAAATCACCCAACAGGGCGTACCGAACTATTTCGGCACTCAGCGTTTTGGCCGTGGTGGCAATAATCTGGTGCAGGCGAAACGCTGGGCAACCAATGAAGCCCGTCCGAAAGAACGCGCGAAGCGCAGTTTTTATCTTTCCGCCAGCCGTAGTGCGATGTTCAATATCGTCGCCAGCCAGCGTCTGGCCGATGGCACCGTACGTCAGCCGATGCTGGGCGATGCCCTGCAACTGAATGGCCGTGGCAGTTGGTTTGTGGCGAAAGCCGAAGAGTTCGAATCGCTGCTACCGCGCGTTGAAAACGGTGAATTGCTGGTAACCGCACCGTTGCCGGGAGATGGCCCGCTGGGCACACTCGAAGACGCTGAAGCCTATGAGCTGGCCTGTCTGAATGGTCAGGAGGATTTACTGTCGCTGCTTAACCGTGAGAGGGTCGAACCGGCACGTCGTGCCATCATGCTGCAACCTTTGCAGATGCAATGGCAGCGCTGGGATGATGTTACTCTGGAACTCAAATTCTGGTTACCGGCCGGCAGTTATGCCACCAGCGTGGTGCGTGAACTGATGAATCTGGATGAAAGTGATGCGGATATTACTGAGTAACGACGACGGCGTACTGGCTCCGGGTATACAGGCGCTGGCGTCAGCACTGCGTGAATTTGCTGACGTGACGCTGGTGGCCCCTGATCGTAACCGTAGCGGCGCATCTAATGCGTTGACGCTGGACGGCCCGTTGCGTATTCAGTCTTACCCTAACGGGGATACCGCCGTAATTAACGGTACGCCGACCGATTGTGTGTATCTTGGCGTGAATACGCTGATGCGCCCTAAGCCAGATATAGTGGTCTCTGGCATCAATGCGGGGCCGAATCTGGGTGACGACGTCATCTATTCCGGTACGGTCGCCGCCGCGATGGAAGGCCGCCATCTGGGCTTTCCCGCGCTGGCGGTCTCACTGGACGGCCATCAGCATTATGACACGGCGGCGATCATCACCTGTCGGATCCTCAGGGCTCTGGCGCGTGAGCCTTTGCGTACTGGCAAAATTCTGAATATTAACGTCCCGGATTTGCCACTTTCGCAGATCAAGGGGATCAAGGTGACGCGTTGCGGTAGCCGTCATCCGGCCGAGCAAGTATTTTGTCAGCAGGACCCGCGTGGTCAGGACTTGTACTGGATTGGCCCACCGGGGGATAAATTTGATGTCGCACCTGATACTGATTTTGCTGCTGTCGCGCAAGGTTATGTTTCAGTGACGCCACTTCAGGTGGATTTAACCGCCTATGCGGCTCAGGATGTCGTGGTCTCATGGTTGGAAAAGGCCGGGGTGAGCGCGAATGGTGAATAAACCGATGTACAACCTGCTGGAACAACTTCGCCAGCAGGGCATTCATGATGAAAAACTGTTGCATGCCATAGAGTCTGTGCCGCGTGAGCGTTTCGTGGATGAGGCATTTCAGCATAAAGCTTACGAAAACACTGCGTTGCCTATTGGCTCCGGTCAGACCATTTCTCAGCCTTATACCGTGGCGAGAATGACCGAGCTGCTGCGCCTTGAGCCCACTTCACGCGTGCTGGAAATTGGCACCGGGTCAGGCTATCAGACTGCGATTCTGGCACATCTGGTTGAACATGTTTTCTCGGTTGAGCGCATCAAAGGGTTGCAGTGGCAGGCCAAAAGACGCCTCAAGCAACTCGATTTGCATAATGTCTCCACCCGTCATGGTGACGGCTGGCAGGGCTGGCCTTCGCGTGGCCCGTTCGATGCCATTATTGTCACTGCTGCACCTCCTGAAATACCTCAAGATCTACTGCAACAACTCGATGATGGCGGCGTATTAATTCTGCCCGTGGGCGAAGAAAATCAAACATTGCAACGGGTCACACGACGTGGTGACGAGTTTGTTGCAGAGACTATCGAAGCCGTTCGTTTTGTCCCGCTGGTGAAAGGCGAGCTCGCCTGAAACCGGTGATAAGCCGATCCCTGCAGGACTAACCTCTTAAAATTTAAATACAACTGTTATATGGTGCTGTACTGGCGATGTTGATAGCATCCACTACAGTTTTTTATGGCACAGCGGCATTTGGGCAAAGTCCTGAATGAGCATGTTGCCTGCCCGCACCGTGTCTGATGACACGAAAAGCGCCAGCTGGCGCGGTGTGCGAGGTTAAAGAGATATTCTGAGATTGCCGTAACGGGGGAAATATGAGCACGGGAAGCCCAATAAAAACACTAAGCCGCATTGTAATGTGTACTTTTATCAGTGCCTGGATGGCGGGATGTACGAACAATTCAACGACATCTGCACCCATCAGCAGCGTTAATGGCGGCGGTGGCAGTGGCAATAGTAGTCAGAATACTCTGAATTCCACTCCGCAAATGGCGCCTGCTGTCGGCCCTGGCGGACACATTGTGTACAACCGCAGCTATAACTCAATCCCTAAGGGAAGTTACAGTGGCAGCACCTATCAGGTGAAGCGTGGCGACACTCTGTTTTATATTGCATGGATCACGGGCAATGACTTCCGCGACCTGGCCGCGCGCAATAATATCCCAGAGCCATACAGCCTCGAAGTTGGCCAGACAATCCAGATAAATAACGTCTCTTCCGCAGCAAGTACCGGGGGTGCGATAGCGGTCACAGATGCCACAAATGGCGGTGTTCCGAAAGTTCCAACCGGGGGCATGCTCACAGGTTCTGTGGTTGCATCTCAACCAACTACCACGTATTCTGATTCTTCTGGTAAACAGAATGTAGGCAAGATGTTGCCTTCATCAGGTGCAGTTACTACCACCACAACACCTGTTGCTGTAGCCAGCACTCCCGTCGCCACATCTACAAATAATGGCGGTCCGGTTTCCTCCTGGAAATGGCCGACTGACGGGAAAATTATCGATAATTTCTCAGCTTCTGAAGGGGGAAATAAGGGGATCGATATTGCTGGTTCGCGTGGACAGTCTGTCGTAGCAACCGCCTCGGGGCGTGTGGTCTACGCCGGTAATGCTCTTCGCGGTTACGGTAATCTGATCATCATCAAACACAATGATGATTACCTGAGCGCCTATGCACATAACGATACAATGCTGGTCCGGGAACAACAAGAAGTGCAGGCGGGTCAAAAAATAGCGACTATGGGTAGCACCGGAACCAGTTCAGTAAGATTGCATTTTGAAATTCGTTACAAGGGGAAATCCGTAAACCCGCTGCGTTATCTTCCGCAGCGATAAATCGGGGCAGAGCATCGATTCTGCCCTCGGGACCACGGGTAGGAGCAGCTTATGAGTCAGAATACGCTGAAAGTTAACGAGTTACATGATGATGTAGATTTCGATGAGAACAGCGCTGAAGCCTTTGACGAGAAAGCAATAGTCGAAGAGACTGCCTACAACGATGCTGAAGAAGAATTGTTGTCGCAGACTGTAAGCCAACGAGTGCTGGATGCCACTCAACTGTACCTCGGTGAAATCGGTTATTCCCCTCTGCTTACCGCAGAAGAGGAAGTTTATTTCGCACGACGCGCGCTGCGGGGAGATGTTCCTTCCCGCCGCCGTATGATTGAAAGTAATCTGCGTTTGGTGGTTAAAATTGCCCGCCGCTACAGTAACCGCGGTCTGGCACTGCTGGATTTGATCGAGGAAGGTAACCTCGGTCTGATCCGTGCGGTTGAAAAATTCGACCCTGAGCGCGGCTTCCGTTTCTCTACCTATGCAACATGGTGGATCCGTCAGACAATCGAACGGGCGATTATGAATCAAACCCGTACTATTCGTCTGCCGATTCATATCGTTAAAGAACTGAACGTTTACCTGCGTACCGCACGTGAACTTGCACATAAACTGGACCATGAACCGAGCGCTGAAGAGATTGCTGAGCAACTCGACAAACCGGTACATGACGTCAGCCGTATGTTGCGCCTGAATGAACGCATCACTTCTGTAGACACCCCATTGGGTGGTGACTCAGAGAAAGCGTTGTTAGATATTCTGGCGGATGAAAAAGACAACGGCCCGGAAGACACCACACAAGACGACGATATGAAACAGAGTATCGTGAAGTGGTTATTCGAGTTGAATGCAAAACAGCGTGAAGTGCTGGCGCGTCGTTTTGGCCTGTTAGGCTATGAAGCGGCAACGCTGGAAGATGTGGGCCGCGAAATTGGTCTGACACGTGAACGTGTTCGTCAGATTCAGGTAGAAGGTTTGCGTCGCCTGCGTGAAATCCTGCAGGGGCAAGGACTGAGTATCGAAGCACTTTTCCGTGAGTAAATAACTCACAGGCAATTGCCACAATATGCAGCATCCAATAAAAACGGTGGGTTAATCCCCACCGTTTTTTTATGCATCCGGTTCAGTTCAGCGGACGTTTACACCATATCTTTCAGACGATAGATCCATTCCAGCGCCTGACGTGGCGATAAAGAATCTGCATCCAGTGACTCCAGTGCCTCAACTGCCGGAGACACTTCTTCGGTCAGTAAAGCCAGTTGCGGACCGTCAACTTTGCTGGCGGCAGCGTTGTTCGACAACGTTTCCAGCTCTTTCAGTTTCTGACGGGCGCGCTTAATCACATCACGTGGCACACCAGCCAGTGCGGCAACGGCCAGACCATAACTCTTGCTGGCGGCGCCATCCTGTACGCTGTGCATAAACGCGATAGTGTCGCCGTGTTCGATAGCATCCAGATGCACGTTGACGGTGCCTTCCATTTTTTCCGGCAGGGTGGTCAGCTCGAAATAATGGGTGGCGAACAATGTCATGGCTTTAATACGGCTGGCGAGGTTTTCCGCACATGCCCATGCCAGCGACAAACCATCGTACGTTGATGTCCCGCGCCCGATTTCATCCATCAGCACCAGGCTGTTTTCCGTCGCGTTATGCAGGATATTGGCAGTTTCAGTCATTTCCACCATAAAGGTTGAACGTCCGGAAGCCAGATCGTCCGCGGCACCGACACGGGTGAAGATGCGATCCACCGGCCCGATGACAGCGGCTTCCGCCGGCACATAGCTGCCGATATGCGCCATCAGAACAATCAGTGCTGCCTGGCGCATATAGGTACTTTTACCGCCCATGTTCGGACCGGTGATAATAAGCATCCGTCGCGCCGGGGACATGTTCAGCGGGTTAGAAATAAACGGTTCACTTAGCACCTGCTCAACCACCGGATGGCGACCGCCGGTAATATTAATGCCTGGTTTTTCACTCATGGTCGGACAGGCGTAATTCAGTGTGTACGCGCGTTCCGCCAGATTACTCAGCACATCCAGTTCGGCCAGTGCACTGGCGCTTTGCTGTAATGCAGACAGGTGCGGCATCAGCAAATCGAACAACTCTTCGTACAGCGCCTTTTCCAGAGACAAGGCTTTGCCTTTGGAGGTCAGCACCTTGTCTTCGTACTCTTTGAGTTCAGGAATAATGTAGCGCTCGGCATTTTTCAGCGTCTGGCGACGGACGTAATGAATCGGCACCAGATGGCTCTGACCGCGGCTGACCTGAATGTAATATCCATGAACGCCGTTAAAGCCGACTTTCAGCGTATCCAGCCCCAGCTTTTCGCGTTCGCGGATTTCTAAGCGGTCGAGATAGTCCGTCGCGCCGTCTGCCAGTGCGCGCCACTCATCCAGCTCAGCATTGTAACCCGGCGCGATAACGCCACCGTCACGCACCAGAACCGGCGGGCTTTCGATCACTGCGCGTTCGAGCAGTTCTACCAGTTCAGTGAATTCACCGGTTTGCTCAACCAGCGTTTTTACATGAGCGGCTTCGGTTTCCTGCAAAATTCCACGGATTTCCGGCAGTTGCTGCATCGCATGGCGCATTCGGGCCAGGTCACGCGGACGTGCGCTGCGCAGTGCCAGACGTGCCAGAATACGCTCGAGGTCGCCGACCTGACGCAGCACCGGCTGTAAATCGGCGGTGATATCCTGTAACGCACCAATCGCCTGCTGACGATGCGTCAGCAGTTTGATATCGCGGCTCGGCATGTGGATCCAGCGTTTGAGCATACGGCTGCCCATCGGCGTCACCGCCTGATCCAGCACTGCCGCCAGCGTGTTCTCTACACCACCTGCCAGGTTTTGCGTCAGCTCCAGATTACGGCGCGTGGCCGCATCCATAATAATCCCATCCTGCTGGCGCTCCATGGTGACGCCACGGATATGCGGCAGGGCGGTGCGCTGGGTATCTTTAACGTATTGCAGCAGACAACCGGCAGCACGCAGCGCCTGAGCAGCCTGCTCAACGCCGAAGCCGCTCAGATCGCGGGTACCGAATTGCAGATTAAGCTGCTGTTTCGCGGTTTCCAGCTCGAATTCCCACATCGGACGGCGGCGCAGGCCACGGCGGGAGGAAATCAGCGACATGGCTTCAAAGCTTTCCGGATACAGCAATTCCGCCGGATTTGTGCGCTGTAATTCGGCTGCCATGGTTTCCAGATCGTCAGGCTGTGCGACGCGGAAACGGCCGGAACTGATATCCAGCGTGGCATAACCAAACCCGCGCCCGTCCTGCCAGATAGCCGCCAGCAGGTTATCATGACGCTCGCTCAGCAACGCTTCGTCACTGACGGTGCCCGGCGTGACGATGCGTACCACTTTGCGTTCAACCGGCCCTTTACTTAGGGCCGGGTCGCCAATTTGTTCAGCAATCGCGACGGATTCCCCTAGCTGGACCAGTTTCGCCAGATAACCTTCTACCGCATGATAAGGCACGCCCGCCATCGGGATCGGCTCACCGGCAGAAGCGCCGCGTTTGGTCAGGGAGATATCCATCAGCTGAGATGCGCGTTTCGCATCGTCATAAAACAGTTCGTAAAAGTCACCCATGCGATAGAACAGCAGAACTTCCGGGTTCTCAGCTTTCAGACGCAGATACTGCTGCATCATTGGTGTGTGGGCATCCAGGTTTACATTATTTGTCATAGACTTAATCTTTTTAATCCATTTTTCGACGCGATGGGTTTAAGGATTTTTTCTGTTGCGTATCTTAGCCCAGCGGGCAAGAAGCTGTCACAACTAAAAATGGAAAGCATCGCGCAAACCAGACATGTAACACCCCCTTCGTTTGCAGAGCGTAAAGGTCAGGGGATTTGAACATGTTGCAACGGGCGTAATAATAGAGTTTTTATTTTTTTGAGAATAATAATAAGGGGGTGATAATAATAAAAAACGTGCCGTTATATTAATGGGTTAGTTGTTCGTAATATTATTAATAATAAGTATATAAAATGAATTAAGTGTGGATATGAATGTTTTACTCCTCTGCTAGGGTGATGGCTGTTCCCGGATGACCTTATTAATACGGGATTTTCCACGCTATTTATCCATCTTTGCGGAGAAGTATTATGCAATTGCAATTTAAATTAAACATGATCAACGATGCCTGGTATCCCACTCTCGATTTGAATGAGATTAAATCAACGTCTGGCGGCGCGGTTGATATTAAAGAAAAGTTAGTGATCGTATTTTCAGCACCCGGAAAAATAACTGCCGGTGATATTAATGTCGAAACCAATCCGTGGAAACCGCTCGGCACGAAAGTGGAATCCACGGAAGTTGGCGGCGGGATTTTTGATGTCAAAGTGACGATTGAGCCGACCGATGGACAGCCTGTGGGCGATGCCATTCAGAAAATTCATATGGGGCTGAACGTCTCCTCTGCGGATTCGCCTGCCTGGTCTGATTTCCGCGAAACCTTTGCGCTGGCCGCTGATGAAGAACCGGGTGTTACCGGTGAATTGTCGGTCAGTTGTCCGCCGTTGCCTGCCGGGCTGACAAATGCCGCACTCGAACTGCGTCTGGTGCGCGGCGATAAAACATTGCGCGTTTTGCCAGAGTTTGGTCACGTCTCTAAATTTTCCGTCAATGCGGGGAATTACAGTGTCTTTGCAGCAGAATTAAGCACGGAAGACGGTACTGTCCGCGTACCTGTCAATCTCGGACAGACAGAAATCACCATTGATAAAGGCCGTACCACCTCGCTGGCCGTCACTTTCGGCGCTGTGGATCGCAGTACGACCATTGATGTGGCACTGAATTTCTCAGGCATTGCCGGTTTGCGCGATGAAGAGCTGACGCTGATTTGCAGCGAGAACGGCACAGATAAACTGAGCCTGCCAGTACGCTCCGGCCAGCAATATCGTCTGGAACATTTACCTGCTACCGGCCGCTTTGAAATCCGTATTGCCGATTTACGTCTGAACAATATTCATTATCTGTTTGATGATTACGACGGTCAGTTCGACGGCCAGTATCACAGTATTAACTTCACTCAGGCGCAGGTCAGCCAGCGTGGTGATTCACAGCCAAATGCTGCGAAGCTGACGGTCAGTGTGAAAGCGGAAAGCGCGGTCAGTAAATCCATTTCCCTGCGACTGACAGACAATTCCGCCACACCTCGTCATTACCGCTTCGATGCGATTGCCGCGCAAAATGGCAGCATTGAGCAGCCGGTTCTGGTTGTGCCGGGTTCTTATACCGTGGTCTCGGGAACCTTTATTCACAACGGCATCGTACATTACGTGGATGTCAGCCCTCAGCCGTTACTGGTCAGCGCGAATGCACCGGCACAGCTGAATGTGACGATTGTGAAAGGGGCGAATCTGCACGTGAAAGGTTTCCCTGAGTTCCTCACCTTTGGTGCCTGCGCCAATATGGTGCCGACTAACGTGGATGATTTTGCCGCGGCGCGTGTCTCTTCAATTTTCAAATATTCCGGTGATGACGGCATGGGCGATGCGGGCGATTATCTGTCACCGTCTAAAGAACCGACGCTGCAAATTATTAAAATGGCACGGGACGTCTCCGCCAAACTGAATGAACCCGTGTTGCCGCTGATGGTGTCTTACACCTGTAACTTATCATTGGGTGACGTGCCGAATATTATTGCTGATCCGGTACGCCATAAATTCAGTTTCGCCAACTTTATTCAGTCGTTGCAAATGGCGCAATCCCAGCAGGATGCGGAACATCCGGTACCAGCCGGGTATATTGTGAATCCGGATTATCTCGGCGAATGCCAGAAATACGGTTTCCTGCCAACGTATGAAATTCCGGTTCGTCAGCCTCTGAGCGAAGCACTTGCCCACCACAATGTGAATGTGCAGATTCCGGCAGGCATCACCAATACCCTGAAAGGCTATATCCGGGCGGTAAACTGGCTGACGCGCGTGGTTGCGCCAGACGTCGTACTCGGCTGGCAGGTCAACCTGTGGGGAGTGGCAGGTTCGCAGTGGATTTATAAAGATTTCGTCTACGATGATGTTTTTGATGCCGCTGACGGGCAACATAAAAAAATGACGGTTGATCCGTTCACTGCGGGCAGACTGACGGCGCAATATGCCTTGCTGGTCGGCGTGTTTGATGACATCGAATATATCCGTGCAGACGGTTCTCCTGACGTGGCGAAGGGCGCTGATTTTATGGCCGCTGACCGTTATGAGGCTGATGACTTCACTATCCGTTCATATGCCAATGGTTATTGTTATTCGCCATACGAATGGGAGCGTACGTTCGATTTCTGCGCATCCTTAAGTCGCCACCTGCGTCAACCGGTTCTGCCATGGCAGATCCCGGCCAGCCATCTGCCAACTTCCGCAGATGAGGTTAATGCTGATTTCAACACCCAGAACTGGGGCAGCGGCGGCAGCTACCTGATGGGGCATTCCGAAATTGGTGCCTCGGTGGATGCCATCCATGAACGCCTTCTGCCGCTGAAATTCGATGCCGCTTATGCCTCAATGATGGGCCACGACACCCGGGAACTGTTCTCCCGGCATTCATGGGATCTTTCCACACCTAAGTATCTGGATTTCCCGTCACGCGGTATTTTCCATGTCCACCTGGGCGGCGGAGCGACGACCGGGGTGATCAGCGGCGTGGGTGATGCCAGCAGCTGGATGCGCAACAAGCTGAAAGCTTATCGTGATAATCCGGTGAAATTTGAGGAAAGCAGTACGCTTAAATCAGGCAGCCAGTGGCGTTCCAAGACGCCGTCGGTGAAATAATTACGCAGTATTTTTAACACGTGCGGGTCCGTTACAGCGGGCCCGTCACTTAGAATTTTTGTGCCTTGTAAAGACGATGATTTTCAGTTTTTTCGGCTTTAATAATGCTCTACCATATCCGCACCTCTTTTATTGCATGGTTACGGATATCCGATGCGCCACCTGGCAGTCATTCTTCCCCTGGTTCTTACACTTTCTGCATGTAGCAGTAATAAGCCCGCACCTCAACCTGAAGGCCCGCGAAATCCTTTTTCCGATGGAAGAAATGCCAGCGCGAATACGGTTCCCGCTGGTGGTTTTCTGCTGCAGGCTGAGCACACCGGTGCCGTCCAGACCGGTGATTTCGCCTATGATCCGGCCATGAACCAGTTTGTTGACAAAATGGTGCGCGAGCACGGATTTGACCGTCAGCAATTGCATGATGTCCTGTCGCAAACCAAACGTCTGGG
Organism: Rahnella sp. 2050; assembly: GCF_040544515.1. NCBI lineage: Bacteria > Pseudomonadati > Pseudomonadota > Gammaproteobacteria > Enterobacterales > Yersiniaceae > Rahnella > Rahnella sp. 2050. The sequence continues at coordinate 43,432 of NZ_JBEPKE010000005.1, read as the reverse complement.
ATTTGTATTACGACTGATGGATCAGCAGGCGCCATCTGGCCCGCCATCTACCGTGCCGAATGGCGCATGGAACCGCTATCGCAGCAAATTCATTACGCCGGATAACGTGCAAAACGGCGTAGTGTTCTGGAATCAGTATCAGGATGCGTTACAGCGTGCGGAGCAGGTTTACGGCGTGCCGCCGGAAATCATTGTCGGGATTATCGGTGTGGAAACCCGCTGGGGACGCGTAATGGGTAAAACCCGCATAATCGATGCGCTGGCGACCTTATCCTTTGCTTATCCGCGCCGGGCAGAATATTTCTCCGGCGAGCTGGAAACCTTCCTGCTGATGTCCCGCCGTGAAGGCGATGATCCGCTGAGTTTACGTGGTTCCTTTGCGGGTGCGATGGGCTACGGCCAGTTTATGCCATCCTCTTATAAGGACTACGCTGTAGACTTTAACGGTGATGGTCATGCCAACCTGTGGGATCCGATTGATGCCATCGGCAGTGTTGCCAATTATTTCAAGGCACACGGCTGGACGAAAGGCGCACCGATTGCGGTGCCGGCAGCAGGCCAGGCGCCTCTGCTGGAGAATGGCTTCAAAACCAAGTATCCGCTGTATACGCTCAAAGCAGCGGGGCTTAGCCCGCTGGGTTCACTGGGCAATTATCAGGAAGCCAGCTTGCTGCGCCTTGATATGGGCACTAATTACCAGTACTGGTACGGATTGCCGAATTTCTACACCATCACCCGCTACAACCACAGCGTGCATTATGCGATGGCGGTATGGCAACTGGGTGAAGCGGTGAAAGCCGCGCGCTAACGCCGGTGAGTTAATCTTTCATGAGGGCCGCAGAGTGTGGCCCTTCTTTTTCTTTTTATTCCAATTCTGAATACATCGCGCAAAACGCTTCGACGGGACTCACAGACCGGAAGAGAAATGCTAACATCGGGTCAGTTTCAGATGACCCGCCAGGAGGGAGTATGAGCGAAAAACGTTTACATGAACTGAGTGTGGAAATCGGGGCGGCGCTGAAAGCGAAGGGATGGTGGGTAACCTGTGCGGAATCCTGTACCGGTGGCCTGATTGCCAAAGCGATTACCGATATTGCTGGAAGCTCCGCCTGGTTTGACCGCGGATTTGTCACTTACAGCAATGCGGCCAAGCATGAATTGCTGGGCGTTTCTGAAAGCACGCTTGAGCAATATGGCGCAGTGAGTGAGCAGGTGGTGCATGAAATGGCACTGGGCGTGTTACATGCGGCGGGTGCTGATGTGGCGGTTTCGGTCAGCGGTATCGCCGGCCCTGACGGGGGTTCTGCAGAAAAGCCTGTCGGCACTGTCTGGTTTGGATTTGCCGGAAAAGACGGACGGGTTCTGACCGCGAAACAGCAGTTTTCCGGCGATCGCGAAGCAGTGCGTTTGCAAACTGCTGTTTTTTCGTTACAAACTGCATTGCGTGAGTTTATTAAAAATTAGGCTTGATACTGTATGAGCATACAGTATAATTACTGCCAATTACTTGTACATAAATTATATTCAGTGATGCAGGCGGGATGTTCCCCTGTATCAGACGAGGAGTAAAAATGGCTATTGATGAGAACAAGCAAAAAGCGTTAGCTGCAGCACTGGGCCAGATTGAAAAGCAATTCGGTAAAGGCTCCATCATGCGTCTGGGTGAAGATCGCTCTATGGACGTCGAAACGATCTCTACCGGCTCTTTGTCTTTGGATATCGCGTTAGGTGCTGGCGGCTTGCCAATGGGCCGTATCGTTGAAATTTATGGTCCGGAATCCTCCGGTAAAACCACGCTGACTCTGCAGGTTATCGCTGCTGCACAGCGTGAAGGCAAAACCTGTGCGTTCATCGATGCAGAACACGCGCTGGACCCTATCTACGCTAAAAAACTGGGCGTCGATATCGATAACCTGCTGTGTTCTCAGCCAGATACCGGTGAACAGGCTCTGGAAATCTGTGATGCGCTGACCCGTTCAGGCGCCGTTGACGTTATCATCGTTGACTCCGTTGCCGCACTGACGCCAAAAGCTGAAATCGAAGGCGAAATTGGTGACTCTCACATGGGCCTCGCAGCTCGTATGATGAGCCAGGCGATGCGTAAGCTTGCGGGTAACCTGAAAAACGCCAATACCCTGCTGATCTTCATCAACCAGATCCGTATGAAAATCGGTGTGATGTTCGGTAACCCGGAAACCACCACCGGCGGTAACGCCCTGAAATTCTATGCCTCTGTACGTCTGGATATCCGTCGTATCGGCGCTATCAAAGAAGGTGATGTGGTTGTCGGTAGTGAAACACGTGTGAAAGTCGTGAAGAACAAAATCGCCGCACCATTTAAACAAGCTGAATTCCAGATCCTGTACGGCGAAGGTATCAACATCAACGGCGAACTGATCGACCTGGGCGTTAAGCACAAACTGATCGAGAAAGCGGGTGCATGGTACAGTTACAACGGCGAGAAGATTGGTCAGGGTAAAGCGAACTCTTGTAACTACCTCAAAGAAAACCCGAAAGTTGCTGCTGAACTGGACAAAAAACTGCGTGATATGCTGCTGAGCGGCACCGGTGAATTGAGCGTTGCGACTACTGCTGAAGACGCTGACGACAACATGGAAACCAGCGAAGAGTTTTAATTTCGCGGTTGTCTGACAAAGACATTTGAAGGGCAGGGGACTTTGTCCGCTACTTTCAACAGTCGTTAAAATGCCAGTCTGGTTTCCAGACTGGCATTTTGCATATCAGGGGGAAATCTTATGCCCGATGAAAAAATACCTAATGAAAAAATCGTCGACCTGAAAAAATTGCTGGAAGACGTTGCGCAAAACAGTGAGTCCACGCTGTTTGAGCCGCAGAAAAAAGACGGTGATGCAGCGAAAATCAACACGCTGATTAACCGTGCTATGCGCCTGCTTTCTCAGCGTGATCACGGCGAAACAGAGTTGCGCCGCAAGTTGCTTATTCCACCAATGCCTTTTGTTAAACCTCAGAATAAGAAAAACAGCTGGTCATCACGTAAAAAAGCGGAGCAAAATGCGTTTGCTGAAGAAGAGGTGGTGAGAGCTAAACCTCAGCCGCGGCCAGTGCCAGAAGAAATTGCGGAAGAACATGTGCAGGCGGTGATTGACTACTGCTATCAGCATCACTGGCTCGATGATGCCAAATTTGCCAGCCGTTATATTTCCGGTCGCAGTAACAAAGGTTACGGTGCGCAGCGCATCCGTTCGGAATTACTGCAAAAAGGCGTCGATAAAGAAATCATTACAGTGGCGCTGGAAAACACTGAGGTAGACTGGTGCGTTCTGGCGCGGGATTTGGCCGTCAGGAAATTTGGTGAAAATTTACCGACTGACTGGAAAGAAAAATCAAAAGTTCTGCGTTATTTGCTCTACCGGGGCTTCTTTCAGGAAGAAATACAGTCTATTTATCGCGATTTTGACGATTGACCGCATACGGTATTTTACTTCCCCGCGCAGAAATTTTATCTTATCCGCACTTTTTCGTTCGTGAGCTGAACAGATTGCTGCCATATGCAGCGTTATCCGGCTCAAGAGCCGTTCTTCCAGCATGATTCCGGGACATTTATGAGCAAGAGCACCGCTGAGATCCGTCAAGCGTTTCTCGATTTCTTCCATAGTAAGGGACACAACATTGTTTCAAGCAGTTCGCTTGTCCCGACAAACGATCCGACACTGTTGTTTACCAATGCCGGGATGAACCAATTTAAAGATGTTTTCCTCGGTCTGGATAAGCGTGATTACAACCGCGCCACCACATCTCAGCGTTGCGTCCGCGCAGGCGGTAAGCACAACGACCTCGAAAACGTCGGTTATACCGCACGTCACCACACCTTCTTCGAAATGCTGGGCAACTTCAGCTTCGGTGATTACTTCAAACACGATGCCATCAACTACGCCTGGGAACTACTGACCGGCGAAAACTGGTTTAATCTGCCGAAAGAGAAGTTGTGGGTCACCGTCTATGAGACTGATGACGAAGCCTTCGAAATCTGGGAAAAAGAAGTCGGCGTTCCAAAAGAACGTATTATCCGCATTGGCGATAATAAAGGCGGCGCATTTGCTTCTGATAACTTCTGGCAGATGGGCGATACCGGCCCTTGCGGCCCTTGTACCGAGATTTTCTATGATCATGGCGATCACATCTGGGGCGGTCCTCCGGGTTCTGCTGAAGAAGATGGCGACCGTTATATCGAGATCTGGAACCTGGTGTTCATGCAGTTCAACCGTCAGGCTGACGGCACCATGCTGCCACTGCCAAAACCATCCGTAGATACCGGGATGGGGCTTGAGCGTATCACTGCGGTTATGCAACATGTGAACTCAAACTACGACATCGACTTGTTCCAGAAACTGATCGCTGCGGTGGCAGAAGTCACTGGCGCGACCGATTTGAGCAACAAATCCCTGCGCGTTATTGCTGACCATATCCGTTCATGCGCATTCCTGATTGCAGATGGCGTTATCCCGTCGAATGAAAACCGTGGCTATGTGCTGCGTCGTATCATTCGTCGTGCGATCCGTCACGGCAACATGCTGGGGGCGCAAGACACGTTCTTCTACAAACTGGTTGCTCCGCTGATTGAAGTGATGGGGCCGGCTGCGACAGAACTGAAAGAACAGCAGGCGATGGTTGAGCAACTGCTGAAAACCGAAGAAGAACAGTTTGCCCGTACTCTGGAGCGCGGACTGGCGTTGCTGGACGAAGAATTGGCTGCACTGAAAGGCGACACTCTGGACGGCGAAATTGCTTTCCGTCTGTACGACACCTTTGGTTTCCCGCTGGATCTGACTGCTGACGTTTGCCGTGAACGTAATCTGAAAGTGGATGAAGCCGGTTTTGAAAAAGCGATGGATGTTCAACGCCGCCGCGCACGTGAGTCCAGCGGTTTCAGCGCAGACTACAACAGCATGGTGCGTGTTGACGGCGTGACTCAGTTCTCAGGCTACGAACATTTGCAGCGCCATTCCAAAGTCGTGGCGTTGTTTGTCGATGGGCAGCCAGTGAATGATATTCAGGCTGGCGTTAATGCTATCGTGGTTCTGGATGACACGCCGTTCTACGGTGAATCTGGTGGACAGGTTGGCGATAAAGGCATTCTGAAAACGACTACTGGCGTATTCTCTGTTTCTGATACCCAGAAATATGGAAAAGCGATCGGTCATCAGGGCGCACTGAGCGCAGGTAAACTGAGTATCGGCGACAGCGTCGAAGCAGAAGTTGATGTCGCCCGCCGTGACCGCATCCGTCTGAACCACTCGGCAACGCACTTGCTGCATGCCGCGCTGCGTCAGGTGCTGGGAAAGCACGTTGCTCAGAAAGGTTCTCTGGTTAACGATAACTATCTGCGTTTTGACTTCTCGCATTTTGAAGCAATGAAACCAGAGGAAATTCGCCAGGTAGAAGATCTGGTGAATGCCCAGATTCGTCGCAACTTGCCGATTCAGACCACCATCATGGATCTGGACGAAGCGAAAGAAAAAGGTGCAATGGCGCTGTTTGGTGAGAAATACGAAGACAGCGTTCGTGTGCTGAGCATGGGCGATTTCTCTACCGAATTGTGTGGCGGTACGCACGCCAGTCGTACCGGCGATATCGGCCTGTTCCGTATTCAGAGTGAATCCGGTACTGCAGCAGGTGTTCGTCGTATTGAAGGGATCACCGGTGAAAACGCGATTAATGCCCTGCATCAGCAAAGTGATTTGCTGCAGGATGTCGCGCATCTGGTTAAAGGGGATGTGAACAGCATCACCGATAAAATTCGTTCTCTGATTGAGCGTTCACGTACGCTGGAAAAAGAACTTCAGCAGGTGAAAGGTCAGCAAGCCGCGCAGGAAAGTGCATCACTGTCCAGCCAGGCGAAAGAAGTGAAAGGCGTTAAACTGTTGGTTCGTCAATTGGATAACGTAGAGCCTAAAATGCTGCGTACGATGGTTGATGACCTGAAAAATCAGTTAGGATCAGTGATTATTGTCCTGGCAACCATTGCCGATGACAAAGTCAGCCTGATTGCAGGTGTCACAAAGGATCTGACCGATCGTGTTAAAGCCGGTGAGCTGATTGCTTCTGTGGCACAGCAGGTCGGTGGCAAAGGTGGTGGTCGTCCTGATATGGCGCAGGCTGGCGGCAGCGATGTACAGGCATTGCCTGCCGCGCTGGCGACTGTTGAAGCCTGGGTTGAAGCTAAGCTGTAATAAGAAATAAATAGCTAACCATGAAAACGTCATAATGTATTGTGCTGTATGGCGTTTTCAGTCTTAATGGCAATGTAAGCTTCGCGATTAAAGTCGCGACAATGACGATATCGGCTAAACTTAAAGTACTCATGGCTGAAGTTGCAGGCTGCTTACATTTTATGTAGGGGTCATGGCTTACGTTTTACCCGCTTATGATCGATAATGGCCGGGAAACTGAGAGACCCGACTCTTTTAATTATTCAAGGAGCAAAGAATGCTTATTCTAACTCGCCGAGTTGGTGAAACCCTCATGATTGGCGATGAGGTTACTGTTACCGTATTAGGTGTTAAAGGTAATCAGGTGCGCATTGGTGTGAATGCGCCGAAAGAGGTCTCTGTTCACCGTGAAGAGATTTATCAGCGTATTCAGGCTGAAAAGTCACAGCAGACGAGTTACTGATTTACGAGGCGTCTCGCTAATGGCGAGGCGCTGAACCTCTTTTGTGTGTGTTATCCCTTATTCTTCCCTCGTTTTCCTGCGTTTTAGTTTTTAATTTCTTCCTGTGTCTTATCTCCTGAATTGTCTTTTTCTAAAAATGAAGGCGTTTTTTACGCGTTCGCGGCCTGTTATTGTGTTCAAACTGCTCAGGTTGCGCGTGAAATGTCCAAACGGGTGATTGTTAGGAAAAAAGGGTTTGACTTATAAGGGCCAGAAAGTAATATGTGCGCCACGCAGTGCCGATGAGCTTGAACAAAGTTAGTCAGCACACTCGCAAGAGGCGTATGGTGAGGTGGCCGAGAGGCTGAAGGCGCTCCCCTGCTAAGGGAGTATGCGGTCAAAAGCTGCATCCGGGGTTCGAATCCCCGCCTCACCGCCATTTAAAATGCACCCATAGCTCAGCTGGATAGAGTACTCGGCTACGAACCGAGCGGTCGGAAGTTCGAATCTTCCTGGGTGCACCATACTTTCCTGAACGTATGTTGATTTGCAATCAAATGAGCGTGAAGGGCAAAAGCTAAAGCTGATGCAGTAGGGAAAAATGGTCAGGTAAATCTGCAGTAAGAATCAAAATGCACCCATAGCTCAGCTGGATAGAGTACTCGGCTACGAACCGAGCGGTCGGAAGTTCGAATCTTCCTGGGTGCACCATTCTTTTAGCAATTTCCGAAATAAAATCTGTAGTAACCCAATGCACCCATAGCTCAGCTGGATAGAGTACTCGGCTACGAACCGAGCGGTCGGAAGTTCGAATCTTCCTGGGTGCACCATATTCTAAACGTGTTTGAGCGACGACTTTCGTATAGGGTCCTCCGGCATGAAGGTAGCACGAAGGAAGATAACGTTGCTTTAGCAACGGCCCGCAGGGCGAGGCCCCGCCGAGTCATCTTCCTGGGTGCACCATATTTTGTGTATGTTGAAGCGATTTTTGTCTTTCAGCATTAGAAAACCCGCTTCGGCGGGTTTTTTGTTTTATGGATTTCACGTCTGTATCTCACTCTTCTTTTTCATTTTCCTGATCTTTCTGACGTGTTCTGATGTGCTGTGCGCGTGGACAAAATGCGACTTTCTACAGACTTTGCGATAAAGTAGTTTTCCTGTTTTTTCGTGATCATGGAGCATTCGATGTACGATCGATACGAAGGGCTAATATTTGATATGGATGGCACCATATTGGATACCGAACCTACGCACCGTAAGGCATGGCATCAGGTCTTGACCAAATACAGCATGCGGTATGATGTCGACTCCATGGTCGCTCTGAATGGCTCTCCAACCTGGCGCATCGCCAAGTTTGTTATAGACAGTAATAATGTTGAGATGGACCCCCATCTTCTTGCTGCTGAGAAAACGGCTGCCGTGCAGGAAATGTTGCTCGATACCGTACGTCCTCTGCCGCTGATTGATGTCGTGAAGGCTTATCATGGCCGGCGTCCAATGGCGGTAGGAACAGGAAGTGAGCACTGGATGGCGGATGCACTCTTACGGCATTTAGGGCTGCGCGATTGCTTTGATGCGATTGTGGGGGCCAATGACGTGAAGAATCACAAACCTGCACCGGACACTTTTTTGCGTTGTGCGGAGCTGATTGGCGTGCCTCCTGAAAAATGTGTCGTCTTTGAAGATGCTGATTTCGGTATTGAGGCAGCAAAACGCGCCAATATGGATTTTGTGGACGTGCGTACGCTGTGAGCAGCGCCCTGGCGCTGGCTTCCTTATTCGGCAGCAGCTTTTTAAGTGCCACATTATTGCCTGGGAATTCAGAAGTCTTATTAGTGGCTTTATTGTCAGCTGGCAGCGCAATGCCAGCGGCACTGGTTTTGTCTGCATCAGTTGGCAATACCTTAGGTGGCATAACCAACGTCATCATCGGACGCTTTTTGCCGCAGCTTAAGCCTCAACGTGGACTCAATGTTGCACAGGGCTGGCTGAAGCGCTTCGGACCTGCGGCGTTATTGCTGAGCTGGTTACCGGTGATTGGTGATGTGTTATGCGTATTAGCAGGTTGGCTGCGAATGCCGTGGGGTCCTGTCGTCTTTTTCATGTTTATCGGAAAAGCAGTGCGTTACATCCTTTTGACTTTTGTAACGCTGGAGGGGCTCTCATGGTTCGGTTAGATTGGCATCAGCTATCAATTATGGTCACATCTATGCAGATTCAGTATGCTTGCAAATTAATGGTTTCACCAAGCGGGAGGTCAATTTGATCCCGGATGTATCTCAGGCGCTTTCCTGGCTGGAAGCCCACCCTCAGGCATTAAAAGGTATTCGTCGTGGTATCGAGCGTGAAACGCTTCGGGTTAATCCTGACGGTTCATTAGCGACTACGGGCCACCCGGAATCTTTAGGTGCGGCTCTGACGCATCGCTGGATCACCACCGATTTTGCTGAAGCCTTATTAGAATTTATTACGCCCGTCGATGACAATATTGAACATCTGATGGCGTTTCTCCGTGACATTCATCGTCATGTGGCCCGTGAGCTTGGTGACGAGCGTATGTGGCCGTTCAGCATGCCCTGCTTTATCGAATCCGGACAGGATATCGAACTGGCGCAATATGGTTCGTCGAACATCGGGCGTTTAAAGACACTTTATCGCGAAGGCCTGAAAAACCGCTATGGCGCGCTGATGCAGGTAATTTCCGGCATCCATTACAATTTCTCGCTGCCGATGACGTTTTGGCAGGAGCGGTTGGGCGTGACTGATACGGAAAGCGGGAAAGAGGCGATCTCTGCAGGTTATTTCAAACTCATCCGTAACTATTACCGTTTCGGTTGGGTGATCCCGTATCTGTTTGGGGCTTCGCCTGCAATCTGTTCCTCATTCCTCAAAGGACGTGAAACGGATCTGCCTTTCGAATATACCGAAGGTGGATTATGTTATCTGCCTTATGCGACATCACTGCGTCTGAGTGATTTAGGGTATACCAATAAGTCACAGAGCAATCTGGGCATCACTTTTAATGATCTGAACACCTACGTTCAGGGCGTGAAGAGAGCGATCCGCACACCGTCTGCTGAATATGCGGAAATGGGTGTGAAAAAAGACGGTAAATATCTTCAGCTGAACACCAATGTGTTACAGATTGAGAACGAACTTTATGCGCCAATCCGTCCTAAACGGGTCACCAAATCGGGTGAAACACCTTCGGATGCGCTGATGCGCAGCGGGATCGAATATATTGAAGTCCGCTCGCTGGACGTCAACCCGTTCTCTCCGGTGGGGATTGATGCAACCCAGGCGCGTTTCCTGGATCTGTTTTTGGTATGGTGTGCTTTAGCGGATGCGCCGGAAATGAACAGCGATGAGCTGCTTTGTACGCGTAAAAACTGGAACCGGGTGATCCTCGAAGGACGTAAACCGGGCCAGACGATTGGTATCGGGTGTAACGATGAACGTCAGCCGTTAGCCAGCGTTGGCAATGCGTTGTTTGCTGATCTGAATCGGGTGGCTCAGATCATGGATAACCAAAACGGTGATCATCTCTATCAGGATGTTTGTAAAGAGCTGGTTGCTGCGTTTGATGATCCTGAACTGACTTACTCTGCCCGCATCCTCAAGGATCTGAAACAACAGGGCGTTGGTAACCTCGGGCTGGAACTGGCAGAAAAATATCGTCAGATGCTGGTGAGTGAACCGCTGGAAGTGTTGGATGAAAGCGCTCTGATGGCTGAACAGGATGGTTCATGGCAGCGTCAGCGCACACTGGAAGCCAGTGATAAGCTAAGCTTTGAAGAATACCTGGCTGCGAATGCAGGCAGTAGCAATGAGTAGAAAAGAAAAAGGCCACAATTAATGTGGCCAAATAAACATCTCTGTTTACAGGGATGATGATAACAAATGCGCGTCTTTCACTAATTAAGACCCGCATGCTGGGAAAAGGTTTCCTGAGTTCGTAAAAAAAATTAATTTATTTAGGAGAGGTGACGATATGCCACTGTTGGATAGCTTTACCGTAGACCATACCCGTATGGCAGCACCTGCTGTTCGCGTCGCAAAAACCATGAAAACCCCGCACGGGGACACGATCACTGTGTTCGATCTGCGTTTCTGCCGCCCGAATATTGAAGTGATGCCGGAACGTGGTATCCACACGCTCGAGCACCTGTTCGCGGGTTTCATGCGTAATCATCTGAACGGTAACGGTGTTGAAATCATTGATATTTCTCCGATGGGTTGCCGTACCGGTTTTTACATGAGCCTGATTGGTGTGCCGGAAGAGCAACGGGTTGCTGACTCCTGGAAAGCAGCGATGGCTGACGTTCTGAAAGTGAAAGAGCAGCGCCAGATCCCTGAGCTGAATGAATACCAGTGCGGGACTTACGAAATGCATTCCCTGAAAGAAGCCCAGGAAATTGCACAGCACATTCTCGATCATGATGTTGTTGTGAACCATAACGATGATCTGGCTCTGCCAAAAGAGAAATTGTCCGAACTGCACATCTAGTTTTTAGTTTGTGCTGATGACAAAAAAGACGCGAAATTCGCGTCTTTTTTATGTCTGAAATTCAGAGGATTAGCGCTGATTCACACTGCTTTGCAACGGTTGTAACGGACGGACCTGCACCTGTTTGATCATGTTGTCCTGAACATCCAGGATCTCAACTTCATAGTCCTCAATGCGCAGATTAGTACCGATTGTCGGGATCTCTTCCAGCACTTCCAGCAGCATGCCGTTGATAGTTCTCGCTTCTTCGGCTGGCAGATGCCAGTTAAAGGCTTTATTCAGTTCCCGCACGTTCGCGCTGCCTTCGATCAGTACTGAACCATCACTTTGCGGCGTGACTTCTTCTGCCAGCGTTGGCGACATAGACGTCGTGAAATCACCGACGATTTCTTCGAGGATATCCTCAACCGTTACCAGCCCCTGAATATCACCGTATTCATCAACCACGATGCCCACTTTCTTTTTATTCCGCTGGAATTTTACCAGCTGAATGTTCAGCGGCGTGCCTTCCGGAATGTAGTAAATTTCGTCAGCGGCGCGCAGCAGATTTTCTTTGGTGAACTCTTTTTTCTCGGTCATCAGGCGATAAGCTTCGCGCAAACGTAGCATCCCAATAGCGTCGTCGAGTGAGTCTCGGTAAAGCACAATACGGCCATGAGGTGAGTGGGTAAGCTGACGAATAATCGATTTCCAGTCGTCATTGATATCAATACCGACGATTTCATTGCGCGGAACCATGATGTCATCAACAGAGACTTTCTCAAGATCAAGCACGGAAAGCAGCATGTCCTGATTCCGGCGCGAGATATTCGAGCGTGACTCGTTCACGATGGAACGCAGCTCTTCTTTACTGACGGCGTCACTGAGGCTTGTGGTGGTTTTGATACCAAACATTCGCATCAGCAAACGCGAGAGACTGTTAAGGATCCACACCAGCGGCATCATAATGGTTTGCAGCGGACGCAACAAAATGCTGCTCGGAAACGCGATGCGTTCAGGATTCAGGGCGGCAAATGTTTTAGGCAGCACTTCTGCAAACAGCAGTACGACAAATGTCAGTACACCCGTGGCAATCGCTACACCGGCATCGCCGTAAAGACGGATGCCCACAATGGTTGCCAGAGCGGAAGCAAGGATGTTGACCAGGTTGTTACCGATAAGTACCAGACTGATCAGCTGGTCCGGGCGTTTTAACAGCTTTTCGACGCGACGCGCCGCGCGGTTACCCTGTTTAGCCAGGTGACGTAACCGGTAACGGTTGAGTGTCATCATACCGGTTTCGGAGGCTGAAAAATAAGCCGAAACCACCACCATGATGATCAATGTGATGATCAGGGTTGTTGTTGAGACGTGCTCCAACGGGTATTCCTTTTAATTAATGAACCATGATTTGCTGGATCAGGCGACTGCCAAAATAGGCAAGAGTAAGCAGGATGGCGCCCGCCATGCTGAACCATACCACGCGACGGCCACGCCAGCCTTCGTGATAATGGCCCCACAGCAGAACGATATAAACAAACCATGCCAGTATCGATAAGACAGCCTTGTCGATATTCTCTGGGCTGAACAGGTTGTTCAGATAAAGTAATCCGGTGCACAACGTCAGCGTCAGTAAAATAACGCCAATCTGAGTGATGTGAAAAAGTTTGCGTTCAATACTCATTAACGGCGGCATATCAGCCGTAAACGTCAGGCGTTTATTCTTTAGCTGATAATCCAGCCACGCCAGTTGCAACGCGTAAAGGGCGGCAATCATCAGCGTGGCATAAGAGAATAATGCCAGGCCGATATGTACCAGTAAGCCTTTGCTTTCTTCAAGATGCGTGATGAATTCGCCAGGAAGAAACGTCACGAACGCCAGATTGATCAGCGAAAAGCTGTAAACAATTGGCAAAACAAACCAGCCGCGATTGCGCGAGGCTACGATGGTCATCACCGTTCCGATGATTAAACTGACCACCGAACCGATATTGACCAGGCTGAGGTTCTGGCCGGTGCTGACGTCGAAAATACGTTGCTGCAATGCGACAGCGTGGCAAACAAGTGCCACCACAACGGAAATCAGTGCTAAACGCCGGTATGCGCTGTTCTTCCGGATGATGCTCGGAATGATCAGTGCAAGGCTGAGCAGATAGGCCAACATGGCGACGAGAGCAAAAACTGACATAGCGTTTCGGTAGCATCGAAAAGTGAATGAGAACCGCAGTATAACGTTACCCGCGTCACGCTCCAACCTATCTGAGATGCCAAAGCAGAGATCGTCCGCGCTTCGTGTTATAATCCCGCAATTACGTCGCAAAAGCGGCCTGTCATTACGTTGAGCAAGAGACGATGTTTGAGAATTTAAGCGATCGATTGTCGCGCACACTGCGCAATATCAGCGGCCGCGGGCGGCTGACCGAAGAAAATATCAAAGAGACATTACGTGAAGTGCGTATGGCCTTACTGGAAGCGGACGTTGCGCTGCCGGTCGTACGTGACTTCATCAGCCGGGTGAAGGAAAGCGCTGTTGGCCATGAGGTCAATAAGAGTCTGACGCCGGGGCAGGAATTCGTCAAAATTGTCCAGAAAGAACTGGAAACTGCGATGGGCGAGGCTAACACCGAGCTTAACTTAGCGGCGCAGCCTCCGGCCGTGGTTCTTATGGCGGGTTTACAAGGTGCAGGTAAAACAACCAGCGTCGGTAAACTGGCGAAATTCCTGAAAGAAAAGAAAAAGAAAAAAGTACTGGTGGTGTCCGCCGACGTTTATCGCCCTGCGGCGATCAAACAGCTGGAAACCCTGGCGCAGCAAGTTGAAGTGGATTTCTTCCCGTCTGATGCACAGGAGAAGCCGGTTGATATCGTTAGCCGCGCCCTGCAGCAGGCGAAACTGAAATTCTACGACGTGCTGATTGTCGATACCGCCGGCCGTTTACACGTCGACGAAGCGATGATGGACGAAATCAAACAGGTACATGCCGCGATTAATCCGGTTGAAACTCTGTTTGTGGTTGATGCTATGACCGGTCAGGATGCCGCGAATACCGCGAAAGCGTTTAATGAGGCGCTGCCGCTGACCGGTGTGATCCTGACAAAAGTCGACGGTGATGCCCGCGGCGGTGCTGCGCTGTCGATTCGTCACATCACCGGCAAGCCGATTAAATTCCTGGGTATGGGTGAAAAAACCGATGCGCTGGAGCCGTTTCATCCGGATCGTATTGCCTCCCGTATTCTGGGTATGGGCGACGTTCTCTCTCTTATCGAAGATATTGAGAGCAAAGTTGACCGCGCGCAGGCTGAAAAACTGGCCAGCAAACTTAAGAAAGGCGACGGCTTTGATCTGACCGATTTTCTCGAGCAGCTCAAGCAAATGCGTAATATGGGCGGCATGGCGAGTATGATGAGCAAACTGCCGGGTGTCGGTCAGTTGCCGGATAACGTCAAATCCCAGATGGATGACAAAGTGCTGGTGCGGATGGAAGCGATCATCAACTCGATGACGCTGAAAGAGCGCGCTAAGCCAGAAATTATTAAAGGTTCCCGTAAGCGTCGTATCGCGATGGGTTCCGGCATGCAAGTGCAGGACGTCAACCGCTTACTTAAGCAGTTCGACGATATGCAGCGCATGATGAAGAAAATGAAGAGTGGCGGCATGGCGAAAATGATGCGTGGCATGAAAGGTATGATGCCACCAGGTTTCCCTGGCCGTTAATCGACGTCACTGCCTATATATCAGCCATATAGGTGGCTCATGCAAAATGGTGGCTAAGGTTTCTACGCTTTAGATTGCTTTTTGCGCCAAAATGAGTAAAATTTTCGGGCTTTTTATATTGCAACCAGACCCCGTTCCCCGATGGGGTCTGGTTGTTTTATTAACTAAAGAGGATGTTATGGTAACAATTCGTTTAGCACGTGGCGGCGCAAAAAAGCGTCCGTTTTATCAAGTAGTAGTGA
This sequence comes from Rahnella sp. 2050, assembly GCF_040544515.1. Lineage (NCBI taxonomy): Bacteria > Pseudomonadati > Pseudomonadota > Gammaproteobacteria > Enterobacterales > Yersiniaceae > Rahnella > Rahnella sp. 2050. Next base: position 28,357 of record NZ_JBEPKE010000005.1, on the reverse strand, counting down.
CCGACAGCCGCAACGCTCGTGACGGTCGTTTCATCGAACGCGTAGGTTTCTTCAACCCATTGGCTTCTGGCCAGGCTGAAGCACTGCGTATGGATCTGGACCGTGTTGCCCATTGGGTTGGTCTGGGTGCTACCGTTTCTGATCGCGTTTCTGCGCTGATCAAAGACGCTAAGAAAGCAGCTTAATCTGTCGCGGTGGTGGCAATGAGCAAGCAATCCAATCCAGTGGTACCCGCTGAGCCGTTAGTTCTTGGCAAAATGGGTTCAACGTACGGCATTCGTGGTTGGCTCAGAGTGTTTTCATCCACCGAAGACGCTGAAAGCATCTTTGACTACCAGCCCTGGTTTATCCAGCGTGCCGGTAAGTGGCAAGTTGTCGAGCTGGAAGGCTGGAAACGCCACACTCAGGACCTGATTATCAAAGTCAAAGGCGTTGATGATCGGGATGCCGCGAATCTTCTGACTAATTGCGAAATTGTCGTCGATTCAAAGCAACTGCCTCCACTGGAAGACGGTGACTACTACTGGAAAGACCTTTTCGGTTGCCAGGTAGTGACAACTTCCGGTTACGAACTGGGCAAAATCATCGATATGATGGAAACCGGTTCTAACGATGTGATGGTAGTTAAAGCCAACCTGAAAGATGCCTTCGGACTCAAGGAGCGGTTGATTCCGTTCCTCGATGGGCAGGTTATCAAGAAAGTCGATCTCGCTACTCGCACTGTTGAAGTAGATTGGGATCCTGGTTTTTGACCTCCGTAGTGTTTACTGATGTAAACAACGTCTGGTTGAGCGGTCAAACATTTGGAAGGGGTAGGCTATGTGGATTGGTATAATTAGCCTGTTTCCTGAAATGTTCCGCGCAATTACGGATTACGGGGTAACTGGCCGGGCAGTTAAGAATGGCCTGTTGAGCGTAAATTGCTGGAGTCCTCGTGACTTCGCATACGATCGACATCGTACCGTGGATGAGCGCCCTTATGGCGGTGGTCCCGGAATGCTGATGATGGTGCAACCCTTACGGGAAGCTATTCATGCAGCAAAAGCAGCGGCAGGCGAAGGTGTGAAGGTGATTTATCTTTCACCTCAGGGGCGCAAACTGGATCAAACCGGTGTTTGCGAGCTGGCGGCCCATCAGAAAATTATTCTGGTTTGTGGCCGTTATGAAGGGATCGATGAGCGCATAATTAAAACCGAAATTGATGAAGAATGGTCAATTGGCGATTATGTTCTTAGCGGTGGAGAGTTGCCGGCAATGACTCTGATTGATTCAGTTTCCCGCTTTATACCGGGCGTTCTGGGTCGTCAGGCTTCAGCAGAAGAAGATTCTTTCGCTGACGGATTGTTGGATTGTCCCCATTATACCCGCCCTGAAGTGTTGGAAGGCATGGAGGTACCGTCAGTTTTACTGTCGGGCAACCACGCTGATATACGTCGCTGGCGCCTGAAACAGTCGCTGGGTCGAACCTGGCTTAGAAGACCTGAACTTCTGGAAAACCTAGCTCTGACTGACGAGCAAGAGGTGTTGCTGAGAGAGTTCCAAAAGGAACATCGGCTCAGTCAACAAAACTATGAAGGGAACGCCAAAGCATAACGCGAGGCCGTCCCGATATATCAGTTTACCTAGGGTAAGAGACATATTATGAGCAATATCATTAAACAAATCGAACAAGAGCAGATGAAGCAAGACGTACCTGCATTCCGTCCAGGTGATTCTCTGGAAATTAAGGTATGGGTCGTTGAAGGTTCTAAAAAGCGTCTGCAGGCATTCGAGGGCGTGGTTATCGCTATTCGTAACCGCGGTCTGCACTCTGCATTCACTGTTCGCAAAATTTCTAACGGCGAAGGTGTTGAGCGTGTATTCCAGACTCACTCCCCGGTAATCGACAGCATTACTGTTAAACGTCGTGGCGCCGTTCGTAAAGCTAAACTGTACTACCTGCGTGAGCGTACTGGTAAGTCTGCTCGTATTAAAGAGCGTCTTAACTAAGGTATCGCTAACGCGACATCTACTAGTTAATATAGAACAAGGGGTTAGCCATCGGCTAACCCCTTTTTTTTACATCAGTGACTACAAAATGGCTACGCAGTGGCAGGTTGGCTACCCGGTTTTGAGATAACCCGGGCGACTGATTCATGCGTCGCAAAAGTACAACTGCATTTGATATTCTGGCACTGATGATAGCGTTCCTTGGTCGATTCACTCAGATAGCGGCTCGAACGTGTATGGGCTACTTTTCCGCAAAGTGGACAATGCATCATAAAAACCTCCGGCATAACAGGTAAGCGATGAGGTAATTATGAACTCATAACTCGCAAAAGCAAGTTATAATTGCAAAATTGAAGACTGATAAGTGATATCTGCAACATAAGGTTTCAGAATCAATTTAGTAGTAAAACCTTTCTCATTAATCTCATGCAGAGCGGAATCAATCACCCAGCGCTGACTGTCGATCACGTCTTTAAACCCTTGCACATTGACCGGAGATTGCGCACTCAAATCAGCACGTCCCAGGGCCAGCCGTATGCTGAATGTTGCGGCATCATTCTGAATCTGATTGAACACTGAATCCGCAGCCCGCTTAGCAGTCTCTTCGTCAGGAAATATTTTGCCCAGTTCAAGAACATTTGTCCCGGATCCCGCGATGTAACTGGCAGGCTGGGTTTCTTTGCCTTCTGCGGGCGAACGCTTGAGAGCAACATTGCTGGTGGTCGCCGTTTTGAGATCATGCCACTGCGCCTTCACGCCATCGTATGCCTTCTTATCGACCATCTGATAGTTGTGGTTATCGCCGTCGCTGCGGACAATGGTTTTCCAGGGGATTGCTTGTCCGGAAGAGGTTCGACCGGTGCCTGCTTTAAAAAATAAAATTGCGCCGTTTTTAACCGTTACCTGCGCACCGTAACGTTGTGCCAGCCGGGTGAGAAAGTAGCTGTCCGTTTCGCTGGTCTGGTCAATATGCGGGATCTTAACGCTATCAAGTTCCTGCGGGATTACTGGCAGATCTAATTTATTCCGGCTTGAAATGATTCTGACAATCGCGCCGAGCGTGTAATCATCGTAAGACTGGCTGATTTTGTTATCAAAGGAACCGCGGAAATCTGCGCTGCGGGCAACCACTCCTATTTTGTCCGGAGAGCCGGAATGAGTGACTGTATCGACCGTGAAATAGCCGCAGTCATAGAGCGCCTGTTTCGACCATCCCAGATGCAGATGCAAAACGGTGCCGCGAACGGGCATTTGCAATTGCCCGTCGCTGTCATCGAAGGTTAAATTCAATGTGTCTGCGGTAAAACCGCTGTTATCCGTGACAGATAAACTGATGATCCGAGCAGAGATATTTTCTTCCAGCACCTTATTTTTTATCGTCAGCGTGAATGCGGGCGTGATGCGTGCGCCAACGGGTAGCTGCAAATCAGTAAGCATGATCAGACTCCGCTGGCGAAATTGTTGAGTGCCGAACTGGCCTTGTTATATAAGCCCTCGGCCTGGGTCAGCAGATCGCCGAACATGGCGGCCTGCGATTCATCGACGCGCGTCAGATTGAGCGTGAAATTGATGCTTCGCGCCTGGCCGCTGGAAGTAAACTCGGCATTGTCATTGGCTATACTTTTGATAACGAACATGCCGTAAATCGTGCCACTGCCTTCAATGAGCGGCCATGCCCGCCCTGAATCTGCCATGCTCTGCAGTGCCTGCAAATAGCGCATGCCGCCGGTCATTTCAGGCAATAATTGCCCGGTGATTTTTATCGTTTCCTCACCCAGCCCGAGAAACTGAGAGACCGGACGCTGTCCGAAACGCGCGTTCGCCCCCCAGCCATAGTTCACCTGACGGTTCGTATTCTGATAGGGCAGCGTGCTCAACTTAAACACAAATAAACCCAGCGACATCATCATGAGTAAATCCCTCCGTTGTTGTACTGGCTGAGGAGATTGTTGGTATTGTTCCATTCCCGCTGGTTAATGGAATCCTCGATCCAGGCTCTGACCTGGTTATGATCCGTCTCCGGGGTAGCGGTGAAACTTAAATTTACCGTCGTTGCCCGGTTATCCGTCAGGTTGTTGGCCACGCTGCTTTTAGCTGGCTGATACAGGTTCAGCGCACCGCCGGTTGGGGAGATGCCATCTAAGGGCGGTGTTGAAATATCCGGGCGTTCAGCGGGTTCACTGTCACCAAAAATGGAGTCCCATCCTTTTTTCGCCCAGCTAAAGACTTCGCCGATTTGAGAGACGGCTTTATTCAGCGTGACGAAAATCTCTGCGATCGCTTCTCCGACCCCTTTGCCGATATCAGTGAAGCCGCTCAGGGTGTCCTGAGTGAAGTGGATTGGCTCAAACAAATCCGTAATCCATCCCAGCGCGGTTTTGAACGGTGTAAACGCGCCACTTATTGGCCCCATTGCCGCAGTAAATCCGTCAATTACTCCGCCGACAAAGGCACTGATCGGCTCCCAAAGTTTCACTACGGCGATACCGATCCCGGCAATCAGTGCGATGACGGGCAGAAGTGGCAGCCCGATGGCCGTGAACGCTGCGGCAATCATGCCACCGGTACCGGTAAAAATAGTCCCAAGTAAACCGGCTCCCGCCATCAGCATACTGATGCCGCTGAGCACTGGCGCGATGACCATGCCGAGCGCACCCATACCGCCGACAATGCCCGTGATGCCTAATGCCAGACCGAGCAGGGAATTCACCAGCATAGGATTATCGGTGATCCAGGTATTGATCGTGCCCAGCCAGCTGGTAGCCGTTTGCGTCAGTTCTCGCAGGGCGGCACTTTGTCCGTCAAAAAGATTGATACGGATAGTGTCCCAGGTGGCAAATAACTTAGTGATATCGCCATCCAGATTGTCGCCTTTCACGGTCACCGCCATCTGCGCAGCAGGCGTTGCGCCATTCAGTGCCGCCGGTGTTTGTTCCAGAACCTGATCGGCATTCATTCCGCCTTTCGCTAATGCCTGCTGTCTGGCCACAACCTCCGCTGGCGAATGGCCGGAAGCCGCCATCGAAAGACTTTGCTGACGCAGAGCGGCAATGTGCGGATCGTCATTTTTCAGTCCGAGGACCGACTGCACTTCAGCCAGCCCGGCCTCCAGATCTGCACCCGGTTTGAGAAAAGTTTGCGCCAGCGCCAGTTTCGGTTGTGCAAAGGAAAGGACTGATGAGCTGATATTTTTTAACTGGCCAATTTTCAGTTCGCGATTTTTAAACTGTTGCCCGATCTCCAGCCCTTTCTGTTCCATTTGCATCGGGCGTTGCTGCCGCAACTTTTCTGCCGGCTGGCTGGCCACCGCCTTTTTCAGGCCGGAAAATGCCTGCGTTTCGGTTTCGCTGTCCGGGGCGAAAAGCGACTTTTCAAACTGAAGGGAAGCATCAGTGATGTCTTCTGAGACGACGCTGAATAATGTCTTCCCGGGCAGCATCAGCAGGTTTTCTCTGACCTTGTCGGTTTCGGCCCTGAAGGCGGCCAGATCCTGATTTATTTTTTCCAGCGTGTGAGGTAACTGTTCGAGATTACTCATCTGTTTTTACTCCGCTGCGTTGCAGTGCCTTATGTCGCCAGTTCAGCAGATCGGTGAGTGACATACCGTCCATCTCGGACGGCGGCCAGTGAAATATCACCGCGATATCTGCCATCAGGTCATCCACGGTGAGGCGGGGCGCAATACTTACGCCACCGGTTTCGGCGATAAAAAACCTATCACCTTACCTGCCAGCGCGATCAGATCGGGAAGCTCCAGGCGCGAGCATTCTTCTTTGGTCAGATTCGGATACGTGATGCGCGGCAAAATAGTGATCAGCGCGTCCACATCGGCGTTCGCCAGCGCCGCGAGGCCGATACCCCGCAGGCTGCCGGCTGTGGGTTTAGTCACCTGAACTTCAGTGATTTCCATTTCACCGCGCTTTAGCGGAACATCCAAAATCACGGTGTTGTCGTTGATATCAGTGAGATTCATACGTTTTCCTGCTTAAATCGGAAATCAAGCCGGCAAAAGCTGCCGGCTCAGGGAAGGGATTACAAGCCGAGCGCGGTGCGGTGTTCCGCCAGACGGTCAACGCCGTTGACGACTTCCACCATATTGACGGTGTCGATCTCAATCAGCTCTTTGCCGTCGATGGTCAGTTTGAAATACGTACACTGGGTGGTGACTTTGGTTTCAGTATCTTCACCCTGTTTGTACTCGCCGAAATCAAACTCTTTGTGACGGCCGCGCATCATGACTTCGACTGCGGAGACATCACCGGTGTCGTCGCGCTGCAATGAACCGGCAAACCGCAGCGGAATATCTGATGTGCTGCCCCATTGCTGCAGAACCAGCTCATCCAGACCGCCGATGGACCATTCCAGCGTCAGCGCGTCGTCATCCAGCCCGAAGTCCACCGCGACCGAACCGCTCATGCCGCCGCCACGATAGTTTTGCAGCTTACGGGTGAGTTTCGGCAGCGTCAGTGAGGAGACCAGACCGAGGTAGCTGTTCCCGTCATTAAACAGGTTCAGGTATTTCAATTTCTTAGGAAGTGCCATGAGTTTTTGTCTCCTTAGCTGTTTACGGACGCGGCAAAGTTCACCAGGTAAGAGTCGGTGATACGCTGGCGCAGGGTCAGATCTTCCAGTGGAGGAACCGGAGTGTAGTCGTAATCGATATACAACTTACCGGCCTTCAGAGTTTCAGCGGTGTTCGCGGTTTCGTCATACCAGCAGTCGCCGTCAATGATGTAACCCGCTGATTTCATTTCGCGCATTTTGGCTTTGATGCCGTCAATCATGTCGCGCACCAGTGTCGGGGTCATTGGTTTATCGACCGCCCACATGTGCGCTTCGGCCATGGTGTCGGCCAGAACCTGCGCTGTACGGGTGTAGTTTTCGAACAGGAACAGTGTGTCATCGCTGCAGGTCCGGTTGCCCCAGAAACGGAAACCGTCTTTGCGCACCAGTGTTGTCACACAGGCTTCGTTCAGCAGATCCGCGTCGGTACCCGTTGCCTGCAAATCCCAGAAGACACTGGCGGACAGGCCGGTAACACCGTTAACGCCGACGTTGGATAAGGTTTTATGCCAGCCAGTGTCCTGGTCAATTTTGGCGCGTAAACCCAGAGCGCGGGCGGTGGCATAAGCGATATCAGACTGGCTGGTGGTGGTATTCCAGTTAACAAAGTCTGGCCAGATCAGCATCAGCTCGCGCTGGCTGAAGTTGTCGCGGTATTTGATCGCATCAGAAATGGTTTTTGCACCATAAACGCTGACATAACCGAACGCACGCAGCTGCTGACAAACACCTGCCAGCGCGGTCGCGACAGCCTGGTTATCCAGACCAGGAACACCCAGAATACGAGGCTTCACGCCCAGCTCTGCCTGCGCAGAAAGCAGCGCTTTCATACCGGTGTAACGGCCATTGGCATCAGAACCGCCAATGATGTTGCTGGTGGTTGCGGCTTCATCTTCACCCGTGGCGACACGTACCACGACGGTGACCGGTTTACACTGGTCTGCAATTGCCAGAAGCGCGGCACGCAATGTTCCGCTGGTGCCCGCTTTACCGCTGGCCGCCAGAACGTCAGTGATCAGAACCGGGGTATTCAAAGGGAAAACAGTCGCATCCGCATCTTCTGCGGTACAAACCATGCCGATAATTGCTGTGGAAACGGTGGAAATAACGCGGGTGCCGTCGTTGATTTCGACAACACGCACGCCGTGATGATAATCAGCCATCAGGGTGACTCTCTCTGTTGTGGGTGGTAAAGCAAGGATGCCGGTTCGCAACAGAAAGCGCATTTGATCAGGGGCGTGGGGGCGGTGGCACAACAGAGAGGGGAAATAAAATAATAAAAAAGCCCCCGAAGGGGCTTAAGATCAGGCCGGAATTTCGGGCCAGGTGATGTCAGGGGCAGTGGATGTATCAATTCTATTAACGAGTATTCTAAATATCATCCAGTCCTTTAGGGTTACTAATTCGTCTTCACTTGCCATTGCGAGTTCTTTAGCATCTTGTAATGGTGTAATAATATTCGTTGCCTTATTTAATAATTCCCTCTTTTTTTCATCTGCAATTTCTTGGTTTTCAAGTGGGGTATAAACTCTGGCTACAATTTTATTCCCATCAAAAGTCCAGTTCCCACCACTTACAGGAAGTGTGAAATTGTCGGTGAATTCTTTTAACTCTGTAATGCAAAAAGATTGTGGCCAAAGAGTGGATGCATCATGACTTGCAGATATGATTAATCCGTTACTTTCCTCATACACTATTTTTAAGGTGTCTTTTGAAAATCGTTTTTGTAACTGATACCAGTCATTACCGTGAGTATCTTCAATAAAAACAATTCCATGATTCTGGGCCAGAGTTAATTCTTCATCAGTAAGTTTATTACGAACTGTAAAAGGACCATAACTTTGAATTTTCATGCATACCCCACTGTATACCAGTTGCCACCGACTGCTTTTTGAAGAGGACGGAGTCTGATCCAATAGTTAGAACTGCCAGCATCTTTGAATGAAGTCATAACACCACCGCCCATCCTTTCGTTATTGCCGCGCTCCTGAAATTCTGCTGACGCTGCTAATCTGATATCCGAAACGAAACTCCCATATACCCAATTTCGGACATTATTCTCTGAAATATTAACTAAGTTTTGAGCATCGTTATGCATGTTGGTGTTATTATTTGCCAGCCACGTATTGAGATAGCCATTCCATACTGAACCATAGATGTTTCCATCTGAATAATGAGTTGCCGGGCCAAGTTGCAAATAAACATCAGGTCCGTTTAAATGAAGTGAACCTCCATTTCTAAATGTGTAATAGGCCTCTGCGCCACCTGACGCGACATGAAATCCTAATGCTGCATATTGGCCAATGGTTTCTTCAAAATATGAATCGGCAAATTGCCCTCCGTTCCCCTGAAGCCTTAAACCATTTGTCACATTAGTGTTCGCATTGACTGCATACCAGCCATTTTTTCCAATTAATCCTTTCCCATTAATTATGAAGTCATTGGAAACTATTAATGAGTTTACTGTGTCACCACTGGTATTAACAAAACGATTATCAGAGTCCGTTATGCTATAAGCACCGACATCAGTTGCAGTAAGATTAATATCTGCACTGAGAGCTTTCCCGTTAACTTTTCGGGTATTTGGAACACGCCCGTTAGCATTATCATTTGCTGATTTTGCCAGATCGTAAGACGTTTTTACCGCTTTTGGCGTAGCTGCCAGAACTTCACTGGTGCTATCCACCGCGCTGTTCAGCTGCACAAAACCTTTAGCGGTCAAGGTTCCGTCGGGGTGACGTCGTGAGGCTTCATGTTCTGCCAGCAGATTATTAACGTATTCTTCGGTCGCAATAATCAGGGTGTCGTCGATTGTAAGACTAACCGCATCGGTATCTGTTACGGTTAACACCATGCGCAGGGTTTGCGTCCGGCCAGAGCCTTCTTCGAGAGTGGGTTTATAGCTGTCAGCCATATTGCTGACGGCAATCAGCTCCCCTTGTGCTGAAAACAGCCCCATCTCACGCATCCAAAAACCGCCGACACTTGCCGGAATAATGGCTTCCGCAATAATCCAGTTGGCATTTTTATTGTCGATTTTGATCGAATTCAGCGCCAGACGGTAGGTTTCATGGACCAGCGCCGTCTGACCTGCGGAGGGTTCCGTGGCGCTGCCATTACCGTCACCGACGGCCAGATGGGTGATATTGACGTCTTTTCCACTTTCGATAGCTGATGCAATGCGCGCCTGCCCGATGGTGGTAACGATGGATTTGAATTTGCTCATAAAATTCCTTATCAGTCCGGATAAACAGTGAGTATTTCTGCGTCATACATTGCCGCAGCCAGATAGACGGTGCCGGGAATATCCTGGGTAATGGTCAGCCCGATCAGGTGACGGCTGGCGGGTTTCGCATCATCAATCAGGCGCTCCATTTCTTCGTACATGGCTTCATCGATACCCGAATCCAGAACGCCGATATCGAGTTTGAACGTGCCCGGCGGATCGTCGGTTTCCCACCATTCGGTGACCTTAATGACATAACCCAGAGGCTCGACCACGCGTTTGATGGCGCTGATGGTGCCTTTATGCTGATGGATGAACCAGGCAGACTGAATCACGCTGCGTTTTGTCGCTGTTGGCCATTCGCTGTCCCAGCGATCGACAGAAAGTGCCCATGCCAGATAGGGCAGAAATTTTGCCGGGCAGGTTTGCGGATCCCATAAGGTTTTCAGCGGAACATCCACACGGGCCAGTTCCGCGCAGGCTTCGGCAGCTGCCAGTTCCAGCGCGGATGAACCACTGGGCAGCAGCCTGTTACTCATCGGAACCTCCGACGGTAATCACGTAATTTGTACAATAAGAGGCTTGCGTGCTGTCGAGCACAATGTCTGCGGTGGGTTTAGCAAGCTCAACACGCTGGACGCCTTCGACATGCAGTGCGGCATAGATGGCGGAAAGCCTGATATCGCGGCCCAGGCGATGTTGATCGCTGATATAAGATTTCAGTTTTTCTTCGGCTGCCAGAATGATAGGTTCAGATTCTGGCCCCGGATACAGATAGAGCGTGGCATCAATTTCATAAGGCACCACACTGGCTGATTGCACCAGAACCCGGTCGGCAACAGGTCGTACATTTTCGTCGTTCAGTGCGATACGGACTTTCGTTAATAAGTCTTCCGGAGCGATACCATTGGCTTCACGCGACAGCACAGAAATAGTGACATTGGCGGGGGAGGGACTGATAACCGAGATGTCCGCCACCCGGCCATCTGCAGACAAACCGTGGAATTCGTATGACCCGGACGGGCCGGCAACACTCATTCCTTCAAAGGCCTGCGGGATGCGCGTTCGGAAATCTGCATCACTTTCCATGACAGCTGCGACTGGAGGAACTGTGGAGTTATCTGCAGGCGCCAGCACCAGTCTTTCTACGCCATTATTCGCCGCAAGCTGATCCAGATCACTGCCCGTCGCATAGGCCACCATCACGGCGCGTGCGGCTTCGTTCACCCGCTGGCGCAGGATCAGTTCGCGGTAGGCATTCTCCTGCAACAGTTTGACCAGCGGTTCGGATTCCAGCGTCAGCGTGCGGCTGATGGCCTCCTGCTGATCGGCTGGATAGAGCGAAATCAGCGTCGTTTTACGTTCTTCAAGCAGGCTTTCATAATCCAGTTCTTCGACCACATCAGGGGGCGGTAACTGGCTCAAATCGATCGTTGCCATAAGTGTCAGCTCACAGGAATATTCAGGGAAAAATCCGTTGCCGTGTCGTTACGGCTTCCGGTCAGTTCCACCACCATCTTGCCGGTGTAATCGGTCTCGAAAGTGATGGCATTCAGTGAAATGCGGGGTTCCCACTGCAACAATGCGGTGTAGCAAATTGCCATCATCTGCAGTTGCAGTGCGCCGTTTTGCGGCTGGTCGATCAGCTCAGAAAGTAACGAACCGTAATTGCGGCGCATCACTCTGGAACCGACCGGCGTATTCAAAATGTCGCTCACGGACTGGCGGATATGGTCGAGATCTTCGATAGCCATACCGCTGTTTCTGTTCATCCCCAGGTACTTGGGATTGCTCATTGCGGGCCTCCTGTCTGACCGCCGCCGGTCTGAACACCGCTGTGGCGGTGAGTGTGCACAACGATGCCGTTGGATGTCAGGCTGCCGCCGCTGTGGGTTAAGTTGCCGGTCAGCGTGCCGCCTTGTTTCACCTCGAGAGATCCGGTGGTCAGTTTGCTGGTGCAAACTACTTCCGGCGTGTCGAGCGTGATGCGGGTGCTGGCGGTACAGCGGATTTCGGGTGCGGTCACCTCAACCTTTTGCGCTGCGTTAATCACGGCTGTTTTAATGCCCGTCACTTTCAGAGCGCTTTGTGCCGGTTCGTATTCAAAAACTGCGCCGTCCGGGAAGGCCAGATGAAAGGCGTCCGGCGAGGCAGATGGGGCGGGCGAAGCATCAGAGAATACTGCCGGTAACACGAATGCCGTATTAAGCTCGCCGCCCATCGAGAGCAGCAAAACCTGTTCACCGACGGAGGGCGCCCACCAGCTGCGCGTACGTCCGGCGCGATGCGTCATCCACGGCAGCCAGGCTGTCACGTTGCTGCCCGTTTTGACGCGGCAGCGGGCGTTGGCAAGATCCAGTTCGGAGACTTTGCCGATGCGTACCAGATTGCCAATCAGCCGCATTATGTCGTTGAGTTGAAGAGTCGTATTCATGGGATAAAGGATGCCGTTTCAGAGGGTTGAGCGACAACCGGTGACCGTTCGCCAGCGGCTGACACAACAAGGTTTATCGGGTTACACCGTCCAGCTGCTGATCAGTTCGCCGTTGAGATAAACCTGACGCGGCAGCGCCACATTTTCTGGCAGTGGCGGTTCCGGGAGATGAGTGATGGTGCGCACCTCATCCTTGTCACTTACCTGGACGCGTTCTGTCAGTTGCAGCACCAGAACGAGGCTTCGTTCCTGCTGAGTGAAGGTAAAATCATTTAGCCGGTGCAAGGCGTTGCCGAGAATTTCAGGCTGATTAACCTGCAGCCAGTCGAGAACGGTGACCACGGCCAGATCGACCAGCGTTTCGCTGAGCGCGTCGTCAGTGATCGTCACTGTCAGCGGATAGCGGTACTCAAAAGAAAGCGAAGGTGCAGATGTGGCCACCACATTGCCTGGCCCGGTGGCAATCACCAGTTTTTCAGGCGTAGCCGCAAGCAAGGGGATCTGTTCAATCAGCCGTTGTTGCAATTGAATCGGTTTTTGCATGTTGTGCCTCCTGACACTTTTTGATGGCTTCAATTTGTAAGCCGCAATCCATCAGCGCGGACTCCAGCTGAAGAATGTCGGTACTCAGATCTTCATTGGTGGCCGGTTTGCTGGCCGGAATAGGGCATGAGCTGACCGCCGGACAGCCAACGTAAATAATCGCTGGCGGAGCTGAAGGCGGGACGCTGGTGCAACCGGCTGATATCAGCAGGCAGACTGCTGTCAGCCCACTGACGGGTTTGCGGATCATCATGGAGGCTCCTCTGCCTTTGTTGTTCACGGCTTTGCATCACTTGCCGGGCGGTGTTCAGGTCTTCGCGTAACGCCAGTTCAGCTTGCTCGCGCTGGCGCATTTGCTGGTTCAGTGTGGCGATCAACTGCTCGCGTTGTTGTAACTGTGTAATCAGGGCATCGCGTTGCTGACTGGCATTGTTGAGGTCGTGCTGTAATGAGCGATTGGAAAGCAACAGGATGGCGACCAGTAAAACCATCCCCGCCAGAAGTGCTGTTAACAGACGCATTCAGACTCCTTTCAGGCAGAGAGTACGTTCGGCATTTCGCCTGCGTTCCAGACCCCGGTTGCGTTCGCCATTAACGAAAACCCACCGTGGCAACTGGTCGCAGGCTTGTTGCCACTGCTGTTGGTTGATGAAAAACGCCAGTGTTGATTTACAGGCGGCACCGGTGCCGACGTTAAAACTGAAGGACACCACGGCATCAAAAACCGGTTGCGGCATGATCACCGGCATACATTTTTTTACGGCGCGCTCTGTCTGCTGAATATCCCCCAGCAGATTTTCAGCGGCCTGATGTTCGGTGACTTCCTGTGCCGGTTTAACGCCGGCCGTATGACCGATGCCGCTGGTCCATACGCCAGCGTTGCATTGATAGGGTTGCAGCTGACAGCCTTCAAAATCGGTGATCAACCGCAGACCCTCTTCTGACACCTGCAAGGAGCTGTAGCCTGGCAGTGCTGCCATCAGCCCCAGGACCACGGCGGCACTACAGCGTTTAAGAGTTGAGGTTTTCATAGTCGTCTTTGCTCAGACCTTTACGTGCCAGCAACTGATAGCTTTTGCGCCGGTAGTACCAGTTGATCAAAAACGTGCCGACGCCAACTGCTGAGCCGACCAGAAAGGCGACGTCCTGCGATGTCAGACTGGCGAGCCAGGTCAGCGAAGTGGCGATGAAATAGGCGCAGCCTGAACTGATGCGCTCCGTATTCAGTCCCATAATTTGATCGTTTCCTGAACCGGTTGTTCTGCAATGTCGGGCATAAAGACGGCTGTGCCGTGAGGTAATAACGGGCCTAAATCCGCGATGCCAATATTGGCGGCATACACTTTTTCGACGACGAGTGCCGTGCGGTTGTAATAGCGCCAGCAAAGAGAATCGAGGGTATCGCCCTGTTCTGCATAGACTTTCATGAACTTTCTCCACAAGTGAGTGAAATCGTCAGGAGGTGAGTTCAGTCTGCGCAATAGCACGCCGGGCGGCAATCTGAGTGGGATGTGAAACAGCTGGCACAACAGGTAAGCAGACAGCGAAGAGAGGGAAAGGGCGGGGCGCTTAGTCCGGAGGGAAACCGGTCGGGCAAGCGCCAGTAATGTTGGCTACTACCGCCGCAGGATCTGGCAATCAGTGGGTGTCGTCAGTGCTCCCGTTGCAATACACAACGTCCTGGTTCTCGTCAGTCAGCGCCTGGCTGGCCAGCTCTGAGATCAGTGACATCACGACCAGGAATTCTTTTGGATTGCATTGCGCCGTCTGCGAAATGTCTGCGATCAATTGTATCCTGGACAACGTTAACTGTTGTTTAGTCAGGTTTTCCATTTTCTCCCCTCGCCAGATACTGTGTTTATATACAGTATTCTTTAATTGATCTGATACGTCAACAGCCAGAGTATTTTAAAATTTATAATCCATTGAATTTATGTATGAATTTTTATTGGCGCGGTTTTTGTATCAATGACTGACTTTGTCAGGCGGGAGGCGATCCACAGTTATTGACAGAACTCCAAGGTATACGAATCTTCGATATTTCCGTATAAGAAGGCCGGTGACGGACAGTCCGCCACTGTGCAGTGTGTGTCAGAAAAATATGAGAGATGCCCAGATGAGGGGCATAAATGCCGATGACTTTATTGCGGGGCTCGTCGTAGGCATTTTTCTCCTCGCTGAGTTGACGGGCAACGCGAACCGTTTGCGCCTTGCGGGGAATGTGAATACCACCCTGTGCCTGAATATAACGGGCGAAATCACCTTCATCGGCAGCGCTGCGCACGTTTTCAACCCGTGCGTCAAAACGGCTGGTCAGATTCTGGTAGCGGATCCGCCTGCATTCTCGCCAGGCGCCGACCGAGGGAATACCGATGGCGTGGAATTGTGGGATCCGCCACGTCGAGGCCCAGGAGGTGACCGCAGTGGCGATATCTGTCAGCAAGCGTCCAGAGTCAAAATCGGTTTCGCCATCGAGCGCGTATCCATCGATATTCTTGGCGACGTATTTCGCGATATATCCGGCTGCGCCACCCCGGTTTAGCGGCTTGCAATTGAAACGTGACTCAGCGGCACCCGGTTCATCCGAATCTTCTTCAAGAGCATAACGGCGCATAACCTCTGTCACTTTTTGCTGCTGATCCTGCGGTGTGAACAACATCATGTGCCAGTGCGGCGTGCCGTCATGATGCGGTTCGACGACGCGCACGCCGTAAACTTTCAGGTTCCGGTCTTTAAAAGTGGTACGGATTTTTGCCCAGACAGCCACCAGATAACGCTGCGCATCTTTGGGGGTAAACGCGTGCTGCTCCCATTTCTTATTAAAGATTGGAGCAGTACGGGTTCCGGTGGTTTTCAGCGGATGATATTTTGACGGCGTGGTCAGCGTAATAAACAGCCCACAGTCGCGCTGCCGGTCAGCGACATCTTCGACGCCGGCGATCAGCGTCATCAGTTCCATACGACGAAGTTTGGGATTGGAAATGCTGGCCAATACGGTATCCAACAAACTCAGCGTTTCACCGGATTCAACATTTTCGAGCTGGCACTGTTTCAGGTAGTTGATGGCGGATAAGCGGCGTGAGACCACGTCACGGATGGCGTTTTTACTGGCATAAGGCGATGTTGCGCGGCTGACATAACCGCAGGCAATCATCAGGGACTCCCGCCACAAACGCTGTTTTGAACGCAGCTGTTTTTCCCACCATTCGCCGTTGACCAGACGTGAAATGCTGGCGACAGCCGAATGCGTTGTCATATGGCCTTTTTGCCATTTCTGCCAGTAAAGAGGTTGTACGCGGCAGGAACGTGCCATCGCGGCAACATGCCCGTAAATCTCCTGCTGGGTGCTGTCGCGCAACAAAATGCCGGGTTCGTCAGGACGGTTTTTCAGCCAGCATTCACAGTGATATTCATAGGCATCCTGCATTTGCACGGCAAGTTTGTTGGCCAGCCTTCTCAGACCGTCATCATTAAGATCGGGCAAGCGGTTAAACATTTCTTCTTCAGTGAGTAGCTTTTGCGAGATTTGACGATTCAGTGTGTTTCGCGCATTTACCAGCTTAATACGCGGCCATACGCGTTGCGTGAAAACTGTCATCAGGAAATGAAACGCCGCGCGCACTCCTTTAGTTTCCAGTAAAAATGTATGCCGCTGATATAACGGCGTGCGCACGCAACGGGGCAGTGCTGCCAGCTGAGAAAGGGCCGTTTGCTGGCGCTGACAAAAGTCACGGGTCAGTGGTTTTTCCAGCGGGCTGCTGAGCGCTGCGCGGGGGGCATTCCACCACCAGGCACCCGCAAAATATTGCCCTGATGTCCGGTTAAATGCAGGTGGGGGCGAAGGGATTGTTCTGCCTCTGATATTCTCTGACATACATTGATTCCGAAAAATAAAATAGAAAATCCTCTCCGGAAATAATATTATTTCCAGCGTGATGATTAATTTAAATAATATTAATTAGACTTTTTATACGGGGCGGTAATTCTTTCTTTTAATCTCCTCAATTTCCTGACATTCAATACATCGCTGTACACCGGGGATGATTTTCCTGCGTGGCTCCGCAATCGGAGAATCACAATCCACGCAGAAGAAGGCCGACAGTGAAGGCCGGGTACGGGTTGCCTGCGTAATCTGCGCTTCGAGGATTTTTAACTGATACTCCTGCGATTCATCTATCCAGTCTGCCATCAGTAAAGTTCTCCTTTAAATATCGCCGTGAAGTGGCGAAGTGATAATAATGCCTGCATTATTTTCATTTTTTCCTCATTATTTAATTGTGAATATGTCAGTAAGGTATGATGGCGTTTAAGACCGGCGTGAAAACATAATGTGAGTTTCCATTTTTCAGGAGCCTGATCATAAATAACCTCAACCTGATTCTTACTCTGAACGAAATAAGTTTCTTTCAGATGAGCGATATGGCGCAGGCCGGTCTGGCGCTGCTGCTCTGTTCCTAAAAACATCGCGTCTCCTTATTTCTCCACGACGCCGTAAATTTGGTATCATGGTCGTCTGTCGGTACATTACATAATCAATCTAAACTTGCATTTGCGAGTTGTCAAGATGATATTTACAGATTCAGGGGTTTTCGCCAGATGCAATTAGATGAACTTGAAGGTGGAAAAGCTGTTCTGACGCGTATGCTTCAGGCTTACGGCTTTAGCATGCAGAAGGAACTGGGGGATCTGTATGGATTATCATCTGGCACGATAAGTACCTGGGTAAGAAGAGATTATTTCCCCGGTGATGTGGTCGTGGCCTGTGCGCTGGATACCGGCGTCTCGTTGCGCTGGCTGGCAACGGGCAAAGGCGCGATGCAGGATGCAAGCTCTTCGGCTGCCGTGGCGTCAGGTGAAATCCGTCAGCTTAAAAAATTGAGATTGCGCGGCGGGGAGCTTGAGGAAGAAGGCCTCTGGACGGTTGACCCTTCGCTATTGGACGATTCGCTGGCGCAGCCTGCGTATATCGTGAAAGGCAATCATTCATGGATTATCGATCTGGGCAGCACACATCCCGGCAATGGTCGCTGGCTGTTGGACATTGATGGTGATCTGGACGTTTATGATGTGGCCCGTATTCCTGGTAACCGTCTGAGCGTGACGCGTCAGGAAAGCCATTTCGAGTGTGGCGTGGATGAAGTGACTGCTTTAGGGCAGGTATTTATTACCCTGGATCGTAATCTGTAAATTTCGTCTCCTCAGCAGCTCCCTGTTGCTGAGGGTATTTCTGACGTTGTTCTCCTTCCCTCCCCTGAAATTCCTTTTTCACCGCTGACAAACCGTGTGTAATATTTACGGTACATCCTTTTCGTCTGATCCGCTTTTTATGTAAAGTTAACTTTCCGTTGTCTGCATATCAATGGTGAAATGGTAATGTTAAGTTTACAACTAAGGCTTGCTAAGTTTACGTGCTGTGTTAATGTTGTCCGCAGATGCCGCCGTGGCAGCCCATTTTCCTTATAACGGAACACGATCATGCAAAAAGACGCCCTGAATAATGTTCATATTACTGCTGAACAAATCCTTATCACTCCTGAAGAGCTGAAAAACCGTTTTCCTTTAAGCGTCAGCGACGAAAACAGTATTTCCGAAGCACGTAAAACCATCGCGGATATCGTCCATGGTCGTGATCCTCGTCTTCTGGTGGTGTGTGGCCCTTGCTCAATTCATGACGTGGATGCGGCGCTGGATTACGCGCGTCACCTGAAAACACTGGCGGCCGAACTCAGCGATCGTTTGTACATCGTGATGCGTGTTTACTTTGAAAAGCCGCGGACCACTGTCGGCTGGAAAGGGTTAATTAACGATCCGCACATGGACGGCACGTTTGATGTGGAAGCGGGTCTGCACATTGCCCGTGATTTGTTGCTGCAACTGGTTGGCATGGGTTTACCGCTGGCGACAG
This sequence comes from Rahnella sp. 2050, assembly GCF_040544515.1. Lineage (NCBI taxonomy): Bacteria > Pseudomonadati > Pseudomonadota > Gammaproteobacteria > Enterobacterales > Yersiniaceae > Rahnella > Rahnella sp. 2050. Next base: position 9,697 of record NZ_JBEPKE010000005.1, on the reverse strand, counting down.
AAGCGCTGGATCCCAACAGTCCGCAATACTTAGGTGATCTGTTCAGCTGGTCAGCAATCGGTGCGCGTACGACCGAATCTCAGACTCACCGCGAAATGGCGTCTGGTTTGTCAATGCCGGTGGGCTTCAAGAACGGGACTGACGGCAGCCTGGGTACGGCGATCAATGCGATGCGTGCTGCAGAAATGGCGCACCGCTTTGTGGGGATCAATCAGGCCGGTCAGGTTTGCCTGTTGCAGACTCAGGGCAACCCGGACGGGCATGTGATTTTGCGCGGCGGCAAAATGCCAAACTACAGCGAGCAGGACGTTCAGGCCTGTGAAAAACAGATGGCCGATGCGGGACTCCATCCTTCCTTGATGATAGATTGCAGTCACGGTAACTCAAACAAAGACTATCGTCGCCAGCCTGTCGTGGCTCAGTCTGTCATCGATCAGATTAAAGCCGGTAACCGCTCTATCACGGGGCTGATGCTGGAAAGTCATCTGAACGAAGGCAGCCAGTCTTCTGAACAACCGCGTTCAGAAATGAAATACGGTGTGTCTGTTACGGATGCCTGCATTAACTGGGAAACCACGGAAAACCTGCTGCGCACGATGCATCAGGAACTGGGCGACGCGCTGGCGGCACGAATCGCAGGAGAGTAAGTTTTTATGGTGGCAGAACTTAACGCGTTGCGCGATCAGATCGACGACGTTGATAAAGCGTTGTTAGATCTCTTATCACGGCGTCTTGCGCTGGTGGCAGAAGTCGGGGAAGTCAAAAGTCGTTATGGTTTGCCGATTTATGTCCCTGAACGGGAAGCGGCAATGCTGGCTTCACGCCGTCAGGAAGCGCAGAACCTCGGTGTTCCGCCCGATCTGATTGAAGATGTATTGCGCCGCGTGATGCGTGAGTCCTACTCAAGCGAAAACGATAAAGGCTTCAAAACATTGCATCCGGCATTGCGCCCGGTGGTGATTATTGGCGGAAACGGGCAGATGGGGCGCTTGTTCACTCGTCTGCTTGAACTTTCCGGTTATCAGGTAAAAGTGCTGGAGCAGGAAGACTGGCCGCAGGCAGAAACATTACTGGCGGATGCCGGAATGGTGATTGTCAGCGTACCGATCCATCTGACTGAAGAAGTGATCGCACGTCTGCCAAAACTGCCGGATGACTGTATTCTGGTGGATCTGGCGTCAGTGAAAAATCGTCCGCTGCAGGCGATGCTGGCGGTGCATGAAGGTCCGGTGCTTGGCTTGCATCCTATGTTTGGGCCGGATGTCAGCAGCCTGGCAAAACAGGTTGTGGTGTACTGCGATGGTCGTGAACCTCAGGCCTATCAGTGGTTGCTGGAGCAGTTACAGGTCTGGGGTGCTCGCCTGCATAAAATCAGTGCGGTCGAGCACGACCAGAACATGGCGTTCATTCAGGCGTTACGCCACTTTGCAACGTTTGCTTATGGCATGCATTTATCAGAAGAAAACGTTGAAATCGAACAGTTGCTGGCTCTGTCTTCACCGATCTATCGCCTCGAACTGGCGATGGTTGGTCGCTTGTTTGCACAGGATCCGCAGCTTTACGCTGATATTATTATGTCGTCAGAAAGTAATCTGGCGCTGATCAAACGTTACTATCAGCGTTTTGGCGATGCACTTGCTCTGCTGGAAACGGGTGATAAACAGGCGTTTATCGATAAGTTCAGGCAGGTTGAGCACTGGTTCGGTGATTATGCACCGCGTTTCCTGAAAGAAAGTGGTGCGTTACTCCGTCAGGCCAACGACAATCGCAAGTAAGCTTTTCGGAAATGCTGTCTGTAAATGAAAAGAAGGGCGTTGCAGTTGTATGCAGCGCCCTTTTTGTTTGTGGAAAATTACAGGTCGACGGAAACGACGTTTTCGCTTGGATAACAGCCGAGAACTTTCAGCGAGCGTGTGATTGGAGCCAGATCCTTCAGCGCCTTTTTCATCTCTTCTGAACGCAGGTTTGCCTGCACATCGATATAAAACATCTCTTCCCACGGATTACCGTTGATCGGACGTGATTCCAGCTTGGTCATGATGATGCCCTGATCACGCAGCACCAGAAGCGCGTTCACCAGCGCCCCCGCTTGCTGGCCAGTGGCCATAATCAGCGTGGTTTTAGCCGGAACCTGGTCTGTCACTTCAATGGCTTTGCGCGCCAGAATAATGAAGCGGGTGATGTTTTCCTGCTGGTTCGCCAGGTTGTGTTCGAGCACCTGCAATTTGTACAACGCGCCACCGGCTTCGCTGCCCAGCGCAGCCACGTGCGGAGAATTGGCTGCCGCCACTTTCTCCATCGCCGCCGCAGTGCTTTCGCAGTATTCAATTTTCCAGTGAGGGAAGCGGTTAATGAACTGGCTGCATTGCTGGAAGGGTTGCGGATGGCTGTAAACCGTCTGAATCTGAGATAAATCCGTGTCTGCCGCCACCAGAACGCAATGATCGATAGGGTTTGTCAGCTCGCCCACAATCGACAAACTGGTGTGTTGCAACAGGTCATAAACATCATTGATTGAGCCGGAACTGGTATTTTCAATCGGCAATACCGCGTAATCAGCCTGGCCGGTTTCAACCTGAGAAAAGATATCCTGGAATTTCTGGCAGCCACATTCGATGAACTGGTCGAAATGACGTGCGGCAAACTGACGGGCGGCGAGATGTGAATATGAACCTTTCGGACCGAGGAAAGCGATGCGGGCTGAATCAGAAGAGGTTTTATTCAGATGTTGCTGCAGGAGTGCCTGCTGTGTGAGAACGGAATCTTCAATGATTAGCTGATAAACGCGGGTGATATAATGACCGTCCAGCCCCTGTTTTTTCCCTTCCTGAATCAGTGTGTTAATCAGTTCGGCTTCGCGTTCTTTATCGCGGATAGGGCGGTGAGAGTGCATTTTGGATTGCGCGACCTCAATCGCCATCGTACGTCGTTCTGCCAGCAGGGCCAGCAATTTCAGGTCTAATGCGCTGATGCGTTCGCGCAGAGCCAGTAATGAGTTCTCGGTCATGTTATTACCCTTTTAGATGTTCTTTCTTTCAGCAAAATGTGTAAAACGCAGGCATAAAAAAAGCCCCCTTTTCAGGAGGCTTTGTTGTTCGTCTTCGCATTCATTCTTTCGCGACGAAACGCCTCCCAATCAGGGGAAGGTAAAAAAGAATGCGAAGAAAAACAGACGGGTATTCATGTATACGTTGTTTCCATAAGTTTGAGCAGAGTCTTAAAGTAACCGCTGGGTTTTCCCTGTGTCAATAAGATTCCTTCAGACACAAAAAACGCGCCCCTCAGAGCGCGTTGTTACTGACATGCCGGATAACCCGGTTATTCCTCTTCTTCCTGCACCGGTTCCAGATTGAGTTCTTTGACGCCGGACTCTGCACGGCGGGCCTCACCTTTATGCTGCGCTTTATTGAGCTGGCGCTCGAGTTTGGTCGTCATTTCGTTAATCGCAGCGTACATATCATCGTGCGTAGCACTGGCAACCAGTTTTCCGTTTGGTGTACTGATGGTCGCATCGGCGACAAATCCCTGAGGTTCTTTCGACAGGATTATGTGTGGGTTAATGAGCTGAGTTTGCCATTTATCCAGTTTTTTCAGACGCCCTTCGATGTGTTCACGAATCGCGGGGGTGATGTCCATTTGTTTACTGGTAATGTTGACTGTCATATAACTTACCTCTCTTCTTTCCGTCTCCGATGAATCCAACATACCAGCCTTTTTTACGAAATGCGTCCCTAAACTCGCGGTTTTTTGTCACTTTTTGTCAATGTTGAAGTTTATGTGACTCAGGGTAATTAATGGCCGGAAAGGCCTTGAGACTTCATTCAGGAGCAGGCATGATTGATAGGATCAGTACGTTATTCTTTCCTGTGTTTCTGCAATTATCCCCTAAAAAGAGCCAAAAAAAACGGCAGCCTGAGCTACCGTTTGTCCACGGACATGTAAAATTATGCTGCGCTGTTGGCGGCAATAATTTTCGCGACTTTATCAGCCTGAGTGTTCAGCTGCAGTTCACGGTAGGCGTTTTCCATCAACGGCAGCGCATCATGCGTTGCTTTCGTATCCGGATAATCTTTCAGCATTTGTTCTACACGGTTAACGACAGCGACGTAAGCACCGCGTTTAGTGTAGTATTGCACCACTGACAGCTCGTATTTCGCCAAACGATCTTTCAGGAATACCAAACGTTTAGTCGCGTCAGTGGCGTACTGGCTGTTTGGATACGTGTGGATCAACTGGCTGAAATCACGGAATGCTGCACGTGCATGCTGTGGATCACGGTCTGAACGATCAACACCGAAAAATCCTTGCAGGGCACTGTCATCCAACGCCATATCCGTTAAACCACGCATATACATGACGTAGTCGATATTCGGATGTGTTGGGTTCAGACGCATAAAGCGATCAATAGAAGCCTGAGCCATAGGCAAGTCAGCAGACTTGTAATAGGCATAAATCAGATCTAACTGAACTTGCTGCGAGTAAGGCCCAAACGGATAGCGGTTATCCAGCGCTTCTAATTGCGCAATAGCGCCTTTAAAGTTACCGTCCTGCAGCTTTTGCTGGGCAGTGGCATAAAGGACGTTAGGCGGGTTATCGGGAACCGTTTCTTTGGAACTGGAGCAACCGACCAGCGCCAGGCTCAACGTGGCTGCTGCCACCAGATATTTCACACGCGTCATGACGTTTTGATTATCCTCAGGTGTTATTCTGGGAGACTGTCCGTTAAGCTCCCGACAAAGACCAGCTACAATAGCACATTATTTTAAACGGCATCGCCGTGAAAACCCAACGTTAACCAAGAAGCTGCATATGGCACAACAAGTACAACTCACCGCAACGGTGGCCGAATCTCAACTCGGTCAACGGTTAGATCAGGCTTTGGCCGAATTGTTCCCTGATTATTCAAGATCTCGCATAAAAGATTGGATCCTTGAAGACAGGGTCACGGTCAATGGCAAAAAAGTGACCAAACCAAAAGAAAAAGTGTTGGGTGGCGAGGCTATCGCAATCGATGCGCAAATTGAAGAAGAAGCGCGTTGGCTGCCACAAGATATCGCTTTAGATATCGTGTATGAAGATACTGATATTTTAGTCATCAATAAACCCCGTGATCTGGTTGTTCATCCGGGCGCCGGGAATCCTGATGGCACGGTACTGAATGCGCTGCTGCATTATTATCCTGCAATTATTGATGTACCGCGCTGCGGCATCGTGCATCGCCTGGATAAAGATACCACCGGTCTGATGGTGGTGGCGAAGTCGGTGCCTGCACAAACGCACCTGGTGACCGCACTTCAGGCCCGCGAAATTACCCGCGAATATGAAGCCGTGGCGATTGGTACAATGACGGCAGGCGGCACAGTGAATGAGCCGATTGCGCGCCATTCCACCAAGCGTACGCATATGGCGGTTCATCCGACTGGCAAACCGGCGACGACACACTATCGCATCATGGAGCATTTCCGTGCTCATACGCGTCTGCGCTTGCGTCTGGAGTCCGGTCGTACACACCAGATCCGCGTGCATATGGCGCACATTAACCATCCTTTGTTAGGCGATCAACTGTATGGTGGCCGTCCACGTCTGCCAAAAGGTGCTTCAGAACCGTTCATTAATATGCTGCGCGGATTCGATCGTCAGGCTCTTCACGCTACCATGCTGCGTCTTTATCATCCGGTCACTGGTATTCAGATGGAATGGCATGCGCCACTTCCGCAGGATATGGTTGACCTGATCAATGCGCTTAAAGCGGATACCGAAGAGTTCAAGGACCAGATGAACTGGTAATGAGCGTGCTTATCCAGCCTCAGTGGCCGCAACCGTCATCGGTTCGATCATATGCGACAACCCGCGAAGGAGGTGTCAGTTTGCTTCCTTTCGGTTCGCTTAACCTTGGCGATCATGTCGGAGATTTACCTGAACATGTCGCCTTGAACCGTCAGCGTATAATCGAACTTGGCGGGCTTCCTGCTGCACCACACTGGCTGGAGCAGGTTCATGGGATCGACGTTGTTCGTTTGACGGCGCAAACCCCCCGGACTCCCTCTTTAATTGCTGATGCGGCTTATACCCGCGAGCCGGGTGTTGTCTGTGCAGCAATGACAGCCGATTGTTTACCGGTTCTGTTTTGCAGTAAAAACGGCGATGAAGTCGCTGCAGCTCATGCGGGCTGGCGGGGATTGTGTGCGGGTGTATTAGAAAATACAGTGGCCTGTTTTGAAGCGACTCCTGGGGACGTGATGGCATGGATGGGACCGGCGATTGGCCCTTCTCATTTTGAAGTTGGCGGCGAAGTTCGCGAAGCCTTTATGGCTGTGGACTCTGCCGTATCCGTCGCTTTCAGACCTGCAGGTGCCAAATTCATGGCCGACATTTACCAGCTTGCACGGTTTCGCTTGCAAGCTGCGGGTATCACCGCCCTCTACGGCGGTGAATATTGCACTGTGACAGACAGCAACAAATTTTACTCTTACCGGCGCGACGGAATTACCGGACGGCTGGCAAGTTTAATTTGGCTGATATAACCTATCGAATCAAGACGATCCATCACGCATAACAGCTGTCCTCTGAATATACTGCCAAGATAACCTTGAAAACGTGAGGGTTGACCTCATCTAATCTCCAGTAGCAATTTTGTTCAGTATTGGAGGTGTTATGCGTCTGGATCGTCTTACCAGCAAATTCCAGCTTGCCCTCGCGGATGCTCAGTCACTCGCGCTCGGGCGCGACAATCAATTTATCGAACCTGTTCACCTGATGAGTGCTTTGCTTACTCAGGAAGGCGGAACCGTACGTCCTTTATTAACGGCGGCTGGGATAGATACCCAGAAACTGCGCACGGACGTTGATCAGGCTTTGGGGCGTTTGCCGCAAGTTGAAGGTACCGGCGGTGATGTTCAACCATCCCATGAGCTGGTACGTGTTTTAAATCTTTGTGACAAGCTGGCACAACAACGTGCCGATACTTTCATCTCTTCAGAACTGTTTGTTCTGGCCGTGATGAAAGACCACGGCTCTTTAACGGATCTGTTAAAAGCCAGCGGTACAACGGCCGAGAAAATCACAGCGGCTATCGATCAAATGCGTGGGGGTGAGAAAGTGGATGACCAGAATGCCGAAGACCAACGTCAGGCATTAAAAAAATTCACTATCGATCTGACCGAACGTGCCGAGCAGGGCAAACTGGATCCGGTCATCGGGCGTGATGAAGAAATTCGCCGGACTATTCAGGTTCTGCAACGTCGTACCAAAAATAACCCGGTGCTGATTGGTGAGCCAGGTGTCGGTAAAACCGCGATTGCGGAAGGACTGGCACAGCGCATCATTAATGGTGAAGTGCCGGAAGGTCTGAAAAATAAACGTGTGCTTTCATTAGACATGGGTGCATTGGTTGCCGGTGCCAAGTATCGCGGTGAATTTGAAGAACGTCTGAAAGGCGTGCTGAGTGATCTGGCTAAACAGGAAGGCAACGTCATTCTGTTTATCGACGAATTGCATACCATGGTCGGTGCGGGTAAAGCCGATGGCGCAATGGATGCCGGCAATATGCTGAAACCGGCTCTGGCGCGTGGTGAACTTCACTGTGTAGGTGCGACGACATTAAATGAATATCGTCAGTTCATCGAGAAGGATGCGGCGTTAGAGCGTCGTTTCCAGAAAGTGTTTGTTGCCGAGCCTTCTGTTGAAGACACCATCGCTATCTTGCGTGGTCTGAAAGAACGCTATGAGCTGCATCACCATGTACAGATTACTGACCCGGCTATCGTTGCGGCGGCCACACTGTCGCACCGTTATATCTCGGATCGTCAGTTACCGGATAAAGCAATCGACCTTATAGATGAAGCGGCATCCAGCATTCGTATGCAGATGGACTCTAAACCGGAGTCTCTGGACCGTCTCGATCGCCGTATTATTCAGCTCAAACTGGAACAGCAGGCGCTGAAAAAAGAGTCTGATGATGCCAGTGTGAAACGTCTGGAAATGCTGGAAACCGAACTGAGCCAGAAAGAGCGTGAATATTCTGAGCTGGAAGAAGAGTGGAAAGCTGAGAAAGCATCCCTGACCGGCACGCAGAATATTAAAGCCGAGCTGGAGCAGGCAAAGATTACGCTTGAACAGGCTCGCCGCGTTGGCGATCTGGGCCGTATGTCAGAATTGCAGTACGGTAAAATCCCGGAACTGGAAAAACAGCTGGCAGCGGCGACTCAGGCAGACGGTAAAACCATGAAGCTGCTGCGCAACCGTGTGACAGATGTGGAAATTGCCGACGTGCTGGCGCGCTGGACCGGTATTCCGGTTGCCCGGATGCTTGAAAGTGAACGTGAAAAACTGCTGCGTATGGAAGAAGAACTTCATAACCGTGTGATTGGCCAGAACGAGGCGGTAGAAGCAGTATCGAATGCCATTCGTCGTAGCCGCGCAGGATTGTCAGATCCAAACCGTCCGATCGGGTCATTCCTGTTCCTCGGTCCGACCGGTGTGGGTAAAACAGAGCTGTGTAAAGCGCTGGCGACATTCCTGTTTAACAGCGATGACGCGATGGTTCGCATCGATATGTCAGAGTTTATGGAAAAACACTCCGTTTCACGTCTGGTCGGTGCGCCTCCGGGTTATGTCGGTTATGAGGAAGGGGGTTACCTGACCGAAGCGGTTCGTCGTCGTCCTTACTCTGTCATCTTGTTAGATGAAGTTGAGAAGGCGCACCCGGATGTCTTCAACATCTTATTGCAGGTGCTGGATGACGGCCGTTTAACTGACGGGCAGGGGAGAACAGTTGATTTCCGCAACACGGTTGTCATCATGACCTCTAACCTGGGCTCTGACATTATTCAGCAGCACTTCGGTGAGGCCAGCTATGCGCAGATGAAAGCGTCGGTAATGGAAGTGGTCACACACAGCTTCCGTCCGGAATTCATCAACCGTATAGATGAAGTGGTTGTGTTCCATCCGCTGGGTCATGGGCATATCAAGAATATCGCCAAGATCCAGCTGGCACGTTTGTATAAACGCTTAGAAGAACACGGCTACACGGCAACGCTGACCGATGCGGCGCTGGAACTGCTGGGTAACACAGGATTTGACCCGGTTTATGGTGCGCGTCCATTGAAACGTGCCATCCAGCAGGAGATTGAGAACCCGCTGGCTCAGCAAATCTTGTCTGGCAAGCTGATCCCAGGCAAACCAATTACTGTCGATGTGGAAAATGATCACATCATCGCAAGACAGTAAATAGATAAGTAGCGGCCTTATAACGGGCTCCGGAGTCATTCGGAGCCCGTTTTTTATGCATTACTTGTGTGTTACTTATTCATTTGGTGAATTTATGAACGCTTGGTAGGAAAAGTGAAATTAGCCCTTGCGGCCTGCTGAGAACTCCCTATAATGCCGCTCCATCGACAGGGAACAACGTGAACAACATCACGAAGTGACCGGGTCGGAAAGATTAAAAACAGCGGCAACCGGATAAAATAAACGGTTGACACTGAATGAGGAAAGCGTAATATACGCCACCTCGAGTTAGCAAGCGAAAGCGCGTAACTCACTGCTCTTTAACAATTTATCAGACAATCTGTGTGGGCACTCACAAGACGATATCAGCCACCTCGGTGGCAAAAAATATCAAGTCTTAGAGTGACCAAGCAGTAATTCATTTAGTTGAATTATTACGAAGTAATCTCTGAGCACCGCTTCACTTGTT
>NZ_JBEPKE010000004.1:0-418455 GCF_040544515.1 Rahnella sp. 2050 | reverse complement strand
TCTGAATTTGCGGCGGCCTGGAGAAAGGGTAATTCTGATAGTGAAGGATCCGACATTACTAAGTGAGCGTTGTATCTAATCCTGGGGGCAGGTCAGGATGTCTATGGTTTTGCTGTGATCCCCATGGATAACGGGCTACTGAAGGTCGTACGTTCAGCGAATGCGAAAATGTCTGGCGTGCCCATTGCAGACAAAAACAGCCCCGGTAAGGGAGATGAAATTATCACCCGCGTCGTAACGCTTCTTAATGTGCCGGTCAGAGAGTTGGCACCTTTGCTTCGCCAGATGAATGACAGTACCGGAGTAGGGAATGTTGTTCATTACGAACCTTCCAATGTTTTGCTTCTGACGGGCCGGGCATCTGTGGTCAACCGGCTTATTAAGCTTGTCGAACGCGTTGACGCGATGGGTGACCAGCAAAGGCAAACCATTAAACTAAAATATGCTTCTGCCCCGGAAATGGCTGAGATGATGAACAACCTGGTTCGCGAGGAATCTAAAGGACAATCATCGTCCATATTACAAGCCAAAATCGTCGCGGATGAGAGAACCAACACCCTAATCATCAGCGGGCCAGAAGGCGTGCGCAGCCGCGCAGCAAAACTGGTTAGTCAGCTTGATAAAGACCAGTCATCTCAGGGCAATACGCGTGTTTTCTATCTGAAATATGCCAAAGCGGAAAAAATCGTTCCCGTACTTACTGGCATCACAGAAGAGATGAAAGAAGGCAAAACAGCTCAGCCTTCCGGCGCGTCTAACAAGCCGATGAGCATCACTGCAGATGAACAAACAAACTCCATCGTCATTACTGCACAGCAGGATGTGATGCAGTCACTCGAACAGGTCATCACCAAGCTCGATATCCGCCGTGCACAGGTGTTAGTCGAAGCCATTATTGTCGAAGTACAGGATGGCAACGGGCTTAATCTGGGTATCCAGTGGAGCAACAACCAGGTTGGCGGAACACAATTTACCGGAACCGGCGCGCCAATATCGACCGTTGCGGCCGGAGTTCGCCAGTACAAAAAAGAGGGCATTATCAGCAGCGATAATCCTCTGAGCAGCACTTTGCAGACCTTCAATGGCATGACCGCAGGCTTCTTTAGCGGTGACTGGAACGTCTTACTCACTGCGTTATCCACCAGTAATAAAAACGATATTCTTGCTACCCCAAGCATTGTCACTCTCGATAATAAAGAAGCCTCATTCAACGTCGGTCAGGAAGTCCCCTCCCTGTCCGGCTCACAAACCACATCTGGCGATAACATTTATAGCAGCGTGGTTTACAAAACCGTCGGCACAAAATTAAAGGTCACTCCGCAGATCAATGAAGGTGACTCTGTGCTGATGGAAATCGAACAGGAAGTTTCCAGCGTTGATACTTCAACTAACTCTAGTCTTGGCCCGACCTTCAATACCCGAACCATTTCCAATGCCGTGCTGGTTCGTACGGGTGAAACTGTAGTCCTGGGCGGTTTGCTGGATGACAGTACCAAAGAAACCAAATCCAAAGTTCCTCTGTTGGGTGATATTCCGTGGATAGGCAATTTGTTCCGCTATACCAGCACTGAATCAGCAAAACGTAATCTGATGGTGTTTATCAGGCCGACCATTATTCGTGATGATGAGGTTTACTCTTCCATTTCCAATAAGAAATATTCGCACTTTCAAAAAATTCAAAAAACGCGTCAGGATGAGGACCATCAGGATCTGCTCACGCCAAATACTCGTTCTATTTTGCCTGACTATCCTGGGAACAATGTGCCAAAAGCATCCATATCCACCACGCCTGATGACGGCAAACCTCGTAATCCGTTTAGTGGATAAGCCATGAACAGTGATAACGAAGTGCTATATAGACCCGTTGTGGAACAAGCCTCCCCTGTTCTGCCTTATACCTACGCCAAACAAAAAGGCGTAACGCTGCTTGATAACGTGCTTTTTTGCCGACAGGACATTTCAGTGGAAACACTGCTCGAAGTACGTCGGATCATGGGTGAAATAACGGCGGTCGAAATAGTGGAAACGACATTGTTCGATGAAAAGTTATCAGCAACCTACCAGCGTAGCAGCGGCGAGTCACAACAAATCATTGATGATATCGATAACGAGGTCGATCTTCTGTCTTTGTCTGAGGAATTACCTGATAACGAAGACTTACTGGCCAGTGATGAAAATTCGCCGATCATCCGTCTTATTAATGCGGTGCTTTCTGAAGCAGTCAAAGAGGGTGCTTCGGATATCCATATCGAAACCTTCGAACGCATGCTCAGTATTCGGTTTCGTATCGATGGCGTCTTACGGCAAATCCTGCAACCGGCTCGCAAGCTGGCACCGTTCTTGGTATCGCGCATCAAGGTGATGGCGAAACTGGATATCGCTGAAAAACGTTTACCTCAGGATGGTCGCATTTCGTTACGTATCGGTCACCGGGCGATTGATATCCGCGTATCGACCATTCCAGCTCAATATGGTGAGCGTGTGGTGATGCGCCTTTTGGATAAAAATAATTTATGTCTTGAGATTCCACAACTTGGTCTGTCTCCACAGGACGAACAACAGCTATCGGCATTAATCCGTAAACCTCACGGGATCATTCTGGTCACCGGGCCGACCGGTTCAGGTAAAAGCACGACTCTGTACGCAGTTCTTTCTGCACTCAACAATAACGAGCGTAACATTCTTACTGTCGAAGACCCGATTGAGTATGAACTGGAGGGCGTGGGGCAAACGCAAGTTAACCCCCGTGTAGAAATGACATTTGCGCTCGGTTTGCGGGCGATTTTGCGTCAGGACCCGGATGTAGTCATGGTCGGTGAGATCCGCGACAATGAAACAGCTCAAATCGCGGTGCAGGCTTCACTGACCGGCCATCTGGTGATGTCAACATTGCATACAAATAGTGCCGTCGGTGCCATTACCCGTTTACGGGATATGGGTCTGGAGCCCTTCCTTCTCGCCTCCTCATTATTAGGCGTGGTGGCTCAGCGACTCGTGCGACGCCTTTGCCCGCATTGTACCCGACAGTCCCCGTTAGATGTGTCTCACATTCCTTTATTCCACTTTCTGCCTGAACCACCAGCCACTGTTTTTAAAGCCGTCGGATGTTCTCAATGCCATTTCACGGGCTATAAAGGCAGGGTGGCTATCCACGAATGCATGGTTGTTGATAACGCTATACGTCAGGCTATTCATGAGAATCAGGATGAATTTTCCATTGAGAACATTCATCGCAAAACTGCCCGAAGCTTGCGGGAAAATGGACTGCTTAAAACCATTAGCGGCGAGACTACGCTGGAAGAAGTGATCAGAGTTACTGCCGAACAAGAGATAGCGACACGGGGAACGCCCTCATGAGCCGCTTCGCCTTTCATGCAATCACCCCGACGGGCAAGACGCAGCGAGGAGTAATTGATGCCGATTCTCTCCGCCTGGCGCGCCAGATTGTCCGCGAGCGGGGTTTAACGCTTCTTGAAATAAAGCAGGTGGGCAACTCGCTGACAACTCTAAATAGTAAAAATAAAGGATTGAAAACGCGTGTCCCTTCACATGCCATTTCACTATTCTCACGTCAGCTCGCCACATTAACCAATGCAGCCCTGCCCGTAGAAGCCGCACTTGCCGTTATTGCCCGCCAAACCGAGCACGCTGGACTCACGCAAGTGCTGACCGCTGTGCGTAACAAAGTGGTGGAGGGACATACGCTAGCCGATGCATTATCTGATTTTCCTCGCCTATTTGATCCGATGTTCAGAACACTGGTCACGGCAGGTGAACGAACCGGACAACTCGGCACCGTACTGGAAAAAATGGCGGATTATTATGAAATCCGCCAGCAAATCAAAAGCAAGTTGTCGCAAGCCATGATTTACCCGGCCATGCTCACCATCATTGCCATTCTAGTGATTGTTATTTTGCTGGTTGCCGTCGTCCCGCAAATCATTGAACAGTTTGTGCATATGAAACATACGCTGCCCATCTCCACCCGTATTTTAATTGGCGTCAGTGGTTTCCTGGAACATACATGGTGGGTGATTGCCATAGTGGTTATCGCTTTCATCGCTACCTTCAGGCTGGCTCTGCGCCGTAAGCATAATCTTATGCGTTTTCATACGGCGTTGCTCGGTGTTGTCGTTTTAGGGCCACTGATCAGGGCCATCAATAGTGCCCGATATGCCCGGACTCTCAGTATTTTGCAATCGAGCGGCGTTCCTTTACTTGATGCGATGAAAATCTCAACAGAAGGGATAACTAACCGTCGGATCCATTATTTACTTACCCAAGCGGCAGAACATGTTCGTCAGGGCAGCTCGCTCTTTGCTGTTCTGGAACAAACCCGCCTCTTCCCACCCATGATGCTCTACATGATTGCTTCCGGTGAACAAAGCGGACGTCTTGGCGAGCTCATGGCACACGCGGCTGACAATCAGGACAAGCTGATGCAACACCGGCTTTCAATGGTATTGGCGCTATTTGAACCACTGCTGATTGTCACTATGGCCAGTATTGTTTTATTCATCATCATGTCGATTTTACAACCGATTCTCCAGCTTAATAATCTGGTCAGTTAAAGGTATCATTCCATGTTAAACATTCAAAAAAATCAGTACATTGGCACTCAGAAGCAACAAGGCTTTACATTAATCGAACTGATGGTGGTTATCGTCATTCTCGGGGTGCTGGCAGCGCTCGTTGTTCCTAATGTAATGGGCAACAAAGAAAGAGCAGATACCCAAAAAGCCGTCAGCGATATTGTCGCCCTCGAGAACGCCCTCGACATGTATAAGCTGGATAACCATCGCTATCCAACAACCGAACAAACGCTTGAAGCCCTTGTAACCCTGCCCACGATCAACCCGCTACCTGCCAATTATCGTAACGATGGATACATAAAGCGTTTGCCCGCCGATCCCTGGGGCAACGAATACATGTTGGTCAGTCCAGGTGAACATGGGGCTATCGATGTCTTTTCTGCCGGGCCTGACAGTGAGCCCAACACCGCAGATGACATAAAGAACTGGGTTGAGAAGGATCACTAACCTTGTCTGCGGTCAAACAATCCGGCTTTACGCTGCTGGAAATACTGATGGTAATGGCCATTTTCGCCATTGCCGCAGGGGTTGTGGTCATGGTTTTACCGTCTGACAACTCACAAATCCAACGCGCCGAGCAAATGAAAACAGTGATGGAATATGCTGCTGAGCGCGCAGTGCTGGAAGGAAAACCGCTCGGGCTTTCCTTAACGGCCGGCGCTTATCGGTTTGTGATTTTAGGTGGCACGCTAACGTTGATTCCACTAACACGTGAGCCTCAGTGGCAAGAAATTGAATCTTCCCGCATGCCTGTCAGCGGTGAATTTGCGGAAAATGAAACCCTTTCGCTCAGCCCTTTATCCCTCAATAAATCTATCAACCGCCCACCACAAATTGTTTTTATGCCCGACGGAACACTTTCAGTCTTTGAACTCAGTTTTTCTTCCTCTGCATCTGAACCGGCCTGTTGCAGCATCATTTCTGAAGGACGACTGCCACTGATATTCAATGTCAGAAGGTCTGGAAAATAATGCGTATATCTTCAACGTGTAGTGTTAAAAATCAGCAAGGTATGACTCTGATTGAAGTAATCATTGCCCTCGGCATCTTCGCCACGGCGGCTCTGGCATTACTGAATAGCCTGAGTTCGCAAATGAGCGCAGTAGATCATTTTCGAACTTCTCTCTTTGCCAGCTGGGTTGCTGAAAATACGCTGATAGAAACACAGATCAAAGCGGAAAAAAAAGAAAAAAGACGAGTAACACTAGCCGGGCAGGAATGGTTTGTTGAACAGCAACATACCCTTGATAGAGAGAACAACATTAGCCAGAACCAGGTACGCGTTCTTCAGGTAGAAGATGCCCTTTCACCGATCCTTTCGGTGAGCCGCTGGACTCAGATAATGGCAGAGAAGCCATGAGCAGCCAGCAGACAGCCAAACAACAAGGTTTCACGCTGATAGAAGTCATGATTGCGATGACGATATTTGCGCTTCTCAGCCTGCTGGCCTATCAGATCCTTTCCGCATCAGTTAAAAACAGTGAAATAGCACAAGAACACACGGCAAGACTGACCGGAATTCAGACTACATTTTCTTTGCTGGAACGGGATCTGATCCAGATATTGCCACGGCAAACCGATGTGGCAGGAGCTCTTTTATCAGCCTCTGAGACCTCATTAAGTTTTACAACCATTGGCAGTTATTCTGCATCAGCCCCCTTGTCTGCCAGTGATCTTACACGGGTTACCTGGACATTTACCGATCACACACTGACGCGCAGCGCACAATCTCTTCCGTCCCAGCCACTGACTGATTCATCAGCGATAACGCCCTTTACCCTGCTGACAGGCGTAAGTTCTTTGCATTGGCGATTCTATTCCGGCGGCTGGACCAACAGCTGGAGCAAAACGGATTCTTTTCCAAAAGTCATCGAACTCATTGTCACGCTGGAAGATATGGGTGAAATACGCCGGTTATTCCTCCTGCCCCAAATAATTGAGGAGACGAAGGCAGAGTCAGTTGATAAGCCGTCTGAGCAAGCAAGTTCTGAATCCGCAGCTCCGATACCCTTAAACGGGGAGAACACCACCGATGAGTAAGCAACAAGGTGTGGCGCTACTGATCGTCTTAATGATCCTTGCCATCATGGCTGCATTAGCGGCAAAAATGACGCTGCAATTTCAGGTCAGCCAGCACCGCCAAAGTTGGTTACTCAATCAACAGCAATTACGCTGGCTAACCTTTGCCGCTGAAGAAATCGCCCTGCCGAGACTGAAAAAAGAACTTACCGAAAACCCTGTTCAAAACAACCTCGATCAGTTTGCCGTTCAGCAAGGCCACTTCACCGGCCAGGATGGATTTTCAGTGGACTATATTATTGCTGATGGACAAAACTGTTTTAACATTAACAGCCTGCGTAATAACGAGCCTGACACGACGATAGAGGGTGAACCATACAATACGCAGGTACTGAAACAACTTCTTCTCGATGCGCAGGCAACATCCGTTGAAACCGAGCGGTTCGCTGATACCCTCAGCGATTATCTTGATGCCGATAACGAGACCCGAACATCCGGTGCGGAATCCGAGTATTACGAAACGCTGATACCGCCCCGTGCTGCAGCTAATCAACGTCTTTTTTCCCTGAATGAGCTGGCGCTGCTGCCCGACCTCCCTCTTCTGCCACTCAAAAAAATCCGACATCAGCTTTGCACTCTCCCCGAAGAGTTTCAGCAAATTAATGTGAATATGCTGACCGAAGAACAGGCTCCTCTGTTAAGCGCCTTATTTCTTGGCGGTATTAATCAGGAGGATGCAATCAGATTAATTTCAGCGCGACCGCGCAGAGGCTGGGTTTCTGTTGACGCTTTTCTGAAAGAGGTGAAGAAACAGCGTTTTAGTCTGGAAATCCAAAGCAGCGAATTAAAACCGCTGCTGACGGTACGCAGCCAATACTTCGTCCTCTATACGCTAGGCCGGTTTGAAGAACAGCAAAATGCTATGAGCAGTTTTGTGCAATTCAATCCACAGGATTCAAAAATCAAAATTTATCAACGTCGCTATCGGGTAATTGAGTAAATGGAACAACTTCATCTGGCCAACAGGCTGTTTATCAGGGCTGGTACTACGCCAGAGCACTCACTCTATTGGTTCACGGATAAGGCAGAATGTGACAACGATATCCATTGCCTGCCGGATACCGAACATTTATCAGAACTCGCCACACAACCTGCGGCACGTAATGTTTGTCTGTTCATCCCGGCCAGTGAAATAGTTTTCCGTCAGATCGCTCTGCCTCAACACGCAAACAAAATTACTCGCCAGATGATTGGCCATCTTACTGAAGAAAGTATTGCCAGCGATGTCGATACGTTGCATTGGGTTGAGCTTTATCGAGAAAAACAGACACTCTTTGTGGCGGGTATTGAATCAGATTATTTAAGAAACTGGCTTCGGCTATTTAGCGATGCAGGGCTGACAATAAGGCACATTTATATTGATGCCTTGCTGCTGCCCAGGCATGAAGAAGGCTGGTCGATAATGAAGCTTGATAAGCAGTGGCTCCTTCGACAGTCGGAATATTCAGGCTGCCAGGTTGAGCAGGTATTACTCGATACCCTACTTAAAATCGCAACGCCGGAGACATTACATTACTACGGAGATGAGAAATCGATTTCTGCTGGCTGGGTGCGCGCTGATCTGCCTTTTCATCCCCTGATTATGATGAAGAATAACTGTCCGTCAGCAGTGAATCTGCTGCAGGGCGAGTTCGCCGTGCGTAAAGAAGAATCCGTCTGGGAACGTCATCTGCTACGGGTGGCAACCAGCATGGCGATACTCACGGTGCTAGTGATTATCGGCGCCAAACTTTTCACCTGGTGGCAGATTTCTCAGCAAGAATCATTACTGAAAAAAGAGATGCTTGCACTTCATCAAACCTGGTTTCCGCAGGACAAACACACCCGTAATCTGAAGTTTTATTTTGAACAAAATATGAAAAAAGTACCCATGGCTTTTCTTCCTGCACTGGCAAAACTCACGACTTATCAGGGGCAGAGCCCGCAAATTGATATAGATAAATTAGATTTTCAGCAAGAGACGAAACAGTTCACTCTGCAGATTACTACGGGTGACCGGGCGGCGATTGATGATTTCGTCGAACGGACCGAAAGCGATTTTCACTTTGCCATTTCTAAGTTAGCCACGTCATCAGCGGGTATCACCGCCACGCTAACTCAGCGGAGTAAATCATGAAACAGTGGCTGATGCTTAAAAATGAACGGGAAAGATGGCTGATACTGGTTGCCGCTTTTCTGTTGGCAGTAACTTGCATCTGGTACGGTATTTTAACCCCGCTCAACAACCAGATCGCCCAATCCCGGGCACGGGTCAACACGCAACATCACCAGCTTGAATGGATGATTCAGCAAACCCAGCGTCTCGGGGCACCTTCCGGACTGCGGGTTAAGACAGAAAAGCTGACGGAAGCTATTAACACCTCAGCGGCAGGTTTATCCCTGCAACTTCCTAAGACTACTCAGAATGAACGGGGAGTCGCCCTAAGCTTTGAGCAGATCCCTTACACCACCCTTTTACGCTGGCTTGAAATTCTCAATAAGGAATACGGTATTCAGGTCGTGGCCATCTCAATAGTGACAGGTAACGGACCAACAGGAAGCGTCAGTGTTCCTCAACTCACACTGCGTTAACGGGCAGATGTCATAACAAGGAAGATATTTAGCATGGACGGAGGATGGCAGCAATTGTCTTATATCACATCATTACCCGACGGGTTTTATCACACCTGCGTCGCTGTTTTGGGATTGCTGCTGGGCAGCTTTCTTAATGTCGTCGTTTATCGCTTGCCGCTGATGATTCAGAACGATGGTCAACTGACAGAGCATGGCTTTAATCTGAGCCTTCCGGCATCACACTGCCCCGCCTGTATACATCCGCTAAAATACTGGCAGAACATTCCGGTTTTGAGCTGGTTGTTGTTACGGGGGAAATGCCATTATTGCAAAACCACGATCTCTAAAAGGTACCCCCTTACAGAAGCAGGATGCGCCGCCATGTTTCTTGGTCTGTCGTTTCTGTTTACCACTCCCCTGAGTTTATTCAGTGCCTTATTACTGTTTTGGTTTCTTCTGGCACTAAGCCTGATTGATTTGGCAACTTACCTGCTTCCTGACCGGCTGACACTGCCATTGCTGTGGGCCGGGTTACTCGTCCACTCTCTGTACGGCAGCGTGACACTTCAGAATGCATTATATGGCGCGGTCGCAGGTTATCTGGCGTTGTGGTTTTTGTACTGGAGTGTCAAGTTAGTCAGCGGCAAAGAGGGAATGGGGTACGGGGATTTTAAACTCCTGGCAGCACTTGGCGCCTGGGTGGGCTGGCAGATGTTGCCATATCTGTGTATTCTCGCCGCGCTTGCGGGGATCGTTTTCACACTGGTAAGGGTAAGTATTTATAAAATGTCAGAGCAAACACCTTTCGGCCCCTGCCTGGCACTGGCTGGTGCGCTGATTTACATCAGCCAGGAGAGCAAAACAATCTGGCTGATGTTGAGTTAATACAGCAGAAATTACTGGGATTCTTCTTTCAGCTGAGACTGGATGTAGTTCTGAATGCCAATACGCCCGATGAGTTCCAGTTCGGTTTCCAGCCAGTCGATGTGATGCTCTTCATCCGCCAGGATATTAATCATTAAATCGCGGCTGACGTAATCGTGCACCGAGTCAGCATAAGCAATGCCTTCGCGTAAATCCTTCGCCCCTTCAAGTTCCAGCAGCAAATCAGATTTCAGCATTTCCTCAACATCTTCACCAATATTGAGTTTGCCGAGATCCTGCAGGTTAGGAAGCCCTTCCAGGAAGAGGATCCGCTCAATATAGATATCAGCATGCTTCATTTCATCAATGGATTCGTGATATTCGATACCGTTGAGACGCATCAGTCCCCAGTTTTTAAACATACGGGCATGCAAAAAGTACTGATTGATAGCAACCAGTTCATTTCCAAGAAGTTTATTGAGGTGTGCAATGACTTTTTTATCGCCTTTCATAGGTAACTCCTCCGTTCCGGTATCTAAAGCGTAGATCCGGTTCAGAGTAAGTCAAAAAAAAGGCACACTTTTTAACTAAGTATTTTTACGCGATGTTTTTGAACTCAGGAATTTGCTGTAATTCATCTTCCATTATTTGTCGCGCCGCACGAACACATTTGCCACATTGCGTTCCTACCGGAACAAAACTCCTCAACTGTTGGAACGTTTGCGGCTGGTAACGTCTGACTGCCTGTCTGATCGTTTTATCACTGACTGAATTGCACAAACACACGTACATATAAACCACGCTTCGCATAAATCTTGAACTAACTGTAAATGAGAATGGTTATTATTGCAAATGCAGTTTGAACGCTTTTGCACACAAATTTTAGGCAATAAAAAAGGGTGCCGAAGCACCCTTTTTTTGCTCTTAATTATCAGCGATTAAGCGATAACTTTAGCAACAACACCAGCGCCTACAGTACGGCCGCCTTCACGGATTGCGAAACGCAGACCGTCATCCATCGCGATTGGGTGGATCAGGGTAACAACCATGTTCACGTTGTCACCAGGCATAACCATCTCAACGCCTTCTGGCAGTTCGATAGTACCGGTCACGTCAGTTGTACGGAAGTAGAACTGTGGACGGTAGCCTTTGAAGAATGGAGTATGACGACCACCTTCATCTTTGCTCAGGATGTACACTTCGGAATCAAACTTGGTGTGTGGTTTGATTGAACCTGGTTTAGCCAGAACCTGACCACGTTCGATATCTTCACGTTTGATACCACGCAGCAGAACACCAACGTTCTCACCAGCACGGCCTTCGTCCAGCAGTTTGCGGAACATTTCAACGCCAGTACAAGTAGACTTAACAGTGTCCTTGATACCGACGATTTCAACTTCTTCGCCCACTTTAACGATACCACGCTCTACACGACCGGTAACAACTGTACCACGGCCGGAGATGGAGAATACGTCTTCGATTGGCAGCAGGAATGGCTTATCGATAGCACGCTCTGGCAGTGGAATGTAGCTGTCCAGTGCTTCTGCCAGTTCGATGATTTTCGCTTCCCAAGTAGCATCGCCTTCCAGTGCTTTCAGCGCTGAACCTTTGATGACCGGGATGTCGTCGCCTGGGAATTCGTAAGCAGACAGAAGTTCACGAACTTCCATTTCTACCAGTTCCAGCAGTTCTTCGTCATCTACCATGTCGCATTTGTTCATGAACACGATCATGTATGGAACGCCAACCTGGCGACCCAGCAGGATGTGCTCACGAGTCTGAGGCATAGGGCCGTCAGTTGCAGCAACAACCAGGATAGCGCCGTCCATCTGTGCAGCACCGGTGATCATGTTTTTCACGTAGTCGGCGTGCCCTGGGCAGTCAACGTGCGCGTAGTGACGAGTCGGGGTGTCATATTCAACGTGAGAAGTGTTGATGGTGATACCACGAGCTTTTTCTTCTGGTGCGTTATCGATCTGGTCGAATGCGCGTGCAGAACCGCCGTAGGTTTTAGCCAGAACGGTAGTGATTGCTGCAGTCAGGGTAGTTTTACCGTGGTCAACGTGGCCGATAGTACCAACGTTAACGTGCGGTTTGTTACGTTCAAATTTTTCTTTAGACACGGCTATATTCCTTACTCTTGTGCTCTCCCTTCAAAGAGAGAGCACGGGATCATTGTGTTTAAACCAGTGGCTTATTTGCCACGAGCTTCAATAACGGCCAGGGCCACGTTATTCGGCGCATCATCGTACTTCAGGAATTCCATGGAGTAAGATGCACGGCCTTTGGTCAGTGAACGCAGCTGAGTTGCATAACCGAACATTTCGGAAAGCGGAACTTCAGCATGAATCACAACGCCAGTAGCGTTAGATTCTTGGCCTTTCAGCATACCACGACGGCGGCTAAGGTCACCGATGACGTCACCAGTGTTCTCTTCCGGAGTCTCTACTTCAACCTTCATGATCGGCTCAAGCAGGACTGGTTTCGCTTTCTTAAAGCCATCTTTAAAGGCAATAGAAGCGGCCAGTTTAAACGCCAGCTCGGAGGAGTCAACGTCATGGTAAGAACCGAAGTGCAGACGCACGCCCAGATCGACTACCGGGTAACCGGCCAGTGGACCAGACTTCAGCTGTTCCTGGATGCCTTTGTCAATCGCGCCGATGAATTCACCAGGAATTACACCACCTTTGATTTCGTTGACAAACTCATACCCTTTCGGATTTGTGCCAGGTTCTAATGGGTACATGTCGATCACAACGTGACCATACTGACCGCGACCACCAGACTGCTTAGCGTGTTTACCTTCAACATCGGTAACTTTAGCGCGGATAGCTTCACGGTATGCAACCTGCGGCTTACCGACGTTAGCTTCAACGTTAAATTCACGACGCATACGGTCAACCAGGATATCCAGGTGAAGTTCACCCATACCTGCGATGATTGTCTGGCCAGACTCTTCATCAGTCCAAACGCGGAATGATGGGTCTTCTTTTGCCAGACGGCCCAGAGCCAGACCCATTTTTTCCTGGTCAGCTTTGGTTTTTGGTTCTACCGCAACGGAGATTACCGGCTCAGGGAATTCCATGCGTTCCAGGATAATCACGTTATCCGGATCACACAGGGTATCACCTGTAGTCACGTCTTTCAGACCGATCGCAGCAGCGATATCGCCCGCACGAACTTCTTTGATTTCTTCACGCTTGTTAGCGTGCATCTGAACGATACGACCCAGACGTTCACGCTGAGATTTCACTGGGTTAAATACAGTGTCACCTGAATTGACGAGACCGGAATAAACACGGAAGAACGTCAAGTTACCCACGAATGGGTCAGTAGCGATTTTGAACGCCAGAGCAGAGAACGGCTCTGAATCGTCAGAATGGCGAACTGCCGGAGTGTCTTTACCGTCGTCCAACAGGCCGTTGATAGCTTCAACGTCAGTTGGTGCTGGCAGATACTCAACAACAGCATCCAGCATTGCCTGTACGCCTTTGTTTTTAAACGCAGAACCACAGGTAACCAGGATGATTTCGTTGTTCAGAACGCGCTTACGCAGAGAAGTTTTGATCTCTTCTTCAGTCAGCTCTTCGCCACCAAAGAATTTCTCCATCAGCTCATCAGAGCCTTCAGCAGCGGCTTCAACCAGTTTCTGACGCCATTCTTCAGCCAGTTCTTGCATGTTGGCAGGGATTTCTTCGTATTCGAAGGTAACGCCCTGATCAGCTTCGTTCCAGTTGATAGCTTTCATCTTCACCAGGTCAACAACACCGGTGAATTTCTCTTCTGCGCCGATTGCCAGTTGCAGTGGCACCGGAGTTGCGCCCAGACGTTTTTCAATCTGGTCAACAACTTTCAGGAAGTTAGCACCCATACGGTCCATTTTGTTAACGAACGCGATACGAGGAACTTTATATTTGTTTGCCTGACGCCATACGGTCTCAGACTGTGGCTGAACACCGCCAACAGCACAGTAAACCATTACCGCGCCATCAAGAACACGCATGGAACGTTCTACTTCGATGGTGAAGTCAACGTGCCCTGGGGTGTCAATGATGTTGATGTGGTGTGGTTCGAACTGCTTAGCCATACCAGACCAGAAACAGGTGGTGGCAGCGGACGTGATGGTAATACCACGTTCCTGTTCCTGTTCCATCCAGTCCATGGTGGCTGCGCCATCATGAACTTCACCGATTTTGTGGTTTACACCGGTGTAGAACAGAACACGTTCGGTAGTGGTTGTCTTACCGGCGTCGATGTGAGCACTGATACCAATGTTACGGTAGCGCTCAATGGGTGTTTTACGAGCCATTTGATTCCTCTATAACTAGGACGTTCAAGTTCAGTTAACCCAAGCGGGTTGGCTTCTTGAAGCGCCCGCTTGGTTAGCATAACTACTGCGAAGTGATTACCAGCGGTAGTGGGCGAACGCCTTGTTGGCTTCAGCCATACGGTGAACGTCTTCACGTTTCTTAACTGCAGTACCTTTGTTCTCTGCAGCATCAGAAAGTTCGTTCGCCAGGCGGAGAGCCATGGATTTATCACCGCGTTTACGAGCAGCTTCAACGATCCAACGCATTGCCAGAGCATTACGACGAACCGGACGGACTTCAACTGGAACCTGATAAGTAGAACCACCTACGCGGCGGGACTTAACTTCGACAGTCGGACGAACGTTGTCCAGTGCGACTTCGAAAGCTTCCAGGTGGCCTTTACCGCTACGTTGAGCCAGGGTCTCAAGAGCAGTGTAGACGATTGCTTCTGCAGTAGATTTTTTACCATCTACCATCAGAATGTTGACGAATTTTGCCAGCAGTTCGGATCCGAACTTAGGATCTGGCAGGATTTTACGTTGACCAATGACGCGACGACGTGGCATGGAAATACTCCGTTGTTAATTCAGGATTGTCCAAAACTCTAAGAGTTTATTTTGACAGTAAAGTGAAAATGTTTGGCCTTACTTAACGGAGAACCATTAAGACTTCGGCTTTTTAACGCCGTATTTAGAACGAGATTGCTTACGATCCTTAACGCCTGAACAGTCCAGTGCGCCACGGACGGTGTGATAACGCACACCTGGCAAGTCTTTTACACGACCGCCACGGATCAGGATCACGGAGTGTTCCTGCAGGTTGTGACCTTCACCGCCGATGTAGGAGGTAACTTCAAAACCGTTAGTCAAACGCACACGGCAGACTTTACGCAGTGCGGAGTTTGGTTTTTTAGGAGTGGTGGTATATACACGAGTACATACGCCACGTTTCTGCGGGCAAGCTTCCAGCGCTGGAACGTTGCTTTTAGCAACCTTCGTAGAGCGTGGTTTGCGTACCAGCTGATTAATTGTTGCCATTAAAAAGCTCCTGGATTTTGGTTCATAAACTACTTTGTAAACGCGTGATAAATCGCCCCATAAAAAGCATTAGCTAATATGGGGACGCAGAATTTTAGGGCTGACCTAAGAGGGTGTCAAGAAATATACAGCACATCGTTGTTTCACCATGCTGTTTGCTGGGTATGTTTCTCAGTCAGCGCGACGAAACCAGTATAGTCGATCAATGTGATTCTGTGTGAAATTTGACCAACCAGACCACGAGCCGCCAAATCTTCGCTTAAAACATAAATGGACTGCACATGCTGACTCATCAGGTTGCATGCCTCACTGCCATCAAGTGCAGCCAGCACGCCATCCTGCATCAGCAGAAGCGCATCGTCCTGGGCGATCATGTGAATAAGCAATGAAAAATCACAATGTTGCGGGGAATTGGCAAGAGTAAAAAGCATGGAGTTTCCTGATTTAAAACGTCATTACCACATCATATTCGGCCAGTCGCTGGCGAATTTCAGTCACGGGCAACGGCTCAACATCCAGAACCCATTCATGGCCAGCCGACAGGCCCCGTGTCTTTAATGACTCTTCACAAACGAAACACTGATCGACATCGTAAAGAGATAACACGCCGAACGTGGCAATATAATTACGCGCCAAAATTTTTTCCGGCTGCTGCGCTGGCATTAACTGGAAAACACCATCAGCTATGAAAAATACACCAATATCTTCGGTCAGCGCTGACGTTGCCAGCAACGCATCCAGCCCTTCCCGTCCTGCAGACGTACCGTGCGGACCCTGGGTGAATACAAACGCGATCTTCTTCATTATTGCTCCCTGCATTCACACATCAGAACTGCACCAGACGATCACAGGTCAACGAAGCTTCAGCCAGACTGCCCAGTCCGGTCAGGGTAAAACCCGGCTGCAAGTTAGTCTGCCCGTGCCCCTGATTATGGGCTTCTGTTTCATCTATCACACCGCGGCGTAATGCGGCAGCTACGCACACATTGAGTGCCACCTGGTAATCTGCCGCCATGCGCTGCCAGGATCGGACTAAATCGAATTCATCGGATGCCGGCGCGGAAAGCAAATTACCATTGAGCACACCTTCACGATAAAAAAACACGCTGTCGAGATGATGACCGCTGGCGATCAGCGCCAGTGCAAACTGATACGCGGCACTGGCTTGCTGAGTGCCGTATGCAGGGCCGGTGACCAGCAGGCAGTAACGCAGTTTCAACGTTCGTTCCCCACCAGATCACCGCTTTTAAACTGGCGGATATACAGGTAGACCGTGTGCTTAGAAATGTTGAGGCGATCCGCAACCTGATTAATCGCGTCTTTGATATCAAAAATACCCTTTTCATAAAGATTCAGAACCACCTGACGGTTCTTCGCATTGTTAGATACGTTGCGGTCAGCGTTGACTTCTTCAATGGTGAATTCCAGCGTCTGAGCCACCAGATCATCTACGGATGACGCGAAGTTCACGGACGATGCCACTTCCTGCGTCTCAGGCGGCATAAAGGTCTGAATGATTTGCGAGAAAGGTACGTCAAGATTCATGTTGATGCACAGCAAGCCAATCACGCGTTGCTCACGGTTGCGAATAGCGATGGTGACTGACTTCATCAGCACACCACTTTTCGCGCGGGTGAAATAAGCTTTGGACACATTACTGTCCGCACCGGTCATGTCATGCAACATGCGCAGCGCTAAATCCGTAATTGGCGAGCCGATTTTACGACCAGTATGCTCACCATTAGCAATACGGACCGCTGAACATTTCAGGTCTTCCAGTGAATGCAGAACAATTTCGCAATGCTCACCGATCAGCATCGCAAGCCCGTCCACCACGGCCTCGTATGAAGACAAAATCTCATGATCGACCTGGCTGAACGGACGTTGGTCCAGCAAATCCAGTTCACCGGTTTCGCCAGTTATAAGCGAATTAGACATCGAAGCTACCACCCTCTCTATCGCGCCTTCCAACGGGAGTCAGGACGCATTATTCATCATTCCACGGTCGTTACTGTATCAAAGACACAGAAAAAACGGCCTTACGATTATATGGATCTGTGACGTTATGCCGGGGAAACAAAAGCGTCAAGTTATCATCATAGAGTAACCTCAATAAAATGAAGGACAGGCGGCAAGAAAAGTGAGAGGCGAAAAAAAACCGCCGCATTTAGCGACGGTTTTCTGCAACGACTCAGCAGCAACTTAGTTTGCTTTTGGTGCTGCTTCAGCAGGTTTTTCAGCTGCTTTCGGGTCAGCCTTAGGTGCCGCTTTCACATCCAGCAGTTCAACATCGAACACCAGAGTGGAGTTAGCCGGGATCCCCGGAACCCCAGTTTTACCGTAGGCCAGTGCCGGTGGGATGACCAGCTTGATTTTGCCGCCTTTCTTGATGTGTTTCAGGCCTTCAGTCCAGCCAGGAATTACACCGTCAAGACGGAAGGACAGCGGCTCACCGCGGGTATAAGAATTATCGAACTCTGTACCGTCGGTCAGGGTACCTTTGTAGTTAACGACAACGGTATCGCTGTCTTTAGGCGCTGCGCCAGCACCTGGTTTTTCAACCTGATACAACAGACCTGACTCAGTTTTCTTCACGCCTTTTTCTTTGGTGAAATCAGCACGGAATTTGTCGCCTTTGTCAGCATTAGCTTTCGCGTCCTGCTCCATCTTAGCCTGTGCTGATGCTTTCACACGGCCTTCGAAGGTTTGCAGAGTCTGCTCGATTTCCTGATCAGACAGTTTGCTTTTGTTCGCGAACGCGTCCTGAACACCGGCGATCAACTGGTCTTTATCCAGTTTGATGCCCAGCTTTTCTTGCTCTTTCAGGGAGTTGTCCATGTAGCGACCCAGCGATGCACCCAGAGCATACGCAGCCTGCTCATCATCACTTTTGAATTTGGCCGTATCTGTTGCTGCCGGAGCAGTTGCAGCAGGGGCAGCGGCTGGCGCAGTTGCAGCAGCGGCCGGTGCTGTGGCTTCAGCAGCCATAACCTGAGTGGCATTCAGGGCGATAGCCATGGTGGTTGCCAGCAGAGTTACTTTAAACAGTGATTTCATCCATTTCTCCAGGACCAGAAATCTGTGACCTCTGGTAATAATTACGAAAGTTCGGCGGTTACTATAACTGTCCGTCTCACGACAAAACAATCTCTATACACGCCATTAGCGTCTTATTCCGACCTTTTTTACATCAATAAGTTTCGTCACACGATCGGGATATACGGATAAAGCGTCAGGGAGGTCAGGTAATCCTGCGGCTTTACGGGTAGAATCGCCGGTCTACAATACAGGATGAGGTTCAGGTCAGTGCACAACATGATCAACACGAGCCATACAGTGAGGTAATGATGATGAACTCAAATACCATTGAACAACGTCTGGAGATGCTGGAAAACAAACTGGCTTTTCAGGAAATTACCATTGAAGAGCTGAACATGATTGTCACACAGCATCAGTTGGAAATGAGCAGACTGCACGATCACCTGCGCCTGCTGACAGACAAACTGCGTGCCAGCCAGCCATCAATGATTGCCGATCAGTCGGAAGAAACGCCGCCACCGCATTATTGATACGGATTGCGACGCAACAAAAAGGCGCCCTTGCGGCGCCTTTCGTTTATATCACTGTTATATCACTGTGCGGGCGATTAATGACAACCGCAGCCGCCGTTACCGCCGCAACCGCCTTTTTTGCCGTGATCATGACCGTGGTCGTGATCATGGTCGTGGCCGTGACCACCGCAGCAACCGTCACCGTGTTCATGGTCGTGACCATGATCGTGGCCGTGTTCGCCATGAACGTGGCCATGAGCCAGTTCTTCTTCGGTCGCTTCACGGATTGCCACCACTTCAACGTGGAAGTTCAGGTTCTGGCCAGCCAGCATGTGGTTGCCATCAACCACAACGTGGTCGCCATCAACTTCAGTGATTTCGACAGGAACCGGGCCCTGATCGGTATCAGCCAGGAAACGCATACCGACTTCCAGCTCATCAACACCCATGAACACGTCTTTAGGCACGCGCTGAACCAGGTTGTCGTCGTAGTTGCCGTAAGCATCGTTCGCGCCAACATGTACGTCAAATACGTCACCAATTGCATGACCATCAAGTGCAGTTTCCAGACCGGAGATCAGGGAACCATGGCCGTGCAGGTAATCCAACGGTGCACTCACCGGAGATTCATCAACCAACACACCGTCTTCTGTACGTACCTGATATGCCACGCTGACGACCAGGTCTTTTGCTACTTTCATGATAACTCCTACCGTTGGAAACTCAATTTGTTGTCTGCGGGCGTTGCATAACGCACGCAACTTCGCTTAAGGCTAATTCAGTGACGGCCACTTTTCGATGAGATCATCCTGAAAAGCGCGATCGGATAAATTTGGCGAAGAGTGTAGCGGAAATCCGCGTCTCTGTACTACCAGCATAAAAAAACACGAGCCATAACGCTACTTCGGATCGAAAATACCAATCACCTGCTCTTCCGGGCGAAGCTTCTTGCTGACCTGCGCGTCAGTCTGACGCTGATGGTGTCCGCACTTTACACACTCCACCACTTCAACCTGATCTTCCTGCCATAAAGCCAGTGTATCCATCGCCTTACATTTCGGACACACCGCACCAGCGATGAACCGTTTACGGGTTGTAGCCATGTTACTTCTCCTGAAATTTCCGATATTGCGTCCGGTCAGTTTTCGATCAACCACCGAAATTATTTTTCTGCTACCGGGCTATTCGTCATCGTCCCAGCCATCAAGCTGGCGACGTTCGTTATGCATTTCACTCTGAAAGATGTCTTCCAGCTCTCGCCGGGCCTCTTTCACGCGGGAAATCTGCGCAACGTCGCCGCGGTTTTGCGGCACCAGTTCACGCAACATCCGCATGTCGAGCCGGCGAAAATGTTGCTGCGCGCGATACGCACTGTGCGGATGCATGCCCAGCGTCACGAGTGCTTTCTTCCCAAGCTCCAGCGCACTAGAAAACGTCTCGCGGGAAAAATTCACTACGCCGGCCTGCAAAAGCTCATGCGCTTCCACACGGCCACGGGCACGAGCCAGAATATTCAGATGGGGAAAATGCTGCTGGCATAAATGCACGATAGCCATCGTATCTTCCGGCTCATTGGAGGTAATAACGATCGACTTTGCCTTTTCCGCGCCGGACGCCCTGAGTAACTCCAGTTCGGTTGCATCGCCGTAATAGACTTTGTAGCCGTAAGTCCGCATCAACCCGACGGCGCTGATATCACGCTCCAGCACCGTAATGCGCATTTTGTTCGCCATCAGCAAACGTCCGATCACCTGCCCGAAGCGCCCGAACCCGACAATAATCACCTGCGGTTCGTCATCCTGAACAAAATGCTTTTCGTCGCTTTCTTCGCCGTCGTTGTAGCGTCGCACCAAAATCCGGTCAACCCACTGCATCAGCAGCGGCGTGGTCATCATTGATAACGTCACCACCACCAGCAACAGCGAAAGCTGCGACGAAGAAATCACTTTCTGCGCGCCCGCCGCCGAGAACAGCACGAAAGCAAATTCACCGCCCTGACTGAGCACGGCGGAAAATTGCAGCCGGACCGAAGTACGCAAGCCAAATACACGGGACAGCCCGTACAACAAGGCACCTTTGACAGTCACCAGAACAATCACGCCCGCCAGCACCAGCAAAATATGGGTATAAAGCACACCCAGATTCAGCGCCATGCCGACAGAAATAAAGAACAGCCCGAGCAGTAAACCCTTAAATGGCTCGATAGCGATTTCCAGTTCGTGCTGATATTCACTTTCAGCCAGTAAAATCCCGGCGATGAACGTCCCGAGTGCCATCGAAAAGCCCAGCGTATCCATAAACAGCGCCGAGCCGAGCACCACCAGCAACGCGGCGGCGGTAAACACTTCACGCACGCCGGAGGCCACAATCAGCCGGAAAATCGGCCGCAGCAGATAGCGTCCGCCAATCAACATCCCGCCAAAGGCCAGCACTTTCAGGCCGATCATTTCCCAGTTATTGCTGCCTTCGGAGCCCCCCGCCAGAATCGGGATCAGCGCCAGTGCCGGGATCACCGCGATATCCTGGAACAGCAGCACGGCAAAACCCAACTGGCCGCCTTCGTTACGCGTCATGCCTTTATCGCGCATCAGTTGCAGTGCCATCGCCGTGGATGACATCGCCAGCCCGATACCGCCAATCACCGCCGCCTGCCAGGAAAACTTCGTGAGATACAACAAACCGCCAAGCACCAGCGCGGTCAGGATCACCTGCCCGGCACCGACGCCAAAGATTTGCCGCCGCAGCGCCCACAACTTACCGGGATTCAGTTCCAGCCCGATGATAAACATCAGGAAAACCACGCCCAGTTCGGAGAAGTGCAGGATCTCATCCACGTCACGGATAAAACCTAAGCCCCACGGGCCGATGGCAATCCCCGCCAGCAAATAGCCGAGTACCGCGCCGATACCTAAACGTTGCGCCAGAGGCACGGCGACCACCGCAGCGAATAAAAACAGCAGGATTGCCGTAGGAATACTTGAAACGTCCATCAGACGATCCCCCCATGCGGCAACGGGGATTGCAGCCATTCGCCGTACGCTTCGGCATGGCTCTGCAACACATCAGGTTTCTGACGTCGCGCCCAGTAAATAACGATTGGCGTCATCCAGTGCATATGGCACATCGCCGACGTCAGCTCGAACGGACGCATAATATCGGACATCGGATAACGGTTATAACCGCCCGCACGGTAAGCGCCTTCCGGCTCGCCGGTGGTAACGACCGAACGCCAGTATTTGCCGTTAAGCGCATTCCCGCCAGCACCGCTGGCAAACCCCCGGGCCAGCACGCGATCCATCCATTCCTTTAATAAAGCCGGGCAACTATAGGTATAAAGAGGATGCTGGAAGACAATCACTTTGTGTTCACGCAGCAGTTGTTGTTCGCGGTGGATATCAATAAAAAAATCAGGATAGTGGGCGTACAAATCATGCACGGTGACATGCTCAAGTTGCTGTGCCTGCTGTAACAAAACGCGGTTGGCGACTGAATCGGGTGATTCCGGGTGGGCGTACAGCAGCAAAACCTTTGGTGGCTGCGACATCAATACCTCCAAAGCGTCGTCAGGGTGCGGTTTTTCCGTTACCATGCTTCGCAAAGACAAAATGGGACGCGATACGTCTTGTTTAAATCATTATCATGACAATTTAACATACTCTCAACACGGCGCTTTATGATTGTTTTCTCCTCCTTACAAATCCGACGCGGCACTAACGTGCTGCTGGACAACGCGTCTGCGACCATCAATCCCGGCCAGAAAGTCGGGCTGGTGGGCAAAAATGGCTGCGGTAAATCCACCCTGATTTCGCTGCTTAAAGGTGAAATGAGCGCCGATGCAGGCAACCTGACGTTTCCGTCCAACTGGGCACTGGCCTGGGTCAATCAGGAAACACCCGCTCTGGATCAGCCTGCGATAGAGTATGTTATCGACGGTGACCGCGAATTTCGCCAACTGGAAGCGCAATTGCAGCACGCTAACGAGCGTGATGACGGCCACGCTATCGCCACGCTGCACGGTAAACTCGACGCCATCAACGCCTGGACCATTCCGGCGCGCGCGGCGAGCCTGCTCAGCGGATTGGGCTTTACTCAGAATCAGTTGCAGCAGCCAGTCAAATCGTTCTCCGGCGGGTGGCGCATGCGTCTCAACCTTGCGCAGGCGCTGATTTGCCGTTCTGATTTACTGCTGCTCGATGAACCGACTAACCACCTGGATCTCGACGCCGTCATCTGGCTGGAGAAATGGCTGAAAAGCTACACCGGCACGCTGGTGCTGATTTCCCATGACCGGGACTTTCTCGATCCGATCATCGATAAAATACTGCATATCGAACAGCAGACGCTGAACGAATACACCGGTAACTACTCGTCTTTCGAACGCCAGCGTGCGACCAAACTGTCGCAACAGCAGGCATTGTTTGAAAGTCAGCAGGAGAAAGTGGCGCATCTGCAAAGTTATATTGACCGTTTCCGTGCGCAGGCGACCAAAGCCAAGCAGGCGCAAAGCCGTATTAAAATGCTGGAACGCATGGAGCTGATAGCCCCGGCGCACGTCGACAATCCTTTTCATTTTAGCTTCCGCTCGCCGGAAAGTTTGCCCGATCCGCTGTTGCGGATGGAAAAAGTCAGCGCCGGTTATGGCGACACCACGATTCTGGAGTCGATCAAACTGAATCTGGTGCCGGGTTCACGTATCGGCTTACTGGGCCGTAACGGGGCCGGGAAGTCCACGCTGATCAAACTGCTGGCTGGCACCATGCCGCCGCTTCACGGTGACATTGGTCTGGCGAAAGGCGTCAAACTCGGTTACTTCGCGCAGCATCAGCTGGAGTTCCTGCGCGCAGAAGATTCGCCGCTGCAACATCTGGTGCGCCTGGCGAACAAAGAAACCGAACAGCAGTTGCGCGATTATCTCGGTGGATTTGGTTTCCACGGCGATAAAGTGACGGATCCTACCGGGCGATTCTCCGGCGGTGAAAAAGCGCGTCTGGTGCTGGCACTGATTGTCTGGCAGCGCCCTAACCTGCTGTTGCTCGATGAACCGACCAACCACCTGGATCTCGATATGCGTCAGGCGCTGACCGAAGCGCTGATCGACTTCGAGGGCGCGATGGTTGTCGTGTCGCATGACCGCCACTTACTGCGCTCCACCACTGACGATTTGTATCTGGTACACGGCGGCAAAGTGGAACAGTTCGACGGCGATCTGGAAGATTATCAGCAATGGCTGGTGGACATTCAGCGTCAGGAAAGCCAGCAGGACGCACCGGCCAAAGACGGCGGCGTTAACAGCGCGCAGTCGCGTAAAGACCAGAAACGTCGCGAAGCCGATTTCCGCAATCAGACCCAGCCGCTGCGTAAGCAAATCACCAAACTTGAAGCGCAGATGGAAAAATTAAGTACAGAACTGGCGACCATTGAAGAGCGTCTGGCTGATTCCGCGATTTACGACAACAGCCGTAAAGCCGATCTCACCGAATGTCTGCAACAGCAGACCAAAGTGAAAGGCGCGCTGGAAGAGACCGAAATGACCTGGCTCGATGCACAGGAACAACTGGAAGACATGTCGAAGGCCTTTGATCTCGACTAGAAGATCGTTCGGTAAGAAATGAGAAAGGCGCCACGACGGCGCCTTTCTTTTGTCTGCAAATCAGTGCCAGATCAGCAATACGCAGGCGGCGGTCAGGATCCCCATCGCGATATTAAAGGTATACCACGCACGCCTGCTGCGCAGCAGGCGGCCAATTACGGTACCGAAGCCAAGCCAGATGATCCCGGACACCAGATTGACCAGGAACATCCCGAGGCTGATACCGGCAATAGAATGGTTATAGGCGGCACCGGCCAGACTGAAGCTTGCGACCGCGCCCAGCCCCATCAGCCACGCTTTCGGGTTGAGGAATTGCAGCAACCAGCCCTGATACAAGCGGATCGGCCTGGGTGGCGGGGCGCCGGTTTCCAGTTTTTCATAGGCAGATGTCGCAATCTTCCACGCCAGCCACAGCAGATACAGGCTACCGGCGATTTTGAGGAACAGATGTAACGCAGGATAAATCGTGATGAGCCCGCCGACCCCAAACGCCACCAGCAGCAAAATACTTTGCATGCCAAGCATAATGCCGACCATCAGCCAGAGTGAGCGGAAGAACCCGAAGTTAGCGCCAGACGTGGTTAACAACATATTGTTCGGGCCAGGGGTGATAGCGGCGACCCATAAAAATCCGAGCATCGAGAAAAATAAACCAGGTTCCATTTAATTTGGGTTCTCCGACCCGAAAGATGTGCGATAGCATTGAAGCTAACAGCGTGATATTGATCGCACAAGAGTCTCTTAAGAGAAATTTATTCATCTTATGTTTGAATCCTTTCGCCCCCTGCGCGGAGCCAGTAATCCTCACATCCAGACGCTGTTACCGCGGCTCGTTCGGCGGCACGCAAAACTCAAACCTCACTGGCAAAGGCTGGATACGCCGGACGGGGATTTTCTGGATTTAGCCTGGACTGAAGACCCGGAACAGGCGCGACATAAACCACGCATGATCCTGTTTCACGGACTGGAAGGCAGTTTCTTCAGCCCTTATGCCCACGGTCTATTGCAGGCCTGGAAAGACAAAGGCTGGCTCGGCGTCGTCATGCATTTTCGCGGATGCAGCGGTGAACCCAATAAACTGCTGCGTATTTACCATTCCGGTGAAACCGAAGACGCCCGTTTTTTCATTCGCTGGCTCAATGAAACTTATGGCGAAGTCCCGACCGGCGCGGTGGGCGTGTCGCTCGGCGGCAATATGCTGGCCTGTTATCTCGGGCAGGAAGGGGAAACGTGTACGCTGAGCGCCGCCGTGGTGGTCTCCGCGCCGCTGATGCTGGAACCTTGCGCTTACCGGCTGGAACAAGGTTCATCACGGATTTATCAGCGCTATCTGCTCGATCAGCTCAAAGGCAATGCCTCGCGCAAACTGGCGAAATATCCGGGCACATTGCCCGTCACGCTGGAGCAGCTAAAAGCCATGCGTTACCTTCGTGAATTCGACGACGCCATCACCTCAAAAGCGCACGGATTTACCGACGCGCTGGATTATTACCGCCGGTGCAGCGGCCTGCCGTTACTGGCGCAGATCAGAACACCCTTGCTGATTATCCACGCCAAAGACGACCCGTTTATGACGCCGGAGGTCATCCCGAAAGCAGAAGATTTACCGGATTGCGTGGAATATCAGTTAACAGAACATGGCGGACATGTCGGGTTTGTTTCCGGCAGCTTACGTCATCCGCAGATGTGGCTGGAGCAACGCATTCCGGCCTGGATCGCCCCGTATTTAGAAAATAAGACTAAGGAAACAACAGAGTGATTATTCCCTGGCAGGAACTGGACGCTGAACTGCTCACCAGCGTGGTGGAATCCTTCGTATTGCGCGAAGGCACCGATTACGGGGAGCAGGAACGATCGCTGGAACAAAAAGTCGATGACGTGAAGCGTCAGCTGAAAAGCGGCGAGGTTGTGCTGGTCTGGTCAGAACTGCATGAAACGCTGAACATTATGCCGCGTGGTCAGTTCCGCGCCGGGCAGGAAGAAACCCCGCAGGACTGGTAACTCACGGCTCCGTCGATGCGGAGCCGTTTTCTTACGCCGTTGCCGAAATACAGGTTCCGGCGTCTCCCGCCAGCACCGCCTCGATCTGATCCAGCGCGCCGATATAGGCCGGATAGCCGCTGTAATTCACAAACGCGCTGACCGCCGCGACTTTGGGGCCCATCGAACCGTCGTTTTGCGCAAAAGGCGCGAGCTGCGCGGGCGTCGCACGACGGATCGCCCGTTGCTGCGGCGTGCCCCAGTGTTCATACACCGCATCGGCATCGGTCAGGATCACCAGCTTTTGCGCCTTCAGTTGACGCGCCAGCAGCGCTGCCGACAAATCCTTGTCGATTACCGCCTGCGCGCCGTTGCCATCTTCAAACACCGGAATGCCGCCACCGCCATTACAAATCACCACGTGCCCGCGCGCCAGCAATTGCTGAATAGCGTCGATATCCACAATCCGCTTAGGCACGGGTGACGCCACCACGCGGCGCAAATAAGCCCCGTCGGCTTTCATTTTCCAGCCATGCAGATTTTCCAGTTCCTGCTGAGATCCCGGCGGGTACACCGGCCCGATAAATTTTTCGGGAGAGGCAAACGCCGGATCGCGGCTGTCGACTTCAATGCGCGTCAGCACGGTGGACACCTCTGGCATGCCCGTCTGCTGCCCGAGCATTTGCGCCAGCATAAACCCGATCATGCCCTGTGTTTCTGCGACCAGAATATCCAGCGGATAGGCGGGCACCTCCGTATACGCCTGATTTTGTAATGACAACAATCCGACCTGGGGTCCGTTGCCGTGAACAATCGCCAGACGGTAGCGCGTCGCCAGCCGCGCCAGCGCACCGGCCACCGTCGCAATATTGCGATACTGATTTTCAGCCGACAGGCATTCGCCACGTTGTAAAAGCGCATTACCGCCCAGTGCGACCACTAAAGTTTCCATGTTTCCTCCTTAAAGAAAGTGTTCCCTGAAAAGCGTCAATGCCAGCCAGACGCCAAGCAGCGTATCGGCACCCGACGTGTGCCCCAGCGCCAGAACCTGCTCTGCGCGCCGGGCACGAATCAGATGCAGCAATGGGGTGGAAAATTGTCTTCTCACCGCATGATGCAGATAGGCGCAACTGACCGATGACGTGAGCGTGCGCAGGTCCGGTGTATGATCAAAAAAGTCACCGACCGGCAACCCGTGCGCCGCACACACCAGCAACATGCCGGTCAGCGTGTCGTCGTGGCTCGGTGTCAGCCCCGCGCCTTTGCCCACTACGTTCTGCCAGTCAACGCGATGCCCCTGCAACTGCCGCAATAACTGATGCTGAATATGCGCCAGTTCTCCGCCGGGCGGTTCAAGGACAACCTGACGAAGCTCACCGAACAGCCCCGTAAGCTGCGGGCATCCGGTCAGAAAACCGTGCACATAGTCGTAAAGCTGCCGCGAGCCTTGTGTTACGTGCAAATCCAGTCTGCGCGCGGGCGGGTTTTCAGCACCCGCCCGCATCACATCGCCCAACGTCAGACGACTGAGTAGCCCTTCAAAATCCCGCGCCCGCAACAGCCATCCCATCGGGCTCAACCCTTTGCCGTATCGATGCAGTGTCAGCCATTCGCCCCGCTCATTGCTCAGGTTGATGGCGCGGGAAAACAAACCAACGACCAGCCAGTCACCGGGACATACCGGTGCGTGAGCGCTGACCGCCAGCGGTGCGGGAATATTCATACCTGAGGATGCACCCCGAGATGTTCCGCCAGAGCCTCCAGCGCCTGTTCGAAGCAGGCCAGCGGCGCACGTACCGTGCCTGCACCAATCTGACCAATCCCCGGTTCGCGGTGAGCAATGCCGGTGTTAATCAGCGGCGTGATGCCGGTTTCCACCACACGCCGCACATCCAGCCCGAGGCAGGCGCCCTGAAAATCCCAGCCGGGAATTTGCAGCATCATGTTGCGTTCGAGGAAGATTTCCGCCATTTCCTCAGACACGGTGATGGCGGCGTCCATCCCGCCTGCGCCGACAAAACGGGTCACGCCCGGCGCGGCAATCATCGCTGCGCCGCCGACGCCAAAGGTTTCAGTGATCGCGCTGTCGCCCATGTCCGGGTTGGCGTCTTGCTGGCTGTAGCCGCTGAAGAACAACCCCTGCGGCATATTGACCGGTGCGGTAAACCAGCGGTCACCGAGGCCGCTGACGCGGATACCAAACTCTTTGCCGTTGCGGGTCATGGCGGTGACGATACTGCCTTTGCCGATGGCCGCACCGGCATCCATTGCCGCCTTGCAGTAAGCCATCGCCAGATTGAGGAAGAACTGATCGGTCGTACTCAGAAAATGCAAAACGTCAGTCAGCGTGGTTTTATCCAGATTGCCTGCCGCCAGTTGCGGTGCCAGCGAACGCATCAGTAACGCCGAAGTGGCGATATTGCGCTGATGGAATTCATCGCCCATCGTAATGCCCTGCGCCATCATCGCCGTTAAATCGATACCGCGCTCGAGACGCCGCAACGCGCCACTCAGTGCCGGTGCCAGCACGTCGCGCATCCAGCGCAAACGCATCTGAACATCCGGGCCATAGGCACCGAAACGCATCACCTTGCCGATACCTTCGTTCATGTTGCAGAAAGCACGGTTGCCGTCAGTGAGATTGCCGATCACCAGCACCGGCATGTTCGCCGACGTGATACCGCCCATCGGCCCGACCGCACTGACGTGATGGCAAGGCACAAACCGGATTTCGCCACTATTCAGTAATTGCAACGCACGTTGTTCATCCTGCGCCCAGCCTTCAAACAGACAGGCGCCGATGCAGGCACCGCGCACCGGGCCGGTCATGTCTTCCCAGCAGACGGGCGGGCCTGCATGCAGCAGGGTTTTTCCCTGATTCAGCACCGGGATCACCTGACGGGCGGGCTGAACATCAAGCCAGTGCGGTCGCGCCTGACGAATGCGTTCGATAACGGCGGTATTGGCCTGTTCGAGGGTATTTTTCATAAGATGTCTCGTTATCCGAAGAGGGGAAACGGCTCAGCCCAGTTGTTTTAACAAGCTGGCCAGCCGGAGATTGCCACCCGCAACGGGCGACCATGGGTAGTGCACGACCGGCACCGAAGCCGATTGCAAATCCAGCGCAAAACTGCGCAGTCCGGCGTTGATCACCGCGACCTGCGACAACAGCGGGCAAGTTGATGCCGCAGGTGTCACGGCAGTTTGGGTACATAAGGTGTGTGCCAGCAGCGTGGCTTCCGGCAGGGTTTGCACCACTAAAATGCCCGCCTCGCGCAATAGGGCGATTTGCTGCGAACGGCACTGCGGATCCTGCTCACTGCCCGTCACCATGGCGATCACCACCAGCGGCGCATGTCGGGCGCGCTGCGTCATCAGTTGCCTGACAGCCGTTGCCACCGAACCGGCCGGATCGCGCTGCGCGCCATAACCAATGACCACATCCAGCAGCAGCACGCCGGTTTCAGATTTACCGGCCAGCCCGAGAATCAGCTGTTCCCGCGAGGTCGGGTCAATCATCGGATGCGGTTTGCCAACGGTGTAGAAATCGTCGCCCAAATCAATGATGCGGTGTCCGTTGTGGTCAAGCATGGTGCCGTGCTCATGGACATGATCGGCTTCCACGTCCAGCAGACCGGCCAGCACCATTGCGGCCTCGGCGGCCAGCGTGCCACCGGTAAACAATCCGGCGATTTTTTTACCCGTGACATCAGGCTGCGATGCGGCAACCTGAACCACCCGCGCCAGCAGGCAGGCGATGCGTGCCGCTTCATCGAGGGTCGATGCCAGCCAGACATTACCGTCACGCGCCTGGCTGACCGGCGCACCGAGAAACAGCGCCACCACTGGCTTACGAATAGCTTTCATCGCTGCCATCACTTTCAGGCGAACGGCATCTGCCGGGGGTTTGGAGACAAAGGCCAGCACCTGACTTTGCGGATCCTCCGCCAGCATCTTCAGCGACGTCAGCGCACTGATGCCGCCGACCTGCGCGGAAAGATCGCGTCCTCCGAGGCCGATAGCCTGCGAAATGCCCTGTCCGTTCAGCGCAATTTGCGACGTCAGTTCCTGAATGCCGGTACCGGATGCGCCGGTCACGCCAATCACGCCTTGCGGCAACACATTGGCAAACGCCAGCGGTGCACCGGCAATAATGGCGGTGCCGCAATCCGGCCCCATCACCAGCAGCCCTTTCTCACAGGCTTTTTGTTTAAGCGCGATTTCGTCTTCCAGCGTGACGTTATCAGAGAAAATCATCACGTTGCGGCCACTGTCGAGCGCCTGATGCGCCAGCCCGGCGGCATACTCGCCCGCAATGGAAATCAGCATCAGATTAGCGTCAGGAAGGCGTTGTTCCGCGCTGGAAAAACGGCGCGCTACCGGCAGAGATCGCCCGCCGCGTTGCCCGGCTGACATGGCTTTTAAGGCGTCTTCAAGCTGTGCGGTAATCGCAGCAATAATGCCTGCTTCGCGACTTTCGCTACGCACCGCCACGCAGATATCATTCGGCGTCGCCTGTTCAAAACAGGCATGCCAGAAACCGGTGGCTTCTAATAACGCTTTATTGGCGGGTGTCCCCATCATCACCGATACATCGTCAACGTCCGGTGATTCACTGAGCTGGCGGGAAATAATCATCAGGCTGACGGAATCCTGAAAACTTCCTTTTTTAATACAGGCGTGGATCATCTGCTTCCCTTATATTTTCAGACGGTGAGACGCAGGCTACGCAGAAATAAAACCTCGCAAGGTGAACTGGCTCACACTTGATTTATTGTCAGGTTTAATTAAATAACCACGCTGATTTACATGTGAGAAAATTAAATAATGAATAACGATTAAATAAAAAATTAATAAGAAAAAATGCGCATTAGCAAATTGATTTTCGCTATCCCTGATTAGTTATTCAGATCACATTCTCACGCGGGATATCCCGTATTTTCTTCGCTATTCAACGCCTCATTCGCTGCAAATAAGGAACGCCAGATGAAGGTCAGTCGCGAAGAATTACACCAGCTTATTGCCCGCAAACTCACCACCGCCGGTTTAACGCCGGAACATGCGGCCGTGGTGGCCGACGTGCTCTCTTATGCTGATGCCAGAGGCATCCATTCTCACGGCGCGGTGCGGGTTGAATATTATGCCGAACGTATTGCCAGAGGCGGCACCAACACCTCTCCGGCGTTGCAGTGGGAAGAAACCGGGCCATGCAGCGGCATTCTGCATGCCGATAACGGCCCCGGACACGTCGCAGCAAACCTGGCGATGGAACATGCCATCGACATGGCAAAAACCAAAGGCGTCGCCGTGGTGGGAATCCGTCAGATGGGGCATTGCGGCGCGCTGTCTTATTTCGTTCACCGCGCGGCCAAAGCCGGTCTGATCGCGGTTTCCGTTTGCCAGTCTGACCCGATGGTGGTGCCGTTTGGTTCCGCCGACATCTATTACGGCACCAACCCGATTGCCTTTGCCGCACCCGGCGAAGGGGAGCAAATCATCACCTTTGACATGGCGACCACCGTGCAGGCGTGGGGGAAAATCCTTGATGCCCGGGCGCGCAATGAAAAAATCCCTGACACCTGGGCGGTAGATGGCGCAGGCAATCCCACCACCGATCCTTATGCCGTCGAAGCGCTTCTGCCGATGTCCGGCCCGAAAGGCTACGGCCTGATGATGATGGTTGATGTGTTGTCCGGTATTTTGCTCGGCCTGCCGTTCGGGCGCTCCGTCAGCTCGATGTATGAAGACCTCACCGCCGGTCGTGACCTCGGCCAGTTGCACATTGTGATTAATCCGGCGTTCTTTACCTCTTCTCAGATATTCAGAAAAAATATCAGCCAGATGCTGGCCGAATTAGTGGCACTTCGCCCGGCGCCGGGTTTTGAAAAAGTGCTGTATCCGGGCCAGAACCTGGATATTTATGAAGAGCATACGAAAGCCAATGGAATAGAACTGATAGATGATATTTATCGTTATTTAATTTCCGATGAGCTTTATACCCACACTTATCAAACACAATCTCCTTTCGCACATTAATTATTTATTTAAAGGTGAATATGCTATGTCGCCCTTTTATCAGCACGTAGAAAGTCAGCTCGACTGGTTATCGGTATTTGGCGCAGATCCGGCTGGCGGTATTTCCCGCCTGCTTTATTCCCCCGAATGGCTGGAAACGCAAAATCAGTTAAAACAGCGGATGACGCAGAATGGGTTTGCCACCCGTTTCGACGCCGTCGGCAATTTATATGGCCGCATCGAAGGCAGTGACCGCAAAGACGAGGTCATTCTCTCCGGCTCGCATATCGATACGGTGGTCAGCGGTGGCCATCTCGACGGACAGTTCGGTGTGCTCGCCGCCTTTATCGCCATGCGCTATCTGAAAGACACCTTTGGCACGCCGCGCCGCACGCTGGAAGTGGTGTCGCTGGCCGAAGAAGAAGGCAGCCGTTTTCCCTATGTTTTCTGGGGCAGTAAAAACATCGTCGGACAGGCCGATCCTGCCGATGTGCGCAACATCACCGATGCGCAGGGCGTGAAATTTACCGATGCGATGCAGCAATGCGGTTTCACGCTGCCCGGTTCTCCGTTGCCCGCCCGCCGCGACATCAAAGCCTTTGTCGAACTGCATATCGAGCAGGGCAGCGTGCTCGAACGCAATCAGCAGCAACTTGGCGTGGTGCATGCGATTGTCGGTCAGCGCCGCTATACCGTGACCCTGACCGGCACCGCCAATCACGCGGGCACTACGCCGATGAGTTACCGCAAAGATACCCTTCAGGCATTCAGTCAGATTTGCGTGACGGCCACCGAAAGCGCCGAAGCGCACGGCGACCCGCTGGTGCTGACCTTCGGCAAAGTGGTGCCGGTGCCGGGTACCGTTAATGTCGTGCCGGGTAAAACCGTGTTCAGCATTGATTGCCGCCACACCGATCAGCAGGCGCTGCTGGCGTTTACCACAGAACTGGAAGCCACCATGCGGCGGATTTGCCAGGAACGCGGCATCGGCATCGACATTGATTTATGGATGGATGAAGCGCCGGTGCCCATGGACAAACAACTGGTGGCGCAACTCGACGCCCTGTGCCGTGAACAAAACAGCCGTTACCGCGTGATGCACAGCGGCGCCGGTCACGACGCGCAGATTTTCGCCGCCTGCGTACCGACCTGCCTGCTGTTCGTTCCCAGCATTGCGGGTATCAGCCACAACCCGGCAGAAAACACCGCTGTTGCCGATCTGGCCGCGGGCGTGGAAATGCTGGCGAAAATGCTGCATCAACTGGCTTATTAATCTGTCTTAAAGGGAGTTTACAATGGGTTATATCAACCAAAACACAGGCTATATCAATGATTTACTTTCTAACCGTTCCATCATCAAACGCGGGGATTATGCGCTGATTGAACCCGACGGTCTGGTCAAAAATACCCTGCCCGGTTTTGAGCGCTGTGAAATCACCATTCTGGCGACGCCGAAACTGGGCGCGACCTTTGTGGATTATCTGGTCAACATGCTGGAAGGGGGGAAAAACCTGGCGGGCTTCGGCGGCGACGCGCATATCGAAACCTTCGTCTACGTGATCGACGGTAACATCACTGCGAATGCCGAAGGTCAGGATTACCGGCTGGAAAGCGGCGGATATCTTTACTGCCCGCCGGGCGTGAGCATGACGCTGGTGAATGCCAACGGCGGCCAGAACAGCCGCTTATTCCTCTATAAAAAACGCTATACGCCAGTCAGTGGTTTCCAGCCGCATGTGGTGAGCAACAACGTGCATCAGCTGGAAAAAATCCACTACGAAGGCATGTCAGATGTGATTGTGCAGGATTTACTCCCTGCAGTTCTGGGGTTCGATATGAACATTCATATTCTGACGTTTGCGCCAGGTGCCTGCCACGGCTATGTGGAGACGCACGTGCAGGAGCATGGTGCGCTGATCCTCAGCGGTGAAGGCATGTATAACCTGGATAACCACTGGATCCCGGTGAAGAAAAACGACTATATCTTTATGGGTGCGTACTGCCCGCAGGCCTGTTATGCCGTGGGGCGCGATGAGCCGCTGAGCTATATCTATTCGAAAGACTGTAACCGCGACGTCGAACTTTAACGGTTCGTGAATGTAATAAGAAAACCGCCATCGCTGGCGGTTTTTGTGTTTTGAGAAACCGATAACGTCAGGAAGAGGCCTTCATGCCCAGCCGGTAAACTCGGGCAAGATTTTGCGCAGC
Organism: Rahnella sp. 2050; assembly: GCF_040544515.1. NCBI lineage: Bacteria > Pseudomonadati > Pseudomonadota > Gammaproteobacteria > Enterobacterales > Yersiniaceae > Rahnella > Rahnella sp. 2050. The sequence continues at coordinate 383,676 of NZ_JBEPKE010000004.1, read as the reverse complement.
GTAACGCAGGTTTTCCTCCCCCTGCTCCAGCACCGTTTCCAGTGGCGCGAGGCGTGGGAGAATACTGAATACCGCATCCAGCCCGTGCTGATGTACGACTTCCACTCCTTCGCCCAGAATGCCCGCCAGCCCGATCACCGGCACATGGTAGCGTTGTGCAAGTCTCGCCACACCGACCGGCGCTTTGCCGTTAATGGTCTGCTGATCCAGCCGCCCTTCGCCGGTGATCACCAGCGTAGCACCTTGCATCGCCTCTTCCAGCCCGATGGCATCCATAATAATGTCGATACCGGAACGCATGTTGCCACGCAGGAACAACCGAGCCGCCACACCCATTCCGCCCGCTGCGCCACCGCCTGGCCACTCAAGCACGTTAACCCCGAGATGGCGGAAAATAACCGCCGCCAGATGGGCCAGCGCCGCGTCCAGAACCTGAACATCTTGCACCGATGCGCCTTTTTGCGGGCCGAATACTGCCGCCGCACCGCACGGACCGGTCAGCGGATTTTCCACATCGCACGCCACTTCAATCAGGCACTGCGCTAAACGCGGATCCAACTGACTCAGATCAATAGCCGCCAGTTGCGCCAGCGCGGCGCCGCCCCACGGCAGATCAATGCCCTGCGCATCGGTAAAACGACCGCCGAGCGCCTGTACCATGCCAATGCCGCCATCAACGGTCGCGCTGCCACCAATGCCTAAAATGATGTGGCGGATACCGCCGTCCAGTGCATGACGGATTAACTCACCGGTGCCGAAACTGGTGGCCGTGAGCGGATCACGCTGTCCGGCGGGCACCAGCATCAGACCGCTGGCGGCGGCCATTTCAATCACCGCACAATCACCTTTGCCGTTCACGCCGTAAAAACCACGCACGCGATGTCCCTGCGGGTCTGTCACCTCAATATCAATGCGATGCCCGCCGGTCGCGGCAATCAGCGCATCCACCGTGCCTTCGCCGCCGTCAGCAACCGGCAGACGGACAGCCTCGAGTTCCGGGAACACAGCGCGAAACCCGTCTTCAATCGCCATCGCCGCACATTCCGCACTTAAACTTTCCTTGAATGAATCGGGCGCAATAATAATTTTCATCTTCAATCCTTCGGTAATGGGGACTCAGTGAACCCGGTCCCAGGGCAATAAATTTTCCAGCACAATCGCCAGCATCACGCCGGTCAGCAAACCATTACTCAGCAGCGGACGCAGCCACAGCGGCACCTGCTGCACATATCCGGCAGGCAGCCCCATCAGGAAAATCCCGGCAAACAGCGGGATCGCCAGACGGTAAACATTGCGGCTGCTGAGCCTGATGTGGGGCAGAAATGACAGCGACGAACTGAGCAGAGGCAGATAAGACACCAGCAACACGGCGCTGCTGATGCTCAACGGGATGCGGGCGAAAAACGCCGTCAGCGGCGTAAACAGACCAATGGCAACCACCACCAGCGCGCCGAGAATAAACGGTGCTTTGCGGTTGTCATTGGTTTGCGTCAGCAGGCCAATCGATGAGACAAACGGCGAAAAAGGCACGATGCCCAGAACAGCCGATCCCAGGGTAAACAGACCGGAAACCACAAAACTGCGGCGATATTGCGGGGTCTGCTGCGGGTAAAAAATCTGGGTGCCGCGCAGCGCGCCAAAAGTATTCGAAATATTCAGCAGCCCGGTCATCGTGGCGGTCAGGATAATACCACCGCGTAATTCCTGCGGCGCGCCCAGCGGAAACCACTGCCAGTCTGTGCCGGTGCCCGGGCTGACGGCCTGCGGGAAAATGATCCGATATGCCGCCCAACCGAGCAACGTACCAGCCAGCAGGCCATATTTATTCCACGGTGACGGCAGCCAGACCACAATACCGACCACCAGCGCCGCCACGGTGAGCGCCAGCAGGAACGCCGGAAAATCAATAGCCACCGGCCCCTGCGGCACGCCAAAAGGGAGCCCCAGCATGCCTTTAATAAACAGCGACAGCAGTTGGGCACCGAGTAAAAACATAAACACCATCATCACCGCCGGACGAAACAACACGGCGATACGATGACCAAGCCCGCTCAGGCCAATCAGCACGGTGATCACACCGGAAAGTGCGATACCCACAGCCAGACTGCCGCCGATCACCGGCAGCGGCGTCCCTTGCGCGGCTTCTGCCAGCGTCACGGTGAGGATCACGCCCCACCACAATCCGGTCGGCCCTTCCATAATGGCGCGGCCGTGGCCGAGCGCCGCCTGCGCCACGCACGCCAGCCCGGTGGCGATAAAAGAGTATTGCATCAGGCACAGCGTGGCCGCATCGGAAAGCTGAAACGCAGACTGTAACGTCGGCGGGATAACCACCGTGTTGCAGAAAATGAAGAAGAACCACTGGATACCCGGCAGGATTTGCGCTCTGGGAAATAACATCATGACAATCTGGCTGACCTCAAAAAGAAAAAGCCCGCCGTTTACACAGCGGGCAGATGCAGAGATTACTGCTGGTGTTTCAGTACGAATTTACCGATGCACTTATCCTGGAAACCATCTTTGATGTCATAGATGGTTTCGCCGCGCAGAATAGTTTTCACGACCTGCGCATTGATGGTGCGGCCAACATACGGACTGACTTTATGGCGATATTCCAGATCTGACGCTTTCAGCACATAGCTGCTGTTCGGTTTGATGAACACGAAATCGGCATCTTTGCCGATGGAGATACGGCCTTTATGCTTCAGCCCGAAGATATCCGCCGCGTTGGAAGACATCAGCTTTGAGAACATCGGCAACGACATACCGCGTTTCTGCACGGCTTCGTCAAACATCACATCGACGCAGTTTTGCAGTCCGGCGATACCGCCCCACGCCTGCATGACGTTGCCGGCTTTCATATCCGGCGGGCACGGCGAATGGTCGGAGACCAGACAGTCAAAGTCACCTTTCAGCAGGTGTTCCCACATGCCGTCCTGATTTTTCTTGTCGCGGATAGGTGGCGAACATTTTGCCAGCGTGCCGATCTCTTCAAACTGTGCGGTATCCAGTACGAAGTAATGCGGGCAAGATTCACAGGTCACACGCTGGCCTTCGTGACGTGCGCGCAGCACTTCCGCCAGACCTTCCGGGCTGGAGATATGGCAGACGTGCAAACGGCAGTCCGCTACTTTCGCCAGATACAACACGCGGCGAATGGCTTCCACTTCAGTGAAGACCGGGCGTGAGGCAACATAATCATGTGCCGTCACCCGTCCGGCGTCTTTGGCTTCGCGGCCCAGTTCGTCGCAGATCAGCGCGTTTTCCGCATGAACCGCCACTAACTGATCGCGTTTTGCCAGAATTTGCAGGCCTTTGAAATATTCCCAGTCATTCACGTCACGGAAATCGTTACTGACGCTGCGGTCGCCGCAGGTAGCGACGAAACATTTGTAGGCCACCACGCCTTCTTCATCCAGCTCATGCAAACGGTCAAGGTTGTAAGACACCAGCCCGCCAAACTGCGCGGCATCGATGGTCAGCTTGCCTTCGGCAGCATCGAATTTCATGTGCAGGGACGCGCGATCCACCGTGGCCGGTAACTGGTTAAGCGGCATTTCGATCATGGTGGTGATCCCGCCTTTGGCCGCCGCACGGGTACCGGTGGCGTAGCCTTCCCAGTGACTGCGGCCCGGTTCGGAGATGTGCGTATGGGCATCCACCATTCCCGGCGCAACGATCAACCCTTCCGCGCTGAGTATTTTTTCTGCGCCAGTCAGGTCATCGCCGATGGCGACAATTTTGCCATTCTTCACCGCGATATCCGTAATCACGGCTTCACTTTCCAGAACAACAGTGCCTTTTTTAATGATCAGATCATATGACATGGTTATATTTCCTTATGAAAGTACAGAGATAAGATTTTATTATTGGATTTATTATTCGTTTATTTCATGCCGGTTTACCGGCTCACACATTTTGCGGCTGAAGTGACGGTTCCCTTTTCATAAAAACGGAATACAAAACGAAAGCCACAATGACACCCACAAACCAGGAAACCCGCGATAAAGGTTCCAGCACAGGAATAAACTTTCCGCCCAGTGAAAGGACGACGGCAATTAATGTCACGGCGAATGCCACGGTATTAAATCCGCGATCGTAATAGTGATAATTTCCCGGTGCGGTATACAGCGTATCCAGATCCAGCTCACTGCGTACCACAATAAAATAGTGCGCCATCATCACGCCAATGACCGGCCCTAACATCCCGCCGATAATATCGAGGAACAGGTAAATACTTTCCTGATTCTCCATCAGTTTCCACGGGCAAATCACCACGCTTATCAGGCTGGCAATCAGCACACCTTTTTTATAGGTCAGCTTTTTCGGTGCGATAGCGGCAATCTGGAAACCGGCCGGGATAATGTTACCGGTGGCGTTGGTCGAAATGGTGGTCATCAGGATCACTAACACAGCAAACACCGAGGCGAACAGGCTGTCCCATTTCTGTACGATATCCAGCACGTTCCAGGTATCAACACCGTAGTGAATGCTTGCCCCAGCCAGAATACAGACGCTGGCAACGGCAAACAGCACGTACGCCACGATAAGACCCAGAGTTTGTCCCCACGCCTGCTGTTTAAAACTGCTGGCATTCTGGGTAAAGTCCGAAGCACTCACCGCCGGTGCCGCCCACACCGCGACCACGGCATTGATCACCACCAGAAACAGGAACAGCGGATTACCCGATTGCTCGGCATTGGCGGGCACATAGTTAAGGATATTTTCCAGCCCGGCCAGCGAGATAGCCCAGACCGCCATGCCGCCGAAAACAACATAAATGCACGGATTAAGGATGGCGGTGAATTTATTCAGCACCCCGCCGCCGCCAAAACCGATCATCACGTTGATTGCCCAGAAAATCATAAAGGCGATCAGCCCCGGCATGGAAATACCCAGCAGATTGAAATCACCGCCGAGGGTCAGGAACTCCGGCCAGATTTTGCCAATCAGGATCAGGAAGGCCAGTGAACCGGCATAGCATTGCAAACCGAACCACATAATCGCCGCGATACAGCCTCTGAGAATGCCGGGAAATAATGCGCCGCGGATACCGTAAGAACCGCGCAGGATCATCGCAAAAGGTACGCCGTATTTCGAACCTGCCGCCCCGTTTAATACCATCACCGCCGCAATAAACAGCGCGCTGATAATAATCGCCATCATCACGCTAAACGTAGACAACCCGAGAATAAGAAATCCGCCGACCGCAATATAATTCGGCACGTTGTGTACCGAACCCATCCACAGCGTAAAATAATTAAATCCTTTCCAGTTTCTTTTTTCTTTTAATTTTGGCAGAAGATCGTTGCTGTATCCTCTTTCACGATAACGTTCTTGCTGAGTGCATTCTGATTCATTCATCCTTAATTCCTCATAATACGTTAGGGACGTGCTTGTGGATTAAAAAAGGCTGACATTGATGCCAGCCTTACTTAATTAACCGATTTTGTGATTCGACATCATTTCCAGCGACTGAATTAATGACGAATGATCTAACTGCGATCCGCCGTTTGCTGCACAGACATTGAATAACTCCTGACAGGTCGCCGTATTAGGCAGGCTGATTGATAAGGCTTTGGCACTTTGCAGCGCCAGGTTGAGATCTTTCTGGTGCAGCGCGACTTTAAAGCCCGGCGCAAAAGTGCGCTTGATCATGCGCTCACCGTGCACTTCCAGAATGCGCGATGAGGCGAATCCGCCCATCAAAGCCTGACGAACACGGGCAGGATCGGCACCGGCGCGGGAAGCAAACAGCAGCGCTTCCGAGACAGCTTCAATATTCAGCGCCACAATGATCTGGTTCGCCACTTTGCAGGTTTGCCCGGCTCCGCAATCGCCCACCAGCGTGATGTTCTTACCCATCAGCTCAAACAGCGGTTTGATATCGTTGAAGACTGATTCCTTACCGCCCACCATGATGGTCAGCGTGCCCTGCTGCGCGCCAATTTCACCGCCGGAAACCGGCGCATCCAGATATTCCCCCCCCAGTTGCTGCACACGCTGCGCAAACGTTTTGGTTTCAATCGGTGAGATGGAACTCATATCGACAATGGTTTTGCCTTTCAGCGGCACGCTGGCGCAGCCATTGTCACCAAACAGCACCGTTGCCACGTCTGGCGTATCCGGCACCATGATAATAATGACGTCGGCGTGAACGGTGACTTCTGCCGGTGTCGCACAGGCTTTGGCACCGGCATCGGTCAGTGAAGCAGGCACGTTGCCGAGTGTGGAGAAATGCAGACTGTGCCCGGCATCCACCAGATGTTGCGCCATCGGTGCGCCCATAATTCCTAAGCCGATAAATCCAATTTTCATGCTAATTCCCTTTCAATGTGACTGAAATTTGGCGTACAGAAATCCCTCACCGCGAGGGTGAATAATGTCTGTTTCTCGCGTTTTATAACGATTAGCGGTAGGCGTTAAGCCAGCCTAATCCTTCTTCCGTGCGCGCCCGTGGCTTATATTCACAACCGACCCAGCCGTCGTAATCCGAGTTTTTAATCAGGTCGAAAATAAAGTCGTAATTAATTTCACCGGTACCCGGTTCATTACGGTTCGGGTTATCCGCCACCTGCAAATGACCGATTTTGTCCGCATGGCGGATCAGGGTATTCGCCAGTTCCCCTTCCATCCGCTGCATATGGTAAATGTCGTACTGGATAAACAGGTTGTCACAGCCGACGCGTTCAATAAGATCCAGCGCCTGTTGCGTACCGGTCAGATAAAATCCCGGCATATCAAAGTGATTGATCGGCTCAATCAGCAGCATCAGCCCCTCTTTCGCCAGCGCCTGTGCGGCATAGCGCAGATTTTCCACCACCAAAGGCGTCACGCTGACGGCATCAGAACCCGCCGGAGTTTTGCCAATCAGACAGTTAATTTTGCGGTTGCCGAGTGCTTTGGCGTAAGCGATGGCCTGTGCTACGCCTTCGCGAAACTCTGCTTCACGCCCCGGCAGGCAGGCAATACCGCGCTCGCCCGCCGCCCAGTCGCCCGCGGGCAGATTGTGCAGCGTATGTTGCAGCTTATTTTGCGTCAGCAACGCCTTCAGGGTGTCAGCCGGATAGTCGTAAGGGAACATAAACTCCACCGCCGTAAAACCGCTGTCAGCCGCCGCTTTAAAGCGCTGAAGGAAATCTACCTCCAGAAACAGCATGGATAAATTCGCAGAGAACTTGAGCATTTTCAGCCTCCTGGCTTATTCATATTTCATGAAGCTGACGTGCGTCGGTGCGTCATCCGCATTATCGGCAACCGGCTCAAACTCATTCACGCTGTCAATTTCGCCGCCCATGGAAATATTGGTGACGCGTTCCAGCATGATTTCCACCACCACCGGCACCTGATGTTTTTTCATCAGACGTTTAGCTTCTGTAAACGCCGGGGCGATATCTTCCGGCTTGAAGACGCGTATCGCTTTACATCCCAACCCCTCCACCACTTTCACGTGATCGACGCCGTAACCTTTCACGTCTTCAGAGTTGATATTTTCGAACGCCAGTTGGACGCAGTAATCCATATCAAAGGCGCGCTGCGACTGGCGGATCAGGCCGAGATAAGCGTTGTTCACCAGGACGTGGATGTAAGAAATGTTGAACTGCGCACCGACCGCCAGCTCTTCGATCATGAACTGGAAATCGTAATCGCCTGAAATCCCGACCACCTGACGTTCCGGTGCCGCGATGCAAACGCCGAGTGCCGCAGGAATGGTCCAGCCCAGCGGGCCCGCCTGACCGCAGTTGATCCAGTGGCGCGGTTCAAATACGTGCAGCATCTGCGCCGCCGCGATCTGCGACAGTCCGATGGTGGTCACGTAATTCACGTTGCGGCCAAAGGCTTTGCTCATTTCTTCATAGACGCGCTGCGGTTTGACCGGCACATCGTTGAAGTGGGTTTTGCGCAGCATGGTGCGTTTGCGTTCTTCACATTCCTGGATCCAGCTTTCGCGACATGGCAGTTTGCCGGCTTTTCTCTGCTCTTCTGCTACTTCGATCAGCAGTTTCAGGGCTTCACCGGCGTCAGACACAATGCCTAAATCAGGACAAAGTACGCGGCCGATTTGTGTCGGTTCGATATCAACGTGGATGATTTTGCGGCCTGCGGTGTATTTCTCTACCGAGCCGGTATGACGGTTGGCAAAACGGTTACCGATGCCAAATACCAGATCCGACGCCAGCAGTGAGGCGTTACCGTAGCGGTGCGCGGTCTGCAATCCGACCATGCCAGCCATCAGGCGGTGATCGTCCGGGATCACGCCCCAGCCCATCAGCGTCGGGATCACCGGCACTTGGGTTATTTCAGCAAAGCGCTGCAACAGCGCGGCGGCATCAGCGTTAATCACACCGCCACCGGCCACAATCAGCGGACGCTCACAGGCGTTGAGCATTTCCATCGCTTTGACGGCCTGAGCGACGGTGGCGGCAGGCTTGTAAGCGGGCAGCGATTCATAAGTTTCCGGATCGAATTCGATTTCGGCGGTCTGCACGTCATACGGCAGATCGACCAGTACCGGACCGGGGCGACCGGAACGCATCAGATGGAACGCCTGTTGCAGGACACGCGGCACCAGCGCAGGTTCCAGCACGGTCACCGCCATTTTGCTCACCGGACCGGCAATCGCCTGAATATCCACCGCCTGAAAATCCTCTTTATGCAGACGGGCGCGCGGTGCCTGACCGGTAATGCACAGGATCGGAATGGAATCCGCCGAGGCGGAATACAGCGCGGTGATCATGTCGGTACCCGCCGGGCCAGACGTCCCCAGGCACACGCCGATGTTCCCGGCTTTCGCCCGGGTATAGCCTTCGGCCATATGCGATGCACCTTCCACATGACGGGCTAACACATGACGGATTTTTCCATGCAGGCGCATGGCGTTATAAAACGGGTTAATCGCTGCGCCCGGTACACCAAACGCGGTGGTGATCCCTTCTTTTTCCAACACATACATTGCTGCCTGTGCAGCTGTCATACGAGCCATAGCTAAATCCTCAGGTAATTCCGCTTTGCATAAAATAACGGAAAAAGTTTCCAACTTTAATTTAACTGAAAAAAATCCCGCTCACGACAGAGCGGGGATCGCAGGACGAACCGGTTAGTGGCGCTGGCCCAGGGCCAGACTGATGTCACGCGCGGTATCCCGCACCAGTTCGCCTAAATCGGTAAAACGCTCCGTCGTTAAGCGGGAGCTGGGGCCGGAGATCGAAATCGCCGCCACCGCATTGTTATTGCTGTCAAAAATCGCCGAGGCCAGACAGTTCAGCCCTGTCACATGCTCTTCGCTGTCCTGTGCAAACCCCTGCTGACGCGCGTGTTGCAGATCCTTTTTCAACGCATTCAGATTATCCAGCGTGTGCGTCGTAAAGTTCTTCAACCCCGCCTGCATCATCAGGCTCATCAGCGCCTCGTCATCCAGCGAATACAGCAACGCTTTCCCGGCACCGGAGGCATGCAGTGGCAGACGGCTGCCAAGCGGCGCGCACATCCGCACCATCGACTGGCATTCCCGCTGGCCGATCAGTACCGCTTCGAAACCGTTGCGGATCGCCAGATTGGCCGTTTCGCCCGACAACAACATCAGGCGCTGCATATAAGGCGCGGCGACTGACAATACATCCCGGTTATGGATATAAGACGATCCGACCGTAAACGCCTGTAAGCCGATGTGCCACCAGCTCAGTTGCGCATCCTGATAAACAAAATCGGCCTCTTCCAGCACTTTCAGCAGTCGAAAGGTGGTGGAAAGGGGCAGCGACAAATTCTCTGCAATGTTGCTGACAGAAGAACTGCCGCCGGACTGCGCCAGATAATTCAACACCGCAATGCCGCGTTCTAAGGCCTGAGCGCCCTTTTGCGAACCAGAACCAGGCTGGCTAGGACGCCCCCGTTTTTTTACTTCGGCCATCTCACATTTCTCCAGCATCAGGCGCTGAGCGCCCGCGTTTCGCTTGTTTTCAGATGCTTGTATCTTATGCAAGATGCTTTATAGCGTCACGACTTTAATCCCGCCGCAACGGGTAAAATAAGCTGATAGCCCTGAGGTAACTGACTGATATCACAGTTGTCTGCGCCGCCACGATCGACGGTGAGAAAATTCGTCACCGTCTCAAACGCAAACAGCGGATGGTGCCAGACATTCCGGTGATAATTCACGCCCTGCAGGCCGTTGGTGATAAAGGCTTTCAGCGTGGAGATGTCCGGCGTCTCGCCCCCTGCCGCAACAATCACGATAAAGCGCTCGCCCTGCATCGGCACAAACGCCTGTGAACCGAGCGGGTGTTTTTCGAGTTGCGTCACCACAATGGGCAACGGTGCTGGCTGGGCGCGGTTGATGCTCACCAGCGGGCGATCCTGCCCGAGGATTTCCACGTTGGTCAGATCGTGGTACCGCTCAACCTTGCCGTCGTTGATATGAAAAAAATCGCGACCTGTCGTCTCAATCACATCGCCGTAAACCGCGAAGGCCGCCTGGGTCAGCGGGTAAACCGGAAGTTCCATGGCATTCATCCCTGCATTTAAAATAAAACCGGTGAGATAAGCCCGCCAGATTGGCGGATTTATCCTCAATGCAATTACTGTAGAAACTTTTTCCAACTTGCTCAATCGAAATATGGAAAAAGATTCCATAAAATTGATGAAGTCCACAATTCTCATCAGGTTAAATCTATAAAATCTTTTTCATTCAATGCATTAACATTACTTCAGGTGACCTATGCTGGATGAGGAGTCGATTAAAACCTTTATGCACGTCGCGCAAACAGGCAGCTTTTCCCGCGCGGCAGAGATGCTGCATAAAACGCCCGCGACCATCAGCTATCGAATTAAGATGCTGGAAGACAGTGCCGGGACGTTATTGCTCAACCGCACGACCCGTACGGTGTCGCTGACGCCCGCCGGACAGCATCTGCTTGAACGATGTCGCCAGTGGCTAACCTGGCTGGAGGGTGTACCGGCAGAACTGCAGCAGATTAACGACGGCATTGAGCGCCAGCTGAATGTGGTGGTGAACAATCTGATGTACTGCCCTGAAACTCTGGCGGCGTTATTAAGCTGTCTGACGCAGCGCTACCCGTTCACGCAGTTCACTTTCACACGACAGATTTACATGGGGGTATGGGATACGCTGCTGTACGAAGATTTTCAGCTGGCGATTGGCGTCACCGGCACCGAATCTCTTTCTAACGCCGTGAATCTGCTGCCGCTGGGTGAAGTGGACTGGATTTTTGTTCATGCGCCCTTTCATCCGCTGCAGCACATCACTGGCATGCTGGAAGAAGCGGTGTTGCGTCAGTACATTGCCATCAATGTGGAAGACACCTCGCGCCATCTGAACAAGCGGGTAGCCTGGTTGCTGACCGGGCAACGGCAGATCATCGTGGCAGATGTGGCGACTAAACTGGCCTGTCACCTGAAGGGAATGGGTATCGGTTTTCTGCCGCGCCATCTGTGCCAGCCATATCTCGACAGCGGCGAGCTGATCGCCCGGCAAATCCGCTATCCGCGCGCCCCTTCCCCGCTCAGTCTGGCGTGGAAAAAGGAGTACACAGGCAAGGCGCTGCATGACATTGTTTCTCTGTTCCACCAGAAAGACCCGCTGATCCAACCGTTGCTGGCGGGTTTAGAATAGTGATGCCCTCTTTGGCTTCGCGAATAAATATGGTAACAATAGGCTTAATTATGCGCAGCCTTGACGCCAGATCTTCGACCACAGAAAAGACCGCGTCTCGCCTGCCTGCATCACCTTTATGGAGAACAGCGCATTATGTCAGCCAAACATCCTGTTATTGCCGTGACCGGTTCGAGCGGTGCAGGCACCACGACCACCAGCGTGGCATTTCGTAAAATATTTCAGCAGCTTGGTTTGCGTGCGGCGGAACTGGAAGGCGACAGTTTTCATCATTTCACCCGTCCTGAAATGGATGCGGCAATACGCAAGGCGCGCGATCTGGGACGTCATATCAGCTACTTCGGGCCGGAAGCCAATGACTTTGGTTTGCTGGAAAAAAGCTTTATCGAATACGGTAAAACCGGCACTGGCCGTTCACGTAAGTATCTGCATACTTATGACGAAGCCGTTCCCTACAATCAGGTGCCGGGTACCTTTACGCCGTGGCAGGCGTTGCCGGAACCGACGGATATTTTGTTTTACGAAGGGTTACACGGTGGTGTGGTGGCGGACAAAATTGACGTTGCCGCGCAGGTCGACCTGCTGGTCGGCGTAGTGCCTATCGTCAACCTCGAATGGATCCAGAAACTGGTGCGCGATACCGGCGAGCGCGGGCATTCCCGTGAAGCGGTGATGGATTCCGTCGTGCGTTCGATGGATGACTATATCAATTACATTACGCCGCAGTTTTCCCGCACACACATCAATTTCCAGCGGGTACCCACCATCGACACCTCGAACCCGTTTGCCGCCAAAGCCATTCCGTCACTGGATGAAAGCTTTGTGGTGATTCATTTTCAGGGACTGGATGACATCGATTTCCCGTATCTGCTGGCCATGCTGCAAGGGTCGTTTATCTCGCACATCAAAACACTGGTGGTGCCGGGCGGCAAAATGGGGCTGGCGATGGAGCTGATCATGGCGCCGCTGGTGCAGCGCCTGATGGAAGGCAAGAAGATCGAGTAAACTTTATTCGGCTGCAATCACTTCAAAGCTGTGGGTGATTGTGGCCGCTTTACCCAGCATCAGAGACACAGAACAGTATTTTTCGGCAGACAGGCTGACCGCACGTTCAACAATCTTATCGGTCAGATCCTTACCGGTGACGATAAAATGCAGATTGATGTGAGTGAACAGACGCGGCGCTTCTTCGCGGCGTTGTGAGGTCAGCTTCACTTCACAATCACGCACGTCATTACGACCTTTTTGCAAAATTGACACCACGTCGATTGCACTACACCCCCCTGCGGACATCAGTAACATTTCCATCGGGCTTGGGGCTTTATCACCCGCGTTTCCATCCATTGAAATCTGATGACCCGATGCAGACTCACCTAAAAATGTCAGTCCTTCAACCCATTTGACACGTGCATGCATGAACTATTCTCCCGGTGAATAAACTTGTCGAAATCTGCTCTCAGAGTACCCTTTCACCTAAAATCTGGCAACGTAACCCGATCGCCATCATGCTGAAGCGAGACAACAGAAGACAGCATCTCAAACCTGTGCTACAAACAAAGCCGAAACATACTTTCCAGTAAATTGCGGTGACGGTTTTTGCGGTTTAAGTACAGAACCCACGGTGATGACAGCAATAAACAGGCTGTTGCACTCCGACATCCGCTTGCAGCATTTCTGGAGAGTTATATGCTGAAAGGGCGCTTTGGATTTGAAGTGCCGTACAGGGAACTCTGAGCCCTGTGATTTTGGGCAGCGATAACAACAGAGGATAATAGCAAATGGTTCTCGGCAAGCCACAAACAGACCCGACTCTTGAATGGTTCCTGTCTCACTGTCATATACATAAGTATCCTTCTAAAAGTACGCTGATTCACCAGGGTGAAAAAGCCGAAACGCTTTACTACATCGTGAAAGGGTCAGTTGCTGTCCTGATTAAAGATGAAGAAGGCAAGGAAATGATACTGTCCTACCTTAACCAAGGTGACTTCATCGGTGAGCTGGGACTCTTCGAAGAAGGTCAGGAACGCAGTGCCTGGGTACGTGCTAAAACTGCCTGTGAAGTGGCTGAAATTTCATATAAAAAATTCCGCCAGCTGATTCAGGTTAACCCGGATATTCTGATGCGTCTCTCCGCGCAGATGGCCAACCGTCTGCAAGTGACGTCAGAGAAAGTCGGCAACCTTGCCTTCCTTGACGTTACCGGTCGTATCGCTCAAACCTTGCTCAATCTGGCTAAACAGCCTGATGCAATGACCCATCCGGACGGGATGCAAATCAAGATTACCCGCCAGGAAATTGGCCAAATCGTCGGTTGTTCACGTGAAACAGTCGGACGCATTCTCAAAATGCTGGAAGATCAAAGCCTGATCTCCGCACACGGTAAAACGATTGTCGTTTACGGCACACGTTAATCCCTCAAAAATTGGCGCGGCAAAACACTGTCGCGCCTTTTTTATGGGCTAAGCTTTACCCATGACGCTATGGCGAAGACTGTTTTACCATCCTGAAGTGAACTACGCGCTGCGCCAGACGCTGGTGTTGTGCTTACCTGTTGGCATTTGCTGGCTGTTTGGCAATTTGCAAATGGGCCTGCTGTTTTCCCTCTGCCCGGCCTGTTGTAACATCGCCGGTCTGGATACCCCGCATAAACGCTTTTTCAAACGCCTGCTCGTCGGCGGTTCACTCTTTGCCGTGAGCAGCCTTCTGCTGCAACTGATGCTCGAAAGCTGGCATATACCGCTGCCGCTGATCATGCTGTCGCTGGCGTTACTGCTCGGCGTCACCGGTGAAATCAGCCCGCTGCATGCGCGCCTGCTGCCCGGTGCGCTGGTGGCGACTATCTTCACGCTGAGTATGGTGGGCGTGCGCCCGATGTGGCAGGCCCCGGTGTTGTTCGCCGCTGGCACAGCCTGGTACGGATTGTTTAACTGGGCGTGGTTTCGTATTTCGGAAGAACAGCCGATGCGCGAAACACTCAGCCAGCTCTATCTGCAACTCGCGGATTATTTCGAAGCCAAGTACAGCCTGCTGACGCAACATACCGATCCCGAAACCGCGTTACCCCCACTGCTAGCCCGCCAGCAGCAGGTTATCGACCTGATTGCCCTGCTTTATCAGCAATTACACATGTTGCCCCAGCACGGACATCATCATCACCATAAGCGGCTGTTTCAGCGTTTTCAGGTGGCGCTCGATTTGCAGGAGCACATTACAGTGAGCCTGCATCAGCCGGAAGAAGTGCAGAAACTGGTGGAGGAAAGCCATGCCGAAGCGGTTATCCGCCGAAATGCACAGGTGATTTCCACCCGTCTTCGGGTGATTGCCGACGATATTCTTTATCACCGTTTATCCGGGCGCTTTACGATGGCCAATGAGCTGACCGCGCTGGAGAAAATCGCCGCGCGCAACCCGGACAATCCGGTAGGTCAGTTTTGTTATTACCATTTCAGCCGCATTGCCCGTCTGTTACGCACACAGCGGCCGTTGTACAAACGTGACCTGATGAACACCCAGCCGCGTTTGCCCTTCTGGCCCGCGCTGAAAAGCTATCTTTCCTTCAAATCCGTGGCACTGCGTAATGCCGCACGTTTGGGCATTATTCTGGCGATTGGCAGCAGTCTGGGTCTGTTCTTCAATTTGCCCAAACCCTACTGGATCTTGCTGACTATCATGTTGGTCAGCCAGAACGGTTATAACGCCACGCGGGTGAGGATCCAGCACCGTGCACTCGGTACGCTGGCCGGATTGCTGATTGCCTCAGGCTTGCTCAAACTGGAACTGCCGGAAGGCACCACGCTGCTGTGCATGTTGCTGATCACCCTGTTGTCCTATACCGTTCTGCGCAAAAACTACGGACTGGCGATGGTCGGCATGACGGTGACTGCAGTGTATACCCTGCAATTGCTGGCGATGAACGGCGTGCATTTTCTGGTACCACGACTGGTCGATACCCTGATCGGCTGCGCGCTGGCCTTTGGTGGCACTATCTGGCTGTGGCCGCAATGGCAAAGCGGTTTGCTGCGCCAGAATGCACACCAGGCGCTGGAAATCTATCAGGACGCTATCCGCCTGCTGCTCGAGGAAAGCCCCGACACCGCCAAACTGGCGTACACCCGTATGCAGGTCAATCAGGCGCACAATAAGCTGTTCACTTCGCTAAATCAGGCGATGCAGGAGCCGGGTTTTAACTCACATTATCTGGCGGATATGCGTTTGTGGGTGACGCACAGTCAGTTTGTGGTTGAGCATATCAACGCGATGACGATCCTCGCCCGCGAGCATTACATGCTGCCGGAAAAACTGGCGACAGAGTATTTACAGACCTGCGAAATCGCGCTGCAAAGCTGTCAGCAACGACTGCTCTACGACGGGCCGGGCAGCGAGAACAACCTGTTTAATGCGCCGGAACTTCACCCGGATATGCCACTGACCGAAATGGAACGCCATCTGCGGCGCGTAATTTCACATCTCAGCGTGATGCATACCATCTCGTCACTGGCGTGGAAGCAGAGGCCGCATCATGGGATCTGGCTGACGCGGCGGGCGTGAAGGGGGATGCCCCTTTCAAATCCCCGTTTTACTGGCTTGCAGCCAGACTGCTTTTTGAAATTGCGAATATCTCGGTTTCTCAAGTACGGATGCCGTGTACTGGCGTTCTTTTAAACGGATTGAGAAAGTTTCGGTTTTTCAATTGCCGTGTTCGCTTAACTCACCGAGCCGAAACCGACCAAAGAGGGCTAAGACGAGCCCTCTTTGGAATCTCCACGTCTTAAACTGCGCGCTTCGCTCGTAGGCTATGTTCCAGCAACCACAGCGACAGGCTGGAAATCTTGCCGCGTTGCGGTTCCTTCTCTCGGTCTTCGAGCCACTGGTCTCGAAGCCGCTCCGTTCAGCAAGATTTCTGAATCGCCCGCAGGATTCTAAATTCAAAAGGAGAAGGGTTTTATCTTTTAGAAATGTCGATTGGCGTGCTCAAAAATGGCACCGAATGAACGGTTCGAGACCTATGGCTCGAAGCCTGAAATTCGGGAATCGCGCAGCGATGACATTTTGCGCCACACACTAATGCGCCAGAACATGTCCGCCGTGCCCGCGACAGCGCGCAGTGAAAAAGCGAAGGGAGATCCAAGAGGGAAAAAGCACTTTTCCCTCTTGGTCGGTTTCGGCGCGAGAGGCCATGTGATAAATGTTAGTGAGAAACCGAAATTGTCTCGATCAAGCGTTTAAAGACGGAGGCGTGGGGATCACCCCCCGCAAACTTTCCCCACGGCTTTCTCAAACCTTTCCATCCCTTCTTCAATATCCGCGAAGTCGATAACAAGCGATGGCGCAAACCGCATCACGTTTGGTCCGGCGACCAGCATCATCAATCCGAATTCTGCCGCGGCGGCATGGAATTCTCCGGCGCGGTTTTTATACGCATCAGAAAGCTCGGCGCCGATCAGCAACCCCTGACCGCGGAACTCGCTGAAGATGTGATATTTCTGGTTGATGGCCTCCAGCGCGCTGATGAATTTCTCGCGGCGCTCGTTGATCCCGGCCAGCACGTCTGGCGTATTGATGATATCCAGCGCGGCTTCAGCGACGGCGCAGGCCAGCGGGTTACCGCCGTAGGTGGTGCCATGTTTGCCCGGTTCCATCACCGAGGCCACGTCTTCGGTTGCCAGCATGGCGGAAACCGGGAAACCGCCGCCGAGCGCTTTAGCAGTGGTCAGGATGTCCGGCGTCACGCCGTAATGCATGTAGCTGAACAACTTGCCGCTGCGCCCCATGCCGCTTTGTACTTCATCCAGCACCAGCAGCGCCTGATGTTTGTCACAAAGCTCACGCAGACCTTGCAGAAACGCTTTGGTCGCAGGTGTGACACCGCCCTCCCCTTGCACAGGCTCGACAACAATGGCGCAGGTGTGGTCGTCGATCACCGCTTTTACGGCATCCAGATCGTTGAACGGCACGTGCACAATATCAGCGGGTTTCGGGCCGAAGCCGTCGGAGTATTTCGGCTGGCCACCCACGGAAACCGTGAACAGCGTGCGACCGTGGAAGGCATTATGGAAAGCGATGATCTTACTTTTGTACGGGCTGTGACGGTGCGAAGCGTAATAGCGCGCCAGTTTAAAGGCCGCTTCGTTGGCTTCAGCGCCGGAGTTGGCGAAGAATACGCGGTCGGCAAAGGTGGCGTCGATCAGCTTCTGCGCCAGTCGAAGGGCGGGTTCATTGGTAAATACGTTACTGACATGCCACAGGGTTTCGCCCTGCTCTTGCAACGCTTTCACCAGTGCCGGATGGCAATGTCCAAGCGCCGTCACAGCGATACCCCCGGCGAAATCAACATACTCGTTCCCTTGCTGATCCCACACGCGACTGCCTTTACCTTTCACGGGAATGAATTTCGCAGGTGAATAAACCGGCAAAATAACTCTATCGAATGTGCCCCGATCTACCGATGATTTTTCCGCCATTACCCTTCTCCCTCACGACCATTGATATGAAAATATAATCACAAAATATGCATAAAAAATCACACACAGGCAAACAGAAATCGCATCTGATGGGTAAGTAATTTTTTCAGCAATATTAACTGATTAGATTTTAAGGAAATTATCCAAAAGCTGATGCCCCTGCTCGCTCAAAATGCTTTCAGGATGGAACTGAACGCCATGCAGCGGCAAGGTTTTGTGCATGATGCCCATAATGTCGTCACGACCACCATCCCGTTCTGTCCATGCAGTAACCTCGAAACAATCGGGCAGCGTCTGTGGCGCGACCACCAGCGAATGGTAGCGCGTCACGGTCAGCGGATTATTCAGCCCGGTAAAGACACTCCTGCCGGTATGGCGGACAGGGGATGTTTTGCCGTGAATGGCCTGCCGGGCGCGGACGATGCTCGCGCCGAACGCCTGCGCCATCGCCTGATGCCCGAGGCACACGCCAAGTATCGGTAAACGGTCGGAGAAATGGGCAATCGCTTGCAGGGAAATGCCAGCCTGATCAGGCGTACACGGACCGGGAGAAATCACCAGATGTGAGGGGGAAAGCTGTTCAATGTCGGTGAGCGTCAGCTGATCATTACGCATCACTTTCACCTCTGCACCTAGCTCGCAAAAATATTGATAGAGGTTGTAGGTGAAGGAATCGTAGTTGTCGATCAGCAGCAGCATAGTGTACCCGGTAAAAGTCGGAAAATTTACCGGGCAATTCTACGCATTTTTCAGCTCAGGCTCAGTATTTTGTCGATCAATGTTCTTCCGGGATTTCACTGACAACAGTATTAAAAATTGCCACCAGCTCGGATTCATCACCAAACACCGCCGTTTTATTGGCCGCCAGCCAGCGCTCACGATCCACTTTGGACCAGTCAATATCGTAGCCAGCATGAATGACCAGTTGCTCGATGAAGATCCGCAGCGCACGTCCGTTACCTTCGCGGAACGGATGCAGCAGATTCAGGCCGGTGTAATAGTGAGCCAGACGCTCAGCGAGATTATCCAGGGGTAACCCGACCAGAAACGCTTCTTCTTCAAGCTCCTGCATCAGCGCGTTGCCCTCTTTTTCGATGTATTCGAAATGGCAAAACTGAGTGTCATCCTTGTAGATATCGATTTCACGGAACTCGCCTGCCCAGGCGTAAATATCCTGGAACAAAGACAGATGCACCGCACACAGATGCGGCAGTCCCATCACCGCAGGCCCAAGCGGCATCGCTGACGCGCGCAGGGCAGTAAATGCGAGTTCGGCCTGCAACAGACGATGTTCTTCACGGATTTCCAGCCGGTTTTTCAGCACATTGATGCCGGTATAATAGTAAGGGTCGGCACCGGGCACGAGTTTATCGTTCATAGTGCTTCCTCAGTTCGGTGAGGCGTTGTGAAATTTGTTCGTTGTCTAACGTGATAACCTCAACCTGCAAACCATCCAGCGCGCTACTGGCCTGAAAGTTCTGCCGCTGACGTTCGCGAAAAAGTTTTTCCTGCTGCCTGAGTGTCAATTTCTTCGCCATTATTTCCTCCCTGGGTACAGCCATTCGGGCACATACCTTGTGGAGTTAAGTATAGACAGAGAAAAAAGGGCGCCAGCTTCAGCGCCCTAAACTCGGATTATTCAACAGCGATAGGGGTCTCGTTCACGTCTGTTTTATGATCTGCCTGAAGCGTTTTCACGCGATCCTCAAGCTGTTTCACCGCCTGCGCATCAGGCAGAAGTGAATATTTCAGTTCAAACACCGTGCTCTGGCCGGGTTGCAGTTGTTTCACGCGGCCTTGTTTACGTTCGATAGTGACCGGATACGCATAGTTGGTGCCCGGTTCAATACCCGTAACGTAACCCTGCTTCAGAGTGTCGGTGTTTTTCCACAGCGTCAGCAGCGGCAACTGATGGGTATCGAATTCAATCGATGCTCCTTTGTTGCCCGCTTTGTTCACTACGCCAGCAATGGTTTTACCCTGTGCATCCGCCAGCGGAACCATGTTAAAGACCATCTCGTCGAAGCCTTTGGTTGGCCCGGCGTAAGTCTGCCAGTCTGCTAAACCTTTTTTGGCGTAATCATTGAACGGAGAAATTGATTTCAGCGGCGCAATGAAACGGGCGCCCTGCTCAAGGATCGGCTGACCGAAATTACTGTGATAAATAATCTGGTAGTCGTGCGGATAATCCGACTGGTTAGTCAGGGTGTCGTGGATGGTCCACGAATGACTACCCGGCACGTAACGCAGCTCAGTCCAGGTTTCCAGCTTGGCTTTCTTAAAGGTGTCTTCTTTCAGCAAGCCGCGCACCGTGATTTCATAAGGGGCTTTATCGGCAATATCAACCACCACTTTCGAGGCTGGTGTATTGCCCGCCCGACCGTGCAGCGTGTAAATCATGCCGTCAGCAGTAACAGGATGTCCGGTCCATTCAAAGCCGCAACGCACCATCATTTCGTTGAAACCTTCCAGCCAGCCCACACCGTTACGGCTTTCAAGGTTGATATAGGCCGGATTCACCACCTCCTGAACCGGAGAATCCCAACCTAAGCGGATGTTATCGCCGGTCACGTGCAGTAAATCCATCCCGCGCGTCGGGCTCAGTGCAATCGTCAGCCCTTTGCTGGTAATAGTGATGACTTTTGACCCTTCCTGTTTGCCACCGTGAAGCACTTTTTGTTCGATGCTGAAATCCGCGCCCGCGATGTTCAGCTTTTTGTTGTCAGTCTTCCAGTTTCCCAGTTCTGTACCGGCTTCAGCATCCGTCAGCACGATGGTTTGTGCAGTGGCCTGCCACGAAAAAAGCCCCAGAACGATCCCGGTAACGAGTAATTTTTTCACAATAACCCCTTTTTGCTGAATTGATTTAGCCCAAAAGCAATTCAGCCTACAAAGTCCGGCAGGCGAAAAACGTGACAGCCTTCAAGTTGAGCGGTTTTTATGCTAAATGACAGGCAGTAACGTGCCAGACCTCGCAAAAAATCGTAATTTCAGAGAGAAATTGCAAATGAAACTGAGATCTCAGGCAGGAAGAGACGCGCATAAGCTGATGCGTTTCAGCTTATACGCGTTAGCAGAAGGATGTTACTTTTTACGGCCTCCCATAATGGAACCGAGAACCCCACGCAGGATCTGACGACCTAAATCACGCGCCATGCTTTTTGCCGCAACCTGTACCACACCGTCACGTTTCCCCCCCCGTGGTCCGATGCTGCCGAACAATATTTCATTCAGTCCACCCATCAGCCCACCGCCGGAAGGGGTTTGCGCCGCCGGTTTGGCCGGGCCTGTGGATTGCGGTGTGTTGATCGTGCCGAAACCTTGTGCGGTGATTTTTTCGTAGGCCGATTCACGGTCTATGCTGTCTTCATAGCGACCATACAGAGGCGACTGGTTGATCGCTTTGTTACGTTCGTCGTCGCCAGTCATGCCCATTTTCGATTCCGGCGCTATCACCATCGCCCGCTCAACGATTTCAGGACGCCCCTTTTCATCCAGAAATGACACCAGCGCCTCGCCAACGCCCAGTTCAGTGATCGCCGTTTCAGCGTCGAAAGCCGGATTCGCGCGCAGTGTTTGCGCCGCCGCTTTGACCGCTTTCTGGTCACGCGGCGTAAAGGCGCGTAAGGCATGCTGTACGCGGTTACCGAGCTGCCCGAGCACGCTGTCAGGAATATCCAGCGGGTTTTGCGTCACGAAGTAAATTCCCACGCCTTTGGAGCGGATCAGCCGCACGACCTGTTCAATTTTTGTCAGCAGCGCCTGCGGGGCGTCATTGAACAGCAGATGAGCTTCGTCAAAGAAGAACACCAGTTTGGGCTGCTCAGGGTCACCGACTTCCGGCAGATGCTCAAACAGTTCAGCCAGCAGCCACAGCAGGAAAACGGAGTAGAGTTTAGGCTGATTAATCAGCTTATCCGCGGCCAGCAGGTTGATAATACCGTGGCCTTTCTTGTCGGTTTTCATCAGGTCATTAATATCCAGCATCGGCTCACCGAAGAACTGATTTGCGCCCTGGCCTTCCAGCGTCAGCAAGCCTCGCTGAATGGCGCCGATGGAAGCGGAAGAAATATTGCCGTACTGCGTCTGGAACTGTTTAGCGTTATCACCGGTAAACTGCACCATGGCACGCAAATCTTTCATATCGAGCAGCAACAAGCCGTTGTCGTCGGCAATCTTAAACACCAGTTGCAGCACGCCGCTTTGCACGTCATTAAGATCGAGCAATCGCGCCAGCAGCAGCGGCCCGAGGTCAGAAATCGTCGCGCGGATCGGATGGCCTTTTTCACCAAAGATATCCCACGGGATAATGCTGCATGCCTGCGGCTGCCAGTCCGTCACGCCAATATCATTCAACCGCACGGCGAGTTTTTCCGACGCCACACCTTCAGCACCAATACCGGATAAATCCCCTTTCACATCGGCCAGAAAAACCGGAATACCGATACGGGAAAACTGCTCGGCCATTCGTTGCAGCGTGACGGTTTTACCGGTACCGGTCGCGCCGGTAATCAGTCCATGTCGGTTCGCCAGCGCAGGAAGGATCACCAGATCCTGTACCGGTTTACCTTCATTCATGGCTTTGGCAATCAGACGGGCTTCACTCATTTCATTGTCCTTGAAAGTGGGAGGCGGGGAGCTTTCTATAAAACTATAAGTCTCATCAAAGGGGCGTCAATAAATAGGCAATAAAAAGCCCCCGGAACCGGAGGCTTAGAAAAACAGTATTCTGGAGGAAGGGCTGAAAAATTAAGGCAGCACTTTCGCAGACAGGATCACAATCGGCGTCGTCGGCACGTTCTGGTAAGGCCCGACATTATCCGTTTTGACCTGAGACATTTTGTCTACCACATCCATGCCTTTAATGACTTTACCGAATACGGCATAGCCGAAATCACGCTGACCGTGATCGAGGAAGGCGTTATCTGCCACGTTGATGAAGAACTGGCTGGTCGCGCTGTCTTTATCGGCAGTACGCGCCATGGCGATGGTGCCGCGCAGGTTACGCAGGCCATTGTCCGCTTCGTTCTTGATCGGCTCTTTGGGCGCTTTTTGCTGCATGTCAGCCGTAAAACCGCCACCCTGCACCATGAAGCCCGGGATCACGCGGTGGAAAATGGTGTTGTTGTAATAGCCGCTCTGAGCGTAATCAACGAAATTCTTCACAGAAACCGGTGCCTTCGCACTGTCGAGTTCCAATTCGATATTCCCCGCTGAAGTGGTCAGCATGACATGGGTTTGGGCGGCCGCAAGAACAGGCTCCATTGCAGTCAGGGATAGCAGCGCAGTCAGGGCCACTAAAGTACGTTTAAACATGACGGTTCCTTTCTTCAGAATACAAACAACAGATCCCACTGATTCTAAAGAGGCTTTACGCTTAGCGCCAGACCTTTACCTTTATTTACGCTTGGGAATAAATATTCCAATTATTTCAGAATATTACATCATATTTTTCACTGCCTTAGCTGTTGAAATCCACAGCGTGATCTTCATCAAGATGGATGAGGGTTTTTGCCAGCTGTGTTTGCGCGATCAGTACGCCCTCGCGCAGAGAATATTGTACCGGTGTCTGGCGGCGCACCGCGTCGAAACCACTTTGTGCTGGCAGGATCACCAGGCTGGCAGCATAGCCACTTTCCAGACCGTAACCTTGCAGATTCATAGTGCGGGCGCTGTAGGTGGTGATGAGCTTCAGCCCGTCATTAATTTGCTGATACCCCATCAGCTGACAGACATGCAGCCCCATGTGCAGTACCTGCAACATATTGGCGGTGCCGAGCGGATACCACGGGTCAAACACATCATCATGGCCGAAACAGACGTTGATCCCCGCCTCCAGCATTTCTTTCACACGCGTAATACCGCGGCGTTTCGGATAGGTGTCAAACCGTCCCTGCAGGTGGATATTGACCAGCGGATTGGCGACAAAGTTGATACCTGACATTTTCAGCAAGCGGAATAAACGCGAAGTGTACGCGCCGTTATAGGAATGCATCGCGGTGGTATGGCTGGCGGTAACGCGAGCGCCCATGTTTTCACGCAGGGCCAGCGCGGCCACAGTTTCGACAAAACGCGACTGCTCATCGTCAATTTCATCGCAATGGACGTCGATCAGCTTGTCGTATTTTTTCGCCAGTTCGAAGGTTTTATGCAGCGATTCCACACCGTATTCGCGGGTGAACTCGAAATGGGGAATCGCACCGACGACGTCAGCGCCCAGCTTCAGCGCCTCTTCCAGCAAGGCTTCGCCGTTCGGGTACGACATGATGCCTTCCTGCGGAAACGCCACAATTTGCAGCGTGACCCACGGCGCGACTTCAGCTTTCACTTCCAGCATGGCTTTGAGTGCCGTCAGCGTCGGATCAGACACATCCACATGGGTGCGCACATGCTGGATGCCGTTGGCTATCTGCCACTTCAGCGTTTGCCAGGCGCGCTGTTTGACGTCTTCATGCGACAACAGCGCCTTGCGTTCTGCCCAGCGTTCAATGCCTTCAAATAACGTACCGGACTGATTCCACGCTGGCTGACCGGCGGTTTGAGTGGTATCGAGATGAATGTGCGGCTCGATAAAAGGAGGGATTGCCAACCCCCCTTCAGCATCCAGGATATGCTCGCCATAGTCGGCATTATCCCATTGAGGGACAATCTGGCGTATCACGCCGCCTTCGATATCTATCTGCCACAACCCTTCCCGGTCAGGCAACCGTACATTTTTCACGGTACGCAAAAGAGTTTTCGTCACGCGTTACCTCATCATTTTTAGTAAGACTGCGTTGTCGGTGATGTTAAAGCCAATCTTAGAACAATAGCCTGAAAGTGTTTATAAATCGAAAGGTTACGTAAAAACCCAATAAAATCAGTCAAATACCCCCTAAGGAGTATATTGGAACTGGCTTGATTTGCATCAATACCCCCTGTTACGCGCGGGTTATGTTTAGCCTCAGAAAATCAATATTGAGGCAATTATGAGCAAAGTCAGAATCGCGATTATTGGCAACGGCATGGTCGGCCATCGCTTTATCGAAGATTTACTGGATAAAGCAGAACCGGGCCAGTTCGATATCACGGTATTTTGTGAAGAGCCGCGCGTGGCCTATGACCGCGTCCATCTTTCCTCTTATTTTTCACATCATACTGCCGAAGAACTGTCGCTGGTTCGCGAAGGATTCTACGAAAAACATAACGTCAATGTGCTGATTGGCGAACGGGCGATTACGCTCAACCGCAGTGAAAAAGTCATTCATTCCAGCAGCGGCCGCACGGTGTATTACGACAAACTGATTATCGCCACCGGCTCCTACCCGTGGGTGCCGCCGATCGCGGGTTCTGACAGTCAGGATTGCTTCGTTTACCGCACCATTGAAGACTTACATGCCATCGAATCCTGCGCCCGTCGTAGCAAACGCGGTGCCGTGGTCGGCGGCGGTTTACTCGGCCTTGAAGCCGCCGGTGCATTGAAAAACCTCGGGGTTGAAACCCACGTGGTAGAATTCGCCCCCGGCCTGATGGCGGAACAACTCGATACGCAGGGCGGCAGCCAGCTACGCCAGAAAATCGAAAGCATGGGCGTACGCGTCCACACCGCCAAAAATACTCAACAGATTGTTCAGGGCGGCACGTCTGCCCGTAAAACGATGGAGTTCGCCGATGGCACCTTCCTTGAAGTCGATTTCATCGTATTCTCCACCGGTATCCGTCCGCAGGACAAACTGGCGCGCCAGTGTGATTTAGAGATCGCTCCGCGCGGTGGCATTGTGATTAACGACCAGTGCCAGACCAGTGACCCGGATGTGTACGCCATCGGCGAATGTGCTTCGTGGAATCAGCGTACTTTCGGTCTGGTGGCACCGGGCTACAAAATGGCGCAGGTCACCGCTGATCATTTACTCGGTCGCGATAACGCCTTCACCGGCGCAGACATGAGCGCCAAACTGAAACTGTTAGGTGTGGATGTGGCCGGTATCGGCGACGCGCATGCCCGCACGCCGGGCGCACGCAGCTACGTTTATCTGGATGAAACCAAAGCGTTGTACAAACGCCTGGTGGTCAGCGAAGACAATAAAACGCTGCTCGGTGCCGTGCTGGTCGGTGATACCAGCGATTACGGCAATCTGCTGCAACTGGTGCTGAACAGTATTCCACTGCCGGAAAATCCCGATGCGCTGATCCTGCCCGCTCACGCAGGCAGCGGTGGCGCGGTGATTGGCACCGATGCCCTGCCGGAAAGCGCGCAAATCTGTTCGTGTTTTGACGTCACCAAAGGCGATATCATCAAAGCGGTTCAGGGCGGTTGTCACACCGTGGCGGCACTAAAATCGGCGACCAAAGCCGGTACCGGTTGCGGCGGCTGTATCCCGCTGGTAACGCAGGTGCTAAATGCTGAACTCAGCAAACAAGGCATCGAAGTTAACCATCATCTGTGCGAACACTTCGCCTATTCGCGCCAGGAGCTTTATCACCTGATCCGCGTGGAAGGTATCCGCTCATTCGACGACTTGCTGAATAAATACGGCAAAGGCTACGGTTGTGAAGTCTGTAAACCGACCGTCGGATCGCTGCTGGCTTCCTGCTGGAACGATTACGTGCTGAAACCGCAGCACACGCCATTGCAGGATACCAACGATGTGTTCCTTGCTAACATGCAAAAAGACGGTACCTATTCCGTTATACCGCGCTCGCCGGGCGGTGAAATCACACCGCAAGGCTTGCAGGCAATTGGTGAAATCGCAGCTGAATACAATCTCTACACCAAAATTACCGGCTCGCAGCGTATCGGCATGTTCGGCGCGCAAAAGGACGATTTACCCGCCATCTGGCAGAAACTGATTAACGCTGGCTTCGAAACCGGTCAGGCCTATGCCAAAGCCCTGCGTATGGCAAAAACCTGCGTCGGCAGCACCTGGTGCCGTTACGGCGTGGGCGACAGCCTCGGTTTCGGCATCAGCCTGGAAAACCGCTACAAAGGCATCCGCACGCCCCACAAAATGAAATTTGGCGTGTCCGGTTGTACCCGTGAATGCTCGGAAGCACAGGGCAAAGATGTCGGGATTATCGCCACGGAAAACGGCTGGAACCTGTATGTCTGCGGCAACGGCGGCATGAAACCACGGCACGGTGATTTACTGGCCGCCGATCTGGATAACGACACCCTGCTGCGTTATCTCGACCGTTTCATGATGTTCTACATCCGCACTGCCGATAAACTGCAACGTACCTCGGTCTGGATGGACAATCTCGAAGGCGGTATCGACTACCTGCGTAAAGTCATCATCGATAACAAACTGGGACTTAACGACCAGCTTGAAGCCGAACTGACACGCCTGCGCGACTCAGCGGTTTGTGAATGGCAGGAAACGCTGAACGATCCGGCGGCGCAAACCCGCTTCAGTCACTTTATCAACAGCAGCCAGCGTGACCCGAACGTGCAGTTCGTCGGTGAGCGTCAGCAGCATCGTCCGGCGCGTCCTGACGAACGTATCCCGGTAAGACAAATCGCCGACGGGGAGGAAGTATTATGAGCCAATGGTTAACGCTTTGTTCTGTCGACCAGATCCTGCCTGCATGCGGTGTTTGCGCACTGGCAGGCGATCAGCAGGTCGCGCTGTTTCGTCCTTATGCTGATGAGCAGATTTTTGCGCTGTCGAACATCGACCCTTTCGCACAGGCCAGCGTGCTGTCACGCGGGATTATCGCTGAACATCAGGGCGAGCTTTGGGTAGCCAGTCCGCTGAAAAAACAGCATTTCCGCCTGACCGACGGTGTCTGCATGGAAGACGAGCAGTATTCGATTCCGGCTTACGAGGTCCGCGTACAGAACGGAAATGTGGAAATCAACACCGCCAGGCTTCGGGCTGAAATCGGCTAAACGCCGCGCCTTCCACGCCGCCTCCAGGCGGCGTTATTATTCATTCCAAAGAACGCTATTTCAAAGAACGCCGCCTCAGAGAATATTATCTATGGATTACCTGCCCCTTTTTTGTCAGTTAAAAAACAGAGCCTGCTTACTGGTCGGTGCCGGTGATGTTGCAGAGCGTAAAGCGCGTTTGCTGCTGGAAGCTGGCGCAAAACTAACGGTGAACGCCCTCACCTTTACGCCGCAATTTCAGATCTGGGCAGATGAAGGCAAAGTCCGCCTGTTACGCGGTGAATTCTCACCGCTGCTGGTGGATGAAAAATGGCTGGTGATCGCTGCGACCGATTCCGATCTGGTGAATCAGGAAGTCAGCGAAGCCGCAGATCACCGCCGCGTGTTCTGCAACGTGGTCGATGCGCCGGAAAGTGCCAGCGTGATCATGCCGTCGATCATTGACCGTTCTCCGCTGATGATCGCGGTGTCTTCCGGCGGTAATGCGCCGGTACTCGCGCGTTTGCTGCGCGAACGTCTGGAATCCATTCTGCCACAGCATCTGGGCAAACTGGCACAGGTCGCGGGCGGATTGCGGGCGAGGGTAAAAACACATTTTCCTGATGCTTCTGAGCGCCGTCGCTGGTGGGAAAAACTGTTTAATCATCATCGCCTGGCGCAGTCGCTGGCGAACAATGACAACGTGCAAAGCCACGAATACCTTGAAGAATTATTCCGCGAGCCTGTGGACAAACATGGCGAAGTGATTCTGGTCGGCGCCGGACCGGGGGATGCCGGATTACTGACGCTCAAAGGCTTGCAACAGATGCAACTGGCCGACGTGGTGGTTTACGACCGGCTGGTTTCTGACAGCGTGCTGAATCTGGCACGTCGCGACGCGGAGCGGATTTTCGTGGGCAAACGTGCCGGACACCATTGTGTGCCGCAGGAGCGCATCAATGAAATCCTGCTGGAACAGGCGCAGATGGGCAAACGCGTTGTCCGTCTCAAAGGGGGCGATCCGTTTATCTTTGGTCGTGGCGGCGAAGAACTGGAAGCACTGAAAGCCGCAGGTATCGCATTTTCCGTGGTACCTGGCATCACGGCGGCCTCCGGTTGTTCCGCTTACAGCGGTATTCCGCTGACCCACCGCGACCACGCGCAAAGCGTGCGGCTGATCACCGGCCATGCGAAGCAGGATGGAGTTTTAGACTGGGCCTGCATGGCGCAAACTCAGCAAACACTGGTGTTTTATATGGGGCTTACGCAGGCCGGAGAGATCCAGCGCCGGTTGCTGGAGAATGGCCTGGCAGCAGAAACGCCTGTCGCACTGGTAGAAAACGGCACCAGCCAGCAACAACGAGTGGTGACAGGGAAGCTCACAGAGCTCGAAAATCTGGCGAAAAAGGTGCAAAGCCCCAGTCTGATTATTGTCGGCAGCGTGGTGAGCTTACGTCAGAAACTCAACTGGTTTGCCAGCGAAACCGTAGCGATGCCATCGGATTGAGCACAGCGGTTTACTGAGGATCTGAAAGCAAAAAACCACGTCCAAAGACGTGGTTTTGATTTAACGGCCAAAGCAGAAATTAGGGAAGAGTAACGAAGCCAATAGCTTCGTAGGCCTTCTTCAGCGTCACGCTGGCACGGGCACGGGCTTTCTCAGCCCCTTCTTTCATGACCTGTTGCAGGTAAGCTTCGTCACTGCGGAAGCGGTTAAAACGTTCCTGCACTTCAGTGAGCATGCCTGAAACCGCTTCAGCAACGGCACCTTTCAGATGACCATACATCTGGCCTTCAAATTCAGCTTCCAGCTCAGGAATGGCTTTGCCCGTCACACCAGAAAGGATATCCAGCAGGTTAGAAACGCCCGGCTTGTTTTTAATATCGTAACGGATGACTGGCGGCTCTTCAGAATCCGTCATCGCGCTTTTAATTTTTTTGGTCACCGCTTTCGGATCTTCCAGCAGGCCAATCACGTTTTTACGGTTGTCATCCGACTTTGACATCTTCTTGGTCGGTTCCTGCAATGACATCACGCGTGCACCGGATTTCGGAATGAACGGCTCCGGCACGGTAAACACATCACCATAAAGCGCGTTGAAACGTGCGGCGATATCGCGGCTCAGTTCCAGATGTTGTTTCTGGTCTTCACCAACCGGCACCTGATTGGTCTGGTACAGCAGAATATCCGCCGCCATCAGCACCGGATAATCAAACAGGCCAGCAGTGATGCTTTCGCTGTTGGAGGTTTCATAGCGCGCTGATTTGTCTTTAAACTGCGTCATACGACCCAGCTCACCGAAATAGGTGTAGCAATTCAGCGCCCAGCTTAGCTGACTATGTTCAGGAACATGAGACTGCACGAAG
Source organism: Rahnella sp. 2050 (assembly GCF_040544515.1). Taxonomy (NCBI): domain Bacteria; kingdom Pseudomonadati; phylum Pseudomonadota; class Gammaproteobacteria; order Enterobacterales; family Yersiniaceae; genus Rahnella; species Rahnella sp. 2050. Next base: position 353,372 of record NZ_JBEPKE010000004.1, on the reverse strand, counting down.
ATGGTACTTTTCTTCGGATCAATGCCGACCGCCAGATACAGCGCCAGCGTGTCCAGCGTCGCTTTGCGCAGCTTTTCCGCATCCTGACGCACGGTGATCGCGTGCAAATCGACGATGCAGTAAATGCATTCGTAATCGTCCTGCATTTTGACCCATTGACGCAGCGCACCCATGTAGTTGCCAATGGTCAATTCGCCTGAGGGCTGTGCGCCACTAAATACGATGGGTTTACTCATTTTATGCTTCCTGATCTTTTAAAGATAACAGCCCTAAAGTGGGCAAAAGGTCGGCGAAATTATCCAGTACGCGATCGGGTTTGGTCAGCGCGATAGTTTCACCGTAGTTATAGCCGTAAGTCATGCCCACACACGGACAACCAGCGGCCTGCGCAGCATGAATATCATTGCGAGAATCACCGACAAAAACCATTTCACTGGCGCGCAATCCGAGCAGTGCCAGGGTCATGTAGACCGGTGCCGGATGCGGTTTTTTCGCCACAACATCGTCGCCGCCAATCACGACCGTGAAATAGCTGTCGATACCCAACGATTGCAACAAAGGCGCGATGAAAGGCGTGGGTTTGTTGGTCACCAGCCCCATTGGCAGCCCGGCTGCGGCCAGTGCAGCCAGCGTCTCTTTGACTTGCGGGTATAAACGGCTGCCACCTGCGGCAGTATCGGCATAATAGTGATCGAATTTATCGCGCACTTTCTGCAGAAACTCTGGCGACAAATCACCTTCGGCCCAGCGAACGGCACGTTCAACCATCACGTCAGCACCATTGCCAATCCAGGTACTGAGACGCTCAACGCCTGCGACAGGTAAATTGAAATCACGCAGCGCCATATCCATGGCTTCAGAGAGACCCGGCGCGCTGTCGACCAGCGTACCGTCGAGGTCAAAACCTAAACCGCGGGCGGCGAGAATTTCAGTCATGTGAGACCTTAGCCAGTTCACTGCGCATATGGTCAATCACCGTGCGGTAATCCGGCTGATTGAAGATAGCGGAACCGGCGACAAACATATCTGCACCGGCAGCGGCGATTTCGCCGATATTTTCGGCTTTCACACCACCGTCTACTTCCAGACGAATGTCATAACCGCTGGCATCAATAATCTTGCGAACCTGACGCAGTTTATCCAGTGTGCCTGGAATAAACGACTGCCCGCCGAAGCCAGGATTAACTGACATCAGCAGGATCACGTCGAGTTTATCCATCACGTATTCGAGATAGCTCAGGGAGGTTGCCGGGTTAAACACCAGACCGGCTTTACAGCCATGGCTTTTAATCAGCTGCAGGGAGCGGTCAACATGCTCGGACGCTTCGGGATGGAAAGTAATGTAAGAGGCACCGGCTTCGGCAAAATCCGGGATCAGACGATCAACCGGTTTGACCATCAGGTGAACATCGATCGGCGCGGTAATGCCGTAGTTACGCAGTGATTTAAGAATGGCTGGCCCCATCGTCAGATTGGGGACGTAGTGGTTGTCCATCACATCAAAATGGACCACATCTCCGCCCGCTTCCAGAGCTTTCGCTGTGTCTTCGCCCAAACGGGCAAAGTCAGCAGACAGAATGGACGGTGCAATCAAAAACTGTTTCATCCGCTTCTCCAAACGATAGGTTTATCCGATGATCACCGCTTGGCCGGTAATCAGCGATATAGCGCTAAAAGTTCATTCACCATGCTGCGCTGGGCAACTTTACTGCTGATAGTGCGGCGCGCTGACACGCGGTGCAGCTGTTTCGCCTGTGCATACCATTCCAGCGTAAGTGGTGTTTCGTGGTTGGAAATCAGCACCGGCACATCGTTCTCATTGGAAAGCTGATACGCCAGACGAGCCAGATTACGCTGATCATCCATGCTAAAACTGTTGGTGTGGTACGCCGTAAAATTTGCTGTCGCAGAAAGCGGGGCATAAGGCGGATCACAATAAACCACCGAGCCAGACTGCGCTTTCAGCAACGTGTCCTGATAATGCTCACACACGAATACTGCATTCTTCGCTTTTTCAGCAAACCAGTAGAGTTCTTCTTCAGGAAAATAAGGCTTTTTATAACGCCCGAAAGGCACATTAAACGCGCCACTGAGATTATAACGACACAGGCCGTTGTAACAATGGCGGTTAAGATAGAGGAAAAGTACCGAGCGACGATAAGTATCGCTGCTGGCATTAAACTCAGCCCTCAGGCCGTAAAAACGATCTGATTCGTTAAACTCTGGCGTAAAAAGCACGTGAGCATCACGCACAAATTCTTCAGTGCGTGTCTTCACAATGTTGTAGAGATTGATCAGGTCGCTATTGATGTCCGCCAGAATATAAGCGTCATACTCGGTATTCAAAAATACGGAGCCCGCGCCAACAAAAGGCTCAATCAGACAATCTCCCACCGGAAGATGACGTTTGATGTCATCAATCAGCGGGTATTTGCCGCCAGCCCACTTCAAAAACGCGCGGTTCTTCTTCATGCCGTCAGTTAGCTACTTATATACAATTCACAGCCGCGGATTGTATCCTGTTTTTAGACAGCAAATCGCGTTGAGATCAGTTTCATTTTTTCAGGTCTTGCTGTACCTGATGTACAGGCTTGACCCACGGTTTTTTCGCCTGAACTTCCGCAGGCAAGCTGGAAATAGCACGTTTGGCTTCTGCAGAAGAAGCGTAGTTACCACTCACCAGTACAAACCACGGCTTCCCGTCGCGGGCGGTCTGATAAACCAGATAATTTTTCAGGCCCTGCTGTTTTGCAAACGCATTCAGTGTATTGGACTGAGAAGCGCCGCTCAGTTGCAGGGTAAAGTGCGTACCTGGCGCAGACTTAATGGCAGACGTGCTGCCAGAAGCTGTTGCCGGTGCAGAGGCAACCGGAGCAGGTGACGCGGAGGATTTGGTTGCCGGCGTTTTCGCGGTATGCGACGCCGTTGCTGATGTCTTATGCTCAGCCTGTTTCGAGGTATGAGCAGGCTGCGCATTACGCGAAGACTGTGCCGGACGTACATGGGTGGCTGACGGCTGAGAACCTGCCGGCGCCTGAGTATGAGCTGAACCGTTGACGGTCGCTGGTGCGGTCGGCAAAGAAGTCAGTGACTGAGCCGCAGGTGCCATACTGCCTTGTGCCACGCCATCGACCTGATTTTGCTGGGAAGAAAGCGCATCGCTCATATCACCCGGCAAATCGACACGTTCTTTCGCCTGACCATTATTGGGAACAGGCTCGGCTTCGGTTGGTGTCGGGGAAACTGGCGGTAAACCGATACTCTTCGGTTGCTGGCCATCAGCTGGCTGTTGACCGTCTACGGCTTGCGCCGTATTAGCCTGAGCCTGAGCAGAAGGTTGAGCAGGTGCCGCAGCATCGTTACCTGAGAGACTGATGTCTTTCGGACCATTGGTCTGCTGAGCAGGCTGGCTGGAGGAAGGTGACTTCATGGCTGAGCCGATACCGACAATCAGCAATACCAGCACCACAATCCCGATGCCGATCATCACGTACTGACGGGATACAGCGACTTTTGGAATGGAAGGAGACGGTTTGCGCGCGCGCGGTGGGCGGCGATCGCTGGTGTCTGGTTTGAGATCGTCTTCCGGTGTTAAATCATCCATCTAAAACCTCCAACCCGGCAAAAGCCTCAAGAGGCTTTACGCGGAGCAACTATCCTGACTAAAAATATAAAGCTTTGCTGGCAAACGTAAAATCGGTCGTTATCTGGCCATCATTATGGCCACAGTCTTAACGGCAATCTTCAATCGAAGCCAGCACCATTTCATGCGATACGCCGGAGCGTACTTCAGACTGACCAATTGCTTTCGGTAAAACCAGACGCAGCTCGCCAGCCAGTACTTTCTTATCACGCATCATGTGCGGCAGATAAGACTGCGCGTCCATAACTTCGGGGCCCGTCACAGGCAAACCTGCGCGGGTCAGCAGGGCTTTCACCCGGGCGATATCACCCAGACTGAACTGCCCCAGGCGATGAGCTGTATAACACGCCATCACCATTCCAGCTGCCACAGCTTCGCCATGTAACCAGTTACCGTAACCCATTTCTGCTTCAATAGCATGGCCGTAAGTATGGCCCAGATTCAGCAAGGCGCGCAGTCCGTTTTCACGTTCATCGGCAGCCACAACCTCGGCTTTCAGCTCGCAGCAACGACGGATGCAATACGCCAGCGCATTCATATCCAGCGCCAGTAAAGCATCCATGTTGTCTTCAAGCCACACAAAGAAATCAGCATCCAAAATAATGCCGTATTTGATAACTTCCGCAAGACCCGATGACATTTCACGGGCAGGCAGAGTTCGCAGACAGTCGAGATCAACCACCACCGACGCAGGCTGATAAAAAGCGCCGATCATGTTTTTTCCGAGCGGATGGTTTACCGCTGTTTTACCGCCAACGGAGGAATCAACCTGAGAAAGCAGCGTGGTTGGCACCTGAACAAAGCGTACACCGCGCTGATAACTGGCTGCAGCGAAGCCGGTTAAATCACCGACTACGCCACCACCAAGAGCGATCAGAGTCGTATCACGTCCGTGCGGCTTTTCGAGTAGCGCGGAGAACACGTCATTTAGAACAGTCAGGGATTTGTATTGTTCACCATCAGGCAAAATGACCTGATCAACACGAACGCCTGCCTGCTCCAGCACTGAACGAATTGCATCCAGATAGAGAGGGGCAAGGGTTTCATTGGTCACTATCATGACCTGATCGCCTGCCTTTACCGGCATAAAAGAAGCCGGATCGTGGAACAATCCGGCAGCAATCGTAATGGGGTAGCTACGCTCCCCTAACGTTACGGTAATCCTCTCCATGTCGTGCTCTGTGACCTTCTTTAACTGACACCCTCAGGCAATGATGGACACCAATAATCAGTTACTTTCCAGCATATTGATAATCTGGTTAGCAACGACTTTGGCACTTTGATCATCGGTACGAATAGTGACGTCGGCAATCTCTTCATACAAAGGATTACGCTCTCTCGCCAGTGCTTCAAGCACTTCACGCGGCGGAGCACTCACTTGTAATAATGGACGTTTTTTGTCGCGTTGTGTACGCGCCAGTTGTTTTTCGATGGTAGTTTCAAGATAGACGACAACGCCACGCGCTGACAAACGGTTACGGGTTTCACGTGATTTCACGGAACCGCCACCTGTCGCCAGAACAATGCCTTGTTTTTCGGTCAGTTCGTTGATCACTTTTTCTTCGCGGTCGCGGAATCCGTCTTCGCCTTCCAAATCAAATACCCAGCCCACATCAGCTCCGGTACGTCGCTCAATTTCGTGATCGGAGTCGAAAAACTCCATATTGAGTTGCTGAGCTAACTGTCGACCAATAGTGCTTTTGCCGGCACCCATAGGCCCAACCAGAAAGATATTGCGTTTCTCTGCCATGTTTTTCGGTATTACTAAGACAATTCGTTGATGATAACCCGCCCCGCCAATCAAATTAGCGGCGGGACCTAAACTGAAACCTCATGAGCGATATAGTGCGAGATCAGAAAAAAATTATCTCAACACTCTTGGTAGTTTGGCAACCGAATAAATCACTTTGCACGCCGCAGGAGGGAAACCGTACGTTTTTATCGGCGTGTCTGTCGTAATAAAAAGATCACGGTGCTCAATTCGGTAACCCTTGTAAGCTAAATCGACGGCAGCGTCAAACTCAGAAGCCTCTTGCAACACAAAAAGTTGCATGCGCTCAACGTTATTAAGTCATTTACAAGGGGTAAGAATACCCATTTAACGGGTGAGGATTAAGGTCGGAGTGATGAAAATCACCAACTCACGCCGCTGTTCATTGGTGTATTGGTGTTTAAACAAAGAACCGACCACCGGAATGTCACCCAGGACAGGGACTTTCGTATCCGTTTTTTGGTTTTTACGCTGGAATATCCCGCCGAGTACGATCGTTTCCCCGTTTTTTACCGTCACCTGGGTTTTTATTTCCTGCTTATCGATCGCCAGCGCCTCGCCTTCGGACTGTTTGATACTTCGCCCCGGCATGTTCTGGCTAATCTGCAACGCCAGTTGAATACGCCCGTCACGCTGAATTTTCGGCATGACTTCCATTCCCAGCACCGCTTCTTTGAATTCGATCGACGTGCTGCCACTCGCCCCGCTGGAAACCTGATACGGGATTTCCGTTCCCTGTTTAATACTGGCAGTCTGCATATGCGCCGTCAGCAGCCGCGGGCTGGCAATAATATCGACCTTATCTTCCTGCTCAAGCGCCGTCAGTTCGAGATCAAGGATCCGCCCGCTGATGTGTGCAAGATTGAAGCCGGCAGTAAATATCGGATTTTCGACCGGCATTCCCATACTGAAATTGTTCATGCGCACCGCTTTTGTAATGGGTTCCTCCCCGGTAAATCCCCAGCGCACTCCAAGTTCGCGCAGGCTTTCGCTGTTCATGGTGACGATATGCGCCGCCAGCTGGACCTGCTGGAGGGGTAAATCCATCTCCTTTACCCACGGTGCCACCACATCCAGCGCCGCCTGCGTGTCACGTAACAATAGCGTATTGGTGCGGGTATCTGCAGAAGCATTGCCTTTTTGCGACAACAGCGATCCTTTCTGAGCGTTCAGGCTAAGCGCCGTCTCTTTCGCATCCGCATATTGCAAAGGGACGGTGAGGCTGATCAGCGGGCTTTGCAGCGCCTGCTGATCGGCGGCATCTTTTATCCGCTGTTGTACAACCTGCGGGTCTTCTTCAGGCGACACCAATAAAACGTTGCCCTGCAACTGACTGGTGAGATGGTTCATTTGCAGAATGATGTCGAGCGCCTGCTGCCACGGCACATCTTTGAGTTTCACACTTATCTGCCCGTCCAAACCCGGTGCGGTGACCAGATTCAGTTGCCGGGCATCCGCCAGCGCCTGCAATACCAAGCCGACCGGCGAGGACTGAAACTCCAGCGAAATCAGCGGTGGCGTACCGGCTTTCACCGGGCTAAGACATAAACACAGCAAAAACAGCACAATCCGTTTATTTACGTATTTCATTATTTTCCTTTCCCTGGAGAATCATTACCTTTACCCAGCCTGATAATCTGACGCTGTAAGCCGCAACGTGCGTCACTGAGGCTAAGTTCAACCTGCACACTGCTGAGCACTTCAACCGTCCATTGCGGCATCCCAACGAGTGAACCTGTTTCGACTTTATTCCAGCGCCCCTGCGGAGAAAGCAGCCAGCCATAACGTTGCCCTCCGACATCTGAAATCCCGCTTAACAGCCATTCAGATAACGGAGAAACACCAGCACAGTCGGGTGTCTGTGGCGTATTAAACGGATCACGCACGGCTTTCGACGCGACGACACCGCTAACAAACTCCGCCGCTGGCGCAGTTTGTGTCAGTAACACTGATGCTTTCATCCCACCACTACCGGTGGTATGCAGATTCAGCTCGCTAAACGCAGGCTGTTCGGGACGTTGCAACAGCGCATGAAGAAAATGCATCAGTTCGGTAAAAGTCACCTGCAATTGCAATTCACCCTGCGGTTCTTGTTTCGGTTGCGAAACGGGTTGCCAGCGAATCAGCACCGCCTGAGAGTCTTTCAGTGGCCGGGAAAACGCTTGCTCCAGAGGCAGGCTTTTGCGCAGTGATGTCGCATTACCGGCCAGTTCCTGATCCAGTCTTTCCAGTGGAATCATGCGCATTAGCGTCACCTGAGCCAGGGAAAGGGTCTGTTGTGCGATGTCAATCTCCCGTTTCAGGGTTTCCTGTTGCTGCCATAATCCGCGCAATCCGAACTGATACAGCGTTAAAACCATCATCACTAAACATGCGGTCAGAATGAATACCCGCTGCCAGCCGGGTTTTTCCATCAGCGGTTCAATACGCTCTGATAGAAAACCGGTCATTGCGGTACTTCCGGCGCAGGCAGTGGCCTTTCAGCGCGAAACTGCGTTTTCATCACGAAGCTCAGATTCTGGTTGGGCTGTTGCTGTACATCAGAAAGACTGACCTTGCTGAGCAAGTCTCCTGCCGACAGCATGTCGCTCAATGCCAGAATGTCGTGGTACAACCGCCCTTCACCTTTTAACGTCAGCATTCCCTGATATTCTGTCAGCTCAGTCAGCCACAGTTCTTCGGGCATCTTTAACGCCAGCAGCTCCAATAATTGCAGATAGTCCCGGCTCCGCTGCACACGCTGGTGGCTCAAAAGGCGTGCTTCAGTCAGAACCTTTACCTGTGCTGAAGCGGCCTCCACACGACGCTGCTGAAGCATAATCTTTTGAATGCCTGAATTTAGCGCTGACAGCTTCACCTGCAATAACGTCCGCTCCTGCGCAATGAAAGCGGCCAGAAGCCAGGCACAGACCACCACAGAGACCGGAAACGAAACGAAAATCTTCAGCCAGCAACGCATCCGCTTTTGACGGCGCAGCTTTCGCCACGGTAATAAATTGACCTGGAGCATCAGTAATCCGCCTGACGAATAGCCAGCCCGACGGCGGGCGCAAATGCACCGGGATTCGCAGGCAAAGGCGCGGACAATTGCGCGATTGCGCTTAATGGCGACCAGCATTGCATTACCGCAGATGGCGATTCGCCACTGAAATAGTCCTCCGCGTGGCATAATGCGGCCGCGCGATACTGTGTGCGGATCTTCTGAGAAATTGAGGTTTCAGTCATGGCCTCTGCGTGATCCAGCAAGCCAAACTGGAACGGCAAGCTGTGCGGCGAAGCCCAGAGAAAGGCATCGTCAAGGGGATGAATCAGCAATGCATCACCCGGAACGCCGGCAGCACAGGCCGCCATCTGAAGTGCGCAAGGGGCCAGTTCAATAGCATCCGGAAACAACCGTGCCTGCACCATGCATCGCACCCACTGTTCAATTTCCTGCTGCCTTGCGGCTGTAACCACCAACTGATTATCACCATGAGGATCAGCCCGGTAGTCCATCACCAGATGTTCCATGCCGAGGGGGAATTGTTTCGCGGCGTTAGCGAAAATAAACGCACTGCGCTGCGGCTCACCCAACCGGGCATCGGGCGCGGCCATTCGCTGTTGCATAATACGTTGTGCAGGAAGGCTTATTCGTAATGAAAAAGACGTCGGCAGCGTTTTTCGCCAGCACGATAAAAGGGCGATCAGCGGTGCGGTCTCATGTAATATCCCCTCCCGCAATGTGAAAGGAGGCAAAGGATGCTGCCACCAGTGACGTAATTGCCAGCCATGACGCCGCCGCTGAACGGCGATCGCACGGGCAAAACCGGCTTGAATATCCAGACCTACCTGCCATGCTTGTAGTCGCATTTTCGCCCAATCTCCATATCGTCAGGTAAATAAAAGAACGTATCCATGTTGCTGGCTTGCCTTTATACTACCGCGCGGTTGTTTATAAACTGCCCAATTGACACTTAATGGGAAATCTCAGGTGAAGTTCGTAAAGTATTTATTGATTCTTGCAGTGTGTTGCATTTTGCTGGGAGCCGCCTCGATCTTCGGTTTGTATAAATATATCGAGCCACAGCTACCCGATGTCGCCACGCTTAAAGACGTGCGCTTGCAAACACCAATGCAAGTTTTCAGTGCCGAGGGTGATTTAATCGCTCAATATGGTGAAAAGCGCCGTATCCCACTGAAACTCGACCAGATCCCACCGGAACTGGTGCATGCGTTTATCGCGACAGAAGACAGTCGTTTCTATGAACATCACGGCGTGGACCCGATCGGTATTTTCCGTGCGGCTTCCGTTGCGCTGGTGTCCGGCCACGCCTCACAGGGCGCGAGTACCATTACTCAGCAACTGGCCCGTAACTTCTTCCTGAGTCCTGAACGCACGCTGACCCGTAAAATCAAGGAAGCATTTCTGGCCATCCGCATTGAGCAGATGATGTCCAAAGATGAAATCCTTGAGCTGTATCTGAATAAGATCTATCTCGGTTATCGCGCTTATGGCGTGGGTGCCGCTGCACAGGTTTACTTCGGGAAAAATGTCAACCAACTGACGCTCAGTGAAATGGCGGTGATTGCCGGTCTGCCAAAAGCACCGTCAACCTTCAATCCGCTGTATTCTCACGATCGTTCTCTGGCGCGTCGCAACACCGTACTGGCGCGTATGCTGGATGAGAAATACATCACGCAGGCCCAGTACGATCAGGCGCGTGCTGAGCCGCTGGTGGCGAATTATCATGCTCCACATATCGAGTTTTCTGCGCCGTATCTGACCGAAATGGTGCGTCAGGAGATGGTGAAACGTTATGGCGACAATGCTTATAACGATGGCTACATGGTTTACACCACCATTACCAAGAAAACCCAGCTGGCCGCGCAGGAAGCCCTGCGCACCAACGTGCTCAATTACGATATGCGCCACGGTTACCGTGGCCCGTCAAATCAGTTATGGAAAGTGGGTGAACCTGCGTGGGATCAGGACAAGATTGTTCAGTCGCTGAAAACCCTGCCGGTGTATGGCCCGCTGTTCCCGGCCGTTATCACCGCAACGGACGACGCTCAGGCGACGGCAACGATGTCCAACCGCGCGGTCATCAGCCTGCCATTCAGCGGCATGCGCTGGGCGCGACCTTACCGTAATGACAATGCTCAGGGCCCGACACCGAAAAAAGTCACTGACGTGGTGCGCCCTGGTCAGCAAGTTTGGGTACGTAAAGTGGGTGATGACTGGTGGCTGGCGCAGGTGCCTGATGTCAACTCAGCCATCGTTTCACTCAATCCAAACGACGGTGCCATTGAAGCACTGGTCGGCGGCTTTGACTTCAACCAGAGTAAGTTTAACCGCGCCAATCAGGCGGTTCGTCAGCTCGGTTCGAACATCAAACCTTTCCTGTATACCGCAGCAATGGATAAAGGCCTGACGCTGGCGACTATCCTGAATGACATGCCAATCACCCGCTGGGATGCCGGTGCCGGTACCGACTGGCGGCCGAAGAACTCCCCGCCAACGTATTACGGTCCGATCCGTTTACGTCAGGGTCTGGGCGAGTCTAAAAACGTGGTGATGGTGCGTGCGATGCGTGCGATGGGTGTGGATTACGCGGCTGAATATCTGCAGCGTTTTGGCTTCCCGGCGGCGAACATTGTTCATTCCGAATCACTGGCATTGGGTTCTGCTTCATTCACTCCGTTACAGGTGGTGCGCGGTTACGCCACACTGACCAACGGAGGTTATCTGGTTGACCCGTATTTCATCACCAAAATCGTGGATGAATCCGGCCAGGTTCAGTTTGAAGCTAAACCTAAAATCGCCTGCCGTACCTGTAATATTCCGGTTATTTATGGGGATACGCAGAAATCTGCCGTGCTGTCGGATGACAACGTAGAAAATGTTGCTACGTCCACCATCAATAACAATACCAGTGTGCCAACGCCACAACTTGAGCAGGTTCCGCCGAACTCGCCACAGGTTGATGCCGCACAGCAATACGCACCGCATGTGATCAGTACTCCTCTGTCATTCCTGATCAGTGATGCACTGAACTCCAACATCTTCGGGGAACCGGGCTGGATGGGGACGGGCTGGCGCGCAGGACGCGACCTGAAACGTCACGACATTGGCGGCAAAACCGGGACAACCAACAGCTCGAAAGATGCCTGGTTCTCCGGATATGGCCCTGACGTGGTGACATCAGTCTGGATTGGCTTTGACGATCACCGTCGTGATTTGGGCCGTTCGACGGCTTCCGGTGTCATCCCGGATCAAATCTCCGGTGCCGAAGGCGGCGCGAAAAGTGCTCAGCCAGCCTGGGATGATTACATGAAAGCCGTGCTGGAAGGAGTGCCGGAACAGCCACAGACTCCGCCTCCGGGTGTGGTGACCGTCACTATCGATAAGAGTACCGGTAAGCTTTCTGACGGCGGCGGTAACAGTCGCCCGGAATACTTTATCGACGGGACTCAGCCGACAGAACATGCTGTGCATGAGGTCGGAACAACCATCATGGATAACGGTCAGGAACACGAACTGTTCTGATGCCTGAGCTGTAAAGCAAAAAGCCGGTCTGCGTAATGCATGACCGGCTTTTTTAATGATGTTTTATCGCAGGCTCAGCGGGCATTGCGCATCAGAAACTCATGCGCCAGAAATAACGCACTCACGTTGCGGGCTTCGCAAAAATCGGGATGTTGCAACAGTTCCATCATGCGTGACACCGGCCAGCGCGTTTGTGGCAAAGGTTCCGGCTCATCACCTTCCAGGCTTTTCATATACAAATCTTTAGCAATGACGATATTCATGCGACTGGAGAAGTAAGAAGGTGCCATGGTCAGTTTTGCCAGCACGTCAAAGTGCCGTGCACCGTAGCCCACTTCTTCCATCAGTTCCCGGTTCGCCGCCTCAAGCACACCTTCACCCGGATCAATCAGGCCCTTGGGAAAACCCAGCTCGTAGCTTTCAATCCCAACGGCATATTCCTGAATTAACAACAGCTCATCATCAATGATCGGTACAATCATCACCGCTTCGCGATCGGAAGGACGCATGCGTTCATACACGCGTTCAGCGCCATTGCTGAATGTCAGATCAACAGATTCGATGGTGAATAATCGCGAACGGGCTACGGTTTCCACCTTCGTAATTTTCGGTTTTTGCAGGTGTTGTGTCATCTCATCCCCAACTTATTATTCACCTGACCAGAGGTGTTCTAATGGGTTCGTTTGTCTGTTCAAAAGCCGCTACCGGTAGTCATTGTGCGTTAAGGAGCGTCAGCATCGCAATCTTTACTGAAAAACTGTCTTTGTCCTGCCTGTTTCCCGTTCAAAATGTCACTAAATAATCGCCGTTAATCGCGCAAAAAAAACACGTTGACTCATGGCTGTCACATTTTTGCTTTAACAAAAACACTCTCACTTAAAAATAGGATTATACCGATACCCGTTAATTCCCAAATGCAGGTATCCTCTAGCGTGGTATTTTTGTGCACGCGATTCAGGTTAACAATAATAAAATTCCTATCAAAAAGCACCCATGCGCAGAATGTGCATTTCGTTATATGTATAATACTTTCACAGAGTTGACGTAAGTCACCCACGTCTGAACGGGGATCGGATGAGCACAGTAGTCGTGACACTGGTGTTGTTGTGTATCGCAATTATTGCCACAGCGTCTTATTTTTGGCTCGTATTGCGTCGCCGCCAACGCGGCGAGTCAGTCGTGCGTTTTTCCACACCCAGTCAGCGCAAACTCTCCCAGAAAGAACGCGACGCAGTAGAACGCTATCTGCGACAAAATGAAGGCCTCGGCCAGACACCGATCACCCACCGCAATAATCTGATTATCCTGCGCGATAAACTGACGCTGACCACCAAAAGCGAAAATGTTTATAGCCTGACCCGCGCGATCACCCGTTATGGGGTGGCGAGCGAAGATCCTAACAAATGGCGTTACTTCCTCGATTCTACTGAAATTCACCTGCCGCCATTCTGGGAGCAATACATTGCTCAGGAAAACCAGGTCGAGCTGATCAAAACACAGACTCTGCCGCTGGTGATTTCACTCAACGGTCATACGCTGACCGAGCACGTTTACGAAGGCCCGGCGCCGGTTTCGGCGGTGATACCTTCTCAGCCGCAAAATGCGTCTATCCGTCATGAAGAAAGCGAGCATATTGAACTGGTCAAAGTGCGTCGCGAAACACGTGAAGAGCATGCGCTGACCCGTTCGAATGGTGTAAAAGAAGCGCTGGCTGTTTCCGCTATTCTGCTTCTGCTTTTCATCACACTGCAAAGTCCGGTGATATTTCTGCCCTGGTTGCTGGTGATTTCGGCAGGATTAGCCGCCTGGGTTATCTGGCGGTTTGTGTCTGAACGTTTAGGTAAAAATCGTAAGGAAATTCATTGCCTGCGCGGCTTACCTAAACGCTGGGGTTTGTTCGGTGAATCCAAACAAGGTGATATCAGCAATATTTCGCTCGGTGCGGTAGACCTGATTTATCCGCCTCACTGGCAGCCCTATATTGGTCGTGATCTCGGACAGCCAACGGACGTGGAAGTCTATATGAACAGCCACGTTGTCCGCCAGGGAAGCTATCTGACACTGCACGAGGAAGTGAAAAGATTCCCGCTCCAGCAGTGGGGAAGAAACCTGGTGCTCGCCACCAGCGCCTTCCTCTTGCTGCTGGCGTTACTGGTTTATGTGCCGCTTGGCCTGCCGCTCAAACTCAGCGTAGCCTGGCTGCAAGGTGCACAAAGTTCGCAGGTTAACAGCGTACAGGAACTGGAAAAGGCTGCCCTGCGCGTCGGCGACACCCTGAAAGTTCAGGGTACCGGCATGTGTTATGTGCCACCGGCGGCCAGCCGTTCTGCATCCGGTTTTATGCCTTTTGATTGTTCCGCGATTTACTGGAATACCGCGACGCCGCTGCCGGTGCCGCAGTCAGAAATTATTGATGCAGCTACAGCGCTGCAAACCACGGTGAACAACCAGCTGCATCCCGGCCAGAACCAAACCCCCGAGCAAAACATTAACCCGCAACTGGCCACCGCCATCGAGAAATCCGGGATGATCCTGCTTGATGATTTCGCGGATATCGTGCTGAAAACCGAAACGCTATGCGGAAACAGTAACGATTGTGTTCGTCTGAAAAATGCGCTGGTGAATCTGGGCAATTCGAGCAACTGGAATTCGCTGGTGAAGCGGGCAAAAGCAGGCACATTGCAGGGGATTAACGTTCTGCTGCGTCCGGTCAGCGCGCAATCGCTGAGTGAACTGGTGAATAACGCAACGTCTTCTTTCTTTGTTCAGGAAACCCGTCGCGCCGCTGACAGCCTTAACAGCCCGCCACCGGGCGGATTCTTGATCAGTAACGATGAAGGACGCCAGTTGATTGAAATGCCCACGCCTCCGGTCAGCGTGTTTGCTAACCCGCCTCAGGAGCAGTGGAAGCAACTGCAACAATTATCGACACTCCTGCTACATACACCGTTCAGTGCGCAGGGCGTGATCACCAGTATCAGCATTGATGCCAACGGAACCCGTCACATTTCGTTGCACAGCGAGCCGGATATCTCAACGCTCTGGCGCTATCTGGGCACCAGCTTATTACTGTTACTGTTAATCGGTGTTCTGGCGGTCAATCTCGTGCTGTTTACCCGCCGTTTCATCAAAGATAAGCGCAGAATCGACGATATTCAGCAATATTATAACTCCTGCTTTCATCCCACGTTAATGCCAATCCCCGTGCAAAAACTGGGCTGAAAACCACCGGGTGTCCCTGCGCCACCCGGTCAGATTATGCTACCCTGACGCCCTTCCCTGCTTTCATCTGTTCGCCCCTGCGGTTTCTCACAGCCGCAAGAACCTGGAGTCTTCATGCCCCCCGATTTTGACTGGCAATGCATCGATACTGTTTTACTGGATATGGACGGCACATTGCTGGATCTGGCTTTTGACAGCCAGTTCTGGTTGCAGGATGTCCCTCTTGCCCTTAGCCAGCAGCGTGCGATCCCGCTTGAAAACGCGCGCCAGTTAATTCATGACGAATATCTTGCCGTCCAGCACACCATGAACTGGTATTGCTTCGACTACTGGAGTGAAAGGCTGAGTCTGGATATCTACCAGATGACGACGAACATCGGCAAAAATGCGCGTCTTCGCGACGACACGCTGCCGTTTCTGGTTCACCTGCGTGAAAGCGGACGACAGACAATTTTGCTCACCAATGCGCATCCGCACAGTCTTTCCGTTAAAATTGAACATACCGGATTAGACCAGCACCTTGATTTATTACTTTCCACCCACACATTTGGTTATCCGAAGGAAGATCAGCGGCTGTGGTCTGCAGTTCAGCAACAAACGGGCTTTAATCCCGACAGGACATTATTTGTCGATGACGGTGAACCGATCCTGAATGCGGCAAAAACCTTCGGCATCCGCTATTGTCTGGGTATAGAAAATCCGGACTCGACCATGGCAAATAAGTCATTTGAAGGACATCCTTCCATCAATGATTACCGCAGCCTGTTGCCTGCAATTCACCCCGTAACAGGCCCGGCTAAGTAACACCGGTACGCTCAGGGGAAGAATATGAAAGGTAAAACGGAAGACGACGATAATGCAGTGCGCCTCGATAAATGGTTGTGGGCGGCTCGTTTTTATAAGACCCGCGCGCTGGCACGCGAGATGATTGATGGCGGCAAAGTGCATTACAACGGCCAGCGGGGGAAACCCAGCAAGCTGATGGAACTGAATGCCGAAATTACATTGCGTCAGGGAAATGACTCAAAAACGATCATCGTTCTGGGGCTGACCACTCAGCGCCGTAGTGCAGAAGAAGCACAGAAACTGTATCAGGAAACTGAGGCGAGCATTGCCAGCCGGGAAAAAATCTCCGAAGCACGCAAAATGAACGCGATGCCGCATCCGGACAGACGTCCGGACAAAAAGGAACGCCGCAACCTGATCAAATTTAAATATGGCGATTCTGAATAAATCCAAAGTCCTTCCAGGAGGGATGAAGGATTTGAGTTCGCTAAACAGAGAGAAAATTATGTCTAATCACGACCAACTGCATCGCTACCTGTTCAATCATCACGCCGTTCGCGGTGAACTGGTCTCGCTCAAAGAAACTTTCCAGCAGGTTATTGCCGGTCACGACTATCCGGCAGAAGTGCGCAATCTGCTGGGTGAAATGTTGGTGGCGACCAGCCTGCTGACTGCCACCCTGAAATTTGACGGCGATATTACCGTGCAGTTGCAAGGTGATGGTCCGCTGAAACTGGCCGTGATCAACGGTAACAACAAGCAGGAACTGCGCGGCGTCGCACGTCTGCAGGGTGACATTACCGAAGGCAGCTCGCTGAAAGAGATGATTGGCAACGGCTACATGGTGATCACGATTTCTCCGACCGTCGGCGAACGCTATCAGGGCGTCGTGGGGCTGGAAGGCGAAAACCTGGCAGAGTGTCTGGAAAACTACTTCATGCAGTCAGAACAGCTGCCAACCCGCATCTTCATCCGCACGGGTGAAGTTGAAGGCCAGCCTGCTGCAGGCGGCATGTTGTTGCAGGTTCTGCCAGCGCAAGATACTGATCCGGAAGAGTTCAGCCATCTGGCACAACTGACCACCACCATCAAAGCGGAAGAGCTGCTGACCCTGCCTGCCAACGAAGTGCTTTATCGTCTGTATCATCAGGAAGAGGTCACCCTGTATGAACCGCAGAATGTCTGTTTCCGTTGCACCTGTTCCCGCGAACGTTGTGCAGCAGCGCTGCTGACGCTGCCGGATGAAGATGTGCTCGACATGCTGGAAACTGATGGAAAAATAGAGATGCACTGCGATTATTGCGGCACGGACTATGAATTTGACGCGATGGATATGGCGACACTGAAAGCTGGCGGCGACGTTCATTCCGGAGATGACCACGTTCATTGATCGTTAACACACGCAGCCTGAGGGACTTTTCACTGAAAAGTCCCTTTTTTATTGCTATTCCATAACCTCATTTGCACACCTTTCGGGTTTTTCATCACAATTCTGGAAAAACATTCACATCTACCGTTATTCTTTGAGAGCTGTCGTGGCACAAAAGCGATATATACCTACAATAGCAACTGATTTATCCCTATTTACGGGATTCAAATTCAGCAAGGAGCAGGGAAATGCCTACCACTATCGGGATCACCGCCGAAACACTCTCCCAGTATGGGATCCACCAGAATAGCGAAATTGTCTATAACCCTGATTACGAAACTCTTTTTGCAGAAGAGACGGCCCCGGGCCTGGAAGGTTATGAGCGCGGGCAGGTGACAGAGCTCGGTGCAGTGAATGTCGATACTGGCATTTTCACCGGCCGCTCGCCGAAAGATAAATATATCGTCCGTGATGACACCACACGCGATACGCTCTGGTGGGCTGATCAGGGCAAAGGGAAAAATGATAACAAACCGCTGTCGCAGGAAATCTGGACATCACTCAAGGCGCTGGTCAGCAAGCAGCTATCCGGGAAACGTTTGTTTATCGTTGATGCCTTCTGCGGTGCCAATGCAGACTCACGCCTGAAAGTACGTTTTATTACGGAAGTCGCCTGGCAGGCACATTTCGTCAAGAACATGTTCATTCGCCCCGAAGTCAATGAACTGGAAAATTTCGAGCCTGATTTCATCGTGATGAACGGCGCGAAATGTACCAATCCGGACTGGCAGAAACAGGGTCTGAATTCTGAAAACTTCATCGCTTTCAATCTGACCGAACGTATCCAGCTGATAGGCGGCTCGTGGTACGGCGGAGAAATGAAGAAAGGCATGTTCGCAGTCATGAACTATCTGCTGCCATTGCAGGGTATCGCCTCAATGCATTGCTCAGCGAACGTCGGCGAAAAAGGCGATGTGGCGGTGTTCTTTGGTCTCTCCGGTACCGGCAAAACCACCTTATCCACCGATCCGAAGCGTCAGCTTATCGGCGATGATGAGCACGGCTGGGACGATGACGGCGTCTTTAACTTTGAAGGTGGCTGCTATGCCAAAACCATCAAACTGAGCAAAGACGCCGAGCCGGAAATTTTCGGTGCGATAAAACGCGATGCCTTGCTGGAAAACGTGATGGTCAGCGCAGACGGCAAAATCGACTTCAATGACGGCAGCAAGACTGAGAATACCCGCGTCTCCTACCCGATTTATCACATTCAAAATATCGTGAAACCGGTATCGAAAGCCGGTCACGCCAGTAAAGTGATTTTCCTGACAGCCGATGCGTTTGGCGTATTGCCGCCGGTTTCCCGTCTCACAGCCGCGCAAACGCAATACCATTTCCTGTCCGGTTTCACTGCGAAGCTGGCCGGAACTGAGCGCGGTGTCACTGAACCCACGCCAACCTTTTCTGCCTGCTTTGGTGCGGCGTTCCTGATGCTGCACCCGACGCAATACTCCGAAGTATTGGTGAAGCGCATGGAAGCTGCAGGCGCTCAGGCCTATCTGGTGAACACTGGCTGGAATGGTACCGGCAAACGTATTTCGCTGAAAAATACCCGCGCTATTATCGACGCGATCCTCAACGGCACCATTGATGATGCGGAAACCTTCACCTTGCCGCTGTTTAATCTGGCGGTGCCGGTTGAGCTGCCGGGCGTCGACACGCATATTCTGGATCCGCGCAATACTTACGCCAGCCGTGAACAGTGGCAGGAAAAAGCTGAACATCTGGCACAGTTATTTATCGATAACTTCGACAAATACACCGATACCCCGGCTGGCGCCGCACTGGTCAGTGCCGGACCGAAACGCTAATCTGCTGGCAAACTCTTATCAGGCGCGGGCTTCCGCGCCTTTTTTATTGCAACCAGCCCAGCGGCATTTCAGAATGACAGCATTGCTGTCAGAGGAGCCTGATATGGCGACGATTACCGTTCGTAATCTGGATGATGATGTGAAGGAATTATTGCGCATTGCGGCGGCCAGAAAAGGCCATTCGATGGAAGAAGAAGCACGTTTGATACTAAAACAGGCGCTGACCACTACAGTGCCTGATTTTGGTCTGGGCAGTCAGCTGCGCCAGCGCTTTTCTTCCCTGAGCGTGGAACATCTGGAACTGCCACCGAAATGATCATCCTCAATACTGCCGTCATCCTTGAGATGATTAGCCCCTTCCCGCAAAAGAACGTGCTGCAATGGCTGGACGCGCAGGACGCCACACAACTGTATCTGACCAGCCTGAGCGTCGCGGCGCTTTTCAGCTGGGCGGATAGTCTGCCGGAGAATCAGCCGAAAGCCGCGCTTTCGGACGCTTTGCTGGAGATGATGAACCAGGATTTCGCGGGCAGACTATTGCCGTTTGATGCGGCCAGCGCGCTGTATTACCCGCGTGTGATGGCCTTATCGAAGGCGGCCAATATTGAGATGGCGGAGCGTGATATGCAGCTCGCGGCAATCTGCCTGAACCATCAGGCGGGGCTTGCCACAGATCACGCAGAAGTGTTTGCACACACGGGCGTGGTGTTAGTTAATCCATGGGATACGGCGGAAACACCACGATGGCGGGAAGAAGCGGCAGAGTATTATGTGATGAGCAGGAAGAATTAAGCCAGCGGCTGGGCTGCTGTTAAACCGTGGGTTGCCACCCACACCGGCCTTAAAGGTGGCTTATCGCCACCCCCCTTAAGGAATCCCGGGCTCTATTGCGCGCTCCGCGCTGGCTATGTTTCAGCTGCCGCAGCGCGATAAGTGATCGCCGAAATTGAGAAACCGAAACTTTCACCTGTCTGAATAAAAGGGATCATTAAGGCTCCCCTTAATCAAACCAGTTTTTGCTGTACCGCCACCGCTTTCAGCATCTCAACCGGTAACGGCAGATAGGCCCGAATTCGTAATCCCCCGCGGTCACTTTTCCCGATATCCAGCGTGCCTGAGTGGGCATCAATAATGCGCTGAACAATCGCCAGCCCGAGTCCGGTTCCGCTGGTAGTTCGCGCACTTTCGCCACGCACAAATGGCTGAAACAGATGCTTAAGCTGGTCAGGCTCAATGCCCGGGCCGTCGTCTTCAACCTGGAACCAGGCCCGCTGCAATTCGCGACCACTACTGACTTTAATCCAGCCGTCGCCATAACGGGCGGCATTCACCACCATATTCACCACGGCACGTTTGATAGACAGCGGATGAGCATTGACCAGCAATTCGCCGTCCGCCAGACCAGAGTCGATCTCACGTTCATAACCGCTTTCCGTCGCAATCACTTCGCCCAGAATACCGTTAAGATCGGTGATCTCGGTCGGCATCTCCTGTCCGGTGCGCAGATAATCGATGAACTGCTCAATAATCGCGTTGCACTCTTCGATATCTTTATTGATCGACTCGGCGAGATAACTGTCATCGTCACTCATCATTTCGGTCGCCAGACGAATGCGCGTCAGCGGCGTACGCAGATCATGGCTGACGCCCGCCATCAGAAGGGTACGGTCATCGGCCAGCAGTTTGACACCGGCAGCCATCTGATTAAACGCCCGCGTCACAGAACGCACTTCAGACGCACCGTATTCACGCAGCGGCGGCGGAATAATACCTTTCCCTACCTGCAACGCCGCATGCTCCAGCTCAACCAGGGGGCGGTTCTGTATACGGATAAACAGCCACGCGCCACCAATCGCCAGCAACATAATCGCCAACGTATAGCGGAACAGCGGAGAGAAATCGCCCTGATGGATTTCAGTAAGGGGAACCCGCACCCAGATGTCAGGCGACAACCAGGTTTTCAGCCACACCACCGGGGTATTTTTATTGACCTCGACGCGCACGTCAGTAGGACCACCGAGTTGCTGCGCCATCTGCTGACTGAGGAATTCGTAATGCTGCGCCCAGCGCAGGCCACTCTCCTCGGCCGCAGAGTTGGTATAAAGAGAAATGCCCAGTTCGCGGTAGATTTCGCGACGAAATGCCGGTGGAACCGCCAGCAACGTCCCATCTTCCAACTGCAGCCGGTCAGTCATCAGCATACGGACTTCGTATGCCAATACCTTATTGAACTGCTGCAGGCTGGGCAGAATGGCGAAGTTCAGCACCACCAGATAGGTCGTCACCAGGCTGACGAACAGCAAGGTGACGATTAATAACAGAGTTCGGGCAAACGAGCTACGCGGTGAAAAGCGTATTCGCTTCATGCCTTACTGCCGTCCGGTACAAATACGTAGCCCAGACCCCAGACAGTCTGAATGTAACGCGGATGCGCCGGATCTTCTTCTACCATACGACGCAGACGGGAAATCTGCACATCGATAGAGCGTTCCATCGCACTGTATTCACGGCCACGCGCCAGATTCATCAGCTTGTCACGGGACAGTGGCTCACGCGGATGGCTTACCAGCGCTTTCAGCACGGCAAACTCACCACTGGTCAGTGGCATAGGCTCATCTTCACGGAACATTTCGCGGGTGCCGAGGTTTAGTTTGAACTTACCAAATGAGATAACCGCCTCTTCCTGAGAAGGTGCGCCTGGCAGTTCATTGGCCTGACGCCGCAGGACTGCGCGGATACGCGCCAGCAGTTCACGCGGGTTAAATGGCTTAGGAATGTAGTCGTCGGCGCCGATTTCCAGGCCCACGATACGGTCAACTTCTTCCCCTTTCGCCGTCACCATGATGATCGGCATCGGGTTACTCTGGCTGCGCAGACGACGGCAGATAGATAAGCCATCTTCGCCAGGCAACATCAGATCCAGAACCATCAGGTGAAATGACTCACGGGTCAGCAAACGGTCCATTTGTTCAGCATTGGCAACGCTACGCACCTGGAAGCCCTGTTCAGTCAGATAACGCTCCAAAAGTGCACGCAGGCGCATATCGTCATCGACCACCAGAATCTTGTGATTTTCTTGCATTTAAATCTCCCAAAGGCGTGAATGCCTCAAGCTTGTATTGTTAGAAAAGTCAGCCAAAACAGACAGCGTTTAATGGTATATATTCTAGTCGAAATTGTAACAATGATTATGGATTTCCTAATTTATCAACAATATCAGAGGAGTCTTCTGCAAGCGAAGGTTGGTTTGTTACGGGGTGTCCCGCTCTGCAAACCTGCTCATCCGTTTTTCTGGTCATTATCTGAGCATTTCTACCGAAAGTATCAGGAAAATGATCATCTCAATGTGCCCGTGGGGATAAAAGTTTGGTGATTTTACTTATTCGTTTGATTAATAATAAAGTGATAAGGATAATATTTTATTTGAGAAATAGATCATTTACCCACCAACTGATCATTTGAATGAATTAACCAAACCATAAAGATCATAGACAGTGATATTTCAGATTAAAAACTCATTATCATTTAATTAGACAGGATGCCACCGACTATTCAATGTATAGAACACTTGATAGAATCCGGCGTCTGAAGGTGATGAATTCACTTTATTTAATCCGATAAAGTCATCTTTAGATTAACCACTAATTTTTATTTCTGAATGGACGCAAAAAATGAAAACCAAGTTCAAGCTCTTAGCGGGTGGGATATTTTTGGCTATGGCTGCAAATAGCTATGCGATCGATGGCGCTATTAATTTTACGGGTGCGATTGTTGAAGAGGCCTGTGAAATCAATGGGGGTGAAGAGCTCAATATACCTTTAGGGACTTATTCAGCAGCTCAATTCCAGGAAATTGGTGATCTCTCTCCGAAGATCCCTTTTACCCTGCCACTTGATAACTGTCCTGTCGTTACTGAAAGTAATCCTACCCCTCACTTCCGGATATGGCTGGAGTCAGATACCGTTGCTGATACCACTGATTTGATTGCACTTGGCAATGATTACGGTGATGAAATGGCGGATGGTGTCGGCATCAGAATCGAAGATGCAGAAACCAACGAGATAATGAAAATCAACGGATTACCTGACATCATCTATCCAATCCCCGGAAAGGTTATGAATGTCAACCTTCTCGCATACTATGAGTCGTTTAAATTGCCTGGCGATATCACTGCCGGTGCGGCAGACGCGCGCGTGAAAGTCACTCTCGATTACAGATAAGTACTTTGAGCCTTGCCCTGTAAAAAATTAATTCTACAGGGCATTTCTTATACGTTTATTCAATTACCGCATGGATATATTGCTACTGTAAGGATTCATATTCGAATGGGTAAGTCAAAAATATTAACATTACTTTTCATTATAACTTCAGTAGTTACATCACAAATAACCTATGCCGGCGGAATTATTGTCGGACGGACACGCGTTATTTATGATGCAGATAAAAGGGAAGCTACCCTTTCCGTTAAAAATAATGCCGATAACAATCCTTTCCTCATACAATCGTGGGTTGATGCGGGGGGAGAAAAAACACGCGGTCCTTTTATTATCACCCCGCCACTATTTCGACTGAATGCTCAACAGGAAAGTAACCTGCGCATTTCCTATAACGGCAGCGTCCTCCCGACAGACAGAGAGTCCGTTTTCTATATCAATGTTAAAGCGATACCTTCAACGCCAAAAAATACAAAAAACGAACTTAAACTGGTGGTCAATACGCGGATAAAGCTCTTTTACCGGCCAACAAAACTGCCCGGAAAATCGTTTGAAGCACCGAAGGCGCTCACTTTCTCCAGAAATAACGGTCATCTCGTTATCAAGAATCAGAGCCCTTATCACGTTGTTTTCAGTTCACTCAGCATTGGCTCAACTTTTTTAAAAGAGGTGGCCATGATTGCGCCATTGAGCGAGCTGGATGTCATTCTTCCCGCGAAAATCTCAGGCAACAGTGTGAAATGGGAAGCGATAAATGACTATGGCGGCACGACAGAACGATATGAGCAACCTCTGTAACCGGACCAATAAAGCCACGCCATAACTCACAGCAATCGCCTAATTACGGCAACTCAGAAGCACGAGAAAACTATGCTCACGGATGAAAAATTTTTACAGAAGAGCTTGTCTGGAGACATTAAAAAGACCTCCGCGCCGCTCGTGCTAAAACTGGGTGGCCTGCTGGCCAGTACGGCTTTGGGATTACTCGCCGCTCACCCGGCCCGTTCAGAAAATGTCTATTTCGATCCTCAGTTCATCGAGCGTCAAGCCGGTGATGTTGGGGATGTCGACCTCTCGTTGTTCCAGAGTAATGACCAGGCACAGTTACCAGGTAACTATGACACTGCATTGTATGTGAATAAAAAATTAAAAATACGTCATTCAATCAGCTACTTGTCCAAACCAGACGGCACGCTTGAGCCACAGATCACGCCTGATATATTGCGGTTACTGGGCGTCAATGTTGATGCGTTTCCGGCGTTAAAAAATCATCAGCCGGACGCACCTTTGGGTTCGCTTGCACAATATATCCCTGCTGCAGACGTCAAATTTGATTTCTACCTCATGCAGCTTAATTTCAGCATTCCGCAGGCAGCGATCCTTCAAAAAGCTGAAGACTATATTGATCCGGAAAAATGGGATGACGGCGCACCTGTACTTTTCTCAAATTATTCCTATTCAGGCGGCCAGAGGAGTTACCGAAATGGCAGTGATGATTCCAGCCAATACCTGAATCTGCAAAATGGCTTCAACGTAGGCCCGTGGCGCTTACGTAATTATACGACTTACAGCAACAGCGGAGGTGAGAAGCGTTGGGATACGATCTCAACCTACGCCGAACGGGATATCAAAACCTTAAAATCAAAATTCCAAATCGGTGAAAACTCGACCTCCGGAGAAATCCTCAGCAGTGTCCCGTTCTCCGGGGTTCAGCTTTTTTCTGACGATAATATGCTGCCAAACAGCCAGCGCGGTTTCGCACCCACCATCCGGGGTATTGCAAACTCAAATGCAGAAGTCACTATCCGGCAAAATGATCACATTATTTATCAGTCTTTTGTCCCTCCGGGTGCCTTTGAGATTAACGATCTTTATCCCTCATCCTACAGCGGAAATCTTGAGATAACGGTGAAAGAAGCTGACGGGACTGAACGCCGGTTTAATCAGCCTTTTTCAGCGATTCCCATCATGCAACGCCCTGGTCGTTTGAAATACAGCGCAACTGCGGGGACTTATCGCGCGACAGATAACAATGAGAAAGAGCCAACCTTTGCTCAAGGTACGGCTATCTATGGTCTTTCAAACACCATTACGTCCTACGGTGGCTCTGTGGTATCTGAAGATTACCTCTCAGGACTCATCGGTATTGGTTATAACCTCCGGTGGCTGGGCGGCATTTCGGCTGATGTTACCCATGCCCGTTCCACACTGGACAATAATCAAACCACCTCAGGTCAGTCATATCGCGTCCAGTATTCGAAAAATATTGAAATGACCGACACAGATTTCAGTCTGGCAAGCTATCGGTACTCAAGTGCGGGATATTACGACTTCGATGAGTCTACACAATATCTTGATGGCGACAATGCTCCGGAACTTGATTATCACAAACGCAGTAAAATCCAGTTCAATATCAATCAGACATTGTGGCAAGGCGCGAGCCTGTATCTGTCAGGATACAAACAGGACTACTGGAACAACAGCGGCAAGGAGAAGAATCTCTCACTGGGCTTAAACAACAGTCTGTTTGGTATCAGCTATAACCTGAGCTATTCCTACAGCCAGTTACAGGATCAGGATAACGATCAACAGATATCCCTGAACGTCCGTATTCCGCTCAGCCGTTGGTTGCCACAAAGCTGGGGGACATACAATGTCTCTCACCAGAAAGGCGAAGGGACACGGCATCAGGTTGGATTAAGCGGAACCGCGCTTGACGATCGTCGCCTGAGCTATTCAGTTCAGCAAAGTTATACCGATCATAACAGTGAAAGCGGCAGCAACCTTTACTCTTCTTACCGCTCCTCCTTTGGCAATCTCAATGCAGGTTACAATTACAGCAGGGATTCTCAGCAACTCAGCTACGGCATTGCCGGCGGGATCGTGGCGCATTCCCGGGGTGCCACTTTGTCTCAACCTCTCGGTGATTCCTTTGCATTGATTGATACCAATGGAGCCAGTGGGGCACGTCTGCAAAATCTTCCTGGCGTCAGAACAGACTGGCGTGGTTTTGCTGTCGTCCCGTATCTGACTGCGTATAACGAAAACCGTATCGCCATGGACACCACCACCCTGCCTGACGACGTAGATATCGAAAATACCTCAGCCATTGTGATCCCGAATTCCGGCGCCATGGTGACGGCACATTTTGATGCCCGAGTGGGGGCCAGAGTTTTGGTGACACTTGTCAGACCAAACGGGGCCACAGTCCCGTTTGGTGCCGTGGCGGCCACTGATAAACAAAGCAATATCGTGGATGAGGGCGGCGTCGTTTATCTGTCAGGTATCCCGTTAGAAAAACCCGTTTTACTTCATGTCAAATGGGGGAATAACGCATCTCAGCAATGTCAGGCTCAACTCAACATTTCTGCCTCAACCTCTCAGGTGAATTCGCTGAAGGCTCAGTGTATTTAAGGATAATTCATGCACACTAAAAAACAGGTTTTGCACAACCTGACATCACTCATAAAGCTCGCACTGTTGGGGATCGCCATAAATAGTTTTTCATCCCTCGCACAAGCGGGATCGGCAATGTGCTCGCCAGAAAATGGTGCCGCCGTGAGTTATGAAAACTTTCTTCATGAAGACATCCCCGCGTCGGACAACGAGAGAGGGAAAAAGTATGAAAAAAGCATGAATGGTGGAATGCAAAATTACACCATTGCCTGCAATTGTACCGACAAAGATGCCAGCAGCCGCAGTGGAGTACTGCTGATGTACACCGTAAAAACCGCCTTACCTAAGGGAACTGAGCCGGGATATTACAAAATTAATGACCACATTGATGTCAAAGCAAGCCTTGATCTGCCTCCGGCAACTGATGTTCCGGTGCCGACGACCAAAACACTTGGCGATGCCACGCATCACACAGATGCAAATAATAACGGCGTTTGCGTGCAGCAAAATACCCGTGCCAGCCTCGACATTGGTTCTCAAGGTTCATTAACTTTTTATATCACCACCCCTTTTATCGGAGAACTGGATATACCAAGAACAGAGATCGCTGAGATTTATTTGTCATCAGGTACGGCCATAGTGACCGCCCCTCCGCTTGGCTCCCCTGTTGCCCGCGTCTACGTCAGCGGAAAACTGACCGTACCCCAAAGCTGCGAAATCAATAAAGGTGAAACGATCACGGTCAATTTCGGTGCCATCGCCACCAATAAATTCACCACGCTCAATCAGCCTCCCAGAGGGTTTATTCCTGTAACGTTCAACATTACGTATGACTGCACAGCCAATGGATTGCCGAAGATCCCGGCAGGTACACAGCTTGCCATGCTGTTGAAGGGGGACGACCTGACAGATCAGTACACGCTGGTCGCCAGACGCCGGCCTTCTGACAATAAAGCCGATATTGGTATTCGCGTTGAGAATGCCAGCGGTACAGCGATCCCTTTTGAATCTGGAAACTTACCCATGAATCAAAACGGTATGGGAAACATCTCTATGACGGCTTACCCAATTAACCTCATTGGTGGCGGGCTGGATACCGGCGAATTCAGTGGGATGGCGACCTTGAAAATAGATATCCGATAAGCCTGCCACGCTGTTCAGTTCACAATCTCAATACTCACCAACCGGCTGTCCGCGCGCCCGTGGTCGTCCACCGCGCGAATGCGATACTGGCCGTTATTGATAGGCCGCCAGTCGATAGCGGATTTGCTGGCGGAGCTGCCGAGGTAGATGTCATCGACAAACCAGTACACCGTTTTACTGTCCGCATCCGTGACCGCATTAAAGGAAATCCGGTCACGGCCTTGCTGTGACTGCCGCAGCGTGTAGGTGGTATTTTTCAGCGGTGACGTGATGCGTGGCGGATTGCCACTCACGTCAACGCCCTCATCCTTGCAGTGATTCGCCGGGGGCTTACGTTTTGGCAACCCTGCCTGTGCAAAAACATTCGCCAGATCCGATGGCCAGAACTCAAACACTTCCGTACGGGTTTCGTCCTCCTCATAAGGCGGGCATGCCACTTCACCGGTCAGTTTATCGAGGCGCACCGGGCGGTAAACCGTATCGACTTTGATCGGCGACTTGCCCGGAATAAACCAGGTTTTGCCTTTTTGCTGGCACCATGGCGTCGGCAAATCACCGCTGGCCAGGCAGATATCCACCCGTTTCAACCCTTTGGGAAACGGGCGTTTGGGTTCCTGCAAATCAGGATAACTGGCGGTAATGCTGTCGATAATATTGAAGAACAGCGGCGCGGCCGCATCGGCACCGACAAACACGTTGTTGCCTTTGCTGTCGAAATTCCCTTCCCACACCACCAGCACGTAAGGCCCGAAAACCCCCACGCTCCAGGCATCACGAAAGCCCCAGGACGTGCCGGTTTTCCAGTAAACTGGCAGTGAAGACGGTGCCTGTGCCAGCGTATCGCCCGGACGGCGGTGCTGGCGCAGCATATCGAGGGTGATGAAACTGGCCTCTTCACTCAGTAACCTGACCGGCGTTGTCTGCCGCGGATCGGATTTCTGCATCCGTAACGGCTGTAAGACGCCACGGTTCGCCAGCAATGCGTACAGTTTTGCCAGTTCCTGCATCGTCACTTCGCCACCGCCCAGCACCAGCGATAAACCATAATGGTTCTCGCTGGACATATCCGCCACGCCGGAAAGACGCAGAAACTGATAGAACGTCGGCTGGCGAAGCTGTGAAGCCACATACACGGCCGGAATGTTGCGGCTGAAGTTCAGCGCATCGGTGGCAGTCACTGGTCCGAGAAATCGCCGGTCGAAATTCTCCGGCGCATATGCCCCAAATGCTGAAGGTACATCTTTGAGAATAGTCATCGGATGCAGCACGCCCTGCTCCATGCCCAGCGCGTAAATAAACGGTTTGAGCGCCGAACCGGGCGAGCGTTTCGCATTGGTGCCGTTCACCTGCCCCTGAATCGTACGGTTGTAGTAATCGGCGGAACCGACCAGCGCACGCACACCCATATCACGGGTATCGGCCAGCACAACAGCAGCATTGTGAATCCCACGGCTTTCGTTGCGGGTGATAAACGCATTCACCTGCCGCTCGATCAGCCGCTGCAAACCGGCATCCAGTGTGGTGTCGATACGGGTATCCGTGCGGATAATTTGCGGGTTCTGCTGGCGTAACTGCTCGATGAAATGCGGCGCAATATAAGGCATCTGTTCGGGCTGGCGCAGTGCCAGCGGCAATCTGAACAATGAAGTCTGGCTGCTGTCGGTTGCATAATGGGCCTGCCAGCGCTGGAAAAGCCGGTTACGAGCCTGCGTCAGCGCCGCACCGACAACACCCGTTTTAGAGTCGATACGGTAGCTCGGCGATTGTGGCAGAACCGCCAGCGTCAGTGCTTCCGGTAACGTCAGATCCTTCGGGGCTTTGTTGAAATAAATCAGGCTGGCCGCGCCAATGCTTTCAATATTTCGCCCGTACGGTGCGGTATTCAGATAGGCTTCGAGAATGTCATGTTTGGAATAACTCAGTTCCAGTTGCACCGCGCGCAGAACCTGCATGATTTTACCCGATGGCGTGCGGGTGTTCAGATGCCAGTGCATCCGCGCCAGTTGCATCGTGATAGTGGAGCCGCCCTGCATCTTTCCACCCGTCACATAGCTGCGCCAGAACCCCCGCATCAGGCTGAACGGGTTAAAACCGGGGTTGATATAAAACCAGCGATCTTCATGCAGCAACAAGCTTTTCACCGCCAGCGGAGAAACCTGTTCAAGTGGCGTCCAGAGGCGATAACGGTCGTCGTTCGCCAGCGTGATACGCATCAGCGTACCCTGACGGTCATAATAGACGGTGGAAAAAGGCTGGCCCTGAGAAAGGAGCGGATGTGGCCAGAGGCGGCATGCCACAATAATCATCGCCAGTAAAAAAACCGCCATCGCGATGTTTTGCAGCAGACGTTTGGCTGTTTTAGAAAATGCGCGAAAGGTGATCATCTTGCTACTCAGAACAGGTTAAGCCCCGCCATCAGCGGCGGGGCTTCTGCATTGTGTTATTTTTTAGCAACAGCCGCTTCATCAGCCGGCACGACCACCAGTTTTTTATCACTGACCGACAACGTCTGAACTTCACGGTTATACATCGCTTCCCCGTAAGCCGGAGGGATCACGAAACTGCCGGTGTTGGTGGCTTTAATCTGATACACAAACTCCTGCACATCGGTGCTGGCGCTGCCGTAAATCACCACGCGATCTTCACGAATATCGCTGTAATCCGGTGCCCACGTAGAACCCGATGCCGCCAGCGGTGACTGCCAGGACGCTGAAGCTTCTGCTTCACTGTTTTCATCACTGCTGTCAGATTCCGGTTCCGGTGGCGTTTGCTGGACCACTTCGAATCCGCCCGGCAACAAATCCACAATCGCCAGATTGTCCTGCCCTTCCTGCGAGTTGGCGCGGACTTTCAGATGCACATTGATCTTCTGCCCCAGCGTCACCTGCGTGACTGCATTGCCTTTTTCATCGGTGTAATCGCGGGTGATTTCCAGACCGCGGGAAATGGCTTTCTTCGGCGCTGCCAGATCGTAACCCGCCTGCGTCACCACGTACCAGGCGGGCGCGTTATTGCCGTTTTCAATGCGAAGTGCCTGTGCGTCAGCGGTGAAATTCGCTTTAGCAAACAGCCCCTGAACCTGTGAAATCAGCTGCGGTTCCACATTTTTGGTTTTGCTTAGTTGCGTAATTTTCAGCGCATCCGGTGCCGTGGCCTGCGCCGCCACCTGTGCGGAATAACTCTCCAGCGCCAGAATGCTCATTGCCGAGGAATACGTGGTGTAGCGTTCCTCTTTCAGTGCCTTGACCATATTTTCCAGCACCTGTGGCGGAATCGCGGAGACTTTTTCCGGGAAGTGACGGGTGATCAGATACAGCCGCGTCGCGTCCTGCACCAGTGGATCAAAGTAACTTTGCGTCCACCAGGCTTTGTCATACGCCCTGCTCAGTTGCGCCCACGTTGGTTGCAACAGCGTATTCGCCTCATCATCCATTTTCAGCAGACGGTAAGAAGACGCCAGATACATCGCGCTGAGATCGGTTTTCCAGGTGTCCGGATAGCGCTGCTGCAAGGTATCCTGCACCGAGGCCAGCGAACTGGTGGTGATTTCACCCTGACGCGTCAGCAAATAAACCGCCCATGCGCGCAGACGCAGGGTATACAAATCATCATTCTGATTTGCCGCCAGTTCGCGCAGTGCCGAATTGGCTTCTTCCAGCATACCGGCTGGCAACGCAACGCCCGCCGCTTTGGCTTCCAGCAGATATTGCACTACATACGGCGTGACGAACGGATCGGTTTGCGGCGATGAACGCCACAGGCCAATCGCGCCGCTGTCGTTCTGTCGTGAACGCAGCACCCCCAGCATATCTTTCAGTTGCTTGCTGCTGTCCGCCGGGCTGAGATTGCCACGCATTTCCGGATGCACGGTTTCGAGGATCAGCGGCACCGAGCGGCTGACAATCTGCTCAGAACAGTAATACGGATAATCCGCCAGATACTGGGATAACCCGCTGGTCAGTACCAGCGGCGAGTTGGACACCGCCGCGTTACGCACCGCGTAAGCATCAAACATCTGACGCAGGTTATCGACGTTCTGGCCGCTGCCGTTCATGCGTCCCATCACCGACTGCGTGCGGAACGGCATTGCCGGGCGCACCGACGTACTGATCGTGCGGCGGCTGGTTTTATCGCCATACGTCGCCTCAAACACCAGCGGCGCATCACCCGGCAAGGCTTTGGCGCGTAAGCGGAAATTAATCACGCCCTCGCGTTTTTCAGCCAGCGACAGGTTCTGATCGGCCTGGCCCACCACTTCAAGCTGCGGCGGTACAGTCAGGTGGATAGCAACAGGAATGCTTTTGCCGTTCAGCCCTTCGAGGTTGTTACTGACACCTACGCTGACATCAAACTCATCACCCGGTGCCACCATCGACGGCACGTTTGGCGTCATGATGAAGTTGTCGCGCACGGTTGCCGAGGTCTGCGCTTTACCGATTTTGTCCGGCGTCACGGAAATCGCCATCACGCGGATTTTACCGTTGAAATAATCCGGCACCGGATAATCAAACTGCTTCTCGCCGTTCACTTCGGTAATGCCCGACCAGTACGCCACCGGCTTGTCGCGCTTACGTTTAAACGGATTGACGTTCAGATCCAGCCCTTCACCGGCGTCACCGCCCGGCGCGGCGGCGAGCTGCATCAGCTTGCTGAATTCCGGCAGGATAAGATCCAGAATCTGCGAGCTTTCCACGCCCAGTTCACGTTTACGGAAGAAGTACTCCAGCGGATCTTTCAGGCGATAACGCGCCACCTGCAAAATCCCTTCATCGACGGCAAACAGCGCCACCTGTTGCGGGCCGTCGGTCTTCACCGTCATGACCAGATTTTCCCCCGGTTTAATCACCTCAGGCGCGTTGACGTCGAGAGTGTTCTGGCGGGCTCTAGTGCTGATTTTGAACGGCATCACGCCGTAGCTCAGCGGGCTCATAAAGATTTCATTGGAATTCACATCACGCACGAACTGCACGTTGATGTAGCCGTTGCCTTCCATGCCTGCAGGAACACGGATTTTCTGCACCGAACTGGTGGTGTCGGTATGGAACCACTGCCAGCTGTAGACTTTATCTTTCTCGATGGTAATCAGCCCGCTGCCGGTGTACGGCGCGTTAACGGATACCTCGATTTCCTCACCCGGCTGGTACTCCGCCTGATTGAGTTTCAGCTTCAGTTCGGCATTCCTGTCCAGCGAACGGCTGAGGTTGGCGTTACCGGCCACGGTATAGCCAATGCGGTTCAGCACATTGCCTTTCGCATCTTCAATAACCAGCACGAAATCACCCGGTTTATCCGTCGCCAGCGTCAGGTCGTTGCCCTGCGCCGTCAGTGACAGCGGCTGTTCCGACAACTGCACTTCCTTCATTTTCGACTGATATTTGTAAACGCCGGAATCCTGTTTGGTGAGCACTGAAATGTATTTCTGTTCAATCAGCGCGACTTTCAGATCCGGCAACGCAATCTGCTTCAGCGACGGGTCGACCGCAATAATGTTCAGATGGCGCGCTGCATCGCGGTTGATATAGCCTAAATCGCCGTCGGCTTTTACGCCGACCAGAGAGTCATACGGCGATACCAGCACCCGAGCCGTTGCGGCCACGGAACGTCCGCCACCGGCCACGAACGCCTCGGACAGCAGTTGCAACTGATAGGTCGCGTCAGCGTAAGATTTCAGATCCAGCGGGATATTCGCCGCGCCTTTTTCATCCGTCGTGCGGTCTTCCAGCTCCGTTTCGAAACCGTCGCTGTTCTGGCGGTTCTCATAGAAAGCGTAATCCGGGAACTGATCGAAGCTCGGATACATCGGGCGCAGCGTCAGTTTCGAGGTCACGCGCCGGTCCTGCGCAGGCGTACCGAACAGGTTCTGTACGTCAATATTGGCCTGCAATTCTGAGGGTTTCACCCAGCCTTGTTTACGCTCCGGCGTCAGTTGTAATTTCACCTTCAGCTGATCCGGCTCGAACTCTTTGACGTTAACCGAGGTATGTCCCAGCAAAGTGGAAGACTCATTGTCTTTGCCGATCAGATACAGATAGACATTCCATTCACCGGTAGGTGAATTATCGTCAGTGGTATAACTCAGCTCATTGAAACCGCTGGCACCGAGCGTCAGCGGGATGGTGCTCATCAGCTTGTCGCGCGGGTCGTGAATTTCCGCACGCACCGGCACACCCGCCAGCCCGTTGCTCCAGTCGGCAGCGCGGGTGATCAACCCGATATTGAAGGTATCCCCCGGACGATAAACGCCGCGATCGGAGAACAGATAACTGCTCAGCGTACGCGGGTCATTGGGGGTGATTTCGCCATCGACATCAAAACGGGAGAAGTCGAGGCCGCGATCGTTATTCCGGTCCGCTGGCAGGAAGGAGACATCGCCCTCTTTTTCCACCAGGAACATCACCGGCTGACGCTCGCTGGTATAAACGTCCAGCGCCGGGAAACGTACATGCCCGTCAGCACCGGTGGTTTGAGTCAGCAGCGTGACGCCGTTTTTAGCAATAACCGAGACTTTCGCATTTGCCACCGGTGTGCCGCTGTGAATTGACTGCACAAATACGTCGCGTGTTTTATCCTGCGAACGCTTGGCAATAATCCCCAAATCGGTGACAACAACGAATCGCGAATCGCCAACCGGCGCTTCATCTCCGCTCTGGTCTTCATCCTGATACACATTGCCGTCGTCATCCGCTTCCGGTTTCACTTCTTTCTTTTTCGGATCCCATTCCGACAGCGTCAGCAGGAATACGCCGCGATGCGAGGTCGGATCGGTGGAGAGATAACGCGAAAGATCGACGCCCTGATAATTCACTTCACCCGGCTTGTCGTTATTCACCGCCGTCTGATATTTGAAGTGCTCGGTGAAATACTCGTCATTCAGGCGGTTAAATTCCGCCGATGAATATTCACGACTTTTGAACGACACGATGTGTTGCAGCTGGCTCGGGATCACCCGTTTGATGTCCAGGCGCAGCCCCGGTACGTTACGCGCCGCGACGCTGATTTGCTTGTCACCGTTGACCGACAGCAACGAGCCTTGCGACATAAATTGCAGGGATTTCGGATAATCCGGAACCTGAACGATGCGGTAGACTTTTTCCGGCATTTTATAGCCGCCGGAAGATGTCAGAATATTGTCAATCTCCACCAGCATGGCACGGTGGGCTGGCGCATCGAAACGGAAGCTGAACTGCGGCTGATAATCACTTTCCGCGTCATTAAGCTGGATATTCAGCGGGGTGGCCTGCGCGAGCACATTATTCTCGACGCTGTCGACTGCCCAGCTTGCGTAATCATCCGGGCCTTTGGCTTCGTCCTGATCGTTTGGATTATGCTGTGGCAGTAACCACACTTTGACTGCCTGGCGGATATCTTTGTCTTTGACCGCGTCGCTGAACCCGACGATCAGCGCACGCTGGCCTTTCGCGCCATCGGCATCCACCACCTGCGCGCTGGCTTCATTCACCGTCAGGCTATAGAGCGTCGGCACGGACACCACGCCATTCTTCGCCTGCGCGGTGGCATTTGAGAGTACAGAGGCCTTCACGCCTTCGCCAATGATGACACGCACGGAACCACCGTGATCCAGCGATTTCAGCGGTTCGGAATGTACCCAGGCATTGAGTTTCTTCTGGTCATAGACCACAGAATAATTGAGTTTCGTCCCGGTTTTGGCTTTCCCTTCGGTCAGGCCAAGCGAAATCTGTTTTTCGAAACTGGCGACATCCACCGGTGCGTTGAATTTAACGTTAAAAATCGCGCTGCGTTTTTGGGGATCCTGCGGGTCCTGATAATACTCGGCCTGACCCAACTGATAACCGAAAGCTGGGGCAGAAAATTCATAGCGAGTTTTCGCCAGTTTAATTTGTGGCGCAAGCAGCACATCAGGGGTGAAGTTCACATCATATTTGTTGCCCATCGGCAGCGGATTTTTAGGCGTGAACACTAAGGTGTAACCACTTACCCATTTCCATTCACCTTCCGTGGCAGGTTTCAGGGAAATCCCTTTTTCGACCACTTTGCCCACTTCCGTCACGGGCGCGGCAGAATGACGGAAACTAAAAATGACTTGCTGCGGTGCAGGCTTTTGCGCGGCGTAATTGACGGACTCGGGGCCGCTGACGCTGACGCTGGTGTTCTGATAAACCATTGGTGCAGGTTCTATCGGCTGCGGGCGATTGAGCCACCAGTGCCAGCCGTAAACGCCAGCACCTGCGGCGCACAGCAAAACCAGAATCGCCAGACTGATGGCTTTCGGGTATTTATCTACGCCATTTTCCATCCGCGTAAAGCTGCGCTTCAGCCAGCCGGAAGTGGCTGTCCACCAGGCAGGCGCCCGCCAGTCAATATTCCCGACCAGCGGTTTGAAGACACGACCCAGCAGGCCCAGAACAAAAGCCAGCACGCGGAAAACACCTTTTATCAATGTAAAAGGCAGACGAAGTAAGAATTTTAATAAATCCATTTGTTGCTGTACCCCTAATCCCTGTGAACCATCGCCAGAAGTGATATTTTTATGCGAATCAGGACTTTTATTAAATTCAACGCATTGCGCCGCAGGATAATGATTATTCGCCTAAAAAGCCATCAGATAAAGCGTAGCAGCAACCGGGGATTTCCGGCTGATTTCTGCGCTGCCAGCGACACGATTGTGTGAAACAATAGCGCGAGGATTTTGCGCAAAGCGACAGGTGACATGAAGACGAAACTGATTACCCGTGAAGGCTACGACAAGCTCAAAACTGAACTGGATTTCCTGTGGCGCGATGAACGCCCCGAAGTGACCAAAAAGGTCACCTGGGCTGCAAGCCTGGGCGACCGCAGTGAAAATGCCGATTACCAGTACAATAAGAAACGGCTGCGTGAAATCGACCGCCGCATCCGCTATCTGACCAAATGCATGGAACAGCTGCGCATCGTCGATTATTCACCGCAACAGGACGGCAAAGTGTTCTTTGGTGCCTGGGTGGAAGTCGAAAATGACGACGGCGACATCAAGCGTTTCCGCATTGTCGGATATGACGAAATTTTTGGCCGCAAAGACTACATTTCTATCGACTCGCCGATGGCGCGCGCGCTGTTGAAAAAAGAAGTCGGCGACAGTCTGGTGGTCACCACGCCGGTTGGCGACGCGACCTGGTACGTCAATGAGATTGACTACGGGAAATGATCAGCTAACTCTCAAAACACGCAGGCGGACAGCCTGATGACTGGCATTTTATGTCTTCAAACCGTATAACTGTGCCCTGCTTTTTAAACGAAAAAAACTGATATCAGACCTATGAATGATCAACTGAGCCGCATTATCGCAAGTGAATTGCAGGTTCGCCCGGAGCAGGTTGCTTCCGTGGTGCGTCTGCTGGATGAAGGTAATACCGTGCCGTTTATTGCGCGGTATCGTAAGGAAGTCACCGGTGGGTTGGACGATACCCAACTGCGTCAGTTGGACACCCGTCTGGGTTATCTGCGGGAGCTGGAAGACCGTCGCCAGACCATCCTCAAATCTATCGAAGAACAGGGCAAACTCAGCGACGACCTGGCAAAAGCCATTAATACCACGCTGAGCAAAACCGAGCTGGAAGACCTTTACCTGCCGTTCAAACCCAAGCGCCGCACGCGCGGACAAATCGCTATCGAAGCCGGTCTGGAGCCGCTGGCCGAATTGCTGTGGAACGAGCCACAAAACGAGCCGGACGCTGCTGCCGCAAAATTCATTGATGCCGATAAAGGCGTGGCCGACACCAAAGCTGCCCTTGATGGCGCACGTTACATTCTGATGGAACGCTTTGCAGAAGATGCCGCGCTGCTGGCGAAAGTCCGCGATTACCTGTGGAAAAACGCCCATCTGACGTCCCGGATGGTGGAAGGTAAAGAGCAGGAAGGCGCGAAATTCCGCGACTATTTCGACCATCACGAACCGATTTCTCAGGTGCCTTCGCACCGCGCGCTGGCGATGTTCCGCGGCCGCAACGAAGGTATCTTACAACTGGCGCTGAATGCCGATCCGCAGCATGACGAGCCGCCAAAAGAAAGCTATGCCGAACAACTGATCATCGACCATCTGGGCCTGCGCCTGAACAACGCGCCTGCTGACGTCTGGCGTCGTGCCGTGGTCAACTGGACATGGCGTATCAAAGTGCTGCTGCACCTCGAAACCGAGCTGATGGGCACCGTGCGCGAACGCGCCGAAGATGAAGCGATCAACGTTTTTGCCCGCAACATGCACGATTTGCTGATGGCCGCCCCCGCCGGTATGCGCGCCACTATGGGTCTGGATCCGGGTTTACGTACCGGTGTAAAAGTCGCCGTTGTGGATAACACCGGCAAACTGGTGGATATCGATACGGTTTATCCCCATACCGGTCAGGCAGCAAAAGCCGCACAACAGGTTGCCGCGCTGTGTATCAAACACAATGTCGAACTGGTGGCGATCGGTAATGGCACCGCATCCCGCGAGACCGAGCGTTTCTTCCTTGAGCTGCAAAAACAGTTCCCGGCGGTAAAAGCGCAGAAAGTGATTGTCAGTGAAGCCGGTGCGTCGGTGTATTCCGCCTCCGAACTGGCGGCACTGGAATTCCCGGATCTGGATGTTTCTATTCGCGGCGCAGTCTCTATCGCCCGTCGATTACAAGATCCGCTGGCGGAGCTGGTGAAAATCGACCCGAAATCCATCGGTGTTGGTCAGTATCAGCACGACGTCAGCCAGTCTCAGCTGGCGAAAAAACTCGATACCGTGGTCGAAGACTGCGTGAACGCCGTGGGTGTTGATCTCAATACCGCATCCGTTCCCCTGCTGACCCGCGTGGCCGGTCTGACACGCATGATGGCGCAGAATATCGTTAACTGGCGCGACGAAAA
The DNA here is from genome assembly GCF_040544515.1 of Rahnella sp. 2050. Taxonomy (NCBI): domain Bacteria; kingdom Pseudomonadati; phylum Pseudomonadota; class Gammaproteobacteria; order Enterobacterales; family Yersiniaceae; genus Rahnella; species Rahnella sp. 2050. The sequence continues at coordinate 314,580 of NZ_JBEPKE010000004.1, read as the reverse complement.
CGGTCAGTTCCGTAACCGCGAACAGTTGCTGAAAGTCAGCCGTCTGGGGCCAAAAGCCTTTGAGCAATGCGCGGGCTTCCTGCGTATCAACCACGGCGACAACCCGCTTGATGCCTCGACAGTTCACCCGGAAACCTATCCGGTAGTGGAACGCATTCTGGCGGCGACACAGCTGGCGCTGAAAGAACTGATGGGCGATTCCAATGTGCTGCGTGGCCTGAAAGCCAGCGAATTCACCGATGAGCAGTTCGGTGTGCCGACGGTCACCGACATTATCAAAGAGCTGGAAAAACCGGGGCACGATCCGCGTCCAGAGTTTAAAACCGCGACCTTTGCCGAGGGCGTTGAAACCATGAACGACCTGATGCCGGGCATGATCCTCGAAGGCTCTGTCACTAACGTCACCAACTTTGGTGCGTTCGTCGATATTGGTGTCCATCAGGACGGCCTGGTTCACATCTCGTCACTGGCGAACAAATTCGTCGAAGATCCCCACACGGTGGTGAAAGCCGGCGACATCGTCAAAGTCAAAGTGATGGAAGTCGATCTGCAACGCAAACGTATCGCGCTGACCATGCGACTGGACGAGCAACCGGGCGAAGCACCCGCGCGCCGTTCTTCCGCGCCAGCGTCAGATTCACGAGACAATCAGAAACGCCACGCGCCAAACAAACCGTCGGGCCGCAATGCCGCGCCAGCAGGCAATAACGCGATGGCCGATGCTCTGGCCGCCGCGCTCGGCAAAAAACGTTAATTCTTCGTTTTTCCCCGCCACACCAAAGCCGCTGATATCCAGCGGCTTTTTTTATGTATCTTTTTTCGACACTTTTTAAACTCTGTCTTAATGAATCAATCACTGAGGTAAATCAATAAATCGGCCATCCGGCAGGCATACGATAGCGACGCGGTGGAGATTCCCGTGAAGAGGCACCCCCTCTTTTCTTTTGTCTCTATACGCGTACTAATTATGATAACTATTCTCGTTTGTACTTCTTTGCGTATTCAATACGCCGTCAGCCACAGGCTGACAATTTCGCACCATGGACAATTTCTGAGCAATATTTCGCAGTTAAGTGAGATCACCGGGCACGGAAGCGCGGCGTAACCTTTGTCACGCTGCCCCCAAAATGCCTGAATGCTTCGCGAGGAACTATGCAACTTCAATCAAAACGTGCTTATAAAATTACCGGCTTTTCACACGAAATCAGCCCGGCTTACCGGCAGAAACTGTTGTCACTCGGGATGTTACCGGGGTCATTTTTCAACATTATCCGCGTTGCGCCCATGGGTGATCCGGTACAAATCGAAACCCGCCGTACCAGCCTCGTCGTCCGCAGAAAAGACCTCGATCTCCTCCAGCTCGAGATGATGGCCTGATCCCAACATCAGGCCTTTGACAGTTCATTTTTCGCGGCGGCCCCGGGCTTGCATGTTTACCTTTTCTGACACGTAGATTTTATCGAATGAAACCATTAACGATCGGCCTGATTGGTAACCCAAACTCAGGTAAGACCACGCTTTTCAATCAGTTAACCGGTTCACGCCAGCGTGTCGGTAACTGGGCAGGCGTGACCGTCGAGCGCAAAGAAGGTCAGTTTGCCACCGCAGCGCACCAGATTACGCTGGTGGATTTACCGGGCACCTATTCCCTGACCACCATTTCCGAGCAAACTTCGCTCGATGAACAAATTGCCTGCCATTACATTCTGAGCGGCGACGCGGATCTGATGATCAACGTCGTCGATGCCTCAAACCTCGAGCGCAATTTATACCTGACACTGCAACTGCTGGAACTGGGCGTGCCATGCATCGTGGCGCTGAACATGCTGGATATCGCCAAAATACAGAACATCAATATTGATATCCCTGCGCTGTCTGCTCGTCTGGGTTGCCCTGTGGTGGCGCTGGTTTCTACCCGTGCCAGCGGCATCAAAGAACTGAAAGCCGCCATCGACGAATTGCCACAAGTGGCTGTGCTGGAACGTGTGCAATATCATCCGGTTTTACAACAGGAAGTCGATGTCCTGGCCGCCGAAATGCCGCCAGCCATGGCGCTGCAACAACGCCGCTGGCTGGCACTGCAAATTCTTGAAGGGGATATTTATAGCCAGACGCACGCAGGCAACGCACAGGCATTATTGCCGCAGGTGAGAGCCCGGCTGGCTGAGCAGAAACTGGACGATCCGGCACTGCTGATCGCCGATGCGCGTTATCAGAGCATCGCGGCGCTTTGCGCAGAGATCAGCAACTCCCACCTTACGGCGCCGAATAAACTGACGCAGGTGCTCGATCGCGTGATCCTCAACCGCTTTCTGGGCGTACCGATTTTCCTGCTGGTGATGTATCTGATGTTCGTGCTGGCCATCAACATCGGTGGTGCGCTGCAGCCGATTTTCGATATCGGCTCCGCCGCGATTTTCATTCAGGGTACGCAGTGGATTGGCTTTACCCTGCATTTCCCGCAATGGCTGACCATTTTTCTGGCACAGGGGCTGGGTGGCGGTATCAATACCGTGCTGCCTCTGGTGCCACAAATCGGCATGATGTATCTGTTCCTGTCGTTCCTTGAAGACTCCGGTTATATGGCGCGTGCCGCGTTCGTCATGGACAGGCTGATGCAGTCGCTCGGCCTGCCGGGTAAATCCTTCGTGCCACTGATTGTCGGTTTCGGCTGTAACGTGCCGTCTATTATGGGTGCCCGCACGCTGGATGCGCCGCGCGAAAGGCTGATCACCGTGATGATGGCGCCGTTCATGTCATGCGGCGCACGTCTGGCGATTTTTGCGGTGTTCTCTGCGGCCTTTTTCGGGCAGGACGGCGCATCCGTGGTGTTCTCGCTGTATCTGTTGGGCATCGTGGTCGCTATCCTGACCGGACTGCTGCTGAAATACACCATCATGCGCGGCGAAGCCTCGCCGTTTGTGATGGAACTGCCGGTGTATCACGTTCCGCACCTGAAAAGCCTGCTGCTGCAAACGTGGCAACGTCTGAAAGGTTTCGTACTGCGCGCCGGTAAGGTAATCGTGATTGCCAGTATTTTCATCGGCGCACTGAACAGTTTCTCGTTCAGCGGCAAGGCGGTGGATAACATCAATGACTCGGCGCTGGCGTCAGTCAGTAAAGTGCTGACACCGGTGCTCTCGCCGATGGGCGTACATCCTGACAACTGGCAGGCGACCGTGGGTCTGGTCACCGGTGCGATGGCAAAAGAGGTGGTGGTCGGTACGCTGAACACGCTATATACCGCCGAACACATCACCAATGAAGCCTTCGATGCGGCCAGCTTCAACCTGTTCGATGAACTGGGCGGCGCGGTGAAAGAAACCTGGCAGGGTCTGAAAGATACCTTCAGCATCAGCGTGCTGTCGAACCCGATCGAAGCCAGCAAAGGCGACGGCGAAATGGGCGTCAGCTCAATGGGCGTCATGAGCACCAAATTTGGTTCGGCGATTTCGGCTTACAGCTACCTGATCTTTGTATTGCTTTACGTGCCTTGCGTCTCGGTGATGGGGGCGATTGCTCGTGAAACCAGCCGTAGCTGGATGACGTTCTCGATCTTCTGGGGGCTGAACGTGGCGTACTCACTGGCAACCCTGTTCTATCAGGCGGCAACGTTCAGCACGCATCCGGCACACAGCGCGGGCATTATCCTGATCGTACTGATCTTCAATGCCCTCGTCTTAACCGCCCTGCGCAAAGCCCGCAGCCGGGTCAGCGTTCATCTGCAACCGCGCAATGTGGCGGCCTGTTGTAAACCCGCTACCGGCAGCGATTGCCACTAGGAGATGAGATGACCAGTCTGATTCAGGTTCGCGACAGTCTCGCACTGGCCGGGCGGGCAGATGCCCGCCAGCTCAGCCATCAGCTTAATGCACCACAACCGCTGGTGCAGGCGATGCTTGAACGGCTGGTCGCCATGCGCAAAGCAGAAGTGGTCGAAGCTGATGACAGTTGTCTGAGCGGCAGTTGTAAAAGCTGCGCCGACGGCAAGAAATGCCTCACGGTGAGCTATCAGCTCACCCGACACTGATTCAAAGCCTTTCCTGATAGCCGCGTCGCGGCTATCATCACTCCTCGTTTACGCCCGCAGGAGCCTGCATGATCGACAGTGAAATCACCTTCCGTAAACTCGAAATCTTCCTCGCTTATATGGAAAAGCAAAACATCACGCGTACTGCTGAACAACTCGGTCTGAGCAGCGTCAGCGTGCATCGCGCCCTGCATTCACTGGAAGAAGGTTTACGTTGCCCGCTGTTTATCCATCGTGGCCGCAATCTGCTGCCGCTGCCTGCGGCTGAAGCGCTGCTGGAGCACGCGACGCAGGTCATCGAGCAAATGGAACACGGTATCCTGGCGACCCGGCGCGCCGCCGGTTTTGGCGATAAGCGGCTGAAAGTCGGCACGTTATATTCGCTGACGCTGGAAACCATTCCGCGCCTGATCATGGGGCTGAAACTGCGCCGTCCGGAGCTTGAACTGGAACTGGTGATGGGGTCCAACAATGATTTACTGCACAAGCTGGAAGACGGTCAGCTGGATGCCATCCTGATTTCGACCAGTGATTCCAATGTCGATGCCCAGCGTTACGATCAGTTGCCGCTGTTTCAGGACGATATCTTCCTCGCCGCACCGGCCAGCGCAGAACTGATTTCAGAAGGCACAGCGGATTTACGCGATTACAAACAGAAGAAATTCGTGTCGCTGGCTGAAGGGTTCGCCACCTATCACGGCTTTCAGGAAGCCTTCCAGGTCGCCGGTTTCGAACCGGATATCGTGACGCGGGTGAATGATATTTTCTCGATGCTGAGTTTGGTGCAGGCGGGTGTCGGTTACACACTGATTCCCGGCAGGATGAAAGGCGTGTATGAGAATACGGTAAAATTACTGCCACTGGCCGAAGCCTACCAGATGCGCCAGACCATTTCGCTGGTCTTTCCGCACAGCCGCGAGCACGACCCGAATCTGCTCGCCCTCGCCGCTGAAAGCCGGATGTATGCGCTAGCGAGCAGAAAGCGCTGACGCATTCGTATGGGTCGCCGGTTTAGCGATCGGCTTTCCCACGATTAAGCCCTCAATGGAAATATCTTCATCCAGAGCATCCCAATGCAAACCATAAGCACTGGTTTCGCAATCCTGACGCTGTGCGGGTGTTGCGTTCAGCAGAACAGGAAATTGCGCCAGCGGCACTGTCAGGATCTGGCCATCTTCAAGAGTCACCCACATTGTACTTTCATCAAAACGAACACTTTTAGGCGAAATATTCATTCCATGCTCCTTGAAATAGTGTCTGATAAACGTTAGTTAACGTTATAATTTCCCTGATCTCTTTGGCAGAAGAACCTGTCTGGCGACATAGGGCAACAGGTGAAAGCCATAGTTTGGCTTCTTTCTGACCAGATCTTACATGAATATGATGCGGTTCAAGAGGATTTCCTTCATTGGAATAGAAGAAAAAACGGTAATTTTTAAAGCGTAGTATCACTGGCATGGCGGTGACTTCCCTGTATAAACAGTCCGATAAAAACAAAAAACCTTTCACTCAGGAAAGGCTTTTATTCCGTAGCATCACCAACCTATCACGCCTTTAATCAGCGTTCGTTTTGCCGTAACCGTGTTGCGAGACGTCGCGCAACCTGCATACCCGACTGGCATAACGACAGCGCTTCGCCCTGCTCCATCGCGCGGCGTGTCAGGCCGCTCAGCACCGCGCCCGGCGGCATTTCAATTGCCAGTCGCACATCGCGCTGATACGCGGCAACCATGGCGTCACGCCAGTTGACAGTACGGGCCATGTTCATCGCCAGGTCGTCAGCGATTTTTTCCGGTTGCCAGTACACACGCCCGGTTGTTCCGCTGAGATAACCGCTGATCGGGCGGGAAATATGAATCTGTTTAAACGCCTCAACCAGTTTCGCCGCAGGCTGATCAAGCAGCGCACAGTGTGACGGCACACTGACCGCCAGCTGATGGGTTTTCTGTGCGCCCTGCGCTTTAGCGAGTTGCATCACCTGCGCCATCGCGGCATCGCTGCCGGCAATCACCAGTTGATCTTCCGCGTTAATATTCGCCAGATATACCGGCGATTCTGCACTGTTGACCTGCGCCACCAGATCTTCAACCTGCATCTGACGCAGACCGGTGATCGCCGAGAGGCCAAAGCCCTGCGGATAAGCCTGTTGCATCAGCTCACCGCGCAGCGCGACCAGACGTACAGCATCGCAATAGTCGAGCGCACCGGCAATCACCGCCGCCGGAAACGCGCCAATCGACAGCCCGCTGCAAAAATCAGCTTCGATTCCTTCGGCCTGACATTGTTTCGCCCAGACCACACCGGCAATCAGTAAACACAGTTGTACCGCGCGGGTGGAACGCAGAGCATCGGCGCTGTCGAGCAGCAGAACGTCTTCATCCAGCGCGAGGCTGGCCTGTTCGATGAGGGAATGCGTGAGCGGGTTATCCGGCAGGCGATGCAGCATTTGCGGCACCTGCGGCCCTTGCCCGGGGAAGGTAAATAAGATTTTCATCGTGCTCCTTGCTTCTTTTTGCGGGCCTTAGCCTGCCGGCGATTGCCACGGGTCGCGCACCAGCAACGGGCCGGACGCCGTTTTCAGCATGATGTCACCGCCACGCAACCATTCGCTGAGGGCAAATCCCCCCTGCGGCGTATTGATCTGAACATCGGCGCGGCAGGGAAGCCGCTGAAGCTGGTCGTAAAAATCGGAAAACTGAGAAGGTTCTGCCGGTGTGTCGCAACGCACCAGTAAATCGAGATCGCTGTCGGCATGCATCACCGGGAGATCACTGGCCAGCGCGTAGGCGCAACTGCCCGTCACCCCCCATGAGAAAGGCAGTTGCAGACTGCATAACGTGATCAGCGCCTGCACCGGTTGCTGAGACACAAACGGCGAGTGCAAAAGTGCGTTGACGTCGCTGACCAGTGATTCGGGCGTGACGACCCGCACCACCGCCGCCGGGTCAATCCAGGCGGCGGCTCGCTGAATACGGGTCAGCCCGCGAATACCCACCGGAACCGCACCGTCAGCACGCTTATCGCGACGCACTACCAGCGGCAGCGCAGTGCGCCAGCCGGTGTTTACCCATTCGGGTAAGGTTGTGTCGCTTTGCAGCGCTGAACGGTCGCTTATCCAGACAAAATCATGGGCACGCGGGTCACACATATTCAATCCTTCTTAAATCAATGCAATGCAGCGGTCAGTGAGATAAACAGCGGCAAAGTCACGATACACAATACGGAACTGATCAGCAGTGATGCTTCTGCATCCGGGGACTGCACACCGAAACGGTTACCGAACACGATACCGAAGAAACCGGCAGACAGCGCAATCATCAGTATTGCGGTCACAGCAACCTGACCGCTCAGGCCAAATGCCAGAACCAGACCCCAGGCGATGAACGGCTGGATCAGGTTTTTCGCCACACAAGACAACAACACCGGACCGTTAATTTTCAGTTTACGGGCTGACAGGATCACACCGGTCAGGAACAGCGCAGATGCGGTGGCTGACAGCCCCAGCGGCTTGATCGAAGCCAGGAAGATTTCCGGCATTTTAATGCCAATCGCTGACAGGATCACGCCCAGCAACGGTGCCCAGACGATCGGTTTTTTCACTGAGCGCCACATCAGAACCGGCAGCAATGCCAGGGAAGATCCCTGATTTTCACCACTGAGACGTGCTTTTTCACGTTCAAGGATCAGCAGACAGAACGGCGTCATCAGCACAGAACCGCAGGCGATAGAGACCGCGACGGACAGCGATGTTGACGGCGCATCACCCAGCACGCTGCCCAGAATAGGCAAACCCAGTGCCGCATAGTTCGGCAGTGCGACAGTCAGCGTCAGAACCGCCGCATCCTGCGCAGATTTTTTGAAGACTTTGGTGCAAATAAAGTAAATCGCCGCGTAGGTTATCCACATCGCCAGAACCAGCACCAGAATCAGCGGTGACTGTTCCACAATGCCCGCCCACGGGGTTTGTACGGTGGCTGCAAACAGCGCAGCAGGTAAAGCAAAATCCATCACGAAAATATTCAGTAAAGAGACATTCTGGTTATCCACCATTTTCGCTTTCCCGGCGTAAAAACCGAGGATCATGATGACGAAAATAGGGGCAAGCGCGTGCAATATTACGTAAGTCATAGCGTTTTTCCTGAGGCAAAAAATGATTGCTCAGTCGGCGCCGGTGCGATGGTTTTTTTAGTATGACAGTCCAGTTGCAGACAACAGCAGGCCCTCGCCCGGACGGTATGTCAGGGCGGGAACCCGCAATGCGGCTGCGTCACGCTGTTTGCAGGTGCGTTACCGGTTGAGACTGAAAGTTGTTAACGAATTACCATTCCTGGCGCATCTGCTGGCGAACGCGCTGCGAACTTGCGCGGTTTTCTGCACCCAGACGGTTGCTGAGGCTAACGCCTTCTTTGCGTGCGTCCTGGATGTTTTGCCAGACAACGTTTTGCACGTTGCTGATGTCGTCGGGTGTGGCCTTATCCGGATCAGCGATGTCGAGTAATTGCGACAGCAGGCCCAGCGTGGCGTAGTTTTCGATGTCGTAAGCCATCGGCGGAATGGTGGCAGCCAGTTTTTCCAGCGCATCCACAGAACGTAAGGTGATACGTGCGGCGGATTCTTTACCCATCGCGTGGATCATCACGCCGTTGTTTTTGAAGGCGATCAGTTTGTTAGCCTGATAACCGTGCGCCAGAAACGCACCGGACATCGCTTTACCGACAATCAGCCCGACCACCGGATGCCCGGCCAGACGCGCTTTGGCGTAAGCGCCTGCGGCACCGGCCAGCGCCTGATGGATACCGAACGCTTCTTCGCGGCGACCATAAGCCTGACTTGGTACGTCGATGACCGCCACGATGGCGCGTTTGGTGCTGGCATCCGCGTCGGCGTCAATCACGTCGTTAACGACTTTTGCCAGATTCCAGCCTTCGAGCAAACCGACTTCGCCGCCCGCTGCACGCGGATACTGGTTATTTTTGTCCGGCACCACGGCGATGAAACGTACCGGCTGGTCATTCATTTTGCCGTCAGCCGCTTTCACGGAAGGGCAAAGACCGGTTACCGGAGTGGCGTCTTTGGTCAGTTCAGCGAACCAGTAATCACCCCGGCTGGCTGCATTATTTGCTACGTTGCTCATGCGCGATCCTCCCGGTTAAACAAGGCTTCCGTCACTTCACGGCTGGCCTGCTGCGCGGTGTCAAAACCGGTCAGTTTTGGCAGGTAATAATCATAATTATCAGAACGATGTGTCGCAGGTACGCCCGCTTTAATAAAGGCCAGCACGCTGTCTTTCACTTCATTCAGGGAATCTTTCACCAGCGCATCAACAAACCCGCTGTGATAACGCACTTCGCCACCGGTCATGCTCCAGATAAACGGACGGTCGCGGGAATCGTATTCATCGATACCGGCTTCCTGTTCGATAACCTGCGGACCGTTCAGTCCCAGACGGGCTTCACGGGTGACAATCAGATAGCTGCACAGCGCGGCGGCAATCGACATCCCGCCAAAGCAACCAACAGTACCGGCAACGACGCCGATCACCGGCGTATAGCGGCGCAAATCAACAATGGCGGCGTGAATATCCGCGATCGCCGCCAGACCCAGATTGGCCTCCTGCAAACGCACACCACCGGTTTCCAGCAGCAGAACGGCCTGCGTCGGGATGCCGTTACGGTTATCTTCTGCAGCCATTTCCAGCGCAGCAGCCATTTTGGCACCGGACACTTCGCCCATGCTGCCGCCCTGGAAGCTGCCTTCAATCGCCACAACGACAGCAGGCTGGCCGTTAATCTGACCTTTGGCGACGACCATGCCGTCATCGGCCTGCGGCACGATGCCCTGCGGTTCCAGCCACGGAGACATAATGCGTTCGAACGGCCCGAGCAGTTCACGGAAAGTCCCGGCGTCCAGCAATTTGCGGGCGCGCTGACGGGCGCTCAGTTCGATAAAGCTCTGATCAGTATCAGTTGGCATTTTCAGCCTCCTCAAAGACCTGTTCGATACGCAGACGGGCAACGCCGGGTGTGGCGCCAAAATCATTGATGTCGAGACGACCGGCCGGTAATTCACGCAGCGCACTCAGACGGTTAAAAAAGTTCTGCCATAAGGTATGGCTGCCGTCGACCGAGGTGGTGACGATAATGTTCAGTTCATTGACTGTTTTTGGTTCATACAGCGCTTCTAAATCGCCGGAACCTACCACGCCTGCTTCGGCACGGCCTGCCAGCGGTTTTGCCGCCGGGTAGTTAAATTCAAAACGTTCCATAACACCTCTTTGTACTGATGTTAGTTAATGCGTATCCGGTTCAGACCACGCTGACGCGGTCAAGAAACAGCGTCGCAGCCAGTAAATCAGCGGCACCGCCGGGCGATGTGTTGTCCGCCAGCATCCGGTGTTCGAGATGGCGCAACCGTTGTTTGCCCGCCATCGTGCTGGTGCCACCGGCTTCCAGCACGGCCTGCGCGCCCTGATGCATGGCTTCCAGCGCCGGTAAGCCACCGCGTGACAGCACGCAGGTGTCGGCCAGTGTGGACATCACCGCCAGTAAGGCATCGACCTGCGCTTCGCTTTCGCTGGCGCCGTGTGCCCGGCTGTGATGAAGCTGCGGCAGTGCACAACCGATAATGTGCGGGAAACCGCTTTGCGCCTCTTCGCGTGCACCCGGCACCTGATAACGCTGCACGGCGTGCGAACCTTTACTGAATTTTTTCGGGCTGAAAGCATCGGGTAACGCTGCAATTTTCGCGGCGCGCTGCGCAATATGCAGCGGCAGTAAACTTTCCGGCTGCATGGAGACGGCGCTGACCAGCAACCCCATCGCCCAGATAGCGCCCCGGTGAGTATTCACGCCGCCGGTTTCTGCCATCATCTGCGCTTCGCCAGCACGACCTAAACGGCCCACTTCCTGACGCAGGGCGATATCCGCCGGGCGCTGCCAGCTGTGTAAAGCCAGCAAATAGAACGTGGACGTCAGGCTGCGCGCCGAACGCACCATCAGATCTAAACTTAAATCCTGATGGGCTCCGGCACTCCGGCTGTCTACCAGCCCCGGTTTCGGGCTAAGCCGCGCTTCGTCGATCAGCGCCTGCGTCGCCGTTTCTGCCAGCCTTTCGGCCAGTTCTTCCGCTGTGAGCAGAGCGCCAGTCGTTAAAGTCTGCGGCATAGTGATCACCAGCTACGGAATTTGGCTGGCGGGTTATACAAGCCGCCGGACCAGTCAACCAGCTCGCTCACGCTGCCCGCCGCCAGTAATGAACGGGTGGCGTCGGTGCGGCGGATGCCCATATCTTCCGGGAAGACCACCAGTTCCTGACGGCGCAGGTCGGCGACGCGTTTGGCGTCAACGCCCAGACCGATGTCAGTGATACCGGCAACTGCCGCCACCATCGCACGGCGTTCTTCGAGAGAACGGGCGCGGTAAAGATAGGCGATACCTTCTTCGGTCAGCACGTGGGTCACGTCGTCGCCGTAAATCATCACCGGCGTCAGCGGCATACCGGATTCTTTACCCACATCAACGGCTTCGAGTTTCTCAACGAATGTCGGTTTGCCCCCGGCCTGGAAGGTTTCCACCATCTGTACGACCAGTTTTTTACCGCGTGCCATCGGGTCCGGCTCTTCAATCATGTCGAGCCAGGCTGGCGTGGAGTGACGGCGACCGTGCGGATCATGCCCCATGTTAGGCGCGCCCCCGAAACCGGCCAGACGACCGCGGGTCACGGTTGACGAGTTCGCCAGCCCGTCAACCTGCAAGGTCGAACCGATGAACATATCTACCGCGTACTGGCCTGCCATCTGGCAGAACGCACGGTTGGAGCGCATAGAACCGTCGGAGCCGGTGAAGAACACGTCAGGACGGGCGCGGATATATTCTTCCATCCCCATTTCGCCGCCGAAGCAGTGAACGGTTTCCACCCAGCCGCTTTCAATCGCCGGGATCAGCGTCGGATGCGGGTTCAGTGTCCAGTGTTTACAGATTTTGCCACGCAGGCCGAGCTGTTCGCCGTAAGTGGGCAGCAGCAGTTCGATAGCGGCGGTGTTAAAACCGATACCGTGGTTGAGCGACTGCACGTTGTGTTTGGCGTAGATGCCTTTAATGGCCATCATGGCCATCAGCACGTGAACCGGTTTGATCAGGCGCGGGTCACGGGTGAACAGCGGTTCGATGAAGAATGGCTTGTCGGCGACGACCACGAAATCGATCCAGTCGCCCGGAATATCGACGCGCGGCAGATCGGTGTCTTCTTCAACAAGTTCATTCACCTGCGCAATTACGATACCGTTTTTGAAGGCTGCGGCTTCGACCAGCGCCGGGGTGTCTTCGGTGCTTGCGCCGGTATACAGATTGCCTTTGCGGTCAGCTTTGAAACCGGCGATCAGTGCGATGTTCGGCACCAGATCGACGTAAAGACGGGAATACAGTTCGATATAGGTGTGGATCGCACCGATTTCCATCTGACCGTCTTCCAGCAACTGCGCGATGCGCAGGCTTTGCGGACCGGAGAACGCAAAATCGAGCTTACGGGCGATGCCACGTTCAAAGAGATCCAGATGTTCAGCGCGGCTGACGCTCGGCATGATCATATGTAAATCATGCAGCTTTTCAGGATTCACTTTCGCCAGTGATCGGGAAAGGAAGTCAGCTTGTTTTTGGTTGTTACCCTCCATCACCACGCGGTCGCCGGAGGCAATCAGCGTTTCGAGGATGGGGATAATTTTATCTGTGGGTAAAACTTTACCCTCTGCCACGGAACGGACACTGTCGATACGCCGTTGTTTTTCATTGCGGCGGGTGTCCCACACTTTCGTGGTCTGCGGATGTTGCGGCATGCCAAACCTCCCTGGGTTGAGCTTGCTGAATCTTTCCCGGCGTGATGAAACAAGAGGCATCGGGAAGTTCAGTCAAGTGGCGGTTGCATCACATTTGACCTGTTTTGATAGCCTGCTAAGTGTAAGCAGCGAAGAATATTGCATCAATTAAGCGTCCGGACACTTCGTTACGCTGAGAGTAACGATCTGACGTATTTCTTTAAAAACAAATTGATACAGAACAAAGAAAGAGAAGGAGCGCACAGAAAACGGGAATAAAAAAGGGATGCACAAAGGCATCCCGGGGTTCAGAGCAGCATAAAAGCGATTATTTGAAGACTTCAGCCGTTGCGGTGATTTTCTTCTTCTCCTGAGCCGCAATCACCACATAGTATTTGCCGCCCTTTTCATCAGCCAGTTTGGACAATTCTTCTTTCGCATCCATTGGCGCAGTGTATTCATTGCTGGTCGTGACCACGCCCAGACTGGTGTAACCCTTATCTTTGGCTTCTTCTTTCGAGATCATCTCTGCCGCCATCGCGTTGAGTGAGAATAACCCTGTCAGAATTGCCGCAACGATAATTTTGTTTGATTTCATGACATTACCTCTAAATTGGATGAATAGTTCTCAAAGAAAGCAGTCAGGATATGAACAGCGGGTGTATCTGCGCTGGCATGACCTTCATGGTTAAACGCCAGTAAACTCCCCAGAGACGCAAACAGGCTCGCGTAACAACTTACGCCCACCTTTCACCCCGTCATCATCGGCTTAAGTATTAGTCACCCTTGAGAATTAGCCAGAAAATTGAAAAAAATATTTACATTGGCTTGCAGTCTGCAATCAGGAAACGCTCGACAAGTTCACAAAACCTATCAGGGTGGGAGATAAACGGCGCATGTGCAGCCTTTTCAACGACTTCCGAACAGGAATCGGGCAGAATCGCATCCATCAGCGGCACCATTTTTCTCGGTACCAGCCCGTCGAGCGCACCGTAAATACGCAGGACTGGCAAGGTCAGTTGCGTCACCGGCTGGCGCAAATCCACGTTGCGTAAAATCTCCAGCCCGCCATTGAGCACGGCCACCGGCGGCATCGGCAGATTCAGAACGATCGATTTAAGCAGCCGCGCATCCTGACGGGCGCTGTCGCTGCCCAGCGTCTGCAGCGCCAGAAAACGCTCAACCGTGCGCTGGAAATCTTCACTTAACTGATGCTGAAAACCCTGTAATACGTCCGGGCGGATCCCCGGCCAGTTTTCATGGGCTGCAAAACAGGGCGATGATGCCACGGTAATCAGTTTTTCCACGCGCTGCGGCGCACTCAGGGCTATCTGGCTGGCCACCAGGCCGCCCAGCGACCAGCCAAGTAATGCGCTTTTCTCCGGCATTGCGGCAAGCACGGTTTCCGCCATCTCTTCCAGCGTCATCGCCCCGAAACCCTCACTGCGGCCATAGCCCGGCAGATCAATCAGATGCAGACAAAATTGCGGCGCAAGTCGCTCTGCCGTGTAACGCCACACTTCGGCATTCAGCCCCCATCCGTGAAGCAGCACAAGATGGCGATCTCCTTCGCCGATAGTCTCCCGGTAAAGCGTATTCATAGCGTATTGTCCGTGTCTGTCTGATTGGCAAAAGGAACCCGCCGCTATGCTAACAATTGCCAGCCGCTGTTGGCTATGCCAGTGTCCGCTGCATCTCCCGGTTCAGGGCATTTGCAGTTTGTGCATGAAACATCTGCCGGTCGCACCGCCCTGCTGCCTGCGCTGCGGATTGCCCTCTTCCGGGGGCCATGCCGATTGCGGACGTTGTCTGTTAAAACCCCCACCGTGGGACGCGATGATCTTCGCCAGCCCTTATGAAATGCCGGTGAGCGGGCTGGTTCTGCGGTTCAAATTCTCCAGGCAACCGGAACTCGACACCACACTTGCCCGTTTACTTTTTCTGCGCTGGCAGGAACGCTACCGGATGAGCAATCTGCCCAGACCCGACGTGCTTCTCAGCGTGCCGCTGCATCAGAAGCGCTATTTCTCGCGCGGGTATAATCAGAGTGAATTGCTCGCGAAGCCGCTGGCACGCTGGCTGCATTGCCAATATCTGCCCGATGCCCTGAGCCGCAACCGGCGCACGCCGCCGCAGCAAAGTCTGACCGAGCACGAGAGAAAGTGGAATCTGCGCAAAGCCTTCACCTGCCATGCCAGCCTGCGCGATAAGCACGTGATGTTGCTCGATGATGTGGTCACGACCGGCAGTACTGTCAGGGAAATCAGCAAGATTCTGCGTAATCAGGGCGTTGCTTCGCTGCAAATTGCCTGTATTTGCCGGACTTTACAGGCGTAAGCACGTGCTGCTAACACACTGGCAACGTGAAGGGTGACGGGTAAAAACAAAGGGCGTATTATAACCAACTAGAGTAGTCAACTATTGAGCGAATGTTATGATCCTTATTACCGATGCTGCCCAAGAGCACTTTGCCAAATTGCTGGCAAGCCAGGAAGAAGGCACCCAAATCCGCGTATTCGTGATCAATCCCGGTACGCCAACCGCAGAATGCGGTGTCTCCTATTGCCCACCTGACGCCGTAGAAGCGACGGATACCGAACTCAAGTTCGAGAAACTGTCTGCTTTCATTGATGAATTAAGCGCGCCTTATCTGCAAGACGCCGTGATCGACTTCGTCACCGATCAGCTCGGTTCCCAGCTCACGCTGAAAGCCCCGAACGCCAAAATGCGTAAAGTCTCTGACGATGCGCCGCTGATGGAACGTGTTGAATATCAGTTGCAGTCGCAGATTAACCCGCAGTTAGCCAGCCATGGTGGTCGTGTTTCCCTGATGGAAATCACCGACGACGGCATCGCTATCCTGCAATTCGGCGGCGGTTGCAACGGCTGTTCGATGATTGATGTCACCCTGAAAGACGGCATCGAGAAAGAACTGCTGCAAAACTTCCCTGAGCTGAAAGGCGTTCGCGACCTGACTGAACACCAGCGCGGCGAACACTCCTTCTACTGATCACCTGCTGATCAGCCAGAACATAAAAAGCACCCTTCCGTTGGGTGCTTTTTTTTTATGCCTGCCTGCGCTGGTTTAAATCACTGAGCAGCGCATCAATATGCTCATCAGCAAACATGTCCTCCAGGGTTCGCGTCAGTTTGCGCCGCCAGTTGGGGTATTCGGTATTGGTGCCCGGCACATTCACCGGCAAATCCATGTCCAGCCAGTCTTCCGGTTGCAAACCCAGCAACGCGCTGGCACTGCCCGCCAGATAACGTTGCAAACCCAGGTTCAGCAGCGGCGTCATCGGCATGTTTTCAGCACTGCGGCTGATCGATTTCGGCACACACTGTGTCAGATGCAGCGCATTAAGAAGCCCCTGCTTGCTACGTTCACGTTCCCCGCGCAGTTTTTCCAGCACCTGCGGATCAGGATAAACGCCCAGCGACGCTCCGAGCGTTAAATCGCCCCCTTCCCAGTAGCCCCGCAACGTCGGTAAATCATGGGTGGTGACCGTTGCCATCGCTTGTGAAACATAATCTTCCGGCGGCCGGTAAAGGAAGTGTTTATCGTGCTCGAAATACAACACTTTGTAGGAATACACCCCGCTGTCACGCAGGCTGGCGAGGATTTCTTTCGGCACGGTACCGAGGTCTTCACCAATCACCATGCACTGATGCCGCTGACTTTCCAAAGCCAGCACACCGAGTAAATCCTCCAGCGGATAACGGACATACGCGCCGCTGCCCGCCTCCTGTTCGGCGGGTATCCACCACAAACGCAGCAACCCCATGACGTGATCGATACGCAGTGCACCGCATTCCGCCATGTTTGCACGCAGCAAATCTATGAACGGCTGATAGGCACGGGCTTTCATTTCGTGTGGATCAATGGGCGGAAGCCCCCAGTTTTGTCCCTGCGGGCCGAGAATATCTGGCGGCGCACCGATGGTAGCATTCAGGCAATACAGCGCCGGATCGGACCAGGTTTCCGCGCCGCCTTGCGCTACGCCAACCGCCAGATCACGATACACGCCGATCGGCATCTTCAGCTCAACACTGCGCTGATAACATGCGGAAAACTGCATCTGCGCCAGCCATTGCTGCCACTGATAAAATTCAATTTCACCGGCGTAACGCTCGCTGAATTCCCGCACTTGTGCACTTTTCGCATCACGATAGACTTCCGGCCATACCGGCCAGCCCCACTGGCCTAAATCCAGATCGCGCAGATGCGTATGCAGTGCGTCGAACAACGCCTGCTGTCGCAGGCTGTCGCCACCAAGTGCGACGAAACGGCGAAAATCCTGCTTACGCGGGCTGTCTTCCGGCAACTCGCAAAACAGCGGCCAGGCCAGTTTGAGCGCCGCCGATTTCAGCGCCATCACCAGCGGATAATCGACAAACTCCGTGCTGCGCGCCTGCAGTAACGCCTCGCGCGTCTCTGTCGAATGCCACCAGTCTTGCGCCTCGCGACTGGCGGTAAACTCCTCCACGGCATTCACATCAATGTAGGTCAGATTCAGCCAGCGGCGGGACGACGGACTGTAAGGGCTGGCACTTTGCGGATTCGCCGGATAGAGCGCGTGTATCGGATTCAGCCCGACGAACGCCCCGCCGCGTTTCCCAACTTCTTCGACCATTTTTTTCAGGTCACCGAAGTCGCCTGCGCCCCAGTTATTCTCCGAGCGCAGCGTGTAAAGCTGAACCGTCGCGCCCCACAGTTTTTCCCCTGCCAGCAATGCCTCCGGCTCATAACAGCGCGGCGGCGCGACGATGATCCGGCAAGGCCAGACGTTATCATTTTGCGATAACGTCAACTGGTGATAGCCGGCAGGCAGCGCAGCCCCGAGGTTCAACACGTTGCCTGTCAGGATTTCGCCCTGCGTCTGGCTGCCATTTTCCTGCGTCAGTTGCCATTGAAATGCGCCACTGCCTTCCGGCGTGAGCCACACTTTTTTGCCTTGTGTAAACACTTTGACCGGCGGCACGGGCGTGATTTCCGGCACGTCAGCCGGATCACGCCCCATCGCCGCCAGCAAGGCGACGCGCGTGTCATCTGACACCGTTTCCACGTCATCCGTCATATTAATGAAACTGTCTACAATGCCTGCCCGGCGCGCGGCCTCAGCAAGTTGCTTGTCCTCCATGTCGGCTCCTATCGTTTGGCCTGCCAGATGCGCTGCTGATAATCGCGGATGGAACGGTCAGCGCTGAACATGCCTACACGGGCCGTGTTGAGCAAGGTACGGCGGGTCCATTCATCGGCATTACGGTAAAGCGCATCGACCTGTTTTTGCGCCTCGCAATAGGTGGCAAAATCCGCCAGCACCAGATACGGATCACCGCCATCGAGCAGACTGTTGAGCATCAGATCGAAGGCCTTTTTGTCACCACTGGCATAAAAACCGCTGGCCAGTTCGTCGAGAATGGCTTTGAGATGTTTGTCCTTTTTCACCAGCGCTTTCGGCTTGTAGCCTTTTTTCAGCTGCGCTTTTACCTCATCAACGGTCAGTCCAAAGATAAAGATGTTGTCCTCGCCGACTTGTTCGGCAATTTCGACGTTGGCACCATCCAGCGTGCCGACGGTCAGCGCACCGTTCAGCGCCAGTTTCATATTGCCGGTACCGGAAGCTTCTTTGCCTGCGGTAGAAATCTGCTCGGAGACATCCGCCGCCGGGATCATCAGTTCAGCCACCGACACGCAATAATCCGGGATGAATACCACTTTGAGACGATCGGCGACGATCGGATCGTTGTTGATCTTCTCTGCCACCTGATTGATCGCATAGATGATATTTTTGGCGAGGTAATAGCCGGGCGCGGCTTTTGCACCGAACAGGAATACACGCGGCACGATGTCGAGTTTCGGGTTATCGCGGATCTGGCGGTACAGTGAAAGAATGTGCAGAAGATTGAGATGCTGACGTTTGTACTCGTGCAGACGTTTGATCTGCACATCGAAAATCGCGTCCGGATTAAGCCGGATCCCCATGCGCTGCCAGACGTATTCCGCCAGCCGCACTTTGTTATCGTGCTTAATTTTGCGGTACTGTTTGCAGAATTTTTTGTCTTTAACGCCGTCTTCCAGACCTTTCAGCAGGTCCAGATTATTGACCCAACTGTCGGTTTTCAGCCGTTCATCAATCAGTGCCGACAGCGCCGGATTACATTGTTTAAGCCAGCGGCGCGGCGTGATGCCGTTAGTCACGTTATGGAATTTTTCCGGCCACAACTGGTGATACTCCGGGAACAGATCTTTGACCACCAGATCCGAATGCAGCGCCGCCACGCCGTTAACCGCAAAACCCGCGACCACGCAGAGGTTCGCCATACGCACCTGTTTGTCGTGATGCACGGCAAGTTTCGCCCAGACCGCCTCATCACCCGGCCATTCTTTGCTGACCCGTTTCTTAAAGTTGGCGTTGATCTGTTTAATGATCTGGAAATGACGCGGCAACAGGCTGCGCACCAGTCGCTCGTCCCAGGTTTCCAGCGCTTCCGGCATTAGCGTATGGTTGGTGTACGCGAAGGTGCGGCTGGTGATGTGCCACGCGTCATCCCAGCTCAACTGATGCTCGTCGAGCAGCACGCGCAGCATTTCAGGAATAGCGATGGTCGGGTGCGTATCGTTGAGCTGGATGACTTCATAATCCGGCAGTTCGCTGATTTTGCGGCCAAGGAAATGATGACGCCGCAGGATATCGGCCACCGAGCAGGCGCACTGAAAATACTGCTGCATCAGGCGCAGGCGTTTACCGGCCTGATGGTTGTCGTTCGGATACAACACTTTGGTGAGTTTGGCGGCGTCGATGCCCTGTTGTTCGGCTTTCAGAAACTCGCCGTCATTAAACTTTTCGAGATCAAACGGGTGCGGATGCGTGGCTTCCCATAAGCGCAACGGTTGCGTGATACCGTTGCGGTAACCCATTACCGGTAAATCCCAGGCTTCGCCACGCAGGGTAAATTCCGGTTCCCAGCGTGAAACGCCCTGCTCATTTTTCACGATTTTACCGCCAATACCGACGCTGACCGCCAGCGAACTGTTGTGGCGGAACCACGGATATTCGCTGCGGTGCCAGTCGTCCGGCGACTCTTTCTGTTTGCCGTCAACAAAACGCTGGCGGAATAAACCGTACTGATAGTTCAGGCCGTAACCGATGCCGGGCTGCCCGACGGAAGCCATCGCATCGAGATAACAGGCCGCCAGCCGTCCCAGCCCGCCATTGCCCAGCGCCGGATCAATTTCTTCTTCCAGCAGGTCGGTCAGGTTGATATCAAACTGCTCCAGCGCAGCGGCAATTTTTTCGTACCAGCCGAGATTAATCAGGTTGTTACCGGTGAGACGCCCGACCAGAAATTCCATCGAGATATAGTTAACGTGGCGGATAATTTTTTTGCTTTTACTGCTGACCGGCTCATTTTGCGGGGGAATTTGTTCCGCGACGGCGGCGCTGACCGCATGCCACCACTGGTGCCGGGTCATATCTGAAGCTGAAGTGAGTCCGAACGCTTGCCACTGGCGGGTGAGCGCCGCCAAAAAAACATCCTGCTTGAACGTGATCTTCGACATAGGGCAGTCTCTTTTCAGTCTGAGGGGACGGAATGCTTCCGTGAGAAAAAGTGTGATCGCGATATCTATGTATAAACCCTATGCTGGAAAAATGCTCACTGCGGGGATGAGGAAAAATGCATGAAATCATGTCGAAGGGATGGCGGAGATGCCATTAAAACCCCGCCCCAACCCTCACCTTCGCAGGGGAGGGGTTTTAATGGCATCTCAATAGCTATTATTTCTGCCCGTAATACGCATCCGGCCCGTGCTTGCGGCTGAAGTGCTTGTGCAGCAAATAATCGTCCATCGGGGTTTGGTCACGTCGGATTGAACCGGTGATCCACGCCATTTTCGCGACTTCTTCCAGCACCACCGCGTTGTGTACCGCCTGTTCCGGCGTGATTCCCCAGCAGAACGGGCCATGCTGGGCGACCAGAATACCCGGCATATGCAGCGGATCGATGCCGGTCAGCGACGCGGCGATAACTTTGCCGGTTTCCAGTTCGTACTCTCCGCTGACTTCCTGACGCGATAAAGGCCGGGTGCAGGGAATGGCACCGGCAAAATAATCCGCGTGTGTGGTGCCGAGTGGCGGGATGGCGACGCCGGCCTGCGCCCATGAGGTCGCATAGGTCGAATGGGTATGCACGATGCCACCAAGCTGCGGGAAACGGGCGTAAAGTTCGAGATGCGTGGCGGTATCTGAAGAGGGTTTGTAATGCCCTTCCACGACGTCGCCTTGCAGGTTCAGCACGACCATATCGCTGACCTGCATTTTCTCGTATTCCACGCCGCTCGGTTTGATCACAACAATACCGCGCTCGCGATCAATACCGCTGACATTCCCCCACGTGAAGGTCACCAGACCAAAAGCGGGCAGCGCCATGTTGGCTTCAAATACGCGTTGTTTCAGTGCATCCGTCATCGGGTTTCCTCCATGTTAAGCCCGGCTTTCTGCATTTTATCGACCACCCAGGCGCGGGCGTTGCGCACTTCCTGCATCGGATCGGCGGCGGTTTCGCTCCACATTTCGATCAGGTACGGCCCGCGATAACCGCTTTTTTGCAGCGTGGCAAAGCAACGCTCGAACTCCACCACGCCGTTGCCAAAGGGGACGTTTTTGAATACGCCGGGCTGTGTGTCTTTAACATGCACAGCGACGATATGCCCTGCGCCGCTTGCCAGTTCCATCTGCACGTCGTTATCCCATGCCGATAAATTGCCGATATCCGGATAAAGCTGGAACCACGGATTGTTCAGGTAATGACTGTAACCCAGCGCTTTGCTGATCGAATTCATCAGCGGGTAATCCATGATTTCCATCGCCAGCGTGACCTGCGCACGACTGGCCATTTCGACGGACTCCTGCAAGCCATCGCGAAAACGCTCGCGGGTATTTTCATTGGCCTGCTGGTAATACACGTCATAACCGGCAAGCTGGATCACGCGAATGCCGAGATCCTGCGCCAGCACGATGGCCTTGCGCATGATTTCCAGACCCTGATTGCGGGTTTCATCATCTTCTGCACCAAGCGGGAACCGCCGGTGTGCGCTCAGGCACATGGACGGAATGCGGATGCCGGTGCGTGATATTGCATCAACTACCTGCAAACGTTGCTCGCGTGACCAGTCCAGCCGCGCCAGCCGGTTGTCGGTTTCATCCACCGACATTTCAACGAAATCGAAGCCCAGCTCTTTCGCCAGTGTCAGGCGCATCAGCCAGTCTTCGCCCGCAGGCAGGGCTTTTTCATAGATACCGAGTGGAACGGCTTTATGCATCATTCGGTGTTCCTTAGCCCCAGAGCTGGCGAATGGATTTTTTGAACTGACGTGCTGCGTCAACCGGATCTTTGGCGTCGCGGATACTACGTCCGGCGATAAAGACGTGCACCGGAATGTCTTTAAATAGCGGCAAATCTTCCAGCGCCAGTCCGCCGGTAATGGTCACTTTAAAGCCCATGGCGGAAAGGCGTTTAATCGCCGAGATATCGGCATCGCTCCACGCCACCCCGGCGGCCTGCGCGTCGCGGCTGCGGTGATAAACCACCTGCCCGATGCCTGCGTCGTGCCATTCCTGCGCCTGTTCCCACGTCCAGTAACCGGTCAGCTCAATCTGCACGTCGCCGTTAAATTCTTTCGCCACTTCCAGCGCACCTTTGGTGGTGTTGATGTCGGCACAGCAAATCACCGTCACCCAGTCAGCATGGGCTTCGAAACACATGCGCGAGAGGATTTTTCCGGCATCGGCGATTTTGGCATCGGCCAGCACAATTTTTTCCGGATACAGCGCCTTGAGGTCACGCACCGCGCGCACACCTTCTGCGACACATAAAATAGTGCCAACTTCGATAATGTCGACTTCGCTGGCGATCAGACGCGTGGTTTTGTAAGCGTCGTCCATCGACTGGTTATCCAGCGCCACCTGCAACATCGGTAATGAATGAGACATAATATATTCCTTCTCTGCTAACGAATTAGTGAACCGCCGTGGCGGAGGTCAGGTCGATCAGATCCAGCACCTGTTGCGCCGTAGTGCAGGCACGCAGGCGGTCAAAATTGGCTTCATCATCAAACAGGTTCACCACCTGCATGATGCCGATTTCCTGATGCGCATTGGCATCCACCGCCGCCAGCGTGATGAGAATGTCCACCGGATCGTTATCTTCATGATTGAACACCAGCGGTTTTTTCAGCGTCACCAGCGCAAAACCGGTTTTCAGCACACCTTCTTCCGGACGGCCATGCGGCATGGCAAGCCCGGGCGCGATCACGAAATACGGCCCGAAACGTTCGACGCCGTCCAGAATCGCCTGGTAATAACGCGGCTCTACCACTCCGGCTTCCACCAGCATATCGACGCCAATTTTCACTGCGCCCTGCCAGGTTTCTGCTTCTGCGTTGAGGCGAATCGAGTTGTTTTCAGCCAGCGAATCTCGCAGTTTCATACATCGCTCCTTACTTTTTCAGGTCTGCGGAAAAGTGCGCGTTAATCACTTCCATCACTTTCGGACCGAAGTCCGCCGCCGACAGCATGTTGCGCACGCCGACCACGTATTTGTTGCCGCTGACGGTGATTTCATCCGCCACGTGCGTGGAGGCGACAATAATGTCAGCCCCGCTCAGCTCGGATTTGTATTCCCCCACCGCGCAGCTATTCATGGTGTGATCCACGCCTTCCTGCGTCAGAAACTGGCCGATTTTCATCTTCATGATCATCGAACTGCCTTGCCCGCAACCGCATACCGCCAGAATTCGTACTGTCATGGGAACCTCTTTATTTTGTGAGAAGTTATTTGTGAGAAGTCATTAGTGAACAGTCATTAGTGAGAAACGGACTGATTAAGCGCCTGTTTTTCAGCATCTTCTTCGGCCCGCAATGCGCGACCCGCGAAGAACATGTAGAGCAGCACAATCACCCCAATGACGCCTATAAAGGCCATACCGATGCTGAAGAAGCCCTGCATCATTGGCGGTGCCAGAATCGACCAGTCTGCCATGCCCATCCAGGCGCTCAGGCCGGTGAGTTTGATGGCCCAGACGCAGCCGAAGATTTCGATCATCCCCATCACCAGACAGATTTTCAGCGCCGCGCGCCAGCCGCCGAAGTGATTGGCAAACACGCCGATGGTGGCGTTAGAGAAGAACATCGGGATAAAGCCGGGGATGATCATGATGGAAGAGCCCATGCCAAACAGAATGGCGACAGCAATCAGCTGGCCGATGGTGCCCCACATAAAGCCCCAGACCACGGCGTTCGGCGCAAAGCTGTAAATAGCCGCGCAGTCGATGGCCAGCACGGCACCGGGGATCAGGCGTTGGGAGATGCCGTTAAAGGCTTCGGTCAGTTCAGCAACGAACATACGCACGCCCTGAATAATGATGAAAATCGCCACTGCAAACATCAGACCGGTTTGCAGGATGTAAATCGTCCAGTGGGTTTTTCCGGCCATTTGCTGCAGGGTGTCGAGGCCGAAGGAACACAGAATGATGCCGAAGAACACGGTCATCACGATGGCGGTAGACACGATATTGTCATGGAAAATATTCAGCCAGCCCGGCAGTTTGAGATCTTCAACACTGTCTTCTTTCTTCCCGAGATACGGCGCGATTTTATAAGCGATCCACGAGGCAAATTGCTGCTGGTGACCAATCGAGAAGCCGCTGTTTTCGGTCACGGCCTGCGTCGGTTTGTACATCATGTTCGAGGTAATGCCCCAGTACAGCGACACCAGAATTGCGGTTGACCAGATGGTGGTCCACATCGGATAGCCCATGATGAAGAAGAACACCGCAATCAGCCCCGCCTGCTGGAACATGATGTGGCCGGTGAGCATGATGGTGCGAATGCCGGTAATGCGGCGGAATACCACCATCAGGATATTCAGCGCCAGGGCGATCAGCACCGCGTAACCGACCCAGCTATAGGCCTCGCCCATGCGCTCCACCGTGGCCATCATTGAGGCATAGGTATCTGATATTGCACCGTTAATGCCATACACTTCTGAAAGTTTTGCCACCACCGGTTTGAAGGTACCGGTCAGAATGCCGGACCCCGCCTGCAGTAACATAAAGCCGATAATGGTTTTGATGGTGCCCTTGATAATCACCGTCGCGCTCTTCCTGAGCAGGATGTAACCGAGCATGGTCACAATACCCAGCAGCAACGGCGCGTTAGTCATTACCTGATTAAAAAATACGGTGAAGATGGTGTAGAGGAATTCCATAAGACTCTCCGTCTGACCTTGTTTGATCTCTTCAACGCACTT
This sequence comes from Rahnella sp. 2050, assembly GCF_040544515.1. Lineage (NCBI taxonomy): Bacteria > Pseudomonadati > Pseudomonadota > Gammaproteobacteria > Enterobacterales > Yersiniaceae > Rahnella > Rahnella sp. 2050. The sequence continues at coordinate 289,429 of NZ_JBEPKE010000004.1, read as the reverse complement.
GAACATAACCGCTGCGCTAAAAAGTGAGGGACAAACGCACTCTAATGCTCACATCGAATCAAATAAAGATTCGCAATGATTATTTGTGAGCAGTCTCGCAAGATATCGTCATCGGCAGAATGAGCTAACAAACTAAATCACTCTGTTTTTATGATAAATATCAGCCATATACTACAAAAAAAGGCATGTGAAAACCGCCTGAAATCCTCCCATCCTCCTTTGTCACCCCCTGCTTAATGCTAAAAATCGCTCGTTTATAATCATTGTCATTATGAATTTTCGATGATAAGTTCTCACAAACAAATCATATATAATCACTAAATGATTTATTGTGACTCTATTTCAAAGCCAACTCAGATGAGGGAATACTATGAGCAAAGTAGAAACGATCAGCCGCGAATCCTGGATCCTCAGCACTTTCCCGGAATGGGGCACCTGGTTAAACGAAGAGATCGAGCAGGAAAAGGTCGCGCCGGGCACTTTTGCCATGTGGTGGCTGGGCTGTACAGGGATCTGGCTGAAGTCTGAGGGCGGCGCGAATATTTGTGTCGATTTCTGGTGTGGCGTCGGCAAGCAAAATCACAGCAGCCCGCTGATGAAAACCGGCCACCAGATGCAGCGCATGGCCGGTGTAAAGAAGCTCCAGCCAAATCTGCGCACCACACCGTTTGTGCTCGATCCCTTTGCGATCAGGGAGATCGACGCGGTGTTATCCACCCACGATCATAACGATCATATCGATGTGAACGTGGCCGCCGCGGTCATGCAAAACTGTGCTGCTGACGTGCCCTTTATCGGCCCGCAAACCTGTGTGGATTTGTGGATGAGCTGGGGCGTGCCCGCCAGTCGTTGCATCGTGATGACGCCGGGCAAAGTGGTGAGGATCAAAGACGTGGAAATTCACGCACTGGATTCTTTCGACCGCACGGTGCTGATCACCCTGCCCGCAGACCAGAAAGCCGCAGGGGTATTGCCGGATATGATGGATCAGCGCGCGGTGAATTATTTGTTCAAAACGCCGGGCGGTAACCTGTATCACAGCGGCGATTCGCACTATTCCAACTACTACGCCAAACACGGTAACGAATATCAGATAGACGTGGCGCTCGGCTCTTATGGCGAAAACCCGCGTGGTGTGACCGACAAAATGACCAGCGTCGATATGCTGCGCATGGCGGAATCCCTCAACACCAAAGTCGTTATTCCGTTCCACCATGATATCTGGTCGAATTTCCAGGCCGATCCGCAGGAAATCCGCGTGCTGTGGGAGATGAAAAAAGATCGCCTGAAATACGGCTTCAAGCCGTTTATCTGGCAGGTCGGCGGTAAATTCACGTATCCGGATGATAAGGATAACTTCGAGTATCACTATCCGCGTGGCTTTGACGACTGCTTTACTACCGAGACTGATCTGCCATTCAAGTCTTTCTTATAAAGTATGTTATGAACAGGCGGAGGCAACAGACTCCGCTTTTTTATAAACCATGTAATTGCCATTACTGCTCGTTTATAATCACGCGGTAATCACCTATTTACCTGCGGAGCCACCATGACTGAGCCACAACGCCACAATGCTATTCTCGATCTGCTGCAACGTCAGGGGCAGATTTCCGTCGCTGATGTGATTGATCAGTTTGATATTTCACCCGCTACGGCGCGTCGTGACATCACCAAGCTCAACGAACTGGGCAAATTGCGGAAAGTGCGCAATGGCGCTGAAGCCGTGAATCAGCCACGCCAGAACTGGACACCGCTGAATATCCATCAGACGCACAATCTCAACGAGAAAATGCGTATCGCCAAAGCGGCATCCGAACTGTGCCAGCCGGGTGAAAGCGTGGTGATTAACTGCGGTTCGACGGCGTTTCTGCTCGGCCGTGAAATGTGCGGAAAAGATATTCAGGTCATTACCAATTATCTGCCGCTGGCCAATTATCTGATTGAACAGGAGCACGACAGCGTGGTGATCATGGGCGGTCAGTACAATAAAAGTCAGTCAATTACGCTGGCACCACAAGACGGCGATGCCAGCCTGTATGCCGGGCACTGGATGTTCACCAGCGGCGCGGGGCTGACCGCCGATGGCCTGTACAAAACCGATATGCTGACCGCGATGGCCGAGCAGAAGATGTTGAATTATGTTGGGAATTTGGCGGTACTGGTCGACAGCAGCAAAATCGGCCAGCGCGCGGGCATGCTGTTCAGCCGCACCGAACAAATCGATGTGCTGATCACCGGCAAAGAAGCGAATGATGAAATCATCGGGCAATTACGTCAGAAAGGCGTGCAGGTGATCCTGGTTTAGCCTTTATCCCTGTATTTCGTCTGGTCTTAGTTGTGCAATTATTGGGTAGAATGGCGGCATAACCTTTTATGAGGCAAGACCAGAATGGAACAATTTGAAGCAATCAGCGTTGAACAAGCACATTCCCGCCTGACCTCAGGCGAAGCCGTGATGGTCGATATTCGTGACCCGCAAAGCTTCGGCGCAGCACATGCACCTGGCGCTTATCACCTGAGCAACGACAGCCTGCCTGCGTTTATCCAGCAGGCCGATGCCAAAACACCGGTACTGGTGATGTGCTATCACGGCATCAGCAGCCGCGGTGCCGCGCAATTTCTGATTTCTCAGGGTTTCGAATCGGTCTACAGCGTTGACGGCGGTTTCGAAGCCTGGTCGCAAACCTTCCCGCAAGATATTGAAGCCTGACCCCTCTTTATTGACGCCGGCGCACGCTATAGTCTTTATAACCAGGCTAATGAGTTTGCGCCGAAAATGTTCTTAAGCTGAAAAAGCTACCTTTCTCCAGTGTTGATATAATTTCCGCCTACTATCGACAGGATTCCAAGATGAAAAAACTGAACACTTCACGTTCTTTAGGGATGCGTACGCTCGCCGTTCATGGCGGACAGCAGCCCGATGCCCTGACCGGCGCGATTGCGACACCTATCACCGCCGCATCGGCATTTTCATACCCGGATTTTGACAGCGGCGCACGCCGTTTCAGTGGTGAAGAACCGGGTTATATTTACAGCCGTTTCGCCAATCCGACGGTGGCCGTTTTTGAACAGAAACTGGCGGCGCTTGAAGGCGCAGAAACCGCCGTTGCCTGCGCAAGTGGCATGGCAGCGATCAGCGCCACGTTGTTTGCCCTGCTGGTTCCCGGCGATGAAATCATTCATATCGGCACGCTGTATGGCGGCACTGAAGGCGTGGTGCGTAACCTGCTGCCACGTTATGGCATCAAACCGGTTCACGTTACCCATGTGAGCGAACTGGAAGCGGCATTCACAAAAAACACCAAAGTGGTGCTGGTGGAAACCCCGGCTAACCCGGGACTGGATATCGCCGATCTGGCTGAAGTCGCCCGTCTGTCGAAAGCCGCCGGTGCAGTCAGTGTGGCGGATAATACCTTTGCCACACCGTACCTGACGCGCCCGCTGGAACTGGGCATTGATATCGTTCTGCATTCCGCGACCAAATACATCAGCGGCCACGGCGATGCGACCGGTGGCGTAGTGGCCGGTTCGGCGGCATTAATCACGCCAATCCGCACCCTGAGTCTGAAGCAGTTCGGCGGCAACCTGAGCCCGTTCGAAGCCAGTTTGCTGATCCGCGGCCTGAAAACTCTGCCGCTGCGCGTCGAAGCCAGTTCGCTGAGCGCACAGGCGGTGGCGGAATTCCTCGACGGCCACAGCGCGGTAGACACCGTGTTCTATCCGGGGCTGAAGCAGCATCCGGGACATGCCACCGCCTCAAAACAAATGAAACTGTTTGGCGGGATTATGGCCATTGAGCTGAAAGGCGGCCTCAACGCCGCACGGACGTTCCTCGATAAGCTGAGCATCATCACGCAGGCGGTATCGCTCGGCGACACCGATTCGCTGGCCTGCCATCCGGCATCGACAACGCACAGCGCCGTCGCGCCGGAAGTTCGCCGCCAGAGCGGTATCACCGACGGACTGGTGCGCATCAGCATCGGTATCGAAGATACCGAAGACCTGATTGCTGATCTGCAACAGGCGCTGGAAGGGCTTTAAGCGGATCTGAAATCACGCTCAGCATCACATCTCCTGCATGCTAAAGTGTAATTATTATGGCGATATAGAGCATATATCGCCATAATACTTTCAGTTTACACTTCAAATTGGCTGCTACCATGCCCCGAAAAACATCGCCCTTGCTTCCGGCAACTGAATCGCTATTAACTGAGTTTGGCGATCGTCTTCGTCTGGCGAGGTTGCGCCGCAAACTGACGGCAGCACAGGTCGCAGAACGGGCAGGTATGGTTCCCATGACATTGCGCAATCTTGAACGCGGCAACACAGGCGTCACTCTCGGTGCCTGTCTGGCGGTAATGCAGGTTCTGGGCGTAGAACAAGATCTCAATTTGTTGCTCAAAGATGATCCGTTCGGCCGCCAGTTGCAGGACGCTACATTAATTCCCCGTAAACCCACCTCACGCAACTCCCGTTCAAAACGGACGCCTTCCTCTGTGTCCTCAGATAATACTCTTTTAAAACAAGATGAACCGGATACAGAAAGTGACTGGGCTAAGGATGATTTTTTAAGTGCGGGTTCATTAGCGTCACTGCTTCAAGGTGGTGAAAATACCGGTAAAAAAACCCATAAAAGGACGAAGAAATGACGGTAAGGATTGCCGTGTATGCCGACTGGGCGCCCCTCCCATCGCCTTTGCGCATCGGTTATCTCAATGTGCATCAGGCTGCAGGTCGCGAAATTTTTGCCTTTGAATATGATCAGGCTGCGCTGGAACATCCTGATTTTGCCCATCTTCAGCTTGATCCACGAATAGGGTTATTCACTGGCCCCCAATATCCGGCACAAAGGCAGGATATTTTTGGTGCCTTTGCGGATACCAGTCCGGATCGCTGGGGACGGTTGTTGATGAAAAGACGGCTGGAACGTGAAAAACGGGCAGGTGTGGCCTCTGCAAGCCAGCGTCTTTATGAATCTGATTACCTGCTGGGCGTGCATGACAGTTTTCGTATCGGCGCGCTGCGGTTTCGGCTCAATGATGAAGGCAATTTTCTGGATGACCGTCATGATGTCGCTGCTCCTCCTTTCATTCAAATTCGTGAACTCGAAGCCGCCAGCCGGGCGCTGGAAAAGGACCGTGAAAATCAGGATGCCGCAGGAGATGAATGGTTACGTTTACTGATTGCACCAGGCGGATCGCTTGGCGGCGCCCGCCCAAAAGCCAGCGTCAGCGCACCAGATGGTCATCTGTGGATAGCAAAATTTCCCAGCATTAATGACGAATATGATATCGGTGCATGGGAGCTGGTCGTCAATACGCTGGCAAAAGCCTGTGGTCTGAATGTGCCTGAAAGCCTTGCCCGCCGCTACGCCAATCCTCATCATTGTTTTTTAGTGAAGCGTTTTGACCGGACGACAGAGGGTCAGCGTAAACACTTTGCCTCGGCGATGACGCTGACCGGCCATCAGGATGGCGACGACGCCTCTTCAGGTATCAGCTACCTTGAGCTGGCGGCGGTAATTATTAATCAGGGCGCGCAGCCAAATCAGGATTTACGCGAACTCTGGTCGCGTATCGTGTTCAATTTGCTGGTATCCAATACCGACGATCATCTGCGCAATCACGGTTTTCTACTGGAACCGGGAAAAGGATGGCGTCTTTCACCCGCCTATGACATGAATCCGGTGGCGCAAAGCACAGGATTAAAACTGAATATCAGCGAATCCGATAATGCGATGGATCTCGATTTAGCGCTTTCTGTCGCGCCGGTGTTTAGGATTTCAAACAGCGATGCGCTGGATATCATCCGTCGCTGCCAGCAAATCGTCAGACAGTGGCCAACGATTGCCAGCAAAATTGGCCTCTCTGTACGCGAGCAAAATGCGATGTCATCAGCATTTAGGTTAGCATGACCCTGTTAACCAGAAGCCTGCTGACAGATAATCAGGCGATACCATTATCGCCTGTCTACATAACAATGAATTACCGCAGTCAAACAATTAGGGAAACCGCTAAACGCTATGGTGCGCATTCTTAACCTGAACAACCCCCGCCTGGCTCAGGCTTTTGTCGATTACATGGCAACCCAGGGTTTTACGCTGACGATGAAACACGAAAGTCAGGAAGTGCAGCTCTGGCTGGAAGATGAATCCCGTCTGGAAGAGGCCGAGAAGCAGGTGGCGCTGTTTGTGCGCGATCCCCTGCATCCACGCTATCAGGAAGCAAGCTGGAAAACCGGCAAGGCACAGCCACATTTAAAGATGTCGCACACACCCTTCCTGAAAACCCTGCGCAGCCGCGCCGGGCCGCTGACGATAGGCATGATTGTGCTGAGTCTGGCGGTGTTTATCCTGCAACAGATGGTCGGCGACGAACTGGTGATGAGCTGGCTCGCCTGGCCGGACAGTTCGCGCGTTTTCCAGTTATGGCGCTGGTTCACCCCGGCCCTGATGAATTTCTCCTTTATTGCCTTGCTGATTAATCTGGCATGGTGGTGGTATCTCGCCAGCCAGATTGAGATGCATCTGGGCAGCGGCAAACTGTTCACCGTGACACTCATTTCGGCCCTGATCAGCGGCTGGGGCCAGTCGATGGTCAGCGGTTCGTGGTTCGGCGGATTATCCGGTGTGGTGTACGCGCTGATGGGTTACGCCTGGCTGACCGGCCAGCTGAAACCGGAAAGTCGTCTGTATGTGCCCGGCGGATTACTGGTCATTTCGCTGATTTTTATGTTCATTGGCTATGCTACGGGCGGCGCGGCCGTGTCGAATGCCGCGCATGCGTTTGGTCTGGGCCTCGGCCTGATCATGGCATTTGTTGACACGCGCACTCCGCGCAACAAAAAAAATAAGTAGGGGATTCGGGTGAAACAAACACAACGCCATGATGCGATTATCGATTTAGTCCGCCAGCAGGGGTATGTCAGCACCGAAGAGCTGGTGGAGCATTTTGCAGTCAGCCCGCAAACTATCCGCCGTGATCTGAATGATCTGGCGGAACAGAATAAAATTCACCGTCACCATGGCGGTGCAGCCTTGCCGTCCAGTTCGGTGAATGCGGCATACAACGACCGTAAAGTGATGTGGTCGGAAGCGAAAGCGCGTATCGCCGAACGAGTCGCCAGCCAGATCCCTGACGGTTCAACGCTGTTTATTGATATCGGCACCACGCCGGAAGCCGTGGCGCATGCGCTGCTTAACCATAAAAATCTGCGCATCGTGACCAACAACCTGAACGTCGCGACGCTGCTGACAGCCAAAGAGGATTTTCGTTTGTTCCTCGCAGGCGGTGAAGTGCGCGCCCGCGACGGCGGCATCATGGGCGAGGCAACGCTCGATTTCATCTCTCAGTTCCGCCTTGATTACGGCATTCTCGGCATCAGCGGCATCGATATGGACGGTTCGCTGCTCGAATTCGACTATCACGAAGCCCGTACCAAACGCGCGATTATCGAAAACTCCCGCTGCGTGATGCTGGTGACGGACCATTCCAAATTTGGCCGAAACGCGATGGTCAACCTCGGCAAAATGGATCTGATTCATTATCTGTTCACTGATAAACAGCCGCCGGACAGCGTGAAGCAAATCATCGACAAGTACGACGTGCATCTCGAACTGTGCTGATTTGCCTGCATTTAAGGAGCGCTGCGGCTGGCGCTCCTGCTTTTCCTCCCTCCGCCCTGCCCGGCAAAACGAACAATTTCGAAAAATTCCACGCGTAGCAGCGTTCGGTTTCGTCCCCTCCTTGCTATTTTGCTCGAAACCGACACAAAAATGTTACCTTCATCACGCATAATTGTTTTTATTTGGTTAACGCTTGGCTTGTTTGTCGATTCTCGATTACAATCGTGAGCGAAAACGAACATAAAAGAGCTATTGCGAACATCTGGAGGAAGATGACGTGGAAACCAAAGACTTGATCGTAATTGGTGGCGGTATTAATGGTACCGGCATCGCAGTCGACGCAGCTGGCCGCGGGCTGTCTGTTCTGCTGCTTGAAGCGCAAGACTTGGCCTGCGCGACCTCTTCGGCCAGTTCTAAACTGATCCACGGTGGCCTGCGCTATCTGGAACATTACGAATTCCGTCTGGTCAGCGAAGCGCTGGCTGAACGTGAAGTGCTGTTGAAAATGGCACCGCATATTGCTTTCCCGATGCGTTTCCGTTTACCGCATCAGCCGCATTTGCGCCCGGCCTGGATGATCCGCGCCGGTTTGTTCCTGTACGACCATCTGGGCAAACGCACCAGCCTGCCGGCCAGTAAAGGTCTGAAATTCGGCAGCGAGTCCGTGCTGAAACCAGAACTGACCAAAGGTTTTGAATACTCGGATTGCTGGGTCGACGATGCGCGTTTAGTGGTCGTCAATGCACAGGAAGTGGAAGAACGTGGCGGCGAAGTTCGTACCCGCACCCGCGTGACCCGCGCATGGCGTGAGGACGGCATGTGGATGGTGGAAGCCGAAGATATCGACACCGGCAAAACCTTCACCTGGCGCGCCAAAGGTCTGGTGAACGCTACCGGTCCGTGGGTAAAACATTTCTTCGACGACGGCCTGAAGCTGAAATCGCCATACGGCATCCGTCTGATCAAAGGCAGCCATATTGTGGTGCCCCGTGCACACAATCAGCCGCAGGCCTACATTCTGCAAAACGAAGATCATCGCATTGTTTTCGTGATCCCGTGGATGGATGAATTCTCCATCATCGGCACCACCGACGTGGAATATCACGGCGATCCGAAAGACGTGAAAATCGATGATAAAGAAATCGGTTATCTGCTGAAAGTGTATAACGACCACTTTAAGAAACAGCTGACCACCGAAGACATCGTCTGGACTTATTCCGGCGTGCGCCCGCTGTGCGATGACGAATCAGATTCACCACAGGCGGTGACCCGCGATTACACGCTCGACGTTCACGATCAGGATGGCAAAGCGCCGCTGCTTTCTGTATTCGGCGGCAAGCTGACCACCTACCGTAAACTGGCGGAACATGCGCTGGAAAAACTGGTGAAGTACTATCCGAAAGCTGGCCCGGCGTGGACCAAAACGGCCGTGCTGCCTGGCGGGAAACTGAACGGAGACCGTGATACCTACAGCGCCAATCTGCGTTCCCGCTTCAAATGGTTACCGGAATCACTGGCACGCCGTTATGCGCGTACGTACGGCAGCCAGACAGAGTTATTCCTGAATGACGCGACCAGCTTTGAATCGCTGGGCGAAGATTTCGGACACGGATTCTACGAAGCTGAACTGCGTTATCTGGTGGAAAAAGAGTGGGTTTCACAGCTTGATGATGCCATCTGGCGTCGTACCAAACTCGGTATGTGGCTGGATAAAACCCAGCAACAACGCGTCGCCGAGTGGCTGGAAACGCACAAACAGCAGAAGAAACATCTGTCGCTGGCGTCTTGATTTAGTTAGCTCCTCCCCCTGCGAAGGGGGAGGCCGGGAGGGGGTTTAACAGACAAAACAAGTGCTTATGCACACTTAACATCTTGTTTTTGACCTTAATACCCCACCCCAACCCTCCCCTTCGCAGGGGAGGGAGCGACTCCTCTACAACTTCACCGGCTTAATGTTCCAGATCTCATCGGCGTATTCCTGAATGGTGCGGTCCGAGGAGAAATAGCCCATGTTGGCGATGTTATGCAGCGTGCGGCGCGTCCATTCTTCCGGCAGTTTATACAGCTCATCGACTTTATCCTGCGTATCGACATAACTGCGGTAATCCGCCAGCACCTGATAGTGATCGCCAAGATTGACCAGCGTATCGAACAGGTTGGTGTAGCGCTTCGGCTCGCCTGGGCTGAAGACCCCGGTGGCGATTTGCGTCAGCACCTGATGCAGCTCGGCGTCCTGCTCGAAGTAAGTATGCGGGTTGTAGCCTTTGCGGCGTAATTCCTCGACCTGCGGCGTGGTATTGCCAAAGATAAAGATATTCTCCTCGCCCACGTGTTCGAGCATTTCGACGTTGGCACCGTCAAGCGTACCGATAGTCAGCGCGCCATTGAGAGCAAATTTCATGTTACTGGTGCCGGAGGCTTCGGTACCGGCCAGAGAGATTTGCTCGGAAAGATCTGCCGCCGGAATGATCAGTTGCGCCAGGCTGACACTGTAGTTCGGAATGAAAACGATCTTCAGCTTGTTGCCAATACGCGGATCGTTGTTGATCACCGCCGCCACATCGTTGATCAGCCGGATGATCTGCTTCGCCGCATAATACGCCGAGGCCGCTTTACCGGCGAAAATCACTGTGCGTGGCACCCATTCGGCGTCTGGCTCTTCGAGAATGCGGTTATAACGGGTGATGACGTGCAGCACATTCATTAGCTGACGTTTATATTCGTGGATACGCTTAATCTGCACGTCGAACAGGCTTTTCGGATCCACCACAATATTCAGCTTCTGGGCGATATACAGCGCCAGCCGCTTTTTGTTGTCCAGCTTGGCCTTGCGGATTGCCTGCAGGAAGCTCAGGTAATCCAGATTCTGTTTCAGTTCCGCCAGCTGGCTGAGATCAGAACGCCAGGTCTGGCCGATGGCATCGTCAATTACCGCTGACAGCGGTTTGTTGGCCAGTGCCAGCCAGCGGCGCGGCGTCACGCCGTTGGTTTTATTACAGAAACGGTCCGGATAAATACGGGCGAAATCAGCAAACAACGACTGCACCATCAGCTCGGAATGCAGCTCAGACACACCGTTAACTTTGTGGCTGGCGATCACCGCAAGCCATGCCATCCGCACTTTGCGGCCATTGCCTTCATCGATAATCGAGACACGCGACAGCAGGCCATTATCGTTGGGGATCTTTTCCGCCACTTCTTTGAGGAAGTGATCGTTAATCTGGAAAATAATCTCCAGATGACGCGGCAGGATTTTGCCGATCATGTCTACCGGCCAGGTTTCCAGCGCTTCGCTCATCAGCGTGTGGTTGGTGTAAGAGAACACGCTGCACACGGTTTGCCACGCGGCTTGCCACTCGAATTTATGCTCGTCGATTAACAGGCGCATCAGCTCAGGGATGGACAATACCGGGTGCGTGTCATTGAGGTGGATGGCGATTTTATCGGCCAGATTGTCGTAAGTATGGTGCGTGGTGTAATGCCGGTTGAGAATATCCTGCACGGTCGCCGACACCAGAAAATATTCCTGACGCAACCGCAGCTCGCGGCCAGAATAAGTTGAGTCATCGGGATACAACACGCGGGACACGTTCTCAGAATGGTTTTTATCTTCCACCGCCGCGAAGTAATCGCCCTGATTAAATTTCCCCAGATTGATTTCGTTACTGGCCTGCGCGCCCCACAAGCGCAGCGTGTTGGTCGCGTCGGTGTCGTAGCCGGGAATGACCTGATCATAGGCGCAGGCGATGACCTCCTCGGTTTCCAGCCAGCGGGTTTTGATGCCTTCATGCTGCACCCGTCCGCCGAAACGCACTTTATAACGGGTATTGTAACGCTGGAATTCCCACGGGTTACCGTATTCCAGCCAGTAATCCGGCGCTTCTTTTTGCTCACCGTTGATGATGCTTTGCGCAAACATACCGTATTCATACCGGATGCCGTAACCGCGCCCCGGCAGCGCCAGCGTCGCCAGCGAATCAAGGAAACAGGCCGCCAGTCGTCCGAGTCCGCCGTTGCCTAAACCAGGGTCATTTTCTTCACCGATCAGTTCTTCGAGATCAAAGCCCATTTCATCAAGCGCGCTTTTCAGGTCGTCGTAAATACCCATCGCCAGCAACGCATTGGAAAGCGTCCGTCCAATCAGAAACTCCATCGACAGGTAATAAACCTGCCGGACGTCCTGTGAGGTTTGCGCCCGGTTAGAACGCAACCAGCGTTCCACCATGCGATCGCGCACCGCAAACAATGTGGCGTTCAGCCAGTCGTGTTGTGTCGCAATAGACGGATCCTTGCCGATGATAAACATCAGTTTATAGGCAATAGAATGCTTAAGCGCTTCGACACTGACTGTCGGTGAGTTGTAATTAAACGGTGAAGTCATAGCGTTACATTCCCGATCAAGTTAGCTACGTTCAGGGTCAGGACAGCAGGCGGTTATACAGGGTGATATATTCCTGCGCAGCCACCTTCCAGCCAAAATCAATACCCATGGCGTGTTGTTGGACGTGTCGCCAGTGTTTCGGTCGGCTCCACAAAACAAATGCCCGGCGGATCGCATTTCCCAGCGATTTCCCCGTTGCTTCTTCAAAGACAAAACCACTGGCTGTTCCGTCGGCCAGATTTTCCAGTGCACAATCGACCACCGTGTCGGCCAGCCCGCCGGTGCGGCGCACCAGCGGCAACGTACCGTATTTGAGGCCATATAATTGGGTTAATCCGCAAGGCTCAAAACGGCTCGGCACCATAATGACATCCGCCCCGCCGATAATGCGATGGGAAAACGCTTCGTGATAGCCGAGCTGCACGCCGACCTGGCCAGGATTGTCCGCCGCGGCTGCCAGAAATGCCTGTTGCAGCACCGCGTCACCCGCGCCCAGCAGCGCCAGCTGACCGCCGCGTTCGAGTAAATCCGGCAAGGCTTCCAGCACCAGATCCAGCCCTTTCTGGCTGGTCAGGCGACTGACGACAGCAAATACCAGCCGCGAATCATCCACATCCAGCCCCATCGCCCGTTGCAGATAGGCTTTATTGACCGCTTTCGAGCGTAAATCCTCCGCGTCGTAACGCGCTGACAGCAGCACGTCATCACGCGGCTGCCAGATAGCGTCATCGACGCCGTTAAGGATCCCCGTCAGCCGCCCTTGCATTTCACGTTCCAGCAGCAGCGATTCCATGCCATAGCCAAATTCCGGACGGGTGATTTCTTTCGCGTACGTTGGGCTGACGGTGGTCACGTGGTCGGAATAGAACAGACCGGCTTTCAGGAAAGATATCTGGCCGTAGAATTCCAGCCCGTGCATCTGAAAGAACTCGCGCGGGATATACAGCTCATCGAGATGATGCGCGCCAAACAATCCCTGAAACGCCAGATTATGTACGGTGAAAACCGTCCGTACCGGCGCATTATGGGCGCGGATATACGCGGAACATAGACCGGCGTGCCAGTCATGAGAGTGGACGATATCGGGTTGCCAGTGTGGATCGAAATTCAGTGCCAGTTCGCAGGCCATCCAGCTCAGCAACGCAAAGCGCAGATGGTTATCCGGATAGGCAAACGACGATTGATCGTGATACGGGCTGCCGGGACGGTCATACAATCCCGGCACATCAATCAGATAAATACCCACGCCATCAAAGTAACCCAGTGAAAGGGTGACATGCCCGGCAAAAGTTACCAGCGTGCCAATCACCTGTGTTTCCCCCAGTCCTTTTTTGACGTCAGGGAAAGCCGGAATGAGCACGCGGACATCCGCGCCTTCCGCAATCTGAGCGGCGGGTAATGCACCGGCGACATCCGCAAGGCCGCCCGTTTTTAACAGCGGAAACAGCTCAGAACAAACATGTAAAACCTGCATTCGCGCTCCTAATTATCCCGGTCATCCCGGCGTTCACCGGGATGACGAAAAGTCGTACTTCTATCGTCTGTTTATAGTTTCGCCAGCATTGCGCGGGTCACCAGCACCACGCCACCTTCCGAACGGTAGAAACGGCGGCTGTCTTCATCGGCATTCTCACCAATCACCATGCCTTCAGGGATCTGACAAGCGCGGTCAATGACGCATTTGCGCAGACGGCATGAACGCCCCACATTCACATCCGGCAGGATGATGGCCGAATCGATATTGCAGAAAGAGTTGACGCGTACCCGCGGGAACAGCACGGAATGCACCACCACCGAACCGGAAACAATCACGCCACCGGCCACCAGCGAATTCATGGTCATGCCGTGGCTGCCTGAGCGATCCTGTACAAATTTGGCGGGCGGAAGCGGCTCCATGTGGGTACGGATCGGCCAGTCGCGGTCGTACATATCCAGTTCCGGCGTGACAGAAGCCAGATCCAGATTAGCGCGCCAGTAGGCATCGAGCGTGCCGACATCACGCCAGTACGGCGGCGCTTCATCGTTTTGCGTGACGCAGGAAAGACCAAACGGATGCGCGCGGGCGACGCCCTGACGGGTCAGTTTCGGGATCAGGTCTTTGCCGAAATCGTGGCTCGACTCTTCACTCGCCATGTCTTCTTCGAGCATGCGAAACAGATAGTCTGCATTAAAAATGTAGATGCCCATGCTCGCCAGCGCCATATCGGGATTGCCGGGCATCGGCGGCGGGTCTTTGGGTTTTTCGACGAAACTGGTGATGTGATAATCCTCAGTGACGCCGATAACACCGAATTCACTGGCCTCGGTGCGCGGCACTTCCAGGCAGGCGACGGTACATTCACCGCCCTTCTGCACGTGGTCGATCAGCATCCGCGAGTAGTCCATCTTGTAGATATGATCACCCGCCAGGATCACCACAAACTCGGCGTTATAGCGGCGGATGATATCCAGATTCTGATAAACCGCATCGGCGGTACCTTTGTACCAGTGCTCGGTGCTGTGGCGTTGCTGCGCCGGAAGTAAATCCACGAATTCGTTCATTTCTTCGTTAAGGAAAGACCAGCCGCGCTGGATATGCTGAACCAGCGTGTGTGACTGATATTGTGTAATCACGCCGATGCGACGAATGCCGGAGTTCAGGCAATTTGACAGGGCGAAATCAATGATGCGGAATTTTCCGCCAAAGTGAACGGCGGGTTTTGCCCGGGTTGCGGTTAAATCTTTCAGTCTTGAACCACGGCCCCCGGCAAGGATTAATGCCACGGATTTCAGCGGCAACTGCCTTGCCAGCATGACCGGGTCCCGGTTATCTAATGTCGCCATATCTGACTCCTTTGTTTTTATAATGACCGGCTCTGTGAAGTGAAATCTTGTAGGACACAGAGGGTTTTTGCTGCTGCCCGCCATTGCGAGCCTTCCATGACACGCCGGGGTTCCTCATCAAAAAGCACGCTGTTGAACGGTGCCACTGGCTGCCAGTTTCCCGGCGGCAGGTGCAAATCCACCTCGTGCAGCGAGGCATTAACGATAACCAACCAGCGCTGTGACAGGCAGATTTGCAGCCACTGCTGCGGCCCCTGCTCCCAGTCGCCGGGGCTCATCGGTTGCCCCTGTTGATTCAGCCATTGCACGTCATCGCTGCCTTCCTGCCACCAGCGGTTTTGCGTCAGTGCCGGAATTTTCCGGCGCAACGCAATCAGCGCGCAGGTATAGGCTGTCAGGCTTTCATCGGCGTTCTCCCAGTCAAGCCAGGTCAGCGGATTGTCCTGACAGTAGGCATTGTTGTTGCCCGACTGGCTGTTGCCGAGTTCATCACCGGCCAGCAACATCGGCGTGCCCTGTGACAAACAGAGCGTCGCCAGCAAGGCACGCTGGCTGAGACGGCGCTGCTGTAATACGCCTTCAGACGCCGCAAGCCCTTCTTCACCGTGGTTTTGGCTGAAATTTTCGTTATGGCCGTCGCGATTTTCTTCACCGTTGGCCTGGTTATGTTTCTGGTTAAAACTGACGAGATCGCGCAACGTGAAGCCGTCGTGCGCCGTCAGCATGTTGATGCAGGCGTAAGGCTCACGCTGCGCGGGGTTGAACTTGTCGGCGGAGGCGGCAAAACGCCCGGCAAACTGCCCCAGAGAAAGATCGCCATGCAGCCAGAACTGGCGCATATCGTCGCGCCACACATCACTCCATTCGGCAAAGGGTGCGGGGAAATTTCCGAGCTGATAGCCCCCGGCCCCGATATCCCACGGCTCGGCAATCAGTTTGATTTTCGAGAGGATGTCATCGTGTTTAATGGCCAGGAACAACGGCGATTGTGCGGTGAATTCCGGCGTTCGGCCGAGAACTGTCGCTAAATCAAAACGGAAGCCGTCAACATGACATTCACGTACCCAGTAATGCAGGCAATCGAGGGTCCAGGCGATCATGTCCTCGTCCATCAGCCGTATCGTGTTGCCGCAGCCGGTCATGTTGTTGTCGGAACCGTCGTCGTTAAGCCAGTACCCGCTGGCGTTATCAATGCCACGAAACGAAATAAACGGCCCGTCGATATCCAGCTCAGCGCTGTGGTTGAACACCACATCGAGGATCACTTCAATACCCGCCTGATGCAGTGCTTTAACCGCCGATTTAAATTCATTCAGCGCCGATACACCGCCCAGCCCGCTGGCGTAACGCGGTTCAACCGCGCACGGTGCCAGCACGTTGTAGCCCCAGTAATTACTCAGTCCAAGGTGTTGCAGGCGTGGTTCGTCGGCATGATGCTGCACCGGCAAAAGTTCTATCGCGGTGACGCCCAGATGCTGCAAATATTCAAGCATCACCGGATGCGCCAGCCCGGCATAGGTGCCGCGAAGGGCTGCCGGAATATGGGGATGCTGGCGAGTGAGGCCGCGCACATGCGCCTCGTAAATCACCGTTTCACCCCAGGGTTTCGCGGGCGGTTGATCATCACCCCAGTCGAAATTTCCGGCGACCACCACGGATTTCGGCGCAACCACGGCGCTGTCTTTATCGTCGGGCGCATCGGTGCCGCCGGTGAACCGTGCGTTGTCGAGCAGTACGCCGTCAATCGCACGTGCGCTCGGGTCGATCAGCACTTTCTTCGGGTTAAACCGGTGACCCTTTTTCGGGTCGAACGGTCCGTAAACCCGGTAGCCGTAGCGTTGTCCGGCTTTCAGCCCCGGCACAAATCCATGCCAGAGATGGCCGGTGCGCCCGGTCAAAGGCAAATGTTGCTCGCTGCCGGTCTCATCAAAAAGACAGAGTTCCACTTTTTCCGCATGTGCAGAGTACAGGCAAAAATTGACGCCACTATCTCTGAGATGCGCACCAAAAGGTGCGGGCAGACCGGGACCGAGCTGTTTCATTACGCCTCCCTTCGCAAATAAACCGTCGCCAGCGGCGGAATAGTCACGCTGATCGAATGGTCACGCTGATGATGGCCAATATTTTCACTGTAAATATCGCAACCGTTGCCGACATTACTGCCACGGTAAAAATGCGAATCGGTATTGAGGATTTCGTGATAACGCCCAGGCTGACTGATGCCTATGCGATAATGCTCACGCGGAACCGGCGTAAAGTTACTGATGACGATCACTTCACCGCCATTTTCGTCACGGCGGGCAAAGGCGAAAATCGAGTTTTCGTGATCGTCGACCACCAGCCATTCGAAACCGCGCGGGTTGTAATCGAGCTCATACAACGGCGCATTGGCCTGATAGGTCTGGTTCAGGTCGCGTACCAGATGTTGTACGCCGCTGTGCCAGCCGCTTGGATCGTCAAGCAGATGCCAGTCGAGGCTGGCGTCAAAATTCCACTCACGCCCCTGCGCAAATTCATTGCCCATAAACAGCAGTTTCTTACCCGGATGTGCCCACATAAAGCCGTAGTAAGCGCGCAGGTTGGCGAACTTCTGCCACACATCGCCGGGCATTTTATCCAGCAAGGATTTTTTACCGTGTACCACTTCGTCGTGGGACAGCGGCAATATAAAGTTCTCGCTGTAAGCGTAAAGCACGCCGAATGTCATGAGGTTGTGATGATATTTGCGGTGAACCGGATCAAGCTGCATATAGGTCAGGGAATCGTGCATCCAGCCCATATTCCACTTGTAATGGAAACCCAGCCCGTTAGCATCCGGCGGCATGGTGACGCCGGGATAATCGGTCGATTCTTCCGCCAGCGTCACCGCACCGCCGAGTTCACGACCAATGGTCTGGTTGGTGTATTTCAGGAAGGAAATGGCTTCGAGGTTTTCGCGGCCACCGTAATAATTCGGGATCCACTCCCCGGCTTTACGGCTGTAATCGCGGTAAATCATGGAAGCCACCGCATCGACACGCAGGCCGTCAATGCCAAACCGTTCAATCCAGTAAAAACCATTGCCTGCCAGATAGTTACGCACTTCATGGCGGCCATAGTTATAAATCAGCGTGTTCCAGTCCTGATGATAACCTTCACGGGGATCGGCATATTCGTACAGCGCGGTGCCGTCAAACTGCGCTAAACCATAGGTGTCGCTCGGAAAATGTCCCGGCACCCAGTCGAGAATGACGTTCAGCCCGGCGTTATGCGCGGCATCGACAAAGGCTTTGAATTCCATCGGCGTGCCGAAACGACGGGTCGGCGCATACATGCCAAGCGGCTGATAACCCCAGCTCCCGTCGAACGGATGTTCGTTGACCGGCATCAGTTCGATGTGCGTAAAACCCATCCATTTGGCATATGAGACTAATTGCTCGGCCAGTTCACCATAGCTGAGCCAGAAATTATCATCGGTATGACGACGCCAGGAACCCAGGTGCACTTCATACACGGAAACCGGCTGATTCAGCGCATTGGCTTTCTTTCGGCTTTCTGAATGCGGCACAACATCCGGTAATTTACGCACGCACGAGGCAGTATCCGGACGCATCTGCGCCTCAAAAGCATAAGGGTCGGCGCGCAGGCTGACATGCCCGCGGCAGTCGATAATTTCGAATTTATACAGTTGACCTTCGCGGACGGCGGGAATGAAGAGTTCCCAGATACCATTTTCACGGCGCTGGCGCATCGGGTGTCGGCGGCCGTCCCAGAAGTTGAATTCACCCACGACGGAAACCCGCGTGGCGTTCGGTGCCCAGACGGCAAAACTGACACCCTCGACGTCATCCAGCGTTTGCAGATGTGCGCCGAGTTTTTCGTATGGCCGCAGGTGCGTGCCTTCCGCCAACAACCAGATATCCAGTTCCTGCAACAATGTGCCGAACCGGTACGGATCGTCAATCACATGCAGATTCTCGCCCCAGCGGACTTCCAGCTTGTAACGAAAGGCATTTTTACGCCGCGGGATCAGGCCGACAAAGAAACCACGATCATCGTAACGACGCAGTTCCGCCACCTGTTTACCTTTTTCTACATCAATAACCCAGACCTGATCCGCATCCGGCAACAGGGCACGCACTTCCAGCCCGGCGGCCACAGAATGCATACCCAAAAGAGAAAAAGGATCAGCGTAGTGGCCAGATATAATTTGGTTAATGACGTGCTGATCGGGAAGTACAGACATGTATTTCGTCCTATGATTAATTAAATCAATAAATCCAATAAAATCATTCAGGTATTCAATACGAAACGTGATCCCAGTGTGCTCCCCTTTTTATCGCCGCTTTGTGATCCGGCTGTGTTTCGGTTTTGCCAAAAAGTGCGCGATGACGCTTACGCTCACAATTTCCAAATAAGTGCTTATTTCAGCTTCTCAAAGAGGCATAGCTCTTCTACTAAGCATAGACAAAGGTTCGAAAAATCAGCGGGAAGAAACCGATGAATTTTTCGCAAAATGAAATACAGAGAGTTGCGCTGGAAAAAGGCGGATAAACGGTGAAGTGATTGATGACAGAATCAAAAACGGGACACCGTGCTGGTGTCCCGCAGGGAAATCTTTACAAAGAAAACAGGGCAGTTTTCAATATTGCATCGCGTTAGAGAAGAATACGCAGCATGCGGCGTAAAGGCTCTGCCGCGCCCCACAGCAGCTGATCACCCACGGTGAATGCAGACAGATATTGCGGGCCCATATTCAGTTTACGCAGACGGCCGACCGGTGTGTTCATGGTGCCGGTGACAGCCGCTGGCGTCAGTTCACGCATCGACAGTTCGCGGTCATTTGGGATCACGCGAACCCAGTCATTATGCGAAGCCAGCATCTGTTCGATTTCCGGAATTGACACGTCTTGTTTCAATTTCAGCGTGAAAGCCTGGCTGTGACAACGCAGCGCGCCGATACGAACACACAGGCCATCCACCGGAATAATGCTGGAAGAGCCGAGAATTTTGTTGGTTTCCGCCTGACCTTTCCATTCTTCTTTGGTCTGGCCGTTATCGAGCTGTTTGTCGATCCACGGGATCAGACCGCCCGCCAGCGGAACACCGAAGTTATCGGTTGGCAACGTACCGCTGCGGGTCAGCGCGGTCACTTTACGTTCGATGTCCAGAATGGCGGACGCCGGGTTTTCCAGCTCTTTCGACACGCTGCTATGCAGCATACCCATCTGGGTCAGCAGTTCACGCATATGACGCGCACCGCCACCGGAAGCTGCCTGGTACGTGGCAACAGACGCCCACTCGATCAGGTCATTCGCAAACAGGCCGCCGAGCGACATCAGCATCAGGCTGACGGTACAGTTACCGCCCACAAAGGTTTTAATGCCTTTGTCGATGCCCTGATGGATCACTGCGCTGTTCACCGGGTCAAGGATGATTATCGCGTCATCTTCCATTCTCAGAGAGGATGCTGCGTCAATCCAGTAGCCAGACCAACCGATTTCACGCAGCTTAGGATAGATTTCATTGGTATAATCGCCGCCCTGACAGGTGATGATAATGTCCAGCGCGCTCAGAGCGTCCAGATCATAGGCATCCTGCAAGGTTCCGGACTGACCTGTGAAAGAAGGCGCGGCCTGACCGTGCTGAGAGGTGGAGAAGAATACCGGACGGATAGCGTCGAAATCGCGTTCTTCAATCATGCGTTGCATGAGTACAGAACCGACCATCCCGCGCCAGCCAACGAAACCTACATTTTTCATAATATCTGTCCTGCCCTGAGGGTGATAACTGCTTAAAACGGCTTGAACGCGCGTTTGCACTAAGTTAGTGCCTGTTTTGATGCACTGTGCCCCGTTAACGCGCTGGTCTACCACCTTACAAAATGTAGTAGAAGTGGCAAGTGAATTTAATCAATAGTGCAGCTTTTAATAGCAGCGCAACTTATAACAGGCATTTTTTCTGAGGTAGTCATGACCGAAATGATTTCAGCAACCATTTTGCTGTTTTTAATTATGGATCCGCTGGGCAACTTACCGATTTTTATGTCGGTTTTAAAACATCTCGACCCGAAACGTCGCCGGGTCGTGTTAATCCGCGAAATGCTGATCGCACTGATCCTGATGCTGATCTTCCTGTTCGCCGGGGAAAAAATCCTGTCGTTCCTGAATTTACGTACCGAAACCGTGTCGATTTCCGGCGGTATTATTCTGTTCCTGATTGCTATCAAAATGATTTTCCCGTCAGAAGAGAAAAGCAGCAGCGGCCTGCCAGCCGGTGAAGAACCCTTCCTCGTACCGATGGCCATCCCGCTGGTTGCTGGCCCGTCGATTCTCGCGACGCTGATGCTGCTTTCGCACCAGTACCCGAATCAGATGAGTCATCTCACGCTGGCGCTGTTTATCGCCTGGGGCATGTCGATGGCGATCCTTCTGCTGTCGAACCTGTTCCTGCGCCTGCTCGGCGACAAAGGCGTCAGCGCCCTCGAACGCCTGATGGGCCTGATTCTGGTGATGCTCTCAACACAGATGTTCCTTGATGGGATCAGGGCGTATCTGAAGATTTAGCGGCAGAAAAAACGAAAAAGGCGAGCCACGCGTCTCGCCTTTTTTACATCTGTTTTAAATCGTTTTAAGCGTCTGGATAATTTGCGGATTCAGTTCGAGCATTTTCAATAATTTCAGCGCAGCGCCATTCGGCAAACGCTTTTGTTGTTCCCACGCCTGCACCAGCGAAGGAGATACACCGAGCAGTCGGGCAAATTCATCCTGCTTAATTCCCGCCTTTGTACGGATTTGTTTTACTTCGGGCATGGCAACACGCGTGATATGCGCAGGTGTCATTTCGCCTTTATGGATAGCGACCATCTCTTCAGCGGATTGTCGCAATTCTTCAAAGAATTCTTTCGTCATGGTCTATCTCCTGTGTCATGACAGACTTCGTACAATGTTTTTCAAAATCAATTTTTCGCTTTCCGTCAGTGAATCTTTCTCACTCTTCGGATAAACCAGCAGCATGAAAATCTGACCGTCAGCGCACAGGTAATAATAAATCGCCCGCACACCCGCACTTTTTCCACGCCTTTGATGACCCCAGCGGATTTTTCTGCATCCACCGGTGCCGACAATCAAAGCCCCTGCGTCGGGATAATGGGTGAGGTATTCCTGAAACTGGCGATATTCCTCCTCAGTCAGCAGCTCTTTGCATTTGCGGCTAAAGGTCGGGGTTTCGATAAACTCCAGATATTCCATATGACTCATTCCATGACTCAAGATGGCTGAATAATACTCTCACAGGGTAAGAGTTCAACGCGAGGTTTTTCTCGTCAGAAACGAAAAAGGCGAGCCACGCGGCTCGCCTTTTATATGCTAACAATTTGTCGTCAGACGACCATCGACAACAGCAGACATCCCGCCAGACCGCACAGGGAAATGATGGTTTCCAGCACAGACCAGGATTTGAAGGTTTCGACAATGCTCAGGTTGAAATATTCCTTGAACAACCAGAAGCCCGGATCGTTGACGTGCGAGAAAATCACGCTGCCGGAACCGACGGCGATCACCATCAGTTCAGGGCTGACGCCCGTGGTGGCGATCAGTGGCGCGGCAATACCGCCCGCAGTAATCGCTGCCACGGTAGCAGACCCCAATGCGATACGCAGAACCGCCGCAATGGACCAGGCCAGCAGGATTGGCGAGAGCGTGCTGCCGTCCATCAGAGCTGCAATGTATTTTTCAATACCGCTGTCCACCAGCACCTGTTTAAACGCACCGCCACCGCCGATGATTAACAACATCATCGCGATAATTTTGATGGAATCGGTCACAGTTGCCATCACATCTTCCATCTTACGGCCACGGTTCAGACCGAAAGTGAAGATAGCGATCAGCACCGCAATCAGCGTTGCCATCACCGGGTCGCCGAAGAATTCAGCATACGCCAGCACCGGATGCCCTTTCGGCAGGATCATTTCGCAAAGTGCGCGGAATGCCATCAGAATAACCGGCACCAGTGAAGTCGCGACGCTGACGCCAAAGCCCGGCATCTCTTCTTCCGTGAAGGTTTTCGGGTTAAACAGACCTTCAGGCACCGGTTTGTCGATACCTTTCAGGAAGCGCGCATACACCGGCCCTGCCAGAATCACCGTCGGCACCGCCAGCAGTGAACCAAACAGCAGTGTTTTACCCATATCCGCATGGAAAATCGTCGCAATCGCCGTCGGACCAGGGTGCGGAGGCAGGAACCCGTGTGTAACGGATAACGCGGCCGCCATCGGAACCCCGACATACAGCAATGGTAAACGCGCCGCCGCGGCCACAGTGAAGACCAGTGGTAACATCAGCACGAAACCGACTTCATAGAACAGGGCAAACCCGACGATGAAACCTGTCAGCACGATCGCCCACTGAATGTGCTCACGGCCAAACTTTTCGATAAGGGTGGTCGCGATACGTTGTGCGCCACCGCAATCCGCCAGCATTTTACCGAGCATGGCACCGAAGCCCATGATCAGCGCAAGACTGCCAAGCGTCCCACCCACCCCGTTTTTGATCGAGGTGATAACTTTATCGACCGGCATTCCCTGCATAATCCCCACCGCCAGCGCGACAAGAATCAGTGCAATGAAGCCATTAAGCTTAAATCGGATCATAAGTAACAACAGCAGTGCGACACCCACCGCTACAATAACTAATGGCATATTCTTCCCCTCACGCTGTCACCCGGGTATGACTAAAAACCGGGTGAAGCATTGTTTTTAATTTTCAAGATGTTGTAGGAATTAACAGTGCTACGGGTACAGACCGCGACCGCTAAAACAGCAGTGCATTCCTTTGTGATATTAGTCACATCTCCATTTGTTACCGGTATCATGATACCGGTAACATGGTAATATTAGGACTCACTACGCAGTCAAAATGTTCATTTTGGGATAGAGATCATACTTATGGCAGGACAAAGCATCATTCTGATGGGCGTGTCAGGCAGCGGTAAATCCACCGTCGGCGCGGCACTGGCCCGTGAAATTAACGCGAAATTTATCGACGGCGATGATCTTCATCCCCGCGCCAATATTCAAAAGATGGCCAGCGGCACGCCACTGAACGACGATGACCGCGCGCCGTGGTTATTGCGTCTCAACGACGCGGCTTACAGCCTGCGCCATAAAAATGAAACCGGCATCATTGTCTGTTCTGCACTGAAGCGTCGCTACCGTGACGCCCTGCGTAAAGACAACGAAGGCATGGTGTTCATCTACATGAAAGGCAGTTTTGAAGTGATCGCCGAGCGCCTTAAAGCGCGTGCCGGACATTTCATGCCGACCGATTTACTGCGCAGCCAGTTCGATGCGCTCGAAGAACCGGGCGAAGACGAACCGGATGTGTTGCGCGTGAATATCGATCACAAGTTTGAAGGTGTGGTAGATCGCTGTATCGCGGCTTTGAAGACGGTACAGAAGTAAGACTTTAAAAAGCCACAGGTGAGCCGTCGGTGGCGCAGCCAATTTGGATTCGGATGGAGCACAGGCCCCGGAGCGTACACGTAGTACGTGAGGAGGACGAGCACCACCCGGATTCAAAGTGGCAAGTAAACCAGGCTCAACAAATCAAATACTTCCACCCGCAGAAATCGTAAACCCTACATCCACCATTCTCGGCACCACTTCTTCGCCGCGAAGTCTCGCCAGCAGACGTTCGGCGGAGATTTGCCCCATTCTTTCGCGCGGTGTCAGCACGCTGGCGAGTGGTGGCTCCATCGCCTGCCCCATGTTGTGCCCATGAAAACCGGCAATCGCCATTTGTGAAGGGATTTTCAGCCCCTGGCGCTGACATTCAAAAAATGCGCCCGCCGCGAGGTCATCGTTGGTACAGAAAATACTGTCGATTTGTGGCCAGTCTTTTTGCGCCTGACGCAGTAATTCCGCGCCGCCACTGTAACTGGAAGAACGGCTGGTCATCACACTGTAAGGCTCCAGACCGGATTCACGCATCGCCTGTTCGTAACCCTGCTGTTTGATAATGGTTCGCTCATCCTGACGAGCGCCGAAATACACCACATGACGATGGCCGCGCGCGATAATTTGTTGCGTCATCTGCCGCGCGGCTTCGAAGTTGTTGAAGCCGACCGCCAGATCCACACACGGCGACACACAGTCCATCATCTCCACCACCGGAATACCGGCCACTTCAATCATCTTCAGCGTACGCGCGGTGTGATGGCGTTCGGACAAAATCAGTCCGTCGATATTGTAGGAAAGCAGTGAAGTCAGACGCTGTTCTTCGCGCTCCTGGCTGTAGCCGTAGTGCGCCAGCATGGTCTGATAACCGTGGATATCAGTCACGCTTTCGATGCCGCGCAGCACTTCCGCAAACACCTGGTTGGTCAGCGACGGCAGCAGCACACCGATGGCGCGGCTTTTAGCGTTAGAAAGAATGTCCGGTGCGCGGTTGGGGATGTAGCCCAGCTCGTCGAGCGCCGCAGAGATTTTTTCCTGCAACGCGCCGGAAACCTGTTCAGGGTTACGCAAATAACGGCTGACCGTCATTTTGGTGACGCCCACCTTGTCGGCAACATCCTGGAGTACGGGTCTTTTTTTCTTCATATTCATCAAAGAGATGGGCCGCTGAAAAGGTTAAGGGATCAGAGCGTGATGTTAGCAAACAATCGCGCAGGCGGATATCCGTTGCTGCGCGACATGAGAGGTTTATCAGGAAGGCAGGGAAAGCTGCCCGCGAACCGGTGCGCTGAGGTTCGCTGAGAGCTGGCCGGTCAGCAGCGCCATCGCGCGTTGTGCCAGGGTTTCCAGCGGATAGGCAATCGCCGGAACAGCAGAAACGCCCGGTGGCAGCGTACTGTCGAGACTGAACACCATCACATTTTCAGGCACGGCGCGCCCGTGCAGGGCGAGCTGACGGAGTGCATCCTGCGCGGTGGCATCGTCCGGCACCAGCAGCGCATTGAACGGCACGTTCTGTGCCAGCAGTTTCGTCAGCGCATCTGCGCCGCTGTGCTCCAGCCGCCGGTCGTAAGGCAGCAGGAACTTCTCCAGTGCCAGATGATATCCCTGCAAGATTTGTCCGGCGGTTTCGCTGTTTTCCGCGTTGATCAGGGCAATCTGCCGGCGCCCTTGTTTGAGCACATACTGGCAGGCAGTTTCGGCGGCAAAGCTGCGGTCAAAGTGAATGCTGCGTGCTGAATCCGCATCCAGACAATCAATGGTGATCACGTTTTCAGGAAGTTTCGGCAAAGGAAAACGCGCACCGATCACAATCATCGCGTCGCACAGACCGCGGCCAATTTCAGCTACGGAATGCGTCAGGCTCGCTGCGTCGGTGGCAAAGCGCAGCAGCAGATACTTCTGATTCAGCCGCAACTCTTTTTCCAGCGCGTGGAGATAACCGGTGGACTGATTGATGTTTTCGGTCGCACAAATCACGCCGATACAACCGGTAGACTGCGTGGACAGCGACTGCGCAATCACGCTCGGTTTATATTGCAGTGTTTCCACCGCCTGCATCACAGCCAGGCGGCTTTCTTCTTTGACACCGCGGCTGCCACTCAGGACACGGGACACCGTCGCTTTCGACACCTTCGCCAGCCGCGAAACGTCGTTAATGTTTGCCATGTCTTTCCTTGTGTTAATCGAAACCGTTATTTTTAGACACCGCCGCGAACCATTCGCCGCTTTTCTTCACCGTACGCTTCTGCGTTTCCAGATCCAGCTGGATGAAACCATACCGGTTTTTATAGGCATTCATCCATGACCAGCAATCAATAAATGTCCACATGTGATAACCCAGACAACCACTGCCTTCCTGCAAGGCGCGGTGCAGCCATTTCAGGTGCCCGCTGACAAACTCGATGCGGTAATCATCATCAATCCGCCCCGCCTGTTCAAAGCGCAGTTCATTTTCCACACCCATGCCGTTTTCGGAAATGAAACAGCGCGGATTACCGTAGTTTTCACGCAGATTGGTCAGAATATCGTAAATGCCCTGCTCGTAGATTTCCCAGCCACGGTGCGGGTTCATTTTACGTCCCGGCATGACATAGTTATCGAAGAACCATTCCGGCATAAACGGACTTTCCGGATTAACCATACTGTCGCGGCACTGAATACGGCGCGGCTGGTAATAGTTGATGCCGAGTAAATCCACCACACCCTGTTGCAGCAGTGCTTTATCGCCCTGCTGGCAGGCCGGAAGCTGATCGTATTTGTTCAGCAATTCCACCAGTTCCTGCGGATATTCACCGCGCAGCGCCGGATCGAGGAAGCTGCGGTTAAACATCAGGTCCGCAATGTTAGCGGCTTTCAGGTCAGCCGGATTCTGTGACCGCGGATAAGACGGCGTAAGGTTAAGAATAATGCCGATTTCACCGCCAGAATTGCGGGCGCGATAGGCCTTCACTGCCAGCGAATGGGCCAGCATAGTGTGATACGCCACGGTGGCAGCCCGTTTGAAATCCACCACGTTCGGGTAATGGAAATCATACAAATAACCGCCTTCCACCGGCACCACCGGTTCGTTGAACGTAAACCAATGCTTCACGCGGTCACCGAACAGCTCGAAACAGGTATCGGCGTATTTTGCGTAAGCCTGCACGACGTCCCGGTTTTCCCAGCCGCCGAGTTCCTGCATCGCCATCGGCATATCAAAGTGGAACAGATTGATAAACGGCTGTACGCCCTGCGCCAGCATTTCGTCGATCACCTGGTTATAAAACGTGACCGCTTCCTGATTCACTTCACCACGCCCGTTGGGGATCAAACGCGCCCAGGAAATCGAGGTGCGGAAGGTGTTGTGATTGAGCTGTTTCAGCAGCGCGATATCTTCGCGCCAGTTTTTGTAAAACGTCGAGGTATCCTGCGGACCGACGTCATTGTGAAAGCGCGTCGGCTGTTGTGAATACCAGTGATCCCACACCGTCGCGCTTTTTCCGTGGCTCAGGGTTTCACCTTCCGTCTGCGGCGCTGAACTGGCACTGCCCCACCAGAATTCTTTTGGAAATGCGTATTTCATCGTCATCCTCGCTGTCCGTTAGCTTTACGTTTTTAACTGAATTATTTGACTGTTTAGCTGTTTGCCGGCACGGCATTGCCCGCCGTCTGTGCCAGGGCTTTTTCCGCTTCCTGTTTCAGCAACGTACGTTCATAGGCTTTCAGGAACGGATAGTACATAACGGCTGATAACACCATACAGAACAGGCACATAATTACCGGGCTGAATGCCCAGTTTGCGGCCCATGACGCACCGATTGGCGCAGGCGTTGTCCAGGGTGTGAGCGAGACCACCTGCGCGACCCAGCCGAGTTTGGTGGCGGTGTAAGCAAAAATAGCGTTCAGCATCGGCACCAGCGTAAACGGCAGGAAGAATACCGGATTCATGATAATTGGCGTGCCAAACAGGATCGGTTCATTGATGTTAAAGAAGCTCGGCACCACCCCCATCCGGCCAATGGTGCGCAGGTGCACGGCCTTGCTGCACAGCAATAAAATCGCCAGCGGTAAGGTCGACCCCACGCCGCCAATTAACAGATAGTGATCCCAGAATCCTTGCAGATAAATGTGTGGCAATGGCGCACCGGCCTGCAACGCCGTCTGGTTGAGTGCCAGATTGGTCATCCAGAACGGGTTCATGATGCCGGTGACAATCAGCGCGCCATGAATCCCCGCAAACCACAGTACCTGACAGATAAACACTGAAATCAAAATCGCTGGCAGGGAATCCGACGCAGAAACCAGCGGTGCCAGCAAATGCATGATGGCTTCCGGAATAATCATGCCGGTGGTGGACTGAATAAACAGGTTCAGCGGGTGCAGCGTGGCGACAATCGCCACCACCGGGATCAGAATTTCAAACGAGCGCGCCACGCCGGTCGGCACTTCTTTCGGCAGGCGGATGGTGATATTGCGGCGCTTGAGCAGCGCATACACTTCGGCGGCATAAATCGCCGTCAGGATCGCGGTGAAAATGCCTTCGCCGGAGAAATACTGCGTCGAGATTTGTTTGTCATGATACGGCGCAGCCACCAGCAGAAACGCCATAAACGCCAGTAAACCGGTCATGATCGGATCAAGCTTGTAGTGTTTGCCGAGGCTTGCGCCAATGCCTACCGAAATAAAAAACGTCATCACGCCCATGCTCAGATACCACGGCAACATCAGCTGCTCGCGGTATTTCAGCGACAGATCCAGCCACCCGCGCGCAAATCCCATGGTGGTATCCGGCGAGAATGGCGGGAAAATAAAGACCAGCATGAACGAACCGATAATCATAAAAGGCAGCGCAGCGATAAAGCCGTCGCGGATGGCGATCACATGCCGCTGCTGGCCAACGCTGCCCGCCAGGGGCGTGATGTGTTTTTCGATGACGTTAACCATCGCCTGATAAAGGCCACTCATACGCGGCTTCCTTCCTGTGCGATCAGGCCGTAAGCGAAGTCGAGCACGTTATCGCCGCGCTGCATGCCGTAATCCATCATGTTGATGGTTTCGACCGGAATGTTGAATTCTGCCGCTCTGGCAGATAAATCAGCCTGCATGTAACGCACCTGAGGTCCGAGCAGTACCACCTGATAATCACGGAATTTTTCATCAAACTCGCTGGCACCGAATGCATCAATCTGCACCTCTTCTCCGCGTTCCGCCGCCACTTCTTTCATCTTGCGCACCAACAAACTGGTCGACATCCCCGCCGAACAACAAAGCATGATTCTTTTCATTTTGCTTCACTCCGAGATGATTAATGTTCTGCCCTTTTTAGCCTGTTGAGGGTATTTGAGGCTTTATGGAAACCGGTTTCCATGGCTTCAGGGAAAATGTGCGAACCTGTTCATAAAATTTCACGGTGATTGTCCGGCAATGTGAAACGTTTCACATTTTGCGCATTTTTCATTCGCGCAGTAAGAAACTCACGCTACAGGAAAAACCAGATAACAATTATCACGGAGGGATTAAATTACTCATCAGCAGGATATTTAAAACCGTCAAAAATCAAAATAAGACCTGATTAATATCACGCACTATGTGATGTTAAAAATTGATATGGAATGATTTTGTCGGTGGGAAATTAATCAATACATTGTCCGGCATTCACCGCTTATTATCTTTAAGGAATGCCTGATGCCGGCGTTTAACACCTGTAAAATTACACGATGTATTCTGCTGGCGTGTTGCCTGCCCAATATTGCCGTCATGAGCGCCAGTGCGGCAAATTACACCCTGCCACTGCTGCTGACGAACAATCAAAAGCTGACCTTATCCACCAAGGATAACGAAAATATTGTCGCCGATAACCCGTTGATAAAATATGGCATTATGGTCAATAACGGCGCAGAACTGACGTTCCTGGCTAACACGTTCAACGCTTCCGGCAGCCAGCTTGGCTCCTCGCTTGTCGCGCAAAATGGCGGTGTCATTAATATCGGGAAAGATTCCGTGATTAATCACAACAGTCAATCCGGGGAAATTTCCCATGCGGTGACGATACAAGATGCAGGCAGTGTTTTAAATATCAACGACGCGACCCTTAATTCTAACAGTGCGGCAGTGGTGATTAATAATAACGCCACCGCGAATATGATTAATACCACAATTAACGCCAATAATGCGGATAATGCCGTTGAGGTGAATAATGGCGCCACGCTGAATGCCACCGGGCTGGCTGTTAATCATCTTTCGGGAATGTCCAGCAGTTCGGCAATAGCCATCAACAATGCCGATGCCACATTACTGAATACGTCAATTTTATCTCAGGTTCGCCAGGGGATAAGTATCGACGGGTCCGCTGACCGCTTCTCAAATGTCACTTATGATCGCGGAACCATCATCACAGAGAAAGATCAGAGCAATGCCGTGATATTGTCATTCGGTAATTTACAAATGAAGAATGTCGACATCCACACCTCCGGGCAATATGGCAACGGCGTGATGCTGGAAAACGACAGCAATGTACGGATCAACGGCGGATCCATTACCACGAAGGCGACGTCCACTAACGGCATAACATTCCTCGGCGCTAACAACCTGATTCTGGAAAATGAACTGCTTATTTCCACACCGGGCAATGCCTCCGTCGGCCTGTCACTGAGCGGCGCCCCCATGACAGACGATCAGTGGCAAAACGTTCGCATTGATAACGCGACCATAAACAGCGGCAATATCGGCATCAGCAAGATTTACAACGGTAATGCGCAAGTGATCATCGAAAACGCCGCTCGCATTGTCGGTATTAACGCGGCCATGACCTTTGCCGATAACGGCATCAGTACGGTGAATGTCAGCGGCAAAAGCCAGATTATCGGCAATATTATCAATGCGACGACGGCGAAAACCGATGTCACACTGGATGCCTCCGTGCTGACCGGCTCGGTGCAAAACCTCCATTCACTGGCGCTGAATAATCAGTCCGCGTGGAATCTGACTGGCGATTCCGTGCTCGGGGATTTATCGCTCGATAACAGCCTGATGAACTTCACCCAACCGCAGCAGGGGGCATTCCACACACTTACCGCCAGCACGCTTTCCGGCAACGGTGCCCTGAATTTCAACACGCAACTGGGCAGCGATAATTCCCCCACCGATTTACTGCATGTTCAGGGTAACGCCAGCGGCAATTTTGGGGTGCTGGTGCGCAATGCCGGGGGCAATGGTGCGCTGACGACAGGCGACGGGATCCGTCTGGTGCAGGTGGATGGGGATGACACATCGTCGCTGAAATTGCTGAGAAAAGTCAGTGCGGGGGCATACGATTATTATCTCTATAAAGGCGGCAGTACGTCGCCAAAAGACTGGTATCTGCGCACCTGGCTCGAACCGGTGCCGCCGCCGGAACCAGTGCCTGATCCTGACCCGACACCGGAGCCCACACCGCAACCTGCACCCACACCTAAACCGGTGATCGCCTACCGGACGGATGTCGTGGGTTACATTGCCGCGCCCTTCCTTAACCGGCAGTACGGCTTTAGCTCAATGGGGTCTTATCACGAACGTACCGGCGATAGCGTCAAACGTGCTCAGGATGGCACATGGGCACGCGTCGGCGGATCGCATGATAATTATGATGTAGGTCGCTTCAGTTTTGACAGCGACATTCGTTATATCCAGATCGGCAAGGATTTGTATCAGGATGAGACACCGCGCGGGAATAATGTGCATGCCGGGGTGATGATTTCGCTGGGGGATCAGAAAACCAGCAGCTCGGACAGCGCCCGCGGGCTGGTCGGTGAATCCACCGATACCGGAGATGTGTCTACCGATGCTTACGGCATTGGCGGCTATTACACCGTGAAGACCGACAGCGGCGCGTATCTGGATTTCGTCGGGCAAGTCACCGATTACCACACCGAATTCCAGAGTGAAACGGAAGCTAAACAGGACGGCTACGGCGTGGCGCTTTCAGCGGAAAGCGGCATTCCCTTTGCAATAACCCAAAGCTGGAGGCTCGAACCCCAGGCGCAGGTGATTTATCAGTATCTGCATATGAGAGGGTTCAATGACGGTATTGCCGCGGTAGCGAAAACCGCCGACAACAGCGTACAGGCACGCGGCGGTTTGCGGCTTTCTCATCAGCCTCAGGTAGATCAGCCCAACATTACGCCATACCTGAATATCGACGCGATATCGACGCTCAGCGATGCGCCCGCCGTCACCATCGGCAGCACTGAGATTTCGCCTGATTTCTCGCAAAGCGCCTGGAAAGCAGGTGGCGGGATCACGGCGCCATTGAGTAAAAATGCATCGTTTTACACCAGCGTGAATTATCAGCGTGGCTTTGACGGAAAACAGGAAGGTTACCGGGGCAATATCGGTATTAATGTCAGCTTCAAATGACGAATGAATGATGCAAAAAAAGGCGATGCCGGAGCACCGCCTTTTGCTTTTGACTTCACCATGATCAGACTGGCGGCAGGTCAAACAGCAGAATTTCGCTGTCTTCCTCTGCGTGAACGGACAATGCCGTTTCATCCCAGATCGCCAGCGCATCACTCTGCCCGGCTTTCTTACCGTTGATGGACACGGTGCCTTTTACCACCTGGATCCACACGCGGCGGTCAGCCTGAATCTGATAAACCGACTGTTCATCTTTTTTCAGCGCCCAGCGGGACAACTCCATATCCTGGAACACTTTCAGCGAACCGTCGCGGGCATCCGGTGAAAGCACTAACTGACGACCCTGCGGCGCATCGAACATACGCTGTTCGTAACGCGGTTCCAGCCCTTTTTGATTCGGGATAATCCAGATCTGATAAAGGTGCAGTTTACGGTCGCTGTTACCGTTGTATTCAGAGTGTGTCACCCCGGTCCCGGCGCTCATAATCTGGAATTCCCCCGCCTGGATCTGTTCTTTATTGCCCATGCTGTCCTGATGTTCCACGGTGCCTTCCAGCACATAGGTCAGAATTTCCATGTCTTTATGCGGATGCTTACCAAAACCCTGTCCTTCATCGATAAAGTCTTCATTGATCACCCGCAGTGCGGAGAATCCCATGAATTGTGCATCGTAATAATCGGCGAAAGAGAAGGTGTGCCAGCTTTCCAGCCAGCCGTGACTGGCGTGACCGCGTTCTTGTGCCTGACGTAAATAGATCATGTTCAACTCTCCTCAATGTTTTCTCTAGTCTAGTCAACGCCTGAGAATAAGAAAGCGTAAAAACTTCACCCCTCTGTTCAAAAAATATGAACAAATGCAGGTGACTCAATCCAAAGGATTTGAGGAAGGTTGAGGTAAATTGTTCTTGTACAGGTTGCTTAATTACCCATCGGTACAATACTCAAAGAAGAAACTCCTTAAGGTAAATTAATGTGACATCTGTTTCCGGAAATTATCATGATTAACCGCCGCGAGTTGATCGCGGGAATAACCGGTGGTGTAGTGTCGGCGGGATTATTTAAAGCCGTTGAAATTAATCCGGATAAAATGATTAGCGCGAGCAACATTATGGCGTTAAGAAACCTCCCTGCGCCTGCTGACCGGACCTGCGCGATGGTTTTGGGATATTACTTTGCCGGAGATGGTGCGCCAAAACTGGTTTACTGGGATGCGAACAGTGAGAAAGAGACCAATCAGGGCACCGTTATTTCCTCGTTAAAATCCGCTAAAGGCCGCTGGTTGCAATTACATAACGGCGTCATGGATTTTCGTCAGTTTGGTATAGTTAACCGACAAAATGCTGCAGATGCGGCACTGAAGGCGATGATCAGTGATCCGCTTATTCACCGGATTGAAGCACATACCTCGCTGAATTTCATGTCGCGCCATCGCTTTAACCGTTCGAATATCACCCTCGATTTTAATGGCCAGACAGTGACCGCGACAGGACTGGAAACCCTGGCAGATGCCAAAAATAATTACCTCTCCGCTATTTTCTTTTTCAGGGGAATAGCAGAAGAAAAAACATCAATATCCCTTCTCAGGGATCCTTTGCCTTTATTGTCAGAAATCTATCCGGTAGATGACAGCAGCTTATATCCTGTCGGCCAGTGGTATTGCCTGGAATCGGACAAAGTCTCCGGCCACTGGGAACGCAAAATACAACGACTGGTGCAGGTGACAGAACAGATTGATGAAACGCATATCCGGCTCAATTACAGAAGCGGCTGGGCGCTGGACGCCCAAAGCCAACTGCACTGGCGCAAAGTCACGCCGGTTGAAAATGTCTGTATTCAAAACATGCATTATTTCGCAGAGGGGCAGCTGGCTAATAGCAGTTCCCAGCCGGTCGCCTTCGAATATGCCATTTATTGCGATGTTCTGAATGTTCATGCTCAGGGGACATTCTGGTCAGTCATTTTCCGTCGCTGGAATACCTTCTTTCGCACCGAACAATGCTCGCTGACTAATCCACCTTCGGTTTCCTGGGGCGGCGCAGGCTATCTGACTCAGCAAATTTACTGTCAGTATGGCGTGATTACGGACTGTACGGCATCCAATGCCCGGCATCTTAACGATTTCACCGCCAGCTCTTCCTGCGTGGTAAAGCACTGTCACAGCAACGGTGACAGTTCCGGTGCTTTCGTCACGCACGGTCAGTATGAACATGATCTGCATTTTACGGCCAACTCCGGCATCCTGACACTGGCCAATTCCGGCAAACCCTGGGGACAGTCGGCGGCACGTATTGTCATCAACCAGCACCATTGTTCTATGCTGACAGCCGACACGCACGTTACTGATCTGACCTTAACGGATGTGCACATTTACCGGAGTGTGGAACAGGATAATCTCGGCATATTGCGCCTGAATTGCGACGGACTGACGGTGCAAAACTGCAGCCTCAGCGGAGAACTGACATTACTGCAAAACAGTCAGCGCAGTATCAAAATGAACGTATTCGAAAACTGCGGGTTCGTACTGGATCCTCGCCATGATTCCACTATCAGTAACCTCGCGCCGGATGACCCGTTTATTGTTTCTCATCCTGCTGCCGAAGCCCGGAATTCCATTAATGGCCATTCGCTGCTGTATTTTTCCCATTGCCAGTTTAAAGGAACGGACAAAGATGTTTCGCTGTTAATTAAAAATAAAGAAGTTAACTTTAACGCCTGCCGTCTTGAAAATGTGTCCCTTATTTTAACGGCTGATGAACCTCAGAAAATCGTTATTAATGGTGATTCCACACTGTCCAGTGATCAGGCCTCCCGGCCTTTACTTTCACGGACCGGCGAA
The DNA here is from genome assembly GCF_040544515.1 of Rahnella sp. 2050. Classification (NCBI taxonomy): domain Bacteria; kingdom Pseudomonadati; phylum Pseudomonadota; class Gammaproteobacteria; order Enterobacterales; family Yersiniaceae; genus Rahnella; species Rahnella sp. 2050. The sequence goes on along the minus strand of NZ_JBEPKE010000004.1, from coordinate 253,956 downwards.
CATCCTGTGACCTGGCGATTAGGCCCAATGCAAACTGAAGTGACCGGTGACGATCAGCTTCATATTCACATTACCGCCGGTATTAATCATTATCAGGCGCATCACGTGACATTCACGCACGGTAAGCGGTTATTCACAGATAAGGCATTTTCCCGTCCGTCTTATTTTATTGAACAGAACAATATCATGATAAATACCCGATCCGTTGTGCCAGCCAGTACAGGGCCGCATATTGTGGTTGAAAATACGGAGATATAACAAAATAAAGTGGCTCACCTCTGAGCCTTAAAAGGATTCACCATGAAAACGTTCAATTCTGTATCCGCGCTGAAGAATCATAAAATACGTCTGGATCATAATGTCTTCGTTAATGGTTATTTTCAGGCCGGTGACGGCGGCGGCGGTCATTATCACTGGGACAAAAACTGCGTTCTGCCCGCCAATAACGGCACAGTCATCCCTTCTGACCACTCGGACACCGGACGCTGGCTGCTTATCCATCAGGGCGTGGGCGATTTCCGCACTTTCGGTATTCTCAATGCTGATCAACCCGCCGACGATGCGCTGGATGCATTAGTCAATGACCCGGCCATCAGCCAGATCTTCGCTTTTTCAGATTTGCTTTTTCAGCGCCGCCATCGTTTCTCACGCTCAGACATCACCCTGGATTTCCAGAACAACCGGGTTTTCACCACCGGCATTGCCAGCGCACCGGTCAATGACCCGTTTGCCGCCGTACTGTTCTTCCGGGGCACGGTGACCGGCACCCCCGTCTCCTTCACGCTGACTGAAACGTTGCAGGAGCAAACGGATATTTTCCCGGTCGCGGATTCGTCACTGTTCAGCGTGGGCGACTGGTATGCAGTGCAGGTTGCACCGGTGAAAGGCGCGGCGGAACGCGAGCTGCAAAAGCTGGTGGAAATCATCGCGATTCCTGACAGCACGCATATTCAGATTGGCTATTACAACGGCTGGGAACTGCTGGCTGGCAGGGTGATCAGCTGGCAGAAAGTCGAACCGGTCGCATTCGTCACCATCAAAAATATGCAGTTCTTCGGGGCGGGGGCTGATCAGATCAGCGGCAGCCATCCGGTGGCGTTCGAATACGGTGTTTACACCAATGTCGAAGGGATCCATTCGACGGGCTCGTTCTGGCCGGTGGTGATGCGCCGCTGGAATACCCATTATCTGACGCAGCAGTGCTCTCTCATTAATCCGCCGAACACCGCCTTTGGCGGTGCCGGATATCTGACACAGCAAATCTATTGTCTGTATGGACATGTCAGTGATTGCAGCGTGGCGAACGCGCGGCATTTAAATGATTTCACGGCGTCGGCATATTGCCTGGTCGAGAATTGTCACGCCAGCGGACAGAGCGCGGAAAAAGGCCCGTTCGTGACTCACGGTCAGTACGAACATGATCTCACCTATACCGGCAATTCCGGCCTGATGACCTTTGCCAATTCCGGTGCCACCTGGGGAGGCAGCGCCAAACGTATCAATGTACGTAAGCACGTCTGTCCGTGGTTTGTCGCCCGCTCCGGCGTGAGTGAACTGACGCTGGAAGATCTGGTGGTGATCACCAACGAGACTATCCCGCAGTCCGGGATGTTGTGGGTGAATGCCGACGGTTTGCAGATGACCGGCTGTACCGCTGACCGCACCCTGATTATCAGCCAGGCATCGCAACGCGCTGCGCGCCCGAACGTTATTCGTCAGTGTCAGTTTTCCCTGCAGGAGGACGGCGCGCCGGTAGTACAAAGCAACGTCACTGCCGCCATCACCTTTACCGATACGGTATTTAATGACATCAACGGGCATTCATTTGACAGCACGGCGCCGGTGAATTTTGTCCGCTGTACGTTTAATGCCACCACCGAATTTGCACCGCTCACGCTGAAATCTTCCACACTGTCGGTTCAGGCATCGCAGTTTAATCAGGTCGGCTTCACGCTTTCCGGCACTGCGCCAAAGCAAATCGATATTCTTTCCTCAACCCTGACGCAGGCAACGTTCGACTTCACCGACGTCGCCGCACAACCCGCCAGCTCACTGATGTTCCTTAATAACCGTTTATCCGGCAGCACCGTCATCGCCCAACCACCCGCCGGAGATCGGGTGATATGGCAGCAGAATATGATTCTTGCCTGACGCGGGATTCTTCTAATTAACGTGTTTTTAGAAATAGTTTGAGTTGTGGAGAAGATATAAAGGAGTTTTTCGAAATAGTTTGAGTTGTGGGCAGGCGGCCAGCAAGCGAATCCCCGGGAGCATACACAAGTATGTGACCGGGGTGAGCGAGCGCAGCCAACGCATCCACAGCTCAAAATATGAAGAAAAAAAAGCCAGCACCCGGCTGGCTAAGTAATACTGGAAGCAATGTGAGCAATGTCGTGCATTCATGGGGACCCGTTTGACCTTGGTGTGAGGCCATCCCCGGAACGCATGGCAATAATAATCATTATCATTCGCACTTGTAAAGCGTTTTTTTCACCAAACATTCGATTGACAGTTTTCCTATTCCTGATAAATGTAGAGGATATTCAAACAGTAACCACAAAAAGAGGAGTGTCGCCATGAGCGAAATAGTCATTCGTCACGCTGAAGCCGCAGATGCAGAGGCGCTTCAACACCTATACGCTCAGGTTCCTGTTTACAGCGACACCCTGCAACTCCCTTATCCACCCGCCACGCTATGGGAAGACCGCCTTGCCAATGCCGCACCCGGCCGGTTCGCGCTGGTTGCGTGTATCGACGGCAAACTGGTGGGCAATCTCACCCTGATGGTTGAGCAGCCGTGGCGACGCCGCCATGTGGCGACTTTCGGTATTGGTGTGGATACGCAATTTCAGGGAAAAGGTGTCGGCAGTAAGCTGATCGCTGCTGCCCTTGAGTTGTGTGACAAATGGTTGCACGTGATCCGCGTCGAGCTGACGGTTTATGCCGATAATGATGCCGCAATCGGGCTGTACAAAAAGTTCGGTTTCAGCGTTGAAGGCCTCAGCCCGAGCTACGCAATGCGCGACGGCGAACTGGTGGATACGCTGCATATGGGGCGCATCCGTGGCGTACGGCAACCGGTTTAATCAGCACTGACGGAGGCGCTGGTTTCAGCCGGAGGCTGACGTAACAGCAACCGGACGACCAGCGCCAGCGCCATCAGCACCAGCAGCGCCGAGCCAAGATAAATCGCATCAATGCCAGCCTGCGCCATCAGCACACCGGCCAGCGGGCCGGTAATCCCCAGAGATAAATCAAGAAATGCCGAATAGGTCGCCAGCGCGCTGCCCTGATTTTCCTGCGGCAACTTTTTGACTGCCACCACGCCCAGCGCCGGATAGACCAGCGAGAAACCCACACCGGTAATGAAAGCACCGGCCATTGCTGCCCACGCCGTCGGGGCGAAAAACACCATAATCAGCCCGGCAATCTCCACCACAAAACAGGCCAGCGCCACACGCAATCCGCCAAAACGGTTGATGCTGTTGGGCAATAACAGCCGCATGCCGACAAAGGCCACACTGAAGAATGTCAGGGAAAATGCCGCGCCCGGCCAGCCTTTTGCGGCATAAAACAGGGTGATGAAGGTGGCAATCACCCCAAAGCCGGTGGACGCCAGCGCCAGCATCATGCCATAAGGCAATATTTTCCCCAGCACCTGGCGGAACGGGATTTGCGCCGGGGCTTTTGTGACCACCGGCGGCTTGCGCCACGCGGTGATGAGCGCCGTCAGCGCCACCAAAATGATGCACACCGACAACAGCGTCAGGCCGCCGAAACTGAAAATCAGCACACCGAGTGGCGCACCGATCGCCATCGCACCGTAAGTGACCACCCCGCTCCATGAAATCACTTTGCCGATATGCAGGGAGCCGACCACGCTGATGCCCCACAGCGTCGAACCGGTTCCGGCAAAACTTTGCCCGGCACCGAGCATCACGCGGCCAAGACATAACAACGCCAGACTGACCGCCGGTGTGGCGTCAAATCCCAGTGCCAGCAGATAGAACACGCCGCTGAGCAGGCAGCCGCTCAGCCCGAATATCACCACCCTTTTTGGCCCGACTTTATCCGCATAACGCCCGGCATAAGGGCGGCTCAGCAGCGTCGCGAAATATTGCAGGCTGATGACCAGTCCCGCCCAGAAAGCACTGTAGCCGAGATGCTCATGTACATAACCCGGCAGGATCGCCAGTGGCAGGCCGATGGTCAGATAGTTGGCAAAATTGAACACCAGAATCGAGAGAATTCGCAGCGTGGTCTTTGACGGACTGGTGGCAGTCAGGTCGGGCGAAGCAGCGTCAGGCATGGAAAGTCGCGTCTCACAAAAAAGGGTTCTGGCATGTTACGAAGCCGTAAATGAGTGTTTGACTTTATTAGCAATGGCTTGCTTTCGCAACAAATTGAACCGTTGTTTTACTCAGGCTTCCCCGTACTGCCATCAAAGTGACACATCACTGTCATGCGCGCTGATTATGGTCGGGAGACTTCAACCGGAGGACATCCTATGTTCAGCATGGATACCCTGTTTCAGGATCTCGACCCGCAGCAGAAAACCCCTTCCTGGCAACGCAAACTGTTAAAAATCCTGTTCCGCGAAAAAGAGTTTCACCGTTTCGCCGATCAGTATCCGCACCTGAAAGGCATTGATATGGCCGAGCAGGTACTTGAACATTTTAATATCCGCTGTGAACTGACCGAGCGCGACCGGGAGCAAATCCCGAGCTACGGCCCGGTAGTTATCGTAGCGAATCATCCGATTGGCACGCTGGACGGACTGGCGATATTACATGCGGTGGCGTCGGTACGTCCGGATGTCAAAGTGGTGGCGAATCAGTTGCTGTCGCTGGTGTCTTCGCTCGGCAGCCTGATGATCCCGGTGGATAATATGGGCAACCGCACGCGGCGCAATCAGGTCACACAGATGCAGGAACACCTGGAGAATCAGGGCGTGCTGATTGTGTTCCCCGCAGGTGAAGTATCCCGCATGAGTTCGAAAGGCGTGCGCGACGGAAAATGGCACACCGGATTTATCCGCCTCGCCGCCAAAGCCCGTGCACCGGTGGTGCCGGTACATATCAGTGGCAGCAACAGCGCGCTGTTTTATCTCAGTTCTATGATTTACCGCCCGCTCAGTACGCTTTTACTGGTACATGAAATGTTCGGCCAGCGCGGCAACAGCCTGACGCTTAAAATCGGTGCGCGCATTCCGTATACCAGCTGGCACGATGGACAAATGCAGGCGGGCGATCTGGCAGCGCGTTTTCGTAAACACCTTTACCGCCTCGGCGCTGGCAAGCCGGGTTTGTTCCACACCGAAACGTCGATTGCCCGTGCGGAAAACCGTGCGGTACTAAAACACGCGCTGGAAGCCAGCGAAGTGCTGGGCAACACGCCGGACGGCAAAATGATTTACCTCTATCGTCGTCACGGTGAAGACACTGTGCCGATTTTGCGCGAGCTGGGGCGTTTGCGCGAAATCGCGTTCCGCGCCGTGGGCGAAGGCAGTGGTCGCCGCCGTGATCTCGACGGCTATGATGATGATTATTATCACCTGGTTTTATGGGATCCGCAGGCGCTGGAAATTGTCGGTGCTTACCGGTTCATCCCGACCGCAGAACAAGTCGCCAGCAAAGGGCTGAACGGGATCTACAGCCAGAGCCTGTTCCACTATGGCCATCAGATGGACCCGATTCTGGCGCAGGGTGTCGAACTCGGGCGCAGCTTTATTCAGCCCGCCTACTGGGGAAAGCGCGGGCTGGATTATCTGTGGCTCGGCATCGGCGCGTATCTGGCGAAATATCCGCAGACCCGTTATCTGTTTGGTCCGGTGTCGATTTCCGGCGGAATGCCGCTGCCCGCCCGCGATTTACTGGTGGCGTTTTACCGCCTGTATTTCTCCCCGGCATTACCGCTGGCGACATCACGACGTCCGTATCCGGCTTCGCTGCCCGATGTGTTAGCACAGTTTTGCGGCGATGATTATCAGGAAGACTTGCAGCGCCTGAAACGCCTGCTGGCGAATCTCGGGTGCAGCATTCCGGCGTTGTATAAACAATATTCCGAGCTTTGCGAAACCGGTGGTGTGCAGTTTATTGATTTCGGCAGCGACCCTGAATTCAACAACTGCATCGACGGGTTAGTGCTGGTGGATCTCAGCCAGTTAAAACCGGCGAAGTTTGAGCGGTATATTGCAGTGCATCAGGCAGAATAGATCACCGGGCTTCTCCCTCTTTAACGGGGGAGGAGAAAAACGTCTCTTTCCCGCAGGTTGCCTTATAGTCATCCGCCATTGCCATTTTCAGCAGTAAATCATGACCAATGTAATTGCTCCAGTTGAAGGTATTCTGTAAAACCACTACCGCATTTTTATGCTTCTTATCAAAACCAATATAACTGGAATAACCGCCGATATAACCGACCTGGTAAGTAATAATCTGGCCATCTTTATAATCCGTGACCCAGGCAATATTGGCCGCTTCTATTTTTCGCTGGAAATAGACTTTTTCCGTCACCTGAATGGCGTCACTGAGATCGCCTGGTTGTGAATCATCAATATGCGCCCGCAGATATTTCAGCAAGTCATCAGCATTACTGTAAAGGCTGGCCGCCGCTACCATATTATTCGAGAAATGCCAGTCGGGAACGACCTCGCCACGGCGGATAAGTTTAGGCTGATCTCCCGCATGTCCAATCGCACGATACGGATAGGCTTTTAACTGGCTGGCATAAAAACTGGTGTTATCCATTTTTAAGGCATTAAAAATAAAGGCATAAGATAATTGCTGGATATCTTCACCGGTTTTCAATTTCAGAATATAACCGAGCAGTGCATACCCTAAATTAGAATATTGCGGCACAAGCAATAATGGCTTTTTAAATGACGACAGATTATCCACAACGGCGTCGCTGTCCAGTTCATGATAGAAGTTGTCGCCGGTATATAAATACCTGAGAAAACTTTCCAACATATCTTTGGTCATTTTCTGACGGGGCAATCCCGAAGTATGCGTCGCCAGTTGCAGCAGAGTGATATTTTTAGCGTCTTCGCTCAGCGGAATATTTTTTGGCAGTAAATCTGCCAGTTTGTCATCCCACTTTAGCTGCCCTTTGTCGACCAGCCCCGCCACCACTTCTCCCGTCACGCCTTTACTGACCGAACCAAGCGCAAATAGCGTTTCGCCATCAATTTTGTAGCCGTTCACCGCGTTGGTATAGCCATAACCCCAGGTTCTGGCCGCGCCGTTATTTCTGATGATCCCGACCGCCATGCCGCTGGATTTTTCTCTGTGCAGATATCGCTGCGCGACGGTATCCACCATGTCGTCAAGATTTTGGCTACAGGCAAGCTGCTTCACTTCATGAGGATTTTCCTCCACCTGCATTTCAGAAAGTGTACCGCATGACGTCAGAAGCAGAGGAAGCATGATGCTTAAACCGGTAAATCGTCCCGTCATTCTTTTCATTTCATTGATTTATACAGCGCAATAGCACGGTAACAATTATGGGTAAACATCAGATGACCTTGTGACAGAGAAAGAGACATGCCGGATGGCGCAGTGCAGGCCGCAGACTGGGTTATTTCTTCGCGCTTTTCAATGAGAAATTGCTGTGTTCCTGATGTTCTTTTCAACAAACCTTCCTGCCCCTTCGGGAATAATTCAAAAACCGACTCAATGAGAATGAAAAATTTCTTTAAATGCATAAAAAATCACTTTAAACATTCACATCACGAACATTGAATTAACGTAAATTGTTGAATTAGATCAGTTTAATTAATGTTGATGCAACATTTGCCGATAACCTTGATTCACATCCTGCCGCTTTCCTGAAGGCGGGACTTTTAAAATCAGGGGAAAATATGAACATCACACAGCGTCTTTTACTGACGTTCTCGCTGCTTTCTGCGGCCCTTATCACAATGGGCATCGTCGCGATCATGTTGATTTCGGGTTTCCAGAACCGGTTTGAATATGTTCAGGTCAATACGATCCCTTCAATTAAGGATCTCAATAATCTTATTGATCAAAGCAATAAGCTTTCTCTCACCCTCTATAAACATCAGAGCCAGACTGATAACAGCAAAATGCCTGAAGTAGAAACCCGCATTCAGCAGCAGATTACCGGGTTAAAAACGCTGACAGATTATTATCTGCAGCACGACATCTCAGATGCTGAAGATGAAAGGCTGACGCACGTGGCTTTCGACAATATTCGTAAAGTGGAGGAGGCGCTTCCCGCCTTTCTGACCTCTTCACGGGCACATCAGGACGAGGTCACTCTGGCAATGATTGAGGGCGATGACAGCATCGGCGGGGCTATCCGTCAGCTCATCTCCGATTACCGAAAGCAGCTTACCTTAAATATCAACATTGGTGAGGAGCTGCGGGCCACCAACCACAGCATTTTCAGCACCACACTGTGGGGAATGGGCGGCAGCGTAACGATCATTATCCTGCTGTTGGGATCCCTTGCACTGGCCACCATCCGTCGGGTACGAAAAAGCCTGCTGGACATCGGGGGGATTATGGCCGTTGCCAGCGAGCGGCTTGATCTGACAGTGAGCGCCGATGACAGCCGTCATGATGAAGTGGGCAACATGGCCCGCGCGTTCAACAACCTGATGCAACGCGTATCCGGAGCGCTGCTGTCTGTGAGCGCGGCTTCCCAGTCCGTCAGCAGCGCCTCGGCACAAATCGCGGCCGGTAACGAAGATCTCTCCTCGCGCACCGAGCAGCAAGCGGCCTCTCTGGAACAAACGGCCGCCAGCATGACCGAGCTCAGTGAAACGGTTCGCCAGACGGCTGACAACACGCGCCAGGCCAGCCAGCTGGCGGGTAACATGAATGCGCTGTCGGAGAAAAGTGCATCATCACTTGAGACGATGCTGGGTACGATGGGTGATATCCGCAGCAGTTCGCGCAAAGTCACTGAGATCATCACGCTTATCGAAGGCATCGCCTTCCAGACCAATATTCTGGCGTTAAATGCTGCCGTAGAAGCGGCACGAGCCGGTGAGCACGGTAAAGGCTTTGCTGTTGTTGCCGGTGAAGTCAGAAATCTTTCACAACGTTCGACCACTGCCGCGCGTGAGATAAAAGAACTGATCGACCTTTCCTACAGCCTGATCGAAGCCGGTGCCCATCAGGCGGGCGATGTCGGCGAGAACATGAACTCCATGGGTAATGCCATCCGTCAGGTGACTGATTTGGTCAACGAGATTGCCGCAGCGGCAACAGAACAGAGTCAGGGAATTTCTCAGGTGCATCAGGCGGTCAATCAGATGGATGACGTGACCCAGCAGAACGCCGCGCTGGTTGAAGAAGCCTCTTCAGCCTCGCGCTCGTTGCAGGATCAGGCGGATGGCCTGGCGAGACTGGTCGGCGAATTCCACCTCAGCAACGCCACGGCTCAGCATCAGTCCCTGGCAAAACCGGCGCAGGCACTTGCCGCCCTTCCACGCAAGGAAAAGCCGGGGGCACTCTCAGCCAATGAGGCCGACTGGCAAAGCTTCTGATCAGGCTTTTACCGTCGTCTTATTACCGGGAGAACGTCATTATGGAAAATCTTCAGGAGCATACCGGCCATCTGGAAAAACACAGGGCGCTGGTAGAGAGCTTCGAACAGATGGCGGCGCTGGTGAATCAGCTTGCTACGGGAGAATACCGGTCGCTGGATTTGTACATTAATAACTGCCGCCATTTTCGCGATCGCAGTCTGGAAGTTCAGGCGGTGCTGGCAGATAAGCGTTTTGAAACATACCTGATGCGCAATGATATTACGCTGTATTACAGCATTCACAGCGTAAATATGGCCTTCGGCATGATGACCAACATGCTGGAAAATTTGAAAGGTTTTTTGTCCTGAGAATGTGTTACCGGGGATACGGTAACGCGGCACGGGGTATTTTTTAATCTTTCCCCTGAAGGATCACTTGCTCCTTCAGGGGGATTTTTAATTCACCGCGCAGACAGCACCTCATGATGACGATATGGAATAAATAGTTTTAACTGCCACGAACAGCCACTGTCTTGGAACAATAAACTTTGTACACAAATTGTGTTCAGAGACCACAGTGGGGATAGACATCTTGCCCTATAAAGTGGAGTGCGCCTGCTTATGCAACCCAGCGGTTATTCCACGAATCTTTAAATATAATATTGCCCTCGCAACACTTCCACGTAATAACTTCATAGCGCATTTGGATTGTTTCAAAATGCGTTCCCGTCTGACCGCCTTGATATAGGTTCGGCGTAATAGAAGTTATTTTTACATTTTCCAGTATTATATTAAAATACTCGGATTCGATGCCTGCATCTAAAATCTGGTACATCTTAAATGTTGCGGATTTCATGGTAAGCCCCTGGCTCAGTCCTTTGTATAAAAGCGGTGTAACCTTATCAAATTACTTTTGAAATGATAAAGGTGAATGTACCCGTGTTCCCGTTAGTCGTCCCGTATTTGAGTCGGTTGGGATCTGTACATTATGAGTCAACGACTTTAATTCTATGGCTCCTACTCGACCAGAAACTAAAGATCCACCTATAACGGGTGATCCATTTTCATCAGTTAACCATAAATATGCTGGATTTGACATTTTACATCCTTATAATTTAAGCGACTGTATTAATCACATGGAAATTTTTTGTCTAAAAATTTTGCCACAAGATAAATACAAGCATTGAGAGTAAAAATAGAAATCAACCTCATTGTCCATGTGTCAAAATGGAAAATGAAATAGAAAGACAGCCAAACAGCTATCGAACCGGCAAACGCGCCTAGTGAGCCTTTAATTAACCCCATGAGATCCACTCAATTTTGATTCAACACGTTCCAGTATGTTATCAAACGCTAGCATTCCCTGTTGTCGTCTTACGATCAGAGCATCCACAAAGGGCTTGAGTGCCGGTTCAAACATAAAGTAGAGTAAGTCATAATCTTTTTTTCGCAACTCGCCATATATTTCAGGTTCGTCTATGCTGAGAGCTTCTGATGTTCTGATACAGCGTTCTTTCATTCCACCTATCAGCAATAAATTACCAACAAGACCACCCCGCACTGTGACTGCCAATCCAGCACGCTGAGCAATCGCCGTGGCTATTTTTGCTGAAATTACAGAGTTAGTTGCAGTGCGACCTATTATTGAAAATAAAGACCGGCTGTATATTTTGTTTTGTTTGCTTTCTGAAACGTATTTATCAAACTTTTCGAAAACCGTCTTTATCGCGTCTAGAATCCGATCATAATTGAGGATTCCATTTTTGATTGCATGGATGATTCTAATGGTTTGTGTTTCGTGGGCGTAATGTGAATCAGTGTCAAATACACCATAAGCCATATATCCAAGATCGACGGGTACGGAGAGCGCACCGTGAACAAACCCTAATACTGAGTCAGGTGAAATAATGATATCGGCAATGCGTGTGGCGATTTCCTCATAATTGCTCATGCTAATTCCTTTTATTAGCCAGTTCCCAGCGTGTGAGTATACTCCCCCTTCGGCAGTGGATATATTAAAAGAGGCTTCGTCTTTATACATGCCGGCCCTCCCCGCTTCATGATGCACTGTGATTTCCCCAGCGGCCTTGCTCGCCGGTGAGATTCGGGTTTACGGGCAGGCTGCGTAATAGAGTTTTTCCGAATTGGGCTTTATACCCAGACTGCCCAACTTCCTCATGCCACCAGCGTGAACCGTTCGCTAAACACTACATATGCTATGCCGCCCATGTGCGACTGCTACCATATGTAGTGTTTTTCTGCTTTTGAGGGGGGAGATTGTCCTGTTTGACATCAAAATTAGATTTTTTGTAGAGGTGCTCTAGATCACGAACTTTAATGTCTCAAATTCAGGTTAGATCACAAACTATTTATTCAGATCACCGTCTGTATTATTCCAGAACAGCCACCAGATCCTGCGCACATGCCCACGCCGAGCTCCATGCCCACTGGAAATTGTATCCGCCCAGCCAGCCGGTCACATCCACCACTTCGCCGATAAAATACAGGCCGGGGACTTTCGCTGCCGCCATCGTTTTTGAAGATAATTCTTTGGTATCGACGCCGCCGAGTGTGACTTCCGCCGTGCGGTAACCTTCGGTGCCGTTCGGCTGTACCTGCCAGTTTTGCAGTTGCTCAACCAGTTCGGCCTGCTGCGGCACGTTCAGCTGTTTCAGCGTCACGTCCGGCAATTGCCCCAGCGTTTGCAGACATTCGACCAGACGCTTCGGCAGTTGCATTGCCAGCGTGTTTTTCAGACTCTGATTTGGGTGTTCCTGACGCTGTGCATTCAGAAACGCCGCCAGATCGACATCAGGAAGTAAGTTAACGCTCACAAACTCGCCAGGCTGCCAGTAACTGGAAAGCTGTAAAACGGCCGGGCCGGACATGCCACGATGGGTAAAAAGAATGCTTTCACGGAAGACAGTGCCGTCTTCAGCAGTGAGCACCGCCGGGACTGACACCCCGGAAAGCGTCTGCAAGTGATCGAGCAGCGGCTTGTGCAGGGTAAATGGCACCAGACCGGCGCGGGTCGGCAGTACTTTCAGGCCAAACTGTTCCGCCAGACGGTAACCGAAGGGTGTCGCGCCCAGCCCTGGCATGGAAAGCCCGCCGCTGGCAATAACAAGTGAGTGAGTGCTTACAGTTGAGCCATTCACTTTGATAACAAAGCCATTTTCGGTTTTCTGCACGTCGGAAATCTCGCTGCGCAAGCGCACATCGACATTGCCCTGCTCGCATTCTTTATCGAGCATGGTGACGATTTGCTGCGCCGAGTCGTCGCAGAATAGCTGCCCGAGCGTTTTCTCGTGCCAGGCGATGCCGTAACGGTTGACCATATCGATGAAATCCCACTGGGTGTAACGCGCCAGCGCGGATTTACAGAAATGCGGGTTTTCGGAAAGATAGGCAGCGGGTTCGGCATAAAGGTTGGTGAAATTGCAGCGTCCGCCGCCTGACATCAGAATTTTTCGCCCGGTTTTTTTGCCGTTATCCAGCAGCAGAACACGGCAGCCACCCTGTCCGGCCTGTGCTGCGCAGAACATGCCTGCCGCACCTGCACCAATGACTACCACATCAACCTGTTCCACTTTTGGCCTCTCTTTTCCGGAAATTCAACTACGTTTTAGATAAGGTTTGCCCTGTTAACCGGGGCTTTGAGTCGCGGATTGTAAGGGACGGAGGGCTGTTAAACCAGCCAGACAGACTGCTTGCCGGACGTCGTAAGTAAATGTTTCTGCGTTCAAAGGAGGAATAACATATTGATAGATAAATACTTAATTGAAATAAAGCCAAACATTGAACTGTTTTTAGTCAAAAAAATGTCATATTTTCCTTTTCCCGTCCCCCTGTTCTCGCAGATAATGCGCGGCGTTCATGACCACTAACTGGCGTAACAATTATGCTGCATCTATTTGCCGGATTGGATATTCATACCGGTTCGTTATTGATTCTCGCGTTACTGTTTGTTCTGTTCTATGAAGCCATTAACGGTTTTCATGATACGGCCAACGCAGTGGCAACCGTCATCTATACCCGGGCAATGCGTTCGCAATTAGCGGTCGTGATGGCAGGGGTATTTAACTTCTTTGGCGTCCTGCTCGGTGGTTTGAGTGTGGCCTATGCCATCGTTCATTTACTGCCAACCGATTTGCTGCTCAATGTGGGTTCTGCTCATGGCCTTGCCATGGTGTTCTCTATGTTACTGGCGGCGATCATCTGGAACCTCGGTACCTGGTATTTCGGCCTGCCGGCGTCCAGCTCCCACACCCTTATCGGCGCCATCATTGGCGTAGGGCTGACCAATGCATTAATGACTCACACTTCCGTGGTCGATGCGTTAAACATCCCTAAAATGATTGGTATTTTTGCTTCGCTGATTATCTCTCCGCTGGTCGGGATGATTATCGCCGGTACCATGATTTTCCTGCTGCGCCGTTACTGGAGTGGCAATAAGAAACATGCCCGTATCCACCTGACACCGGCGGAACGTGAGAAGAAAGACGGCAAGAAAAAACCGCCATTCTGGACACGTACAGGTCTGATTCTGTCGGCTATCGGCGTGAGTTTCTCTCACGGCGCTAACGATGGTCAGAAGGGTATCGGTCTGATCATGCTGGTGCTGATTGGCGTGGCGCCAGCCGGTTTTGTGGTGAATATGAACGCGACCGGTTACGACATTACCCGTACCCGCGACGCCGTGACACACCTCGGCCAGTATTATCAGCAACATGTTGATGCCGTGCCGCACGTGGTTGCACAGACGCCAATAGTGCCGGCACCGGACGTCAATATCGCACCGACCGATGAGCCTAAAGTGTTCCACTGCGACAGCAGCCACGCACTTGACGCTATCGGCCGCGCGCAAACCCTGCTGACCAATCTTCAGTCTTACAGCGACCTGGCACCGGAAGAACGCAGCCATATGCGTCGCCTGCTGATGTGTGTTTCTGATACTGCGGATAAAGTGGCCAAGCTGCCGGAAACCTCTCCTGCAGACAAACGCTTCCTCGGCGAGCTGAAAACAGACATTCTGCAAACCGTTGAATACGCGCCTATCTGGATCATTATCGCTGTGGCACTGGCACTGGCGCTGGGTACGATGATTGGCTGGAAACGTGTCGCAACCACTATCGGTGAGAAGATTGGTAAGAAAGGCATGACTTACGCACAGGGTCTGTCTGCACAGCTCACGGCGGCGGTCTCCATCGGCGTAGCCAGCTATACCGGCATGCCGGTATCCACCACGCACGTGCTGTCTTCTGCGGTCGCAGGAACCATGATTGTCGATGGTGGCGGTGTGCAGTCGAAAACCGTGAAAAACATCGCGATGGCGTGGGTCTTAACCCTGCCTGTGTCGATTGTGCTTTCCGGTGTCCTGTACTGGATTGCACTGAAGCTGATCTGATGATTGTCTGACCGGCATGAAATAAAAAGGCGACCTTGCTCAGCAGGTCGCCTTTTTTGTTTCCTTTTTCACGCATCCTCCCTCGCGTTTCTTTCCGTTTCTAATACCAAATCAGCATGGCTAACATACTGATTAATATTAAACCGACCAATGCTGTTGTCAGGATAAACTGACCGCGAACCCGTTCACAACGGCGGATAAACTCAGGATCGTGATGTTCAACGTAGCGCTGAGCATAAATATAGCGTACCAACCTTATTTGCTTGCTGGGCTGACCGTGAGACGTAAAAAACCCTCCTCCATCAACGTACTGATACAGCAGCGGATCACACCCTCGCAGAACCACCAGCAATGCGCGCAAAGAAGAGTAATAGCGCAGCATATTCACTACACACACAAAACATAAAGCCCAAAACAGCGCAACGGGACTGATCATGATTCCCCCTCAAGGCGAACTGACACCGCGCAATGCGCCCGTCGTGCTGGCACACACCCGGCGTTTCGCCCTGCCTTTCCGCAATTTCACACCCCCGGGCTACGTTCGCCCGCCCTCTTGCCCTATCACAGAAGATTGCCAAAACAGGAGACGCCTGCATTATTCAGTGTAGGAAACGAATCCGTAACTGTTCATATTATTTATATCTATACATAGCCGGAAACGGAAATGGGATCTGTATGCTTGATTTATTTAACCCTTTTGGCGCTATACTGAAGTCATGAGTTTTGCATGATGCTGATATTGCTATTAACCGACTTATGGAAGGAGTTTTCTTATGGCTTACAAACACATACTTATTGCTGTGGACTTGTCACCGGAGAGCAAAGTTCTGGTCGAGAAAGCCGTTTCCATGGCGCGTCCGTATAACGCCAAAGTGTCCCTGATCCACGTTGATGTAAACTATTCCGACCTGTATACCGGTCTGATCGACGTTAATCTGGGTGACATGCAGAAACGTATTTCCGAAGAAACGCATCACGCGTTGAACGAACTGTCGCAAAATGCCGGCTATCCGATTTCAGAAACCCTGAGCGGCAGCGGTGATTTAGCGCAGGTGCTGGTGGATGCCATCAACAAATATGGCATGGACTTAGTACTGTGCGGCCATCACCAGGATTTCTGGAGCAAACTGATGTCCTCCGCACGCCAGCTAATCAACACCGTTCATATCGACATGCTGATCGTGCCGTTGCGCGATGAGGAAGAAGAAGAATAAGAGGCGTTGTTGTTAATTTAAAAAAGCCCGCTGGTTTTCACCTGCGGGCTTTTTTTTATGACAGTAGTGGAAAGACGTTACAGCAGCGGCTTTCTATAACGGCGTATAGATATCAAACCGGTGGCTCTTGGTCACCACGGCGGCCTGTGCGGGGATGTCGGCCATCGGCGGTGCATAATCCGGGCGTTTCACCACAATACGTTTGGTCGCTAAACGGCGTGCCGGTTCCAGCAAGCCATCGGCATCTTCGTCCGGGCCGACCAGCCCCTGAAATACCCGCATCTCTTTCTTCACCAGCGCACTTTTCTGTTTGTGCGGATACATCGGGTCGAGATACACCACTTCCGGCTTTGGCGAAAGCTCAGCAAGCGCCGTCAGGCTTGAGACGTGCAGCAGCGTCATACGCTCGCGCAGCCACGGGCCAATTTCTGCATCGCGATAACCCCGCGCCAGCCCGTCATCAAGCAGTGCCGCGACCACCGGATTACGCTCCAGCATCCGCACTTTGCAACCCAGAGAAGCCAGCACAAACGCATCGCGGCCCAGCCCGGCGGTCGCGTCGACGACATCCGGCAGATAGCGTCCCTTGATGCCGACAGCTTTGGCCACCGCTTCACCGCGCCCGCCGCCAAATTTGCGACGATGCGCCATCGTGCCGCCGACAAAATCGACATAAATCGCGCCGAGTTTCGGCTCATCACGTTTACGTAATTCCAGACGTTCAGGCGTCAGCACCAGTGCCATCACAGCATCCGGGTCAGACGTCAGATTCCAGCGCTGCGCCAGAACAGATAAGGCGCCTTCATCGGCGCCTTCTTCACACAGTAAACACACACTCACAGGCAGAGGTTATCCTTTGATTCCGTAGTGGCGCAGCATAGCATCCAGCTGCGGCTCACGCCCGCGGAAGCGTTTGAACAGCTCCATAGGCTCTTCGGAACCGCCGCGCGACAGAATGTTATCCAGGAACGACTGACCGGTTTCGCGGTTGAAAATCCCTTCTTCTTCAAAGCGGGAATAGGCATCTGCAGACAGCACTTCCGCCCACAGATAGCTGTAGTAACCGGCCGCATAACCGCCTGCAAAGATGTGGCTGAAGGCATGCGGGAACCGGCCCCATGAAGGTGACGGCACCACGGCAACCTGTTTCTTGATTTCAGCCAGCGTTTGCAGGATTTGCGCGCCTTTAGCCGGGTCGTATTCCGCATGCATACGGAAATCGAACAGGCCGAATTCCAGCTGACGCAGGATAAACAGCGCCGCCTGATAGTTTTTCGCCGCCAGCATTTTATCCAGCATCTCTTTCGGCAACGGTTCGCCGGTTTCGAAATGACCGGAGATGAACGCCAGTGCGTCCGGCTCCCAGCACCAGTTTTCCATAAACTGGCTTGGCAGCTCGACGGCATCCCACGGCACACCGGCAATACCGGCGACTCCCGGCGTGTCGATGCGGGTCAGCATATGATGCAGGCCGTGACCGAATTCATGGAACAGCGTCGTGACTTCGTTATGGGTAAACAGCGCCGGTTTGTTGCCGACCGGACCGTTAAAGTTACAGGTCAGGTACGCGACCGGTTTTTGCAGTTCGCCGTCGGCTTTACGCATGCTGCCAACGCAGTCGTTCATCCATGCGCCACCGCGTTTGTGTTCGCGGGCATACAGGTCGAGATAGAAGCTGCCGCGCAGGTCGCCGGTTTCATCGAACAGGTCGAAGAAACGCACGTCTTTATGCCAGGTTTCTACGTCTTTACGTTCTTTGGCGGTGATGCCGTAAATGCGTTTCACCACTTCAAACAGCCCTTCCAGCGCACGCTGCTCAGGGAAGTAAGGACGTAACTGTTCGTCGTTGATGGAGAACAGATGCTGTTTCTGTTTTTCGCCGTAGAACGGCAAATCCCAGGCTTCCATTTCGTCCACACCGAAATGTTCTTTGGCGAAAGCACGCAGTTGGGCCAGTTCCTGCTCGCCCTGCGGACGCGCACGGGTTGCCAGACCGCTCAGGAAGTCGATCACCTGTTTCGGGCTTTCGGCCATTTTGGTGGCGAGAGACATATCCGCGAAAGAATCAAAACCTAACAACTGAGCCAGTTCGTGACGCAGCGCCAGTTCTTCGGCCATGACTTCACTGTTGTCCCACTTACCGGCATTCGGACCCTGATCGGAGGCGCGGGTAGCAAATGCGCGGTACATCTCTTCACGCAGTTCACGGTTTTCGCCATAGGTGATCACCGGCAGATAGCTCGGGATATCCAGCGTCAACAGCCAGCCTTCCTGCTCTTTCGATTCTGCCAGCGCTTTCGCGGCGGCCAGCGCTTTCGCGGCGGCCAGCGCACTTTCCGGCAGACCTTTCAGGTCATTCTCATCAGTGATGAGTTTGCTCCAGCCCATCGTGGCGTCGAGCACGTTGTTGCTGTAGGTCGAACCCAGCTCAGACAGACGCGCGGAAATTTCGCCATAGCGCTTTTGTTTTTCCATCGGCAAACCAATGCCGGACAGCTCAAAATCACGCAGCGCGTTATCAATGGCTTTTTTCTGTGCCACGGACAGCGTGCTGAAATGTTCGCTGTCTTTTAAATCGCGGTAGGCCTGATACAAACCGGCATGCTGCCCGGTCCAGGTGCTGAATTCAGACAGAATCGGCAGGCACTGCTCGTAAGCTTCACGCAGTTCCGGGCTGTTTTTTACGGCATTAAGATGCCCCACTGGCGACCAGATACGGCTCAGGCGGTCATCACTTTCGGCCAGCGGTTGACACAGATTTTCCCAGGTATAAGGCGCGCCCTGCGCGACAACACGTTCGATCGTCTGACGGCTTTCTTCGATAGCGGATTTCATCGCAGGGACAATATGTTCAGGCTTGATCGCAGAGAAAGGAGGCAGGGAGAACGGTTTTAAGAGCGGATTCGACGCGTTTTGCTGTTCAGTCATAGGGCCAGTCCTTCGTAATAGCGTTTGGGGCTGATGCGCCTGTGGCGCACCACGCCGTGAATTCGGGTCGTCTTAAAGATGACGTAACTTCTAACATGCGGTCAAGTTACGGGGAAATCAATGGGTGGCGGCGGGATAGTCTTTAATGGATAATGCCGCGAAGCCGCAGGAGAAGCCGCACATGTTGAGTTACCGCCACAGTTTTCACGCCGGCAACCATGCCGACGTACTGAAACACACCGTTCAGAGCCTGATCATTGAATCTCTGAAAGAAAAAGAAAAGCCCTTCCTTTATCTCGACACCCACGCGGGTGCCGGGCGTTATCAGCTGAGCGGTGAACATGCCGAACGTACTGGCGAATATCTGGAAGGCATCGCGCGCATCTGGCAGCGGGACGATATTCCTGAAGAACTGGCGGCGTATATGTCCGTCGTTAACCACTTCAACCGCAACGAGAACCTGCGTTATTACCCGGGTTCGCCGCTGATTGCCCGTCAGTTGCTGCGCGAAGACGACAAGCTGCACCTGACCGAACTGCACCCGAGCGATTTCCCGCTGCTGCGCAGTGAATTCCAGAAAGATGACCGTACCCGCGTTGCGCGTGCCGACGGTTATCAGCAGTTGAAAGCCCAGTTGCCACCGCCTTCACGTCGCGGGCTGATCCTGATGGACCCGCCGTACGAAATGAAAACCGATTATCAGGATGTGGTAAAAGGCATTCAGGAAGGCTACAAACGTTTTGCCACCGGCACTTACGCGTTGTGGTATCCGGTGGTGATGCGCCAGCAAATTAAGAAAATGCTGCGTGATCTCGAAGCGACCGGCATCCGCCGTATTCTGCAAATCGAACTGGGCGTGCGTCCGGACAGCGATCAGCGCGGCATGACCGCTTCCGGCATGATCGTGATTAACCCGCCGTGGAAACTCGAGCAGCAGATGAACAACGTGCTGCCGTGGCTGCTCAAAGTGCTGGTGCCTTCCGGTACCGGTCACACCACGGTGAACTGGGTAGTGCCTGAGTAAGTAAAGAATTTCCCTTCGCTGAGGCCTTTTTCTAAGGTCTCAGCTATCAAACCTATTGCAGCCATCGATCCAAACTTTGCGACAAAACGCATTCACGCGCTAAACTCACAAGCAATTTTTAAGATTAGCGACGCCGGTATGGCGTTCTTCATTTTTGACAACTCATGGAAAATCCGATGACCAAACATTATGACTATCTGGCAATTGGCGGCGGCAGCGGCGGTATCGCATCAATCAACCGTGCAGCCATGTATGGGAAAAAATGTGCGCTGATCGAAGCTAAAGAGCTGGGCGGCACGTGCGTCAACGTGGGTTGTGTCCCGAAAAAAGTGATGTGGCATGCCGCGCAAATCGCTGAAGCGATCCGCAACTACGGCCCGGATTACGGCTTTGATACCACCGTGAACAGCTTCAACTGGAAAACGCTGGTCGCCAACCGTACCGCCTACATCGACCGTATCCATACCTCGTACGATAACGTGCTGGGCAAAAATAACGTTGATGTGATCAAAGGCTTCGCCCGTTTCGTTGACGATCATACTGTGGAAGTGAACGGTGAGAAGATCACGGCAGATCACATCCTGATCGCTACCGGCGGACGCCCGAGCCATCCGGATATTCCGGGTGCAGAATACGGCATTGATTCAGACGGTTTCTTCGATCTGACCGAAATGCCAAAACGCGTTGCGGTGGTTGGCGCAGGTTATATCGCGGTAGAAATCGCCGGTGTGATGAACGCGCTGGGTGCTGAAACTCACCTGTTCGTGCGTAAACACGCGCCGCTGCGGACTTTCGATCCGCTGATCGTTGAAACGCTGGTGGAAGTGATGGAAACCGAAGGCCCGGCGCTGCATAAAGAATCCATTCCGAAAGAAGTGGTGAAAAATGCCGACGGCAGCCTGACGCTTAAGCTGGAAAACGGTCAGGAATTTGAAGTCGACAGTCTGGTCTGGGCGATTGGCCGCGAACCGGAAACTGACAACTTCAATCTGAAAGCGACCGGCGTGAAAACCAACGAAAAAGGTTACATCGTCGTCGATAAGTTCCAGAACACCAGCGTAAACGGGATTTACGCCGTTGGCGATAATACCGGTGCCGTTGAACTGACTCCGGTTGCCGTTGCTGCGGGTCGTCGTCTGTCTGAGCGTCTGTTTAACAACAAACCTGACGAACATCTGGATTACAGCAACATTGCGACCGTGGTGTTCAGTCACCCGCCAATCGGTACGGTCGGTCTGACTGAACCGCAGGCGAAAGAGCAGTTCGGCGAAGAAAACGTGAAAGTCTACAAATCTGCTTTCACCGCCATGTACACTGCCGTCACTCAACACCGCCAGCCGTGCCGCATGAAACTGGTGTGCGTCGGTGCTGAAGAGAAAATCGTCGGTATCCACGGTATCGGCTACGGTATGGATGAAATGTTGCAGGGCTTTGCGGTCGCACTGAAAATGGGCGCGACCAAGAAAGACTTCGACAACACCGTCGCCATCCACCCGACCGGTGCGGAAGAGTTTGTGACTATGCGTTAATTCGCCAGTCGGTAAAAAATAAAGGCCTGAGATTTTCTGATCTCAGGCCTTTTTGCTTTTCGACATTGAGCTCAGGGAAATTCAATATGAATTTCTAAGAAAGGTAAAAAACTTAAAATTAAAACCTTTTGAATTCATGTTGATATATAGAAAACCAAAAAAAACTTAACTTAAATAGTTATTTAACTAATTAAAACGGCGTTTCAAAATCTCATCTTAGAAAAAGACAGCGCAATTCCTGTGCTGGCATTAGAAGGAATTAATGAAATGGCTAAAAATGATAATGAATTTATTAATCTGGATAAATCTCAAGAATATGAGTTAAAAGATTGGTTGGGGCGTAATGAGTATTCCAGAAGTCAGGATAACGTTGATGAGTTAAGAAATATTATCATCGATAAACTGAAAAATGGTGACACTGCAAAGAATGTCAGATGGTCCGAACTCGACGCAGCGCTTGCAAACCACCCAAGCTGGTTTAGCGGTTTGGCAACTAAGTAATACGACAAAAGCGAATAAAAGAGGCGATTCATAGCCTCCTCTCACGAGTGAGCGAACTGCTCACTCGTTTTCATTGTACTTTCTCAGTCCAGCAAAATCACTTTCGAACTCTCCGTCTCGAATAGCGGCTTACAGAGTATTTTATAACTGTCGCGGTCAAAGTGCGGCACAGCGATATCGAAGGCTTTGGCGTCTTCCAGCGTTTTGACCGTTCCCAGATAGAACCAGTGATTGATGACGTGATAATCGGTCAGCCCGTTGGCTTCTTCGGCGATGGCAATGCGCCCCGGATACGGCCAGCTGCGGATTCTCAGGGTGCTGAGTGCATTTCTGAGGCGCGCCTGATGGACGTCGGGCGTCTCTTTACCGCAACAGACACCGGCACATTTGCCGAGTGAAAAGCGGAAACACGCACGATTTTTTGCCAGTTTTTCCAGCCCCAGCGCGCCGTAACACAGCTTTTCCTGATCGGCGATATCCCGGATTTTTTCGACTGCCGACATTTTAGTTTTAAACAGGCCAAATAAATCTTCGCTGTGAGAAAAATCCACGTCATCGCTGAACACAATACTGGCCGTCAGCCCCTGAAGCCGGATCGAACACAGCTTGCGGGCGGTGCGCAGCCGCTTATTAAACAGCGGTCGTCGGGTTTTAATCAGATCCGATTCCAGCAGTAACGCCCCCACTTCACCGATCGTCTCGATGAATTCAATATCGCGGGTCATATGCAGAAGTTTGGCTTCGGCAGGATTGCGGAAATGCGACATCACGCGGCTGCGGATATTCACGCTTTTACCGATATACAGCGGAAAGGCATTATCGTCGCCGTAAAAAATATAGACGCCGCTGCCGTTGGGTAAGTTTTCTAAGGTATGGCGAAGATGTTCAGGGTACTGATAAAGCTCGGTAAAAAACTCTTTTTCGGGATTCCACAAAATAACTGACCTGCTTTAACCGGATAAACGTCGTATAGAAAACAGACGAATAATACTGGCGATTTATACAGCCTTCAACCTTTATGGAAAAAATCGGGTGTAAATGTTGGACGTCAGGATTTACGCCTGCGTACGCAGCTCAATATATTCCTGTCCGCTCAGTAAGTTGGCTAATGCCGCCTCACGGATTTCGCGCTGATCGGATTGTATCCAGAGATACAAATTATCGAGGTTATCAAACCGCACCAGCACGGTATAGATAGTTTCGCCATGCACCGGGCGCAGGATATTTACATTCTGATAACCTGGAAACCGGGCCGCATCGGTCTTCAGCTGTTCCAGCCAGCGTTCATATTCCGTCAGCTTATCCCGCTGTACGCCGTGGGTGATCACCAGAGTAATGTGGTCAGGTTGATGAGGATAAGTCACAGGATGTTCCTTCTGATTAACCGTTGTTCTGGTTAACTGAATGTTGCGTTATATTCATGAACGATACGAAATCAACACGGCCATTCATAACGGAAATATTTTGGGTTGTTGTTAAACAATTTTTGGGGTGGGGAAAATAATGCGATTAAGCCTTGAAGCGCTGCTGATCCTGGATGCGCTGGACAGACACGGCACTTTTGCCGCAGCGGCCGCCAGACTGTTTAAAACCGCTTCTGCACTGAGTTATACCGTGCAGAAAATGGAAAGTGACCTGAACATTAAACTTCTGGACCGCTCAGGCCACCGTGCGACATTCACACCAACAGGCCGTCTGATGCTGGAAAAAGGCCGTGTGCTGCTGCGTGCCGTCAGTGAGCTGGAACAACAAGCGCAGTACGTCGAAAGCGGCTGGGAAAGCAAACTGACCATCAGCGTGGATGCTTCCGTCCCCTTCGCGCTGCTTGCGCCGCTGATTGACCGTTTTTACGCAGAACATCAGCACACGCAGTTATTGTTCCGCCACGATGTACTGGCCGGTTGCTGGGAAGCGCTGAGTTATGGCGAAGCCGACATCGTATTTGGTGCCGTGCAGGAACCGGTGACGCGCAGCGGCATTGAATACCGTCCGATCGGCTGGCTGGAATATGTGTTTGCCGTCGCGCCGCATCACCCGCTCGCCTCGCTGCCGGAACCGCTGGTGCGTGAGCAAATCCGTCAGTATCGCGCCGTGGTGGTTCACGACACGTCCCGCCATGGCACAGGTGCGGATTTGCGCGTGCTCGATGAGCAGAAAATGCTCAGCGTTCATGATTTTAACGCCAAAGTTCACGCACAAATTGCCGGGCTGGGTTGTGGCTATCTGCCGCGTTATCTGGCCGCCCCCCATCTCGAAAGCGGTGCGCTGGTTGAACGCCGTCTGGATACCGAAACCCGCCGCGATCAGGCTTTTATGGCCTGGAACGAAAACGCGACCGGCAACGCTGCCATGTGGTGGCGCGAAAATTTACAGGATTTCGAGGGCATTGCGGCGGTGTACAGCCAGGCCTGAAAAACAAAAAGCCGCACAATGCGGCTTTTTACGGCGACTAACGCACCGACAGATAATGATGCACCTGAGGTTTATTTTCGCCACGGTGATAACGCGTCACTTCGCTTTGTAAATCGGCATCGGCATGTGACACACGCTGATGCTGACGCAAATGCTCATGCCAGGACTCCACCAGGAACCATTCCACCAGACGCGACGGGTCATCGCTGTGTTCGGTGATCCCCCACGCATAAGCACCGTCACGGCGGCGCGCCAGCGAAAGTTTCCGAATTTCCGCCAGAAACGCCGGGCGATCTTCTTGTGCAATCATGTATTCAATCTGGATCATCACCGGACCGCGGTCGCCCTGCACATCGCCTTCAACCACCGGATTTTCCCAGTGACCGGCAGGCTGTAAATCCGCCTCGCCTGCGGGCAGTTTCAGCCGCCAGCATACCAGCGCGGCGATAACCAGGCCGGTACCGGCGAGTAATAACGCCCCGACCAGACCGGTTTCCTGTGCGATTAATCCCCAGAACAGGCTGCCCGCCGCCATCGCGCCGTTAAATACCATCAGGTACACCGCCAGCCCGCGGCCACGTACCCAGTCAGGCAGCACCGCCTGCGCCACGCCGTTCATGGATGTGAGCGCGATAATCCAGCCAATCCCTAATACCACCATCAGCACCACGGCCAGCCATTTTGCCGGTGACGTCGCCAGCAGCAACATCACGGCGGCGGACAGTAAGGCGGAAAGCAACACCAGCCCGTCAACACTCAGTTTCTGACGTAAACGGGGCAGCAACAGTGCACCGCAAATCGCACCGACGCCCACCGCGCCGAGCAGAATGCCGTAAAATCCGGCGGTACCGTGCAGCATATTGCGGGCAATCAGCGGCAACATCGCCCAGATCGCACTGGCGAAAGCGAAGTAAATCGCGGCACGCAGCAGCACACGATGAAGTTCCCGGCTGGCTTTGACATATCGCAGCCCGGCACGGAACGCGCCAAGAAAGTGTTCTGATAACTCATTTTTCGCTTTGACCGGACGCTTCCACCACAGTAATGCGCCAATCACAAAAACATAGCTCATGACATCTGCGCCATAAGCCGCACCGGCACCGAGACTGGCTAACAGTAAGCCACCGCCCGCAGGCCCTACTGCGCGGGCAATATTAATCCCAAGCGAGTTCAGGGCAACGGCATTTCGCAAATCAGAACGGGGCACCAGTTCCGGCACAATCGCCTGCCAGGCTGGCCCCATCAGCGCCGCACCGATACCGCCGATAAAGGTCAGCGCGACCAGATATTCCACGGTCAGCAAATTATTGTGCGACAACAGAAGCAAGGTTCCGCTGACGCCCGCCAGTAACAACTGAACAAAAATCAGCAGGCGGCGACGGTCAAGAATATCGGACAGCACACCCGCGGGGATCGCCAGCAAAAAAATCGGCAACGTTGCTGCGGTTTGCATCAGCGCCACCGCCGCAGGGTTTGATGAAAGCCCGGTGACTAACCATGAGCTGGCCACATCACGCATAAAACTGCCGGTATTGCCGAGAATGGTTGCCACCCAAATCGTGGCAAACAGCCCCTGTTTGAGCGGCGAAAAAGCGCCGCCGGCCGCAACATTATTCTGGCTCATGCCCGCTCCTTAAGGTCATTCCAGGCGACATAGATAAAAGCGCCGACCAGCCCGATGTGCTCGAAGAAACCGTTCATCATCATGGCGCGTTCATGGCTGGAAACCTGCCAGTACGCATTCGCCATAAAGTTGGCGCTGAAAGTGAACAGCGCCAGCGCCAGCGCGCCAGCCCAGCGAAAGCGTCCGGAAAGAATCAGCGCTGAAGCGCCCAGTTCCAGCACAATCACGGCTGCGGCCATGGGCGCGGCGGGCGATAAGCCGAAATGCTGCATCTCGGCAATCGCGCCGGGAAAATCGAACAGTTTGACGATACCGCCCTGCAGATACGCGGCACACAAGGCCAGCAGGGCCAACCAGCGGATAACCGCGAAAGGGATAACAGGTGCCGACAGGCGGGAAACAGGGGCATGACGCATGATGTCTCTCCTGCCGGAACCCGCCTGAGCACGGTTCCGGCTTAATGGATAAATGAAGAAGGTTACGCTTTGCGCTGAGGGGCTTTGTGCACCATGGTGTAGGCATAATCGACGCCCATACCGTACGCACCGCTGTGCTCGCGAACCAGATTCATCACATCGTCGTAAGTCTCTTTGCGTGACCAGTCGCGCTGGTATTCGAGCAGAACCTGCTGCCAGGTCACCGGCACCGCACCGGCCTGCACCATACGGTCAATGGAACGTTCGTGTGCATCCACGCTGGTGCCGCCGGAAGTATCGGTCACCACATACACTTCATACCCTTCTTTCAGCGCCATCAGTGCCGGGAATGTCAGACACACTTCAGTCCACAGGGCAGAGATAATCAGTTTCTTACGGCCAGTGGCTTCAACAGCTTTCACGAATGCCGCGTCTTCCCAGGAGTTCATTGAGGTACGCTCAATCGGTTTCACATCCGGATGTACCGCCAGTAATTCCGGCCAGATATAGCCGCTGAAGCTTTCCGTTTCAACCGAGGTGTAAATCACCGGCACGTTAAAAACTTTGCCCGCTTTAGCGAGAGCGACCGTATTATTTTTAAGCTGCTGGCGATCGATATTCGCAACGCCGAATGACATTTGTGGCTGATGGTCGATGAAAATCAGGGTGGAGTTCTGTGGGTCCAGCAGATCGAATTTAGACATTTTCATTTCCTCTCAGAGTGCATTGTTGGGTTGTGTGTTTGTATTTCACGTTGTGTTGTTGTGCTGCTGGAATTAACAATAGGTCAGGACATCAAAAGCGGATAGCGGAAAGAATTTGGCAACTTGTTCAGATTTTTTTGACAGGCATCCCCCTCTCTATACCGTCGTAAATCCCTATTACTTTCAGACTGATAGAAGCAACAAAATCTTTTAACGACTTGTCAAAAATAACCCATTATCAATATTTCCCTGCCATGCCTAATGTTGTTTGCAACACAACACACAACCTGTTTAAAACCTGCAAATAACCGCTGAGGAAATATAAAAATGAGCACATTCAATACCCAAGACGGCACTCAAATTTATTTTAAAGACTGGGGCAAAGGTAAGCCGGTGTTATTCAGCCACGGCTGGCCGCTGGATGCCGATATGTGGGACAGCCAGATGAATTTCCTGGCCGATCGCGGCTACCGCGTTATCGCTTTTGACCGTCGTGGTTTTGGCCGTTCAGAGCAGCCATGGGAAGGTTACAACTACGACACTTTCGCCTCTGACATCAACGATCTGATTGAACATCTCGACCTGCACGACGTTACGCTGGTCGGCTTCTCGATGGGCGGCGGCGATGTGACCCGCTACATCAGCCGTTACGGTTCAGAACGCGTCACCAGCCTGGTATTGCTCGGCGCGGTCACCCCGCTGTTTATTAAAACGGATGATCATCCGCAGGGCGTGGATAAATCAGTATTTGACGGCATCCGGGCCGGTTTACTGAAAGACCGCGCACAGTTCATCAGCGACTTTGCGACGCCGTTCTACGGCACTAACCAGGGGATGACCGTTTCCGACGGCGTGATGACCCAGACGCTGAACATCGCGCTGATGGCGTCGCTGAAAGGCACCGTCGATTGTGTCACGGCCTTCTCTGAAACAGATTTTCGCCCGGATATGGCGAAAATTACCGTGCCGACGCTGGTTATTCACGGCAGCGCGGATCAGATAGTGCCGTTCGAAGCCACCGGCAAGCTGGCGGCAGAAATGATTAAAAATGCAGAACTGAAAATCTATGAAGGCGCACCGCACGGTTTTGCCGTCACGCATCAGGATCAACTGAACGACGATTTGCTGGCATTCCTGAGCGGAAAATAAATCAGGCCGCAGAAATAAAACAGGCAGGTGATCTGACGATCGCCTGCCTTTTTTTATGCGGCCACTCTTACTTGTCTTTTATACCTAATATTTTGATATTCATGATGGAAAGTGAATTCGGCGGAATTTTACCCGGAATGCCGTCTTTGCCATACGCCAGTTCAGGTGGAATATACAGTGTCGCTTCGCCTTGCAAACCCAGCTTCAGCACGACTTCCTGAAGCACTGCAGGGATTTCCGTTACGGACGCGCTGATCACATTATTGTCTTTTTCGCTGGCAATGACTTTACCGTCGCCCAACGTCTCAATAATCTGCAAACGAATGCCCTTATCCATCGTCACTTTAGGTGCAGAACCTGGCTTAGTAATCTGGTAAATAAAGCCAGATTTGGCTTTCACCGCGCCTTTAGCCTTGCCCGCTTTATCGAGGATTTTCTGGTTATTCTCTACATTTGACGTTTTTTGCTTTTCCTGACGAGAGCGGATATCACTGTCCAGACTGTTCAGCGACTCCCGCATGTCTTCAGTCGACATGTTGGACAGCTCATTCATCCGGTCAACAAAGCCTTTAACAATCACATTGCGATCAATTTTCTCACCGGCGGATACCACCTGCTCGATTTTTGAATTCGCGGCCTGCCCCAGCAAATACCCGACAGAATAAGAACGCCCGGTTTTCTTGCTTTCTTTCGCCTGCAACGTTTTAAGTTCTGCATCACTGATCAACTCTCCGCCAGATTGCGTCACGGCAGCAATACTGTGTGAGGCGAGGTCTTTCTTCGTTTTATCCAGTTCCGCTGTCAGCTTATTTTTTTCTTCAGTGACTTTGGTCGCCGCCAGCTGACTCTCGCTGAGCTGGGCTGTCAGACGTTTCACATCCTCAGAAGATTTTGATAATGCCGTTTGTGACGCCTGATAATCACTTTGCGACTTTTTGTTCGCGGCCTCAGACGCCACCAGTTTTTCCGCCTGCGCTGCGCTCTGTTTCTGCAAATCTGCCAGTTGAATACTCAGTTGCGCTTTATCATCCGTGGCTTGTTTCAGGGTTTTCTGCAAGGCCAGATAATCTGCCTGAGATTTCTTATTGGCGGCTTGTGAAACGGACAACTTTTCATTTTGTGCCGCGCCTTGTTTCTGCAACTCTGCCAGTTGGGTTTTCATTTGCGCATTCTCATCAGCGGCCTGTTTCACGCTTTTCTGCAAGACCAGATAGTCAGCCTGTGACTTTTTGATGGTCGCCTCATACACGGACAGTTTGCCATTCTGTGCGGTGCCCTGTTTTTGCAAGTCTGCCAATTGAGTTTTCATTTGCGCATTCTCATCAGCGGCCTGTTTCAGGATTTTCTGCAGAGCGACATAGTCGGCCTGAGATTTTTTAACCGCCGTCTCTGACACTGACAATTTTCCGGTCTGCGCAGCAGTTTCTTTTTGCGATGCCGCCAGTTGGTTTTTCAACCCGGCATTTTCATCGGTCGCCTGTTTGAGGGTTTTCTGCAGAGCCACGTAGTCAGCCTGAGATTTCTTATTCACAGCATCTGAAACTGACAGTTTGTCATTACGTACAGCATCCTGTTTCTGCAAGTCTGCAAGCTGCGATTTCAATTGCGCATTCTCATCAGTGGCCTGTTTAAGGGACTTTTGCAGTAGCTGATTTTCATTGAGGGATTTGTTATTGGCCTCGACAGCGAACGCTATTTTTTCATTCTGGCTCGCGCCTTGCTTTTGCAGGCTGGCCAGCTGCGTTTTCAGTTGAACATTTTCAGCAGCAGCTTGTTTTGCCGTCGTCTGCAACTCAACCACATTAGCCTGAGATTTATTGCCCGTGCTTTGTAAAGCCTGCAATTTATCGGCCTGTGCAGTCGACTGCTTTTGTAGTGTCTCAAACTGCGTTTTAAGCTTATGATTTTCTTCTGTCGCCTGCTGTAATGTCGCATTCAGCACTGCGAATTCTGCCAGAGATTTACCGTTAGCGTGTTCGGATGAGACCAGTTGTTCGATGCGTGCCGAGGATTGCTTTTTCACGGTATCGAGTTGCGTTTTGAGCTGTGTATTCTCACTGCTTAATTTTTTAAAGCTCGCCTCCAGAGCAGCGAATTCTTTCTGGGCTTTTTTAGTCGCCAATTGAGAGGCAGCTACCTGTTCGGAGGATTTTTTGACTGAGCCGTCCTGACTGGTTTTGAATGCGGTTAACTGTGCTTTCAACCGGGCATTTTCACCCATAGTCTTTTTCAAAGATTGCTGAATATCTGCCACTTCGTCCTGGTATTTTTTTGTCGCCGTCTGCGCCACGGAAAGTTTTTCCGTCAGACTTTCAGCATGTTTCTGGCTGCTCTTTAGCTTCTGCAACTGAGTGGTAATCTGCTGGTTTTCTTGTTGTGTATTTTTCAGCGAATTTTGCAGTTTTTTCAGTTCATCCTGCGTTTTTTTCTGCGCAAGTTTTTGATCTGCCGACGGCGGGATGACCACAGGTTTGGCTTTTAACGCCGCGATCTGCGTTTGGAGTTGTTGATTTTCTTTTTGTGTATCCGCATAAGATTTTTGCAAAGCCGCGTATTGATCACGGGATTTTTCTGCCGTGGATTTTGCTGTCTCAAGGGATTTTTTGAGCTGCTCATTGGCCTTTTTCTGGGTGTCGCTGACATTCGCAGTAGCAGGCACCGCAGGTGCAGACTGAGTGCTCGCAGGCTGAAGCGCTTTAGGGGCTTTCCTGACGGGCGCTGGCGTCGGTTTAGGTCGCGGTTTTTGCGCTACCGGTTTTTCAACAAGGGCTTTCGGCACGACGATATTTTTTGGAGGCTGGATCAGCGGAGAGGAAGTCTTATCTTTTTCCGCAAAAACAGACGGTTCTGGAGCAGAAATTAAATTTTCACTCTGCAACTGATCCAAAAGACCCAGGTTAGCATCCACCGGTTCTTCAGCATGGGCTCCCTGTATATTGATCAGGAGCAGAATTAAGAAGAAAGACTTCACTCGCGCCATCATATTTTATTCACTTCCTGAGAGCGCTCGTCCATGCTCTTAAAGGCCGCCCCTTTAACTCTTGCGCAGATAAGTTTTAATTTAGAATCCAGCTCTATGTTCAGGATCTCCTGAGCATCTTTATTTATCAAACCTTTATTGGTTTTATAGACATCATAAGATTTTGTCAGTTGATTAAACTGCTTCTGATATAGATCAAAATCGTGAGGAGAGAGACGTTGTAATGCTTTGAATTCATTAACGCACGTATTATTCGAGCTTTTATTTACTGATACCTCTTTTATCGTAGCCACATTATTTTTAGTGCTACAAGCAGTCAATGCGATTAACGCAATGAGAGTCAAAGACATTAAGCAAGGCTTATTCATGGGGATTATCCTGTAGGGTTTTACTGCTAGAACACATTATTTTCCCAGCAAAGTACCCCGTGGAACACCCACTTTTACTGAAATGATCATTTAGCAAACACCACATCAAATAAAAACAAAATAAAATCAATAAGTTAAATTAATAAAAATGAAAAAAACCTTTCTTTTTTATGCGTAAAAGAAAATAATTCGTCGTTGTAACGATGTCTTAATGGATAAATAATTTGTGAAAATTGACATATATCATTATTTATTTTTCAGAAATCCCGCGAGATCCTCAAATATCAATTAACATTTCTGGATAAAACGGAATGCTCCTCAATCACGATTAGGATTATTGGTAGCTTTAATTTTCAAACCACCTTCCCTGCATCCAAACGTTCAACAAGAAAATCAATCATACTACGGGGAAACTGCAGTGCTCATCAGGGCACGGCATTTCCGACGGTGCGGTGTGATAGCATAGATGCAGAAACGAAAAGGCATTCCCGCAAAGGAATGCCTTTTTCTTTTAAGCATATTTTTTAAGCACTACTTTTAAGCAAGCAGGCGTCAGACCACCGGCAGTTTATCCAGAATCGCCTGTGCGGTATTCACGTCAGTCACTAATGAATTAATCATGCCTGAACGCACGGCACCGATAATCCCTGCCGCTTTTTCCGGCGTTGCCGCCACGCCGATAGTCAGCGGCGTATGGCGTAGCTGTTCAACCGAGGCCGCAATCATTCGCTCCTCGCCTTCCCAGTGCAATAACTCTCCGGTTCCCGTGAAGTAATGGCGCAGCACATCGCCTGCGGCATCGCTCAATGCCTGCTCACCGGGCGTCGCGGTAGTGGATTCACTCGGTTTCGGGGTATGCGTCAGACCCACACCGACAATCGCCGCATCGAGTTTGTCCCACAGTGAAATGATTTCCTGCACGCTCGGGTCCGAGAGAAACGCATCACGCAGTTCCGCCGAAGAAAGATAAGGGGCATGAAGAAAATAGGGTGTGCCTTCCATCTGTTCCGCCGCACGGCGCACGAACTCGGTTATCTGAAAATGCGGCGCAGATTGTTGCATCCCGCCGTTGAGCGCCACGGTCATGATCCCCGGCAGACGGGGCATACCGGCCAGCGTGACTTCGCGCACTGCTCTTCCCCAGCCGATGCCGAGCACCGATCCCGCGCCTAAACCGGCTTCCTGTAAAAGAGAAGCCAGCGGCGTCGCCAGCGCGCCGAGCACATTGCCCGGCGGTGCATCCACAACATACGCATGTTTCAGCCCGAGACGTTTTATCAGGTCTGCCGTCATGTCTTCCGGTGACGATAATCCCACCACTTCGATGCGCACAATCCCCGCCGCGCGGGCTTTATTCAACAACCGGGAAATGGTTGCCGTCGACACATCCAGCTTGCGTGCAATCTCCACCTGAGACATATCAGACTCGTAATGCAGCTTCGCCACCAGATGCATCATGGCACGCGTTGCTGCAATATCTTGCAAAATTGGCTCTTTCAGCTTGAAATTCCTTTCAGTAATGAATTACACTCAAATCGTCGATTGAGGGATTATTGCGCAACACCTGTAAAAATGCAATGTGCCGGATCGGGCTTCAACCCTTGTAATACGGCATGTTACGCGATTTTCCGCCCCGTTTTTTCAGGGGGGAAAGACATAACGTCCAGTGTAATCGAGATTTTTTAATCTGTAATAAATTTCACGCAAAGGAGAGTTCCATGTCAAAGATGTCTACCTCAGAATTACGCAGCTACCAGCAGATTTGCGGTAAAAATGGCGCGATGCTGGTGATCGCCTGTGATCAGCGCGGTGCCATGCGCAGCCTGCTCGCCAGCGACCCGCAACAGCAATCTGCCATTTCAGAACACGAACTCGGGCTGATTAAAGCCGACATCACGCAATATCTTGCCAGCAAAGCCTCCTGCGTACTGGTCGATCCGGTCTGTGCCGTTCCGCAACTGGTGGACAACGGCATTATTGCCCGCGACACCGCGCTGCTGATTGGCCTGGATGCGTCGGGCTGGGACAGCTCGCCGGAAGGCTACCGCCTGTCACGGCTGGTGGAGAATGTCGATGCACGTCGTGTGCGTGAACTCGGTGCGACCGGCGGCAAAATCATGGTGTATCTGCGTTCAGACCAGGAAGCAGCAAACCGTCATAACATTGATATTCTGCGCCAGAGCATTGAGGATTTCGCCCGCGAAGACCTGCTGCTGGTGGTGGAGTTTCTGACCTATAAACTCGACAACGAAACCGAGGAAGAATATAAAGAAAAAGTCCCGTCTCTGATTTATGGCGGCACCAAGATTTGTCTGGAATGCGGCGCGAAGGTGCTGAAACTGCCTTATCCTGGCTCAAAACAAGCCTGTGCTGACATCACAAAACTCGCTGGCGACGTGCCGTGGGCCGTACTTTCTGCCGGGGTTGACCATTCCACCTTCCTCAAACAAGTGGCAGATGCCATGAGCGAAGGCGCATCAGGCGTTATCGCAGGTCGTTCATTGTGGAAAGACTGCATCTCACTGGACCGCAACGCGACGAAATCCCGTCTTGAATCGCTGGCGGTACCGCGTCTGAACGAACTTCAGGCCGTCATTGAACAGTATTTCCATGCACCGTCACACAACCAGACACAACAGGTGGAACATGTCTGAAAACAGAAATGCCTCACGAAATGGCTCAACCGGCAAACGCGTCATCCTGGTGAACGGGATCCCGGCGTCAGGTAAAAGCCGGCTCGCCGTTGAGCTTTCTGCATACAGCGGCTGGCTGCAACTGTCGCTTGATGGCATTAAAAATCCGTTTCTTCAGCGATTAGAGAATGTTGACCGCCCTTTTAACCGCGTACTCGGGCTGGCAAGTTATCAGGTTATCTGGGACATCATCGGCGGCGCGCCCGAAGGCAGCACCTTTATTGTCGATGCCTGGTTTGGTTTTCAGCCCAAAGAGGTGTTGCAGGATTATCTGCAACGGGCGGGCATATCGCAGGTTGTGGAAATCTGGTGCCAGATTGATGCTGAACTGGCGGCCGAACGATTTTCTTCACGGCTGGGCGAGCGTTTACCGGGACATGTCGGGGCAGAATATATTCCCGAATTAAAAATTCTCGCAGGAAAAGCACGACCAATAACCCCGGGACCAGTTTATTCTGTTGACCAGAATGTTATCGGCCAAAATAAGCCTGTAAATATTGTTGATATTCATGCGTGGATAATCAATTCATTCAATACGCAAATTCAATAAATACTGACCGGAGGAAATATTCATTTACTGAAAAAGTAAGTTAATTCTGATATCAGGACCTTGTTAAACCTCTACTATCATTCATTCTTTCAGGTCTTTTGAAATTATTATCTTTCATTGATGGCTAATAGGATTGGATAGATCACAGTTTTTATTTTAATTAAATATCATACTGAGAAAAGACCCTATTCATATGAAGAGGTATTATGTTAAGCGACTGGATTAATGAAAATAACACGCAAATCATTAGCAAAATAGATGACTGGAAAAGTGCCGTGGCATTTGCCGTGCAACCATTAATTGATTCGGGCGCAGCGGAAAGTCGTTATCTTCAGGCTATATATGATATGCACCGGGAAATCGGGCCTTATTATGTTTTGGGCGAAGGTATTGCGATGCCGCACGCCCGGCCGGAAGAAGGGGTTAACCGAACGGCACTGTCTTTGGTCATTGTTTCAGAAGGCGTTGAGTTTGGCAGTGAAGATAATGATCCGGTTTACGTTATCTTCGCGCTGGCCGCGGTGGACAGCCATTCACACATCGAAATGATTGCCAGCCTTTCCCATCTGTTCTGCGATGACGAGGCAGCGGAACGATTAAAACGCAGTAAAAACAAGCAGGAAGCATTAGAGATTATCCGACAGTTTTAGACGTGAAGTGAAAAAAGATAAACATAACCCTTTATGAACACCTACAAAGAACGTAAGGAAAAATGATGAAAAAGCTATCAATCCTGGCGGTATGCGGTGCGGGTCTGGGCAGCAGTTTTGCCTGTGAAATGAGTATCGAAGCGGCACTGAAGGATCTGGGTGTGGAAGCCGATTTATCACATTGTGATATTTCAAGCGCCACGTCTTCAAGAGCCGACATTATTATGACCGGCGAAAATTTCAGATCGCAATTCCAGCATTACACCATCAACGCCAATATTATTTACCTGAAAAGACTGGTCGATAAAAATGAAATAAAGAGCAAGCTGACGCCTATTCTTCAGGAGATGGGTCACCTGGCCACTTAATAACAGACCCACTCAATTCACAATACTTATAAATCGATAAAACAATTACCGTGAACTCTACAGGGGACGCTTATGTCTTTCCTTCACTTTATTGTCAATGATGTATTAGGCCAGGCATCAATTTTAATCTCACTGATCGCCATGATTGGTCTGATCGCATTAAAGAAAAGCACCGGCCAGATCATTACCGGTACATTAAAAACGCTGCTGGGTTTTCTGGTTCTGCTTTCCGGGGCCAGCATTATTGTTAATGCCCTGACCTTTCTGGGTGAAATATTCCAGAAAGGGTTTCACATGCGCGGGATTGTTACCGACGTCGGTTCTATTGCCGGTATCGCACAACAAACTCTCGGCCGTGAAACCGCATTAATTATGGTTCTGGCGTTTATCGTTAATATCCTGATTGCCCGCCTGACCCGTTTCAAATATATCTTTCTCACCGGACAAGCATCGCTGTGGATGGCCACGGTGTGTTCCGTTATCGGTTATATGGGCGGCTTGCGCGGCACGGAACTGATCCTGACTGGCGGCATTATTGCGGGCGTCATGGCCGTCGGGATGCCGGTGCTGGCTCAGCCGATTGTGCGTAAAATCACCGGGTCCGATGATATTGCACTCGGCCATTTTTGCACCATCGGTTATATCGTGCAGGCGGGCGTGGCGAAAATCACCGGCGATGTCAGTAAAAGCACCGAAGATTTCGAACTGCCGCAATCTTTCTCGTTCCTGCAGGACACCTACCTGTCGATGATGGTGGTGATGATCCCGATTTACCTGATCCCGGCGATTGCCGCAGGCCCGGAAGTCGTCGCGCCTTACGCCAACAGCGTTAATTATCTGGTCTATTCGTTCCTGCAATCCATTCAGTTTGTGGTCGGTGTTTACGTTCTGCTGTCGGGTGTGCGCCTGCTGCTGGCGGAAATCGTACCGGCATTTCGCGGCATCGCCCTGCGCATCGTCCCGAATGCCATTCCGGCACTCGATTGTCCGGTGCTTTTCCCGTACGCACCGAACGCCGTCATTATCGGTTTCATCTCTACCACCATTGGCTCCATCATCGGTATGTTCCTGTTCCCGAGTCTCGGGCTGGCGATGATTTTACCGGGCATGCTGACCAACTTCTTCGCGGGCGGCACGGCGGGAATCTTCGGCAATGCAGTCGGCGGACGACGCGGCGCGATTATCGGCGGTATCTTCCACGGCCTGTTTATCACCCTGCTGCCTGCGCTGTTGCTGCCGCTGCTGGGCAAGTTCGGCTTCTCGAACGTGACATTCAGTGACTCAGACGTGATCAGCGTCGGGCTGGTATTCGGCCATATTCTCAACTTCTTCCACTAAGCAAGCCGGAGGTCATGGTTATGGACACACGCATTGAGCAAATT
Source organism: Rahnella sp. 2050 (assembly GCF_040544515.1). NCBI lineage: Bacteria > Pseudomonadati > Pseudomonadota > Gammaproteobacteria > Enterobacterales > Yersiniaceae > Rahnella > Rahnella sp. 2050. Next base: position 216,559 of record NZ_JBEPKE010000004.1, on the reverse strand, counting down.
CTGGCGCAGCAATTGCCGCCGCAGGAGTCGGCGAAAGCGCTGAATGAGCTGGGAAAACAGTATCAGGAACAGCAGGATCTGGACGCGGCCATTGCCTGCTGGGAGCAAAGCATGGCCTGTTACGGCAAGCCGGGTTTTGCACAGGCACAGCTGATGAAAGCCTACAATGCGCGACGGCGGCAGTGCTCTGAAGCCGGTGACGGCAAAGGGCTGGAGCGATTTTCCGAAAAAATCGATGCGCTGATGCAGCAAAGTAAGGATGCAATCCGCTACGGATTCTGAGGCAATTAAAAGCCAGAACAGAGGTTCTGGCTTTTGTTTTGCACGTCTTTATTCTTCCCAATCCTTACGTAGAATAGAGGCTGCCCCCGCCGTGAGGGCCTAATCACTAAGGATTTACTATGCCGATGATCCGTCTGGAAATGTTTCCTGGCCGTACCCCCGAACAAAAACGTGACTTTGTCCGCGAAGTGACCCGCCTGGCAGCAGAAACCCTGAAATGTAAACCTGAAAGTGTGGATGTAGTGATCACTGAAATACCGAAATCACATTGGGCAAAAGGGGGAGTGTTGCCGGAAGAATAACAGGCGGAGATGAATCGTCGTCAGCCAGCACGCATTAATGTGCTGGCTGAGCAACGGATAAGGATGTTTTTACTGCTGTAACGATTTCGTCCGCTGCGCAAAACTCTTGCGCAACTTTTGCAGTTTCGGTGGGATCACCGCCATGCAATAACGGTTCTGCTGCCCCGCACCATCCCAGTAATTCTGGTGATAGCCTTCGGCCACATACACTTCGCCGAGTGGTTCGATGCTGGTCACAATCGGATCACTGTGATCGTGCTGCGCGCGCAGTATCGCCGCTTCCGCCTCTGCTTTTTGCTGTTCATTGGCCGGGAAAATCGCCGAACGGTATTGCGTGCCGACGTCATTTCCCTGGCGGTTAAGCTGGGTCGGATCGTGCGTCACAAAGTGAATATCCAGCAAATCGCCGTAAGTCAGTTTTTCCGGGTCAAACCCCACGCGGATGGCTTCCGCATGACCGGTCGTGCCGGTACAGACCTGCTCATAATTTGGGTTCGGGCGACGCCCGCCGGTGTAGACACTTTCCACCGACTCCACGCCAATGACGTCTTTGAACACCGCTTCTGTACACCAGAAACAGCCACCACCGAAAATAGCGTATTCGATTGTCATACAGACTCCTTCACTGAGGGGGTAGAGGAAATATGGGGACGAATAATGCTGAGATAAAGGTATGGCATTAAAAAAACAGAATGTGAAATTCTTATCGCCGGTAAATGATATTATTTTGTGCCTGCTTATTTCCCTGTAAATAGTGTTGATATTGTGTCTGATTGATCTGCCTTTTTTTTCGTGGCAGACTCACTGGCATTGAAATACATGGAATTCCCCTATGAAAGATGTCATTGAAGGTTTCCTCAGATTCCAGAAAGAGGCGTTTCCACAGCGTTCTAAGTTATTCAAAGAACTCGCGTTAAACCAAAATCCTAAGACCTTGTTTATATCCTGTTCTGACAGCCGGTTAGTGCCGGAATTAGTCACGCAGCGTGAACCGGGCGAACTGTTTGTTATCCGTAATGCCGGTAATATTGTGCCGCCATTCGGGCCGGAACCGGGCGGCGTTTCCGCCACGGTGGAGTACGCCGTCATGGCGCTGGGCGTAAAAGATATCGTCATCTGCGGGCACTCCAACTGCGGTGCAATGAGCGCGATTGCCAACTGCACCTGTCTGGATCATATGCCAGCGGTCGCACACTGGCTGCGTTATTCCGATGCCGCAAAAGCCATCAATGAATCCGTCGAACACGAAAACCCTGAGGCACGCGTCAACGGTATGGTGCACCAGAACGTCGTGGCCCAGCTGAGTAACCTGCGCACGCATCCTTGCGTATCGGTCGCCCTGGCGAAAGGGGAAATTACCTTGCACGGCTGGGTGTATGATATTGAATCGGGTTGCATCGAAGCCTTTGATGCGAAAAGCGGAGCCTTTATTTCGCTGTCCGATAACCCGGAAGTACGCGCCAGTTAATTACCCGTTAAATAAAACATCCGGAACATTTTTAAATAATGTTCCGGATGATAAATCAGCGACTTAAGACTTATTATATTGTTATCTTAACCTCTGCCGTAATATCCCCCTGCCTGCACGACAGTTAACTGATTTCTCTTTTACGCTACAGCGAGAATAATTGATGCCTGTTATCACGTTAAACCGTCTGGCTGATTTGCCAGCCGCACAGTGGGATGCGCTGGTGCCTGCGCAGCAGCCTTTCCTCAGCTATGCATTTTTATCCGCGCTGGAAGACAGCGGCAGCCTCGGGCCGCATTCCGGCTGGCATCCGCAGCATCTTCTCTGGCAGGAAAACGGGGAAATCCGCGCCGCCATTCCCGGCTATCGCAAACGCCATTCTTACGGCGAATACGTGTTTGATCAGGGCTGGGCGGATGCCTGCCAGCGTTCAGGTATTGCCTATTACCCGAAATGGCTGGGCGCGGTGCCGTTCAGCCCGGTGACCGGCGCACGGCTGCTGGGCGATGAACCGGCGGCAGTCAGTCTGTTGCAGGCGATACCAGATTATCTTGAAGAAAACGGTCTGACCGGCGCACACATCAATTTTACCGATGAACGCGCCAACCGGCTGATCGGCGGTGAAGCGGTCTGGCAGCACCGGCAGGGTCTGCAATATCACTGGCAGAACCGCGGTTATCGCGATTTTCAGGATTACCTCGACGCACTCACCTCACGCAAGCGCAAACAGTTTCGCAAAGAGCGCGAACAGGTGGCCGCGCAGGGCATTGAATTTGTCTGGCTGAAAGGCGCGCAGGTGACTGAAGCACAATGGGATTTCGTTTATGCCTGCTACAGCAATACCTATGCGGTACGCGGCCAGTCACCGTATCTGACCCGCGCATTTTTCAGCCTGCTGGCGGAAAGAATGCCGGAGGCGATCCGCGTGGTATTCGCGCAGCAAAATGGCCGTGATGTCGCCATGGCGTTCAGTTTAATCAGCGGTGATACGTTTTATGGCCGCTACTGGGGATGCGTGGCGGAATTCGACCGGCTGCATTTTGAAACCTGTTTTTATCAGGGAATGGAATACGCGATTGCCAGCGGCCTCAAACGGTTTGATGCGGGCGCACAGGGCGAACACAAACTGCTGCGTGGCTTTGAGCCGGTGATCACCGACTCATGGCACTATTTACGGCATCCGGGTTTGCGTGACGCCGTGGAAGATTTTTTAGTGGAAGAGCGTGCCGCCGTGCAGCGCTGGGCGGACGAAGCCCGCGAAGTGCTGCCCTACCGGCACGACGTCTGTTAAGTTCGGGCCCTAATCCATGCCGACAAATCCACCGGTCTGGTGTTGCCACAGGCGCGCATAAAGCCCGCCGTGCGCCAGCAGCTCGGCGTGATTGCCCGTCTCAACAATCTGCCCTTTTTCCAGCACCACCAGGCGGTCCATTTTGGCAATCGTCGATAAGCGGTGCGCAATGGCAATCACCGTTTTACCGCCCATCAGCGTTTCCAGACTCTCCTGAATCGCCGCTTCCACTTCGGAATCCAGCGCCGACGTGGCTTCATCCATGATCAGGATCGGTGCGTTTTTCAGTAATACGCGGGCAATCGCAATACGCTGACGCTGGCCGCCGGAAAGTTTGACGCCGCGCTCACCGACATGCGCATCCAGCCCGGTACGGCCCAGCGAATCATAAAGTTGCGGAATGAATTCATCGGCACGCGCCTGACGAATTGCCAGTTGCAACTCCTCTTCCGTCGCGCCCGGCCTGCCGTACAGCAGGTTGTCGCGGATGGAACGATGCAGCAGCGAGGTGTCCTGGGTAATCATACCGATTTGCGCGCGCAGGCTTTCCTGCGTGACGTCGGCAATATTTTGCTGATCAATCAGAATGCGACCGCTGTCGATGTCATACAGACGCAGCAGCAGATTCACCAGCGTGGATTTCCCCGCGCCGGAAGGCCCGATCAGGCCGATCTTCTCGCCGGGACGGATTGCCAGATCCAGATTGGGGATCACCCTGCCGCCTTCTCCGGAATTCTCTTTGCCGTAATTAAACTGAATGTGATCAAAGTGGATCGCCCCCTGATCGACTTTCAGCGCTTTCGCCTGCGGGATATCCGTTACCGTCAATGGCCGCGCAATGGTGTGCAGGCCGTCCTGCACCATGCCGATATTTTCGAAAATACCGTTCACCACCCACATGATCCAGCCGGACATATTCACAATACGAATAACCAGACCCGTCGCCAGCGCGATAGCCCCGACGCTTATCAGCGACTGGGTCCACAACCACAAGGCAAGACCGGTGGTGCTGACAATCAGCAACCCGTTCAGCGTGGTGACCGACACGTCCATGCCGGTGACCAGACGCCCTGCCAGTTGGGTTTTCTCGGTCTGTTCGCTAATCGCTTCGCGCGCGTATTTTTGCTCGAGATCGGTATGCGCAAACAGTTTCAGCGTCGTGATGTTGGTGTAACCGTCGACGATGCAGCCCATCAGTTTTGAGCGCGCTTCCGATGACTGCACCGAGCGTTGTTTCACACGCGGCACGAAATAACGCAGGCAAACGCCGTAACCGAAGATCCAGATAATCAGCGGGATCATCAGCCGCCAGTCCGCCTCGGCAAACAGGAACAGCGCACTGGCGGCGTAAATCACCACATGCCAGATGGCGTCCACCGCCTGCACCGCCGAATCGCGCAACGAGTTACCGGTCTGCATAATGCGCTGGGCAATGCGCCCGGCGAAATCGCTCTGGAAAAAGTTCAGGCTCTGTTTGAGGACATACTTATGATTCTGCCAGCGGATCATGCTGGTCATGCCGGGGCTGATAGCCTGGTGAACCAGCAAATCATGCAACCCGATAAACACCGGCCGCAGGATCATCGCCACCGCCGCCATCCATAAAAGCTCGCCCATATGGTCGGTGAAAAAACTGCCCGGCGGTGTGTCTTTGGTCAGGTCGATAATCTGGCTGAGATAGCTGAACAGCGAAACCTCAATCAGCGCACCGATCAGCCCCACCACCAGTAAAACGGCGAAACTCGGCCAGACCTGACGCAGATAATAAAGATAGAAAGGCAGAACCTGATCCGGCGGTTCAGCAGCCGGTGCCTCACGGAAGATGTCGATCATTCGCTCGAAACGGCGAAACAGCATAGCGATCCCCTTTATGATATCCCTGCCGGCGTTGCTGGTTTCCATGCCATTTCAACGCCGTAAAGGGGAAAGCTTAGTGCAAATCGCCGGGATTGCGGCCGGTTATTTCTTCAGCACCGCATCTTTTTGCAGCAGCGACAGGACAAACGCCAGCACCATCACGCACGCGGCAATCAGATACACCGAGTGCAGCGCCGAACCAAATGCCTGCAAATAATCAGCGCGGATGGCGGCCGGTAATTCCTGCACCGCCTGCGCGCTGAGTGAGCGGGGAAGCACCGTGCCTTCGGGGATCAGCGCCACCAGTTGATCACGCAGAACGTGGGTGAAAATCGCCCCAAACATTGCCACGCCGATGGAACCCCCAATCGAGCGGAACAGTGTCACACCGGAGGTCGCCACGCCCATTTGTTTCATCGATACCGAGTTTTGTACCGCCAGCACCAGCACCTGCATCACCATCCCCAGGCCGAAACCGAGCACGCCGATGTAGAGATACAGCATATGTACCGGCGTGCTGACTTTCAGAAAACCCAGCAGCACCATACCGGCGAAACTCAGTAAGGTGCCGATAATCGGAAAAATACGATAACGGCCAATACGGCTGATCAGACGCCCGCTGACGATCGAACTGAACAGCAATGCGCCCATCAGCGGCAGCAGTTGCATCCCCGCTTCTGACGGCGACGAGCCTTTCACCACCTGCAAATACAGCGGCAGGAAGGTCATCGACCCCATCAGTGACATGCCGATAATAAAACTGATTGCGCAACTGAGCAGGAAGGTGCGGTCGCGGAACAGACCCAGCGGAATGATCGGCTCGGCCGCCAGCGTTTCTTCATAAATAAAGCCACCAAGGGTCACCAGCCCGAACGCCAGAATGCACCACAGTTGCGGATCCGACCACTGATACACCGTGCCACCTTCGCTGGTGAACAAGATGATGCAGGTCAGCGCCGCCGCGAGATAACCCGCGCCGAGAAAATCGATTTCATGGCGGATGCGTGCAGTCTGCGATTTCAGCGCCACGCCAATCACCAGCAGGGCGAAAATCCCCAGCGGCAGATTGATGTAGAAAATCCAGCGCCAGGAAATATGCTCAACCAGAAAACCACCGATCAGCGGCCCGATAACCGTCGCCAGACCAAATACCCCGCCGAACAGCCCCTGATATTTCCCACGCTCGGACGGCGGAATGACATCGCCGACCGCCGCCATACTGACCACCATCAGCCCGCCGCCGCCCAGCCCCTGCAGGGCGCGCATCAGAATCAGTTGCGTCATGTTCTGCGCCAGCCCGCACAATACCGAACCGAGCAGGAACACAATAATCGCCGTTTGCAGCACGATTTTGCGACCGAGCAGATCACCAAACTTACCGTACAGCGGCACCACAATGGTGGAGGCCAGCAGATAAGAGGTCACCACCCACGAAAGCTGATCCAGGCCACCGAGCTCGCTGACGATAGTCGGCAGCGCGGTGGACACAATCGTCTGGTCGAGTGCGGCCAGCAGCATCACCAGCATCAGCGCGGAGAACAGCAGCTTTATCGAAGGCTTCTGTTCCGCCACCTCGCTCTGTGCCGAATTTATTGTCGTCATGAATGACATCCTGACTTGTAATTAATTAACTGTATAATTAATATTGAAGCATCAAATTCATCTGGTCAATGGATCGCCCTCCTTATGGCAGACAGAAAAATCTCAGAAACGCCAGGATCCGCACAAAAGGATCAAAACGAAGCCAACACGCCCGTGCGTCGTCCGGGTCGTCCGCGCAGTGCAAAATCCGGAGCGGATAAGCGTGAACTGCTGCTGGACGCCGCCCTGAAACTGTTTGCCCAATACGGCATCGCCGAAACGCCGCTGAGCATGATCGCCAAAGAAGCAGGCGTCACTACTGCCATGCTGCATTACTATTTCAAGACCCGCGAACAACTGCTGGACGTGATGATCGACGAACGTTTTCAGCCAGTCCGTGCCGGATTTACTGATATTTTCCAAACACATGCCGACGATCCGCTTCTGGCGATCACTAATATGGCGCAGTGCATGATTGATGCGGCAGAAAAATACCCGTGGGTGGCACCGCTGTGGGTGCGGGAAGTCATCAGCGAAAGCGGTATGCTGAAAAAACGCATGGAAGAACGTAACGGCGACAAAAACCGCAAAATCGTACAGGAATGCATTACCCGCTGGCAGGCCGAAGGAAAACTGAATCCGGATCTCAATCCGGCATTGCTGTTCATTTCCCTGTTCGGTCTGACGCTGTTCCCGATGGCCTCAATGAAAATGAGACGGGAAGGCGCGTCACCCATTTCCCCCGATATGTTGCGTAAACACGTCGCCCTTTTGCTGTTCCACGGCGTTGCGCCGCAGAAGCCGTAAGCTATTGACTATTATTTCTTGTTTATCGTCGGCATTTCACCAAATAAGTGATCAATGCCGCAATTTTTCATCTGGTGTTATCTCCCTATATTCCCTATAAATAAATATCACACAGCAGTGATTTAAAAATAATAGAGGTATATATGGAAATCCTTGAACAATTAAACAGTTTGGCCATAAAAATTAAGCAACAGTCGCCATTGATTCAAACTGAAGAAGCCACGAAAAACGCATTTGTTATGCCATTTATTAATAAGATCCTTGGATATGATGTCTTTGACCCAACGGAGGTTATTCCAGAATTTATCTGTGATGTGGGTACCAAAAAAGGCGAAAAAATAGATTACGCAATTCTTAAAAGCGGGGAAATTCAAATCCTTGTGGAATGTAAAAAAATCGGCGAATCCCTCAATGTTAACCATGCCTCTCAATTATTCCGATATTTTCATGTCACAAACGCGCGAATATCCATTCTGACTAACGGGCAGGTGTATAAGTTTTTTACTGATCTCGACGCACCCAACAAGATGGATGAGAAACCTTTTTTTGAGCTAGATCTGCTTGATTTAGATGAAAATCTTGTTCCGGAGCTGATCAAGCTTACCAAATCAGCTTTCGACGTGGAATCCATTGTTAATGCGGCAGGTGAACTGAAATACGTCAGCCAGATTAAGAAGATATTTCTTGCTCAATTCACTAATCCTGAAGAAGATTTCGTTAAATTTTTTGCCTCGCGTGTTTATGACGGAATCCTCACACAAAAAGTACGTGAGCAATTTAATACTCTTACCCGTAAAGCCGCGAGCCAGTTGTTAAATGATCAGGTAAACGAAAGACTTAAATCAGCACTCAGCGGCACGGCGCAGAATTTGCCGGTGAAAGAAATCGAAGAAGAATCCAGTACTGCACCAGCAATTATAAATACACCTGAAACGGATCAGATTGTTACCTCCGAGGAAGAACTGGAAGGATTCCACATCGTCAAGTCAATCATAAGAACCATTGTCGATGCGAAACGCATCACGCCAAGGGATACCAAAAGCTATTTTGGTATTCTCATTGATGACAACAACAGGAAACCTATTTGTCGCCTCCATTTTAATCGCACGCAATTTTATATTGGGCTGTTTGATGCAGAAAAAAATGAGACCCGGCATCCGATAGATTCCCTGGATGATATCTACAAGTTCACTGAGCATCTTAATAAAACAGCCCAGAGTTATAACTGAAGAGCTAAGGATAATTTCATGAACCTGCAGAAGCAGGTTCATGATTCTTCCACGGCGTTGCGCCGCAGAAGTTATAAGCCGGGCCACGACCTGCGCGGGTTATCCCGTGCAACTCTCTTAAATCCCTCTTTTTTGTAATGAAAAATACTGTGCAGACTCCTTTATGATGTAACGAAAATGTTGCTGTTAATCAGGGAATGCCATTCAACATGAAGGGAATGCCGCCATTAATTCTTGCGCTGTTAGCCAGTTCGTTAGTACTCACTATCGGACGTGGCGTCACACTGCCGTTTATCACTATTTATCTGACTGAGCACTATCATCTGCTGCCCAAAAGCGTCGGGATCATTCTCGGTGCCAGCCTGGCAATCGGGATTCTCAGTAGTCTTTACGGCGGCTATCTGGTGGATAAATTCAATCACCGGACGCTGATTACCGTCTCCATCAGCCTGTTCGGGCTGAGCTTTTTACTGTTGCCGTTTCTGCCGAATGTGACCGGCGTGCTGCTGGTACTGGCGCTGCTCAATGCCGCTTACGCCCTGCTCAGCATCACGCTCAAAGCCTGTATCGCCAGCTGGTTGCCGGTAGAAAAAAGGGTGAAGGCATTTTCGATGAATTACACGCTGGTGAATGTCGGCTGGGCGGTGGGCTCGTCGCTGGGCGTGTGGCTGGCGGGTTTCAGCCCGCTGCTGCCGTTCGTGATTTCCGGCGTACTGGCGCTCGGTACCGTGATTTCCCTGACCTGGGGATTGCGCAATATCCCGCATAAACCGCCGCAAACAGAACAGGAACAGAAACCCCTGCCAAAACCGAACCTTCGCCAGACACTGAGCATTCTGGCCCATGACCGTCGTCTGATTTACTTCACGCTGGGCAGCACGCTGGGTTCGGTGGTGTTCGGGCAATTCGCCGGTTATCTCTCGCAGTACCTGATTCTGGTCTCAAACGCCGCTTTTGCGTACAAAATCATCGGCGCGGTGATGATCACCAACGCCGTGATTGTTATCACCTTCCAGTACGTATTAAGCAGCCGGATGAAACAAAACAGCCTGCTGAAATGGCTGCTTCTCGGCACGATTTTCTTCATCATCGGCCTGATCGGCTTTATGACCGCCGGACAATCGGTGTTGCTTTGGGTGATCGCGATGGCGATTTTCAGCTTTGGCGAACTGATTGTTATCCCGGTGGAATACATGTTTATCGACTTTATCGCGCCGGAAAATATGAAGGGCAGCTATTACGGCATGCAGAACCTGAGCAATCTGGGTGGCGCGATAAACCCGGTCATGTGTGGTTTTCTGCTCAGTTACACCGCCCCGCCGGTGATGTTTATCGCGCTGATTGCCGCCTCGGTTGGCGGTCTGCTGTTCTTCTGGATGGGGCACCGTCTGGCGGCTAATACAGCACAGCCGCGTGCTGTTTAAGGGTTTCCATCAGCCCGATATAAGGATGCGGGCCATAGCTTATCCGGCTGACACCCGCCGCAGTGAGATCAGCCAGCGGTGGTGTCAGATTGCTGGCCATAATGTTCACCGGCAGCGCTGATACCTCACAGAGTTCGGCAATCAGTGTCAGGTCACTCAAACCGGGGGCAAAAAAACCGCTGGCTCCCGCATCCTTATAGGCAGTCAGCCGCTTTTTAGCTTCCGCCATCAGCACCGGATGCCGCGTGGCGTCGGGTTCCTGTAAAAAGACATCGGTGCGCGCATTGATAAATAACGCCATTCCCTGATTTTCCGCCACCTGACGAAGCGAGTTCAGAATCTCGCATTGTTCACGGACGCCGTTCAGCGCGGATAATCCGATTTGCTGATCCTCAACATTAATACCCACGACACCCGCCTGCAAAAGTGCGCTCAGGTTGTCGCGGCGATCCGCACCATAACCGGTCTCGAAATCCACCGTGAGCGGCAGACTGATCACAGAGGCAATGCGTTGCACCGTCCGTAACAGGCTGGAAAAAGGCATGGCTTCGCCATCCTGATACCCCTGCGCCGCCGCACACGACCAGCTTCCGGTAGCGATGGCTTTTGCCCCCGACTGCGCCACCGCCAGCGCGCTGCCCGCATCCCAGATGTTGTATAAAATGACCGGATTGTGCTTCTGGTGAAGTTGTGAAAATGCCAGTGCCCGACTTTGCTGATTCATACCCTGCTCCTCGTTTAGCGGCTCAACGCCATTCTTCGTTCGTGTTCAATCAGCCACCGCTTGCGCCATAATCCGCCGCCGTAACCGGTCAGCGAACCATCAGCACCAATGACGCGATGACAAGGGATCAGGATTGAAATCTGGTTAGCCCCGTTGGCACGGGCGACTGCGCGGGAAGCCGTGGCCTGCCCGATATCCGCCGCCAGCGCGGAGTAACTGCGCAGTTCACCCGCCGGAATAGCCCTGAGCGCATCCCAGACTTTACGGGTAAACAATGAACCGAATTCCGCCAGTGGCGTGATAAATGTGTGCTTTTCACCCGCGAAATACGCCGCCAGTTCCAGTTCGAGCTGATCAATCAGCGGCGTTCGTCCAAAAATAATTTCAGAGGACGTCAGTTGTTTCAGCCGCTCAATTTCATTAGGTAATGCCGGACGATCAATAAACTCCAGCAGATACAGTGCGTCGTGGCTGGCGATCGCCAGCATGGAACCGATCGGCGTATCCAGCCAGTCAGCCTTCAGAAACTGATGCTTTCTGGCCTGGCTCGGGTTCAGCCCGATTTGACGGGTGATCGCCGCTCGAAATCCGCTGCCGGATTCAAAACTTGCATCCAGTTGGGCATCAATTACCGGCTCTCCTCCGGCCAGCGCATCGACACCCTTGCCGATTCTGCGTAAGCGCGCCATTTCCAGAAAAGTGATGCCAAACTGTCGTTTAAAGGCGCGGCGGACGGTGGAAGGATCAACGTTCATCGCCTGCACATCGCCCTCGCTCCACTTTTTGCCTGGCTCGTTTTCCAGCGCGGCCAGCAATTTCAGCACCAGCGGGTCTTTTTCTCCGCCCTGCATCAGCGGCCGGCAGCGTTTACAGGGCCGGAATCCGGCTTCCATCGCGCTGACCATCGACGGATAAAATACCGAGTTCTCGCGCTTCGGTTTTCGTGCCGGGCAGGTCAGGCGGCAAAAAATACCGGTGCTTTTGACGCCGACAAAAGCAAAGCCGTCATAGGCCGGATCACGGGCAATCAGCGCAGCATAAAGCACATCATCGTCAGGTAAATCGAACAGCATGATTTCACTCGCAGACCGGAAACATGGGGAAAAGCATAGGGGAATTTCAGCGGGAGAAGCGACGTTTTTCGGGCGTTGATTTTAAATATTCACAGCAAGAGTGTCCGTGCCCGGCGTGATACCGGGCACGGCTATTTTTACTCCTCCAGTCCGCGGTTTTTCAGCATCGGCTCAATTGACGGAGCCTTGCCACGCCAGGTTTCGTAGAGTTTTTCCAGATCTTCGCTGTTACCGCGTGAGAGGATCTGATCACGGAATTTCTGACCGTTCTCCCGCGTCAGCCCACCCTGCTCAGTGATACCGGCAAAGGCATCATCGGCCAGCATTTCGGTCCACAGATAGGCGTAATACCCGGCGGCATAGCCGTTACCCCAGATGTGCTGGAAATAGCTGGAACGGTAGCGCGGCGGCACATACGCCAGATTCACTTTATCTTTCGCCAGCGACTCCGCTTCAAACTTATCAACATCCTGCTGCGGTGCGTCCGCGCTCAGGCTGTGCCAGTGCATATCCAGTAACGCAGCCGCCAGCAGTTCGGTCATGTCATAGCCTTTGTTGAACTTACTGGCCTTCTCGATTTTGTCCTGCAAGGCCTGCGGCATCACTTCACCGGTCTGATAATGTTTGGCGAAGTGAGTAAACACTTTCGTATCACTCGCCCAGTGCTCGTTAAACTGCGACGGGAATTCGACAAAATCACGCGGCGTCGCAGTACCGGAAAGACCCGGATATTCCTGATCGGCAAACAGGCCATGCAGCGTGTGACCAAATTCGTGGAACATAGTGATAACGTCGTCCCACGACAGCAGCGCCGGTTGCCCCGCCGCCGGTTTCTGGAAATTCGCCACGTTGTAAATCACCGGTTTCGTACCCAGCAATTTCGACTGATCGACGTAGTTGCTCATCCATGCGCCGCCGCCTTTATTATCGCGCTGATAATAATCGGCGTAGAACAGCGCCATCGATTTACCGTCTTTATCGAACACCTCAAAAACCCGCACATCAGGATTGTAAACCGGCAGGTCTTTGCGTTCTTTAAAGGTGATGCCATACAGCAAGTTAGCGGCATAAAACACGCCGTTTTCCAGCACATTATTCAGCTCGAAATAGGGTTTGATCTGCGCGTCGTCCAGATCATATTTCTCTTTGCGAACCTGCTGGGCGTAGTGCTGCCAGTCCCAGGCAGTCACTTTGAAGCCGCCCTTCTGTTTATCGATTTCTGCCTGAATATCCTGCGCTTCACGCTGCGCGCGGGCGGTCGCGGCTGGCACAATTTTGTGCATGAAATCCAGTGCAGCCTGCGGCGTTTTCGCCATCTGATCTTCCAGTTTCCACGCGGCATAACTCGGGAAACCCAGCACCTGAGCCTGCTGCGCGCGGACCTTTGCCAGCTTCGCAATCAGCTCACGGGTGTCGTTGGCATCGCCTTTTTCAGCGCGATTGATTGAGGCCTCATACAGTGCCTGGCGCGTGTCGCGGTCATCCAGTGACTGTAACAACGGCTGCTGCGTGGTGTTTTGCAAAACCAGAAGCCAGGCATTATCCAGCTTGCGGTCTTTGGCGGCCTGCGCGGCTGCCGATAATTCGGCGTCACTCAGCCCGGCAAGCTGCGCTTTATCTTTCACCGTCAGCCCGCCCGCTTTGGTGGCGGCCAGCAATTTATTAGTGAACTGCGTGCTGAGCGTTGCCGCCTGTTGATTCAGCGCTTTGAGTTTGTCTTTATCCGCATCCGAAAGATTGGCACCTGACAGCTCGAAATCCTTAAAAGTCACCTCAATCAGGCGCTGTGATTCGGGGGAAATTTTCAGGCTGCTGCGCTGGTCATAGACCGCTTTCAGCCGCGCAAACAGCTTGCTGTTGAGATGAATGCTGTCATCCATCGCCGCCAGTTTTGGCGAGGTATCTTCGTCAATTTTTTGCAGCGTATCGTTGGTATTCGCGCCGGTCATCGCGCCAAAAACGTTTTGCACGCGTTGCAGCATGACGCCGGATTTTTCCAGGGCCACATAAGTATTTTCAAAGGTTGGCGGCGCGCTGTCGCTGGCGATTTTATCGACTTCAGCCAGTTTCTGGCGGATGCCTTCGAGGATCGCCGGTTCATAATCGCTGTCTTTATAGAGATTAAATTGCGGCGCCTGGTATTCCAGCGTGCTGGGTTTCAGAAATGGGTTATCGGCATTAATAGCGTGATTCATGACGTGCTCCTGAGTGGCGGGCTGTGCGGTTTCCGCAGCCCCTGCAAACTGGCTGACAGCCAGGCTGGTTGCCAAAAAGAGAGATGACAAACGCATTCCAGTCTTCCTTATCTGAGTGAGAGAAGTGCTCCGTTAAGTCATTGAGAATAGACCTCACTCAGCGATCCGGCAAAAGGCAAACGTAGGTAAATCGTGTTATTACGAGGCGGATTCCATATTTTCGATAAAACTTTTCTGTCAGGATACCGGCCTTAGCAGGGCATAAAAGATGACAGAGGTTCCGATGATCAAAGACCAGACGTTCAGTGACCAGCGTTTTAGCGTGAAGCAGTTTACCGGCGAGACACTGGAGAACTGCCGCTTTTACCGCTGCCGTTTTGACAGCACCGATCTGTCAGAAACGGCGTTCGTCGATTGTCTGTTTTACGATGATGGGGAACAAAAAGGCTGCTCTTTCCAGCATGCAAAATTGCAGGATGCCAGCTTTAAACGCTGTGATCTGACGATGGCTGATTTCAAAAACATTCAGGCACTGGGTTGTGAAATCCGTGAATGCAAAGCCACTGGCGCAGATTTCAGCGGCGCGAGTTTTATGAATATGATCACCTCGCGCACCTGGTTTTGCAGCGCCTTCATGACCAAAAATAACTTCAGCTACGCGAACTTCAGCAAAGTCATTCTGGAGAAATGCGAGTTATGGGAAAACCGCTGGACCGGCGCGAACGTGCAGGGCGCAAACTTCAGCGGCTCCGACCTTTCCGGCGGCGAATTCACCGAGTTCGACTGGAATAACGTCAACATTACCCATTGCGACCTGACGAACTCCGATCTGGGTGAGCTGAATATCCGTAAAGTCGATCTCGATGGCGTGAAAATCGACGACTGGCAGCAGAGTCATTTGCTGGAAAAATTGGGGATGATTGTGATCCATTCGAAGTGAGAGGATACGATATAAAAAACCGCTCTCTGAAGCGGCTTTTTTGTGCCTGAAATCCCCAGGCTGCCCGCCGGAAAGTGCGCTTCCCCTCCGCCCTTCATCAGAATCTCACCGCAATATGCTATAACAGACCTTCGCTTTAGCCACGAAATTAACCTCATGAAAGATAATAATATTTATTCGCCTCAGGCGTCTGTGCCGGAAAAATCACGGGTGCTGGGCTGGTCTGATTTATTCTCGCTGTGGTTCTCGCTCGGTATGGGTCTGATGGTATTGCAGGCCGGTGCCATTCTGGCTCCGGGCCTCGGGCTGGCGGGCTCGCTGGCAGCCATTGTGTTGGGGTCTGCCGTCGGCGTTGCGCTGCTGGCACTGGTCGGGGTGATCGGCGGGCAGACGGGCATGTCGTCGATGGCGTCGCTGAGGCTCAGCCTCGGCAAACGCGGCGTGGCACTGCCGGTGCTGTTCAATCTGATCCAGTTGATCGGCTGGGGCGCGTTCGAAATTGTGGTGATGCGCGATGCGGCCAGTCTGCTGGCAAAACGCGCCTGGGGCGACGGCAGTTTTTGGGCGAATCCGACCCTCTGGACGTTTATTTTCGGCGTCGTTGCCACCTTGCTGGCGGCCAGCGGGCCGCTGGCGTTTATCCGCCTGGTACTGCGCCGCTGGGGGATCTGGCTGTTGCTGGCGAGCTGTGCGTGGCTGACCGGTTATCTGTTCCTGCACGCCGATTTATCCACACTGTGGCATAAAGCCGGGGACGGTTCGATGCCGTTCGCGCTGGCCTGCGATATTGTGGTGTCGATGGCATTTTCGTGGCTGCCACTGGTGTCGGATTACACCCGTTTCGGCAAATCTGCGCGGCAAAACTTCTGGGGAACGGCCTGCGGATATTTCCTCGGCAGCGTGTGGATGATGGCGCTCGGCGTGGCGTATACGCTGGCGTTTGTCAGCACCTCGACCGATGCCAATGCGCTGCTGCTGGCGCTTTCCGGGATCGCACTGGGTATTCCGCTGTTACTGATTCTGGTGGATGAGCATGAAAATGCCTTTGCGGATATTCACTCAGCGGCGGTGTCGGCGGGGACTTCCCTGCCGGTCAGCGTGGGTAAACTGACGCTGGGTATCGGCCTGCTGTGTACGCTGATCGCCTGGGCCGTTCCGCTGACGCAATACGAAAACTTCCTGCTGCTGATTGGCTCCGTGTTTGCGCCGCTGTTTGGTGTGGTGCTGACGCATCATTTTGTTCTGCGCAGGCAGACACAAAAAGACCTGAATATACGTTCCCTCGCAGCCTGGATTACCGGCATTGTGGTTTATCATCTGATGGCAAATCTGCTGCCGGATATCGGCGCGACAATTCCGTCGCTGCTGGTGGCGGGGCTGGTGTGCTGGGGATTAGGGCGTAAAGCCTGAGATAAAAAAACCGCCCCGAAGGGCGGTTTCTCTACTGCTACAAACCCGGGCCCGTGCTGACATTGATGTTGATATGAGAAACATTAACGTTCCATCCATCACCAGCAGTTGTCATCAAAGAACCCAGTACAACGATCAGTGCATAAATACACTTATTCATTGATGCGGCCTTTTACAACCGCGTTTCACCAATAAGCACCGGGACCGACTGGAGAAGGACAAGCAGTGTTTGGGTTGCCTGTCCGCGCGGTACTCAAGTGCTAATTTCAAGCCCGGTGACCCGTCGCTAAACGGGCAAACTAGCCCCGCGCAGATGCTACCACCAAGACCATAAAAACAATAAGGATATGTGTATAGAATTTAAACTTGCTGCCTTCCCACCCCTGGTGTAAGTTAGTGGCGTTTGGGTTGCCTGATCCCGCTTATTATTAAAGCGTGAAACTGGGTTGATTTAGCGCTAACTGAATCACCCAACAAAAAAACCGCTCTCTGAAGCGGTTTTTTTGTGCCTGAAATTCAGCCCTTACCGTCTCATTTCCCCTGGCCGAAAAAGTCGTTGTACAGCATGTAAAGATGCGCCGCACTCCATGAGAAGTTTGGTGCGCCCTGCTGCTGGCCGTTGAGCGGATTGTAGTTTTCCCGGATAGGCGCATCCGAAATCAGACCATCGGCGTGATCGAAAAAGGCCTGTGCCATTTTCACAGCATCTTCGCGGTAACCGTATTGCTCCATGCCTTTCAGGCCGAAATATAACTGATCGACCCAGACCCTGCCGCGCCAGTAAATGTCTGCACCGAACGCCGGATTGGTCAGTGCGGCGGTGCCCAGTGGCACATAGGTGTTAAATTCGCGCACATCTTTCATCACTTTCACCACGGCGTCGGCATGCGCCTGCGTCGCTGCGCCGTTAAACAACGGTGACCAGCCTTCCGGACCTTTGCCGCGTTCGACAATCGGTTTGCCCGCGCAGCCGTTGGCCAGCGGTTTGTCTTCAATGCGGATGTCATAGAAGAAGCCGCTGCGGCTGTCGAACATGCAGGTGTTGATGTATCCGGCCAGTTTGACGGCTTTCGCGCGGAAATCTGCGGCGGCTGTTTTCTTACCCAAAATATCGGCGATTTCGGCCATGTATTTGTTGTCGCTGTACATATAGCTGGCTTCATCGACGGATTCCTGTAACAGCGAATACCCCAGCAACGTTCCGTCATCCGAACGGTTTTCGGCGAATTTGACCTGCCAGTCCTGTTTTTTACCGCCATTTTTGATGTATTTCGCCAGCTGATCGGCATCGATAAAACCGAAGGCCGCCGCATCATCCCGCCCCGATTCCCACGAAGCCGCCACCTGCGCCGGGATTTCGATGCTGTCGTACTGACCGGATTTCACCACGCGGTCGTAGTTTTTCAGCCCGGATTCGGTCTGTTCTTTCTGCCCTTCCCTGACGGTAAACAACATTTTGCCGTCAGCGGTGTTATGCGCTTTATCGCGCGTGGCGCCATATTCCGGCACGCCGTTATGGTTGTGGTCACGGTTACGCAGCCACCAGTCGTGATAAGCGACCAGTTTAGGGTACATCTCCGCCAGCCATTGTTTATCACCGGTCGTTTTGTAGATTTCCATCACCGACCACGCCGCCAGACTCGGTTTCGTGTTGCGCTCATTCCAGTTGGTGCCATCGCCGCCACGTTCCGGACCCGGGTTATAGGCAATCAGATCAGGTACAAAACCGGCATCCCACGGACGAACCGGATCACCGGGCGGGATCTGAAAGGCAAACACGGCGCGGATATTGTTTTTCGCCACCTCGGGATTGAAATGCGCCATCGCATACGCTTGTTTCCAGGTGTCCCACGGCCAGGTCTGATTGCCGGAGAACCAGCGGCCAGTCACCGATGGCGTCACCGAATCAAACTTCATCGCACCTGCCGCCCCGCGCCAGTTAGCGGTTAATGTTTCGATGGCTTTCACCGCCACACGTTCCTGATCTTTGGTTGCTTTCGGGTTTGTCAGACCGGCATTCAGGTAGCCTTCCCAGCGTTTTTGCGAGGCATCCAGATAAGGCTGGGGATGCGCCAGAATATCCTGGATTTTCGGCTGCTCTTTCTGAACCTCAGCGGCCGTCAGCAGATGCGAATAAGTGGTGTAAAACGTGGTGGAACCGGCGATTTTGGCTTTGCCGGTAAACTGATGGCCTGTAACCGTCATCTGCATCGGCAGGGATTTGTGGATCTGATATTCGGACTCGCCGGAGGTCATCAGGCTCGAGGCCTCGCGCACTTTGCCGAAAATCACGCGCAGGCCGTCAGCAACCGGCAGGATCTGGCGCGTATACCCCGGATATTCCTGCCCGATGGTTTTATCCGATGGCGGTTTTCCTTCCTGAGCGCGGAGCTTTTCCAGCAGTTCGCCGTCCCAGACCAGTTCCAGCGGGGAATCCGTGGTGATTTTAGTTTCCAGCAAAGAAGTGCGGGACGTCACGAAACGCAGGGTCATGTCGATGCGGATGCCGGGCGCGGTCAGCGTCTGAACAAGCGCTCCGGGAATGCTGTAAGCGGTCATGCTCAGCGCGACTTTTTGTCCGGCTTTATGCACCGTCAGCCGGTCAAAGTTATCGGCCATAAAGTTGATATATTCTTCGGTCAGCAGCGCCGGTCCAGGGAATCCGCCCATACCTTGCGGGCCAGACGGCAGTAAATGCCCGTGCCAGGCACCCTCATCAAATAAAGGATTAAAACGCTGATGCTCGTCGAAATCATAATCGAGCATATATTGCGGCGCGCCGGTACGGTTAATAACGTTTTTAAACGAATCAGCCCGCAAAGTCTCGGCGTTTTCTGCCTGTGCGTGTGCAGAAATAAATAAAGCAGCGCAGATAATTAAACTGAGCGGCCGGTGCGGATTAATTTTTTTCATTATGATCTTCCCCAGTAGAAATATTGCATAAGAAATACCGAGTTGCTGGCGCCGGTATTGTCATTGCTCATATAGAATTTGCTGTCTAATGCGGTCGCGAACCGGCCGCCGTAATATTCGTACCAGATACCGGCCTGTGCGTAAGACGTGGTGGTATCGAAAGTAGTATCCCGCGAATGTTCGGCATAACTGTACGCGGTGGATAAATACAGTCCGGTGACCGCTTCAACCATGGCGCTGACCATCATTCCTGATTCGTGGCCGGAATGGCTGCTGTCGCCTTTGCCGGTGTGATGCCAGACGCGCCCTGCCAGATTTTTACCCTGCAAACCCGCGAGGAATAGCTGCCCGGTGCCATCGGTCAGTTCCAGACCGTTGAGCAGCGTCAGCCCTTCCATCAGATCATATTGCGTGTAGCCGTTGACCATCGCCTGATAGGTGTATTTATCTGAATAACGGTCGTATTTTCCGAAATGCAGTAACGCCGTGCTTTCATTAACACGGCTTTGCGGTGCGGCGGTCAGGCTGTAACGGAACTTGCCGGTCAGGTTTTGCACCTTCACTGCCTGCGTTAAATCGCGGGTATTAGGGATCACGTAGCCGTATTCCGGCGTGAAATCGCCCCACCATTGCAGGTCATCCAGCGAGGAATCGTTGCGCATACTGAGGATAAATTCGGTGCCCCGATCAGTACGATAACCACCGTAAAAACGGTTTAAGCCGCCTTCGAATCCGCCCCAGCGGTGATCAGGCACCCAGGCGTTTCCCTGATGATCGGCCTGTACCGTCCAGCCTTCGCCGTAAATAAGCCCGAACCAGTTACCGTGTTTTATTTCCAGACCACCTTCGATATAGGTTCCGTCGCTGTATTTGTGCTGATCTTTGCCATTTAAATACACGCTGCCGCCGCCGCCCATTTCGCCATAAAAGCGATAAGCAGTGGCGTCGCGGCTGACCGGCGTTATTTCCGGTGGTGCTGATTCATTATGTTCGGCGGGGACAACCGGTTCCTGCGCCCGCAAATTCATTGATAAGGAAAATAATAAAAGTACTAATATTTTATTTAATGATGTGTTCTTCATCGGTATGCGCTTCTTTGTTTGGTTATTATGAACAGGAAAGCAGAAGTAAAACGCATACTAGTAAATATTTTACTAAAATATACTTAAAATTAGGTAAAGCGTTAACTCTGTCACAGTGAGATTTTGCGGGCCGGAAGGCCGGTGAGCGGTGTACATAAGGCACTGATCACATTAAGCTACGGCTTTGGTTTACCTGATGATGAGACGCTGATGGCTACTTTGAAGGAAATCGCTGAGGCCGCGAACGTATCCGTTGCGACGGTTTCACGTGTGCTCAATGACGATCCGAGCCTGAGCGTGAAAGCGCAGACCCGCCAGAAGATTTTAGAAACGGCGGAACGCCTGGAATATAAAGTCTCGCCTTCCCGCCGCAATGCCACGCAACGCATGACGTTTGCCGCATTGTTTACTTACCGGCAGGGGCTGGAAATAGACGATCCTTATTATCTTTCCATGCGCTATGGCATTGAAACACAATGCGAAAAACTGGGTATCACCCTGATTTCCGGCTATGACTTTACCGGCGAAAAAGCGCTGCCTCCGGCGGACGGTTTTCTGGTTATCGGACAACCTCAGGCCGCACTGCATACGCAGCTCGCGCAACAATCCACGCCGGTCGTTTTCATTGATGGCGTAATGGAAGACCCGCAATCTGACTGCGTGAATGTGGATTTATTTAAGATCAGCCAGAAGGTCATCGACTTCTTTATCGGTCAGGGCTATTCGCGCATCGGCTTTATCGGCGGCCGCGATCACCCTGAATTCCCGGATCAGCGCGAGCAGGCCTTTGTGGAATATGGCCGTCTGAAAAACGTCGTCCAGCCGGACGATATCTGGTACGGCAATTTCACCAGCCAGTCCGGCTATCAGTGCGCCAGGAAAATGTTGCAGCAAAATGCGCCTTATCCCCCGGCGTTGCTGATTGCCACCGATACCATTGCGCTGGGCGTGACCCGTGCGCTACTGGAACACGGCGTTAAAATCCCCGAGCAAATCGCGCTGATCAGCGTTAATGACATTCCGACAGCCCGCTTTGTGTTCCCTTCTTTATCGACCGTTCGCATCCATTCCGAAACCATGGGCGCACAGGCGGTCAACCTGCTGACCGAACGTCTGCGCGATGAACGCACCGTACCGCTGTCGGTATTTGTGCCGGGATCGCTGCAACTCCGGGACACCACCCGCCGGTAAAATTTAACTGCATGATCCTCAAACCGATTTTTTATTTTTTGTGATCGCCCTGACAACCAGTAAAATTTTTTAGTTATTTTTACTAAATATTTACTATCTTCTCTCCCATAGAAACACGTCTCAGGAGAGATCACGTGAATAATTGGGAAAATATCGAGAAGCAGTCGGAGAACCGTTTACCGCCACGCGCCTCCTTTTTCAGCTATGAAAATCCACAGGCGGCGCTGTGTTTCGATCGCGCAGCCAGTCACGGCTTTCAGTTGCTCAGCGGCCGCTGGCAGTTCCGCTTTTTCGAGCACCCGGCGTTAGTCCCGGATGAATTCTACAATCAGCCGATGACTGAATGGGGCCACATCACCGTCCCCGGCATGTGGCAGATGGAAGGCCACGGTCAGCTGCAATATACCGATGAAGGTTTCCCCTTCCCGATCGACGTTCCTTACGTTCCCACTAATAACCCGACCGGCGCGTATCAGCAGCGTTTTACCCTCGATGCAGCCTGGACAGGCAAACAAACGCTGATCAAATTTGACGGCGTGGAAACCTATTTCGAGGTGTATGTGAACGGGCACTACGTCGGATTCAGCAAAGGCAGCCGCCTGTACGCAGAGTTCGATATCAGCGCCAGCGTGAAACCGGGTGAAAACCTGCTGTCGGTGCGTGTTTTACAGTGGGCGGATTCAACATATATCGAAGATCAGGATATGTGGTGGATGGCGGGAATTTTCCGCGATGTGTATCTCATCGGTCAGGATCCGGTTCATCTTAACGATTTCACCGTAGTCACCACATTCGATGAAAACTACTGCGACGCCGTGCTCAATATTGATGCCGTGCTGCGTAATTTACACCAACCCGTCAGCGGTTATCGTCTGCACGCGCAGTTATTCGACGATGGCGTCTGCGTGGCACAGTTATCAGCAGATAACCTGAATATCGGCGATGAAACGCGCTGTCGCCTGGACATTCCGGTCAGTCATCCACGCCAGTGGAACGCGGAACATCCTGAGTTATATCAGCTGTTGCTGACGCTGTATGACGACACGGGACAGATGATTTCGGTGGTACCTCAGCGCGTTGGCTTTCGTGACATCCGCGTACGCGACGGGCTGTTTTACGTCAACGGACGTTATCTCAAGCTGCACGGCGTAAACCGCCACGACCACGATCACCGCAAAGGGCGTGCGGTCGATATGGCGCGGGTGGAACGCGATATCATCCTGATGAAACAGCACAATATTAACTCGGTGCGCACCGCGCATTACCCGAATGATCCTCGCTTTTACGAGTTGTGCGATATCTACGGATTATTCGTGATGGCCGAAACGGATCTGGAAAGTCACGGTTTCGCGAACGTCGGCGATCTGAGCCGCATCTCCGACGATCCGCACTGGGAACACGCCTATGTGGAGCGTATCGGGCGTCACGTCATGGCGCAAAAAAACCACCCGTCGATCATTATGTGGTCGCTTGGCAACGAATCTGGTTATGGCTGCAATATCCGCGCCATGGCGAAACACTGTAAAGCCCTCGATCCGACACGTCTTGTTCACTACGAAGAAG
Source organism: Rahnella sp. 2050 (assembly GCF_040544515.1). NCBI lineage: Bacteria > Pseudomonadati > Pseudomonadota > Gammaproteobacteria > Enterobacterales > Yersiniaceae > Rahnella > Rahnella sp. 2050. The sequence continues at coordinate 193,227 of NZ_JBEPKE010000004.1, read as the reverse complement.
ATCGCGACGCCGAAGTGACCGACGTCATCAGCACCATGTATTCCCGCGTACAGATGATGAATGCGTTCGGCGAATACCCGCACGCCAAACCGCGCATCATCTGCGAATACGCGCATGCAATGGGCAACGGTCCCGGCGGATTAGCCGAATATCAGGCCGTTCTGAATCGCCATGACAGCCTCCAGGGGCATTACATCTGGGAATGGTGCGATCACGGATTGCTGGAAACCGGTGAAAACGGCCAGATGCGTTATACCTACGGCGGCGATTACGGCGATTATCCAAACAATTACAACTTCTGCATGGACGGGCTGATTTACCCCGACCAGACGCCCGGCCCCGGCCTGCGCGAATATAAACAGGTGCTGTGCCCGGTCGGCGTCAGTCTCCGCGGCGGCGCGCTGCACATCAAAAATCGTTACTGGTTCAGCTCACTGGAAGACATCACGCTGTCGCTGACCGTTCAGGTCGCCGGACGCGGCCTCGAAACCCGCGAAATTTCCCTGCCGCACCTGCAACCCGGCGAAGGCGAAACGCTGGCGCTGCCAGAATTTCCCGCCAGCGGTCAGGAAGTTTTCCTGAATGTTGGCATTCGCAAAAACAGCCCGACGGTGTACAGCGAAGCGCAACATCCGCTCGGACAGTATCAGATGCTGTTGCAGGCAGCCCGCCCGTCAGCCATGAAACCTGCGCCGCAAAAGTCCGCAACGCTGTTATGTGATGAGCAAAAACATCAGCTTATCGTCAGCGGCGAGGGCTTCCGGCTGGCATTTTCCCGTCTGGACGGCGAACTGCAAAGCTGGCAAGTGGATGACGAAGAGATCACAGGCCGTGCGCCGAAACTCAATTTCTTTAAGCCGGTCATCGACAACCATAAACAGGAGTTCGAAGGCCTCTGGCAGCCCCATCATCTGCATATCATGCAACAACATTTCCGGCAGATGCACTGGGCGCGCCAGCAGGACGACGTCGTCATTGAAGTGCAAAGCATCATTGCGCCGCCTGTTTTCGATTTCGGTATGCGCTGCACTTATCGCTGGCAGATATCGCCTCAGGGCGTCGTCACCCTCGATTTATCCGGCTCGCCTTACGGTAATTTCGATTCAATTATCCCGAAGATCGGCCTCGATTTTGGCGTCAGCCGTCGTTTCACGCAGGTGGAATATTACGGGCGCGGGCCGGATGAAAACTATCAGGACAGCTGTCAGGCCAATCTCATCGGCCATTATCAGCAGCCGGTGAGCCGTTTATTTGAAAATTACCCGATGCCGCAGGACAACGGTAACCGGCAGGATATCCGCTGGCTGAGTCTGTGCGATGACGCTGGAAAAGGGATTTTCATTCAGCCACGCCAGCCGCTCAATTTCAGCCTGTGGCCGTACAGTGCGCAGATGCTGCAACAGGCGCAGCATATTGATGAACTAAGGCCGGACGGCTGCCTGACCCTCAATCTCGATCACAAAATTTCCGGTCTGGGCTCCAATTCCTGGGGTTCCGAAGTGCTCGATTCTTATCGCGTCTATTTCTCGGCATTCCGCTACGGCTTCACGATGGTGCCGTTCAGCCAGCATGACACCAACAGCCAGCAGCTTGCGGAATTCACCTTTCATCCCGCGGAGGAAAACTGATGATTATTCTCGACTGTTTAACCGAATTTCAGCGGCTCTACCGTAGCGGAAAAAAATGGCAGCGCTGCATGGAAGCCATTAATAACCTGGACAATATTCGTCCCGGTGTTTTCCATTCCGTCGGCGATTCGCTGGTTTACCGGCTCGCCAGCGGCAGCGAAAAACAGCGGGCGGAATTCGAGGGTCACCGCCGTTATTTCGATGTGCATTACTACCTTGAAGGCGCGGAGGAAATCGAGTTTTCCGCGAAATCTGCCCTGCACCGCGTGTCGCCTTATGACGATGAAACGGATCGCGAATTTTTTACCGGTCAGGGTGAAACGATAAAGGTACCTAAAGGCCGCGTGATCATTTTTGAAAACCACGAAGCGTACCGGTTCAGACCGGAAAAAGACGTCAGAAAAGTCATTTTAAAAGTGACCGTCGAAGAGAGTTATTTCGTTAATAAATAATAAAAAAACAAGAACCACTTACCCTATAAACATCGCAGTTGGAGAGTATTTATGGCCGGGTCCAGTCGAAATACCATAGGCAAATTTGGATTGTTATCCATGACATTTGCCGCCGTTTTTAGCTTCAATAACGTCATCAACAATAACATCCAGTTAGGCATCGCCTCGGCACCGGTATTTCTGGTGGCGACCATCATCTACTTTATTCCGTTTTGTCTGATCATCGCCGAATTTGTCTCATTGAATAAGAGTTCGGAAGCCGGTGTGTATGCCTGGGTGAAAAGTGCCCTCGGCGGCCGCTGGGCGTTTATGACCGCCTATACTTACTGGTTCGTGAATTTGTTTTTCTTCACGGCGCTGCTTCCCCGCGTTATCGCTTATGCGTCTTACGCCTTTTTAGGGCACGATTATATTTTCACGCCCTTCACGACTGCGATTATCAGCATCTGTCTGTTTGCCTTTTCCACGATGATTTCCAACAGCGGTGCGAAACTACTCGGGCCGATGACCTCCGTCACCTCGACATTAATGCTGCTGCTGACGTTCTCTTATATCGTGCTGGCGGGCGCTGCGCTGATGGGCGGCGCAGAACCGGCGGATCCGATTAATGTTCAGGCGATGACGCCGCATTTTAACTGGGCATTCTTAGGCATTATTGCGTGGATATTCCAGGCAGCAGGCGGCGCAGAATCGGTCGCGGTATACGTGAATGACGTCAAAGGCGGCAGCCGCGCGTTCGTGAAAGTCATCATTATTTCCGGGCTGGTGATCGGCGTGCTGTATTCCATCGCCTCGCTGCTGATTAACGTGTTTGTGGCCAAATCCGCGCTGCATTTTACCGGCGGCACGGTGCAGGTATTTGAAGGGTTATCCGCACACTTTGGATTACCGGCGGTGCTGATGAACCGCTTTGTCGGCGTGGTTTCCTTCACCGCCATGTTTGGCTCATTACTGATGTGGACGGCAGCGCCGGTAAAAATCTTCTTTACTGAGATTCCTAAGGGGATTTTTGGCGAGAAAACTATTCGTCTGAATAAACACGGTGTTCCGACCCGCGCGGCGTGGATCCAGTTCCTTATCGTTATCCCGCTGATGTTAATTCCGACATTAGGCTCAGACAGCGTGCAGGATTTAATGAATACGCTGATTAACATGACCGCTGCCGCGTCGATGCTGCCGCCGCTGTTTATTATGCTGGCGTACCTGAATCTGCGTCTGAAATACGACAGCGTCGAGCGCGATTTTAAGATGGGCTCCAGAATGCAGGGGATCACTATCGTCGGTACGCTGATTGTGATTTTCACCGTCGGGTTCATCGCCTCAACCTTCCCGACCGGTGCCAGTATTATCACCATTGTGTTCTATAACGTCGGCGGACTGGTGTTGTTCCTCGGCTATGCCTGGTGGAAATACAATAAATATTCCAAAGAACTGGACGATAAAACCCGTTATCACGAAGACACGCCGCTGGCGAGAATTGTGCTGGAATCGCAGAATGAAACAGCGCGGGTGAAGAAAGAGAATATGGCAAAGTCACTTTCCGGGGCGTAAGACTGCGCCCTGCAAAGCGAAAATAAGGACATAAAAAAACCGCCTGAAGAGGCGGTTTTTATTTTTCTGCACCAGAACTTACAGCGCAGAACTTACAAAGCGATATCCGCAGGCTGTTTTGGCTCTTGTTTGGCCTGAACATCCAGCGGTCGTAGCTGAACCACGTCGGCGACCGGCGTGGTGATCATCGACGGCGTTTCCAGTTGCAGAATACGGCTGGTTTCCAGCAGCTCTTTCTCGGTCGCTTCGATATTGCCATTCAGTTTAGTGCCGTAAGACGGGATGATTTCACGGAATTTGGCCTGCCATTCCGGGCTCGCGGCTTTTTCTTTAAAGACCGTTTCCAGCAGTTTCATCATGATCGGCGCTGCGGTTGACGCACCCGGTGATGCACCCAGCAACGCCGCAATACTGCCATCTTTTGCGCTCACCACTTCAGTGCCCAGACGCAATACGCCGCCGTGTTTGCCATCTTTTTTGATGACCTGCACACGTTGTCCGGCCACCCAGCGTTTCCAGTCTTTCTGCTCGGCTTCGGGGAAAAATTCCTTCAGTGCGGCATGACGGTCTTCATCGCTGAGCATCACCTGCCCGACCAGATATTTCACCAGATCGAAGTTACCCATGCCGACATGCGTCATCGGCAACAGGTTGGAACTGTTCACACTGCCAAACAAATCCCACAGGGAACCATTTTTCAGGAACTTACTGGAGAAAGTGGCGAACGGCCCGAACAGCAGAACCTGTTTGCCATCAATAATACGGGTGTCGAGATGCGGAACGGACATCGGTGGCGCGCCCACGGCCGCTTTGCCGTAAACCTTCGCCAGATGGCGTTTCACCACATCCTGATTTTCGGTCACCAGAAATTCACCACCGACCGGGAAACCGCCGTATTCACGCGCTTCCGGAATGCCGGATTTTTGCAGCAGCGTCAGGGACGCACCGCCCGCACCGATGAACACGAATTTCGCATTCACCACGCGATGTTTGTGGCTGTGTTTCAGATCGGTAATCGTCACGCGCCAGCTTTTATCCGGATTGCGCTGGATATCGCGCACTTCCTGACCGTTTGCCAGCGTGAAATTGGATTTTTTCTGCAACGCCTCGACAAGCTGACGGGTCACTTCGCCGAAGTTCACGTCCGTACCTGCTGTGGTGCGGGTCGCGGCAACTTTTTGCTTCGGATCACGGCCATCCATGACTGCCGGGATCCATTGTCTGATTTGTTCCGGGTCTTCCGAATATTCCATCCCGCGGAACAACGTGCTTTCCTGCAACGCAGCAAAACGTTTGCGCAGGAAATCGATATTCTCATCGCCCCAGACAAAGCTCATGTGCGGCACGCTGTTGATGAACGAGCGCGGGTTATTCAGCACGCCTTTCTGCACCTGATACGCCATAAACTGACGGGAAACCTGGAAGGCTTCGTTGATCGCCACGGCCTTGGTGATATCGACAGAACCGTCGGGCATCAGCGGGGTATAGTTCATTTCTGCCAGCGCGGAATGGCCGGTACCGGCGTTATTCCAGCCGTTGGAACTTTCCTGCGCCACGCCGTCCATGCGTTCAATCATATGGACTGACCAGTCCGGCTCGAGTTCCTGGAAATAGGTCCCCAGGGTAGCACTCATAATTCCGCCGCCGACCAGCAATACATCAACGGATTTTTCGTCTTCTGCGGCCGCAGGCTCGCTGGCACCCAGTGAGTCACGGTTGAGAAGCATACCAAGTATCTTTCTCATGACGTCTGTTTCTCTAAATGTTCAGTTCTGTTCTGTTATGAATCGTTGTTGTGACTATCGAACAAGAAATTAGCAAAAAAACACGCGGGATCGTTACTGAAACTTCATTTTTTCAAATGATGGCTACGAATATAACATTATCACTACAAAAATTAAAAAAGGATTTAACGTTTCAAAAAAACAGGCAAACGGGATACCGGACAGCGCTTCAGGCCGCGTCACCGCTGGATTTGAAGGGTTTTGCAAAGGAATTCCGGAGGGCTTTGGGGCGGTCAAAGAACGAGCTATTCGTGCTAAATCGGGTTTTGTGGTGAAAGTGAGATGTTAAAAAGGCGCAGTTGCCCGCGCCTTTACGATCACTTTTTACGGAATCAGATTACAACGCGACGTCTGCCACTTGTTTCTGCTCTTCGCCCTTTTTAGGAGCTGAAGAATTGTCCGCCGCCGGAGCCGGTTCCGCCGCTTTCGGTTGCGGGTTGTCGAGCATCAGAACGCGGCTGGTGTCGCCCAGTTCTTTCTCGGTTGCCGCCACGTTGCCGTTCAGTTCTGTACCGTAAGAAGGGATGATTTCCTTCAGTTTGGCCTGCCACTCCGGTGTGGCGACTTTGTCTTTAAACACTTTTTCCATCAGGTGCAGCATGATCGGAGCCGCAGTGGATGCGCCCGGAGAAGCGCCCAGCAGCGCGGTAATGCTGCCGTCTTTCGAGCTGACCACTTCGGTGCCGAGACGCAGAACGCCGCCTTCTTTCTCATCTTTTTTGATGATCTGCACGCGCTGACCGGCTTCCCACAGACGCCAGTCTTCTTTCTTCGCATCCGGGAAGTATTCACGTAATGCATCGAAACGGTCGTCGTCGGAGAGCATCACCTGGCTGACCAGATATTTCACCAGATCAAAGTTGTCGATGCCCACGTGGGTCATCGGCATGATGTTGGAGAAATTCACGCTGCCGAACAGATCCCACAGGGAACCGTTTTTCAGGAATTTGCTGGAGAAGGTGGCGAACGGCCCGAACAGCAGAACCTGTTTGCCATCCAGAATACGGGTATCGAGGTGCGGAACGGACATCGGCGGTGAGCCGACAGACGCTTTCCCGTACACTTTCGCCAGATGACGTTTCACCACGTCCGGGTTTTCAGTCACCAGGAACTCGCCCCCCACCGGGAAGCCGCCGTAGTTATCCGCTTCAGGAATACCGGATTTTTGCAGCAGCGTCAGGGACGCACCGCCCGCACCGATAAACACGAATTTCGCTTTGATAACGCTTTCTTTGCCGTCATTTTTCAGGTCGGCAACGGTCACGTCCCAGGTGTTATCCGGGTTACGTTTAATGTCGCGCACTTCATGACCGAGGCTCAGGGAGAAGTTAGGCTTCTTCTGCAACGAGGCCACCAGCTGACGGGTGATTTCGCCGAAGTTTACGTCGGTACCAATCGGAATGCGGGTCGCAGCGATTTTCTGCGCCGGGTCACGCCCTTCCATCACCAGCGGGATCCACTGTTTGATTTGCGCCGGGTCTTCTGAATATTCCATGCCACGGAACAGCGTGCTTTGCTGCAATGCCGCAAAACGTTTACGCAGGAAATTGATGTTGTCATCACCCCACACAAAACTCATGTGCGGCGTGCTGTTGATGAAGGAACGCGGGTTGTGCAGCACGCCGTTCTCAACCTGATAGGTCCAGAACTGACGGGAAATCTGGAAGGATTCGTTGATTTCGACCGCTTTGGAGATATCGATACTGCCGTCGGCTTTTTCCGGTGTGTAGTTCATTTCTGCCAGCGCAGAGTGGCCGGTACCGGCGTTGTTCCAGCCGTTGGAGCTTTCCAGCGCTACGCCGTCCAGACGCTCAACCATGTCGATTGACCAGTCTGGCTCTAATTCCTGAAGGTATGTCCCCAGCGTCGCGCTCATAATGCCGCCGCCGATCAGTAACACATCAACGGGCTTTTCATCTTCTGCCAACGCTGACTGGCTGAAAGCAACCACGTTAAGGCAGAGGATCATGGCGAGTATCTTTCTCATGACGTCTGTTTCTCTGAATGTTTAGTTTTAGTTTTGCAGGTGAAAGCTATCCAGATTTCCTCTGGATAAACGAAATCAACAACCCGGCGGTGCGGTGGGAAATAAGCGATTATTTCCACAGAGTATGAAAGGACAATAATGGGGAGCAACGAAAACCGCGGCGAAGAACGACAAATCAACCACACAAATGTTACCGAATACTCATATTATCGAGATTTCGTAAACAATTTAACATTATCGTTACGTGCATTAAAAATAGTTTAATACTTTAAATAATTACATAAGTTAGTGACGTGACGAAATCATTCAGGCCAGATTCGCCTGTAAAGCCGCAGCATGCGCGGCCAGAGCCGGTGCCGGACTGTGGCCGATCAGCATGAAGTTGTAACCGGCATTGCGCCAGTAAACCACGTTCATTCCCCGGCGGATTTCTCGCTGCAATGCCGTATTGTCGCGGTGCTCGCTGCGCGTAATACACAGCGCCATCGGGCCGTAGCGCGCGTCAAGATAGGTAATTTGCGCGATGTCATATTCGTCATAATGCAACATACGGGCATCTTTCAGATCCGCGCCCTGCACCGCCAGCGCCGCCGGGCTCAGTGCAATGCCTAAGGTGTTTTGCACCCGCGCGAGCTGGATTTTCTGCTGTCCGGCAGAATCATCCACATCCGCCAGCGTCTGCGCGGTATACAGCGACATGTAATCCGCCACGCGCGCACGCCAGTTATCGTCAGAAGCAAAAAGCGTGGAATAACGTCCACCCAGCAGCCCGACGGCCAGAAAACTTAACGACGCGGCGAGCAGTGCGCGACGGCTGAATCCGGACGAACCGGCAATCCGTGCATCAGGGATAGCGTCGAGCGCAGCCTGTAATTTCCCGACCGGCGCTTCCTGCAACAGCGCGCCAAAGGCGTCGTGGAACGGTAAATTGCTGCGTGACATCTGCGCCAGCCGCTGCGCCAGCACGTCGTCCTGCGCCAGTTGTGCATCAAATTTTGCACGCTGAGATTCGCTTAGCTGGTTATCGAGGTATGCCACCAGAACTTCATCGGCGTAAGGCGCAGCCGGGATTTCACGGGTCATTTTTTCTCTCCCTGCTGCGGTTGGGTGGCGGTACCGGCGTCTTTTGCCAGCGTCAGCCGGGCGGTCGCCAGACGGCTCATGATGGTACCGATGGGGACGGAAAGCGTCTTCGCCGCCTCCTGATAGGTGAAACCTTCGACATACACCAGAAACACTGCGTTGCGCTGGGCTTCCGGCAGCCGGTTCACCCGCTGCATAACCTGCGTATGCCAGTGACGTTCCTCGAAAGACAGCGTATCGGCGGGCGCCTGCGTTTCATCAACATCAGCAAAACCCTGCCCCTGACGGACGTACTGCGCCCTGAGTTCGTTAACCCATATGGAGTGCAGGATAGAAAAGAGCCAGCGGTCCACACCGGTGCTGTCCTTAATCTGCGCGCAGCGTTCCAGCGCCCGCACGCAGGTGGATTGCACCAGATCGTCCGCCACATCATGCTTGCGCGACAGTACCATCGCGTAGCGCCACAGACGTGACAGGCACTGGCTCAGTTCAGAACGTAAGTCTGCCGGTGAGATTTATCGATTCTCCGTGATCAGGATTCCGGATGACCGTCGATGGCGGCGCTCAGGTCGCGGTATTCTTCGCAGCCGGTGCCGCACAAGCCTTTGATGGTCGCTAACTGGGCTTTGGCGAGATCAGGACGCCCTTTAATCATATAAGCCTCGCCGAGATATTCCCGGACTTTGGCATACTTCGCGTCAATCGCAATCGACTTCTGATAATAGCTGATACCTTCGTCGGTGCGCCCGAGTTTACGGGTGGCATAGCCGCGATAGTTCCAGGCTTCTTTGGTGTTCTGATCTTTCAGCGTATCCAGCACCGTCAGCGCTTCCTGATAACGACCGGTTTTCGCCAGATGATAAGCGTACTGCGTTTTATCCTGATCGGAAATCATGCTGCCTTTATCCACCATGCAGCTCTTAGTTTTGCTGTCGTAGATTTGCCCCTTCGGGCAGTCCGGCGTTTTTTTAGCGTCGGAATCATCACCCATCGCGTTAGCGGCGGCGCTGAAAAACAGCAGATTGCCCGCCAGACACACAACCGACAGCGCCTGTATTACCGTTTTTGTCTTCATAATGATGTCCTGTAGGGAATTAACTGATGACTTACGGGCGGCTTGTGCTGCCCGGTAACATGCGGCGCAAAATGCCGTCGCGGAGAACGTAATGGTGGAACAGTGCCGCCAGCGCATGTATACCCGCAATAATGATCAGCGCCCAGGCAACGTTGTTGTGCAACGAACCGAAAGTTCTGGTCATCACACTGTCGAAATTGAACACGTCAGGAATGGGGAATAAACCGAAGAAGTAGAACGGTTCGGCCTGCGACCAGCGGAATAAAAAGCCCAGAATGATTTGCGCGACCAGCAATAGATAGAGCGCCAGATGGGTCAGGTGCGCGGCGGCTTTCATCAGCGTCGGCATGGCGACCGGTTGCTGTTTACTGCGACCGGTGCTGACGGTAAACAAACGCCATAAAAGACGCCCGATAATAATCGCCGCCAGCAGTATCCCCACCGAGATATGCACCGATTGCAGCCCTTTGCGCAGCGGCGTGCCGCGCTCCAGCACTTCCCAGATATGCGCGCTGGCAAACAGGAAGATGACGGCCAGGGCCGTCAGCCAGTGCAGCAAAATAGTCAGGCCGTCGTAACGGCTGCGAAGAACAGAAGATGAAGTTTGCATATAAAACCGTGCCCGTCAGTGTTCGATATAAAGGTAAACACCTGAGCAGCGATTTTTATTCGCCGTGAAGGGAAATAATTTTCTCCGGTGAGGTTTTAAATGAAAAAAATTGAGGAGAAAATAGGCATCAGAACGCGAAAAGATAGCCTATATATAAATCAGAGACGCGCAAACAGCGCCCTGCGCGCCCGGAATGTCCCTTTTTGCGGGTCAAAATAGACGTTATTGCGCGATAAAGTTTTGCTCTGAGTGGCCGATAATCCGTATTGGGCGCCTTATACGTCAACGGCTGCGCCATAATTTTGCATTTATTTCTTATGAGGTGTGGCAGGTGAGCGAAGTATCGAAAGAGTCGTTTGCGAAGCGGAACACGCTGGCAATTTTGTCCGTTCTGCGAGACTTAAAGAAGAACCAGACCCTGGTCATGGTCAGCCATTCCCGCGGACAATTTATCAGTAAAATTCTGGACGTTGATGCTGACAACCATCAGTTCCTGTTCGATCTGGGCAGTTCAGATTACGAGAACACTCTGGCCGCTGAAGCCGGCACACTGACGTTTGTTGCGGAACCGGCCGGTGCCAAGGTTGAGTTTTCCTGCAGCAGAGTCCGCCAGGTCAGCTATGAAGGTTTGCCGACATTTACCTGCGATCTTCCGCCCGTGTTGTATTTCATTCAGCGCCGTGAGTATTTCCGCGTGAGTGTGCCGCGGATGTCGGATTTCCGTTGCAGCGGAATATTGCCTGATTCCTCTGAGTTTGCTTATCGCGTGCGTGATATCTCACTTGGCGGGCTGGGGCTGGAGATTGAAGGGGCTACACCGCCGGAAATCACCAGCGGGTCAATGCTGAAAGATTCGCTGATTCAGCTAGCGGAGCTGGGAACCTTTACATTAGATCTGCAGTATCTCGGCGCGATGGTGCGTAAATCGGTGAGCAATAAAGGCGAAACCGTGACGTCGCAGCGGCTGAGTTTTAAGTTTCCGAATTTATCACCCGCGCAGGAACGCGACCTGCAACGGGCGATTTTTGAGCTGGAAAAACAGCAGCATATGAAAGCGAAGCGTTTCCAGCACGATTAACGTTTAGATAAACATACCGCCTGAGGCCTCAACGCGCTGGGCGGTCATCCAGCCCGCTTCATCACTGAGCATCAGCGCCACCATATCACCGATATCATCCGGCAAACCGGCGCGGCCCAGCGCAGTATTGCTGGCAACCAGTCTGTTCACATCCGGATTATCGCGCACCATACCCCCACTGAAATCCGTTTCAATTGCGCCAGGAGCCAGCACATTGGCGGTAATCCCGCGTGCGCCGAGTTCTTTCGCCTGATAGCGGGTCAGCACTTCGATGCCCCCTTTCATCATGGCGTAAGCCGATGAGCCCGGTAGAGCAAAACGCGCCAGCCCGCTGGAGATATTCAGGATGCGGCCTCCGTCGGCCATCAGCGGTAACAGTTTTTGCGTCAGGAAGAACGGCCCTTTCAGATGGACATTCATCATCAGATCAAACTGTTCTTCGGTAGTATCGGCAAAAGACTGATGTAAACCTACCCCGGCATTGTTGATCAGAAAATCAAAAGTATCGCGCTGCCAGACCTGTTGCAGTTGCGCTTTTACCTGCACAACAAAGCCATCAAAACTGCCGGACTCACCGGTATTGAGCTGCAACGCAACGGCCTTTCCACCCTGTGCTTCGACAGAAATCACCACTTCCTGTGCCGCAGCGGCCTGATTGTGGTAAGTCAGAATCACGTCAACGCCCTTTTTTGCCAGCTTTTCAATGGCATTCTTACCTAAACCACGGCTTCCGCCGGTCACTATTGCGATTTTACGGTTCATATCTGACCTCATTGGCTTTTTGTACCTTCTGCATCGGATGAAACACAGCCTATTGGATTACCGCAGAGTGATAAATGAGCCATAATGATTTTCACTGTCTCATTCTCAACAACAATCAGGCAAATTGTGGATAAAATTCAATCAATGCAGGTGTTTGTGCGCGTCGCTGAACTGAGTAATTTTACCCGCGCGGCTGAAAGCCTGGGATTGCCCAAAGGCAGTGTGTCGCGGCTGGTGCAGCAACTGGAAACGCGGATGTCGGCACGTTTGCTGCACCGTTCAACGCGCCGCGTACAACTGACACAGGACGGACAGGTGTTTTATCAGCGCTGCAAAGAGTTGCTGGCCAGCATGGATGAACTGGAATCGATGTTTCAGTCGAATCCGGCCAGTGTCAGCGGACGTTTGCGGGTTGATATGACCACCGGTATGGCGACGCATCTGGTGTTACCGCGTCTGGCGGAGTTTCTTAACCGTTATCCGGCGCTGGAAATTGAACTGAGCTGCACTGATCACCGCGTGGATGTGGTGCGGGAAGGGTTTGACTGTGTGATCCGCTCCGGCACCCTTAAAGATTCCGGGCTGATTGCGCGTCCGCTGGGGCATCTCAGCATGGTTAACTGCGCCAGCCCCGGTTATCTGCGCCGCTACGGCACGCCGGATCACCCTGACCAGCTGGCACAACACGCCATGGTGCATTATGAACAAATCCTCGGCAGCCATACGTCGGCCTTTGAATATCTCGACGGCAAACAGGTGAAAACGGTCAAAAGCGGCGGCGCGGTGACGGTTAACAGCACCGAAACCTACGTCAGCGCCTGTATCAACGGCCTGGGCATCATTCAGGTTCCGCTGATTGGTGTACGCGACGCGCTGGCGGGTGGTCAGCTGGTCAGTATTTTGCCGCAGTTCCGTGCACCGCCAATGCCGGTGACGCTGGTTTATCCGCATCGTCTGAATCTGTCACGCCGCGTTAAAGTGTTTATGGACTGGCTGACCGATATCACCCAAACGTTCATTGCCTGAGCTTTCAGACGCCTCTGGCTTAGCCCTCACCGCTCAGGCGTCTATACTTAAGGCCGGATGAATTTTTAAGGACAACATGGATCAATGCCCATCATTTCAAAACAAGAACCGGCCACACAGGAAAAACCGACCCCGCTGATCAACATCAAAACCGGCAATCAGACGGTGGATAAAAACATCGGCAGATTTTCACGACTCGTGGAATACGTGCAGTCCTGGGGCTGGGTGGCACATTTGCTGCGTGCCACGGAACGCTTTAACGATCGCCTTGGCAGCCAGTTTGGCGCGGCCATCACCTATTTCTCCTTTCTGTCGCTGATCCCGATTCTGATGGTGTCCTTCGCTGCGGTCGGTTTTGTGCTGGCCTCAAATCCTGATTTGCTGGCAGAACTGATCAACCGAATCGTCAACAGCATCAGCGACCCGAATCTGGCGAATACGCTGAAAAGCACGGTAAATACTGCCATCCAGCAGCGTACTGCCGTGGGGTTATCCGGTTTGCTGATTGCGCTTTACTCCGGCGTGAGCTGGATGGGGAATTTGCGCGAGGCGATCCGTGCCCAGTCGCGCGATGTCTGGGAGCGTAATCCGCAGGATCAGGAGAAAATTTACCGCCGCTATATTCGCGATTTTATTTCCCTGACCGGGCTGGTGCTGGCGCTGATTATCACGCTGTCGCTGACGTCGATTGCCGGTGCCGCGCAAAAAACCATTGTCGATGCGCTGGGTCTGGGTGGCATTGACTGGCTCCGCCCGGTGATGACCAGTATCACGCTGGTGATTTCCATTGCCGCTAACTATTTGCTGTTCCTGTGGATTTTCTGGATGTTGCCGCGCCACAAACCACGCAAAAAAGCGCTGCTGCGCGGGACGTTGCTGGCGGCGATGGGTTTTGAGGTGATTAAATTCGTGATGACCATGACACTGCCGAAGCTGGCGACCTCACCTTCCGGCGCAGCCTTTGGTTCAGTGATCGGCCTGATGGCTTTCTTCTATTTCTTCGCCCGCCTGACGTTGTTTGTCGCCGCGTGGATAGCGACGGCGAAATACAAAGATGACCCGCCGATGCCGGATCCGAAGCAAAAAGCCGCCAAACACGCGAAAAATGCCACGGAAAACGACAGTGAATACACGCCGGACAACCTCATCGTGCCAGACGAAATGCATATATCCACAGTTAATGCTGAAGATGAAGTTAAAAAGCAGTGAATAATGCTAAGTCAGGCATGGCGCCGCCGTGAAAACCAGAATAACTGACTGAGAGCCGTACTTTTATTTTGCGGTTTTGCAGTCAGTTGCTCTGCCTTTTACCCATTCGCCAAACTTATGACTGGCGAAATCCTGCCCTGATAAAATAATCCCCCGATCCGGCTTTAAACGCCTTTTTTCGCGGCTTCCGCTGCGTTGAAATACCGCCGCGCTCTGCATAAGATGCCTTTTCGATATACATTTATTTACATTAGATCCCTCCCACTCATTACAAATAAGAAACACTTATGCAAGCCACTATCACTCCAGAATTAGAAGCTGACGCGCAATTGGTGAGTCAGAACTCCCGCAGCAAAGTCATCGTGGCATCGCTTATCGGTACGGCCATTGAATTCTTCGACTTTTATATCTATGCCACTGCTGCGGTGATTGTTTTCCCGCACATTTTCTTCCCGCAGGGTGACCCGACGGCGGCCACGCTACAGTCTCTCGCGACCTTTGCCATCGCCTTTGTCGCCAGGCCGATCGGTTCCGCGCTGTTCGGCCACTTCGGCGACCGCGTCGGACGTAAAGTCACGCTGGTGGCCTCTTTGCTGACGATGGGCGTGTCTACCGTGGTGATCGGCCTGCTGCCGACCTACGCAACCATTGGCGTCTTCGCACCGATGCTGCTGGCGCTGGCGCGTTTTGGTCAGGGTCTGGGACTGGGCGGTGAATGGGGTGGCGCGGCGCTGCTCGCCACCGAGAACGCACCGGCGAAGAAACGCGCCCTGTACGGCTCTTTCCCGCAGCTTGGCGCACCGATTGGCTTCTTCTTCGCGAACGGCATGTTCCTGCTGCTGTCGTGGCTGCTGACCGACGAACAGTTTATTTCCTGGGGCTGGCGTGTGCCGTTCCTGCTTTCTGCGGTACTGGTGATCGTCGGTCTGTATGTGCGCGTTTCCCTGCACGAAACACCGGTATTTGCCAAAATTGCCAAAGCCGGTAAACAGGTGAAAGTGCCAATCGGCACGCTGTTCACTAAATATAAAAAGGCGACGATTCTCGGCACCTTTATCATGGTTGCGACTTACACGCTGTTCTACATCATGACCGTGTATTCACTGGGTTACGGCACTGCCGCAAAGCCGGTCGGGCTGGGCATTCCGCGCAATGAATTCCTGTTGATGCTGATGATCGGCGTGGTCGGTTTCGGCGTGATGGTGCCGGTTGCCGGTCAGCTGGCGGATAAGTTTGGCCGTCGCAAAACCATGATTTGTATTACGCTGCTGATGATCGTCTTCGCCCTGTGTTTCCCGACCATTCTGGGTGCCGGTTCACAGGCGCTGGTGATGGTATTCCTGCTGTGTGGTTTCATGGTGATGGGGCTGACTTTCGGTCCGATGGGTGCGCTGCTGCCGGAGCTGTTCCCGACAGAAGTTCGCTATACCGGCGCGTCCTTCTCCTATAATGTGTCTTCGATACTGGGCGCATCTGTCGCGCCGTACATCGCCACCTGGCTGGCAACCCATTACGGGTTGTTCTATGTGGGCGTTTATCTGGCTTCAATGGCAACGCTGACGCTGATCGCGCTGCTGCTGTCCAAAGAAACCGCCCATCAGTCATTGTAACTGACCCGGATACCGTGCCCGGTTTGCGCCCGGCACGGTGCCTTCTGCGAAGGTCTCTTATGCGCTTGCGTCGATTTATCCTGCCTGTTCTGATCCTGCTTATCCTTATTACTGCGGCCTTTTGGTATTTCTGGCCACACACCTCCAATCCCAACGCTCTGTGGAACATCATCAGCAAGAAATGCGTGCCGAATCAGCAAAGCACGGGCAAACCTGAGCCCTGCGCGCAGGTCGATGAACAACAGGGTTTTGTGGTGCTGAAAGATCTGAACGGCCCGCTGCAATATTTGCTGATGCCGACCGCGCGGATCACCGGTATGGAAAGCCCTGCGTTGCTGGAACCGTCAACGCCAAACTTTTTCAGCCAGGCATGGAATGCGCGGCATTTTATGGCGGATAAATACGGTAAACCGATTGATGACAGCAATGTCTCGCTGGCGATTAACTCGCAATACGGACGGTCGCAGAATCAGCTGCACATCCACATCTCCTGTCTTTTGCCACAGGTAAAAACCACGTTGAGCAAAGATGGCGGGCAGATGGGATATAACTGGCAGGAACTGCCGGATAAGCTGCTCGGACACACCTATCTGGCGCGTAAAGTGACGCAGGCCGAGCTGAATGAGAAAGGCGCTTTCCGGCTTCTGGCCGAAGGTGTGCCTGAAGCCGATAAAAAGATGGGACATTTCGGCATGGCGATGGTCAGCCTGCCGGGCGGCGATTTCCTGCTGCTCGCCAGCGAGCGTGACTTACTCAAACTCAATAACGCCTCCACCGAAGAAATCCAGGACCACAAATGTGCGGTACTGGATCCGGTGCCTCAGCCTTAAAGCCCCCTTCCGGCCTCCCCTTCGCAGGGGAGGCGTTAATCCAACAGGATTACTTCTGTTTCATCTGCTGCAAGATCGGGCCGCACTGGTTTTCTTCATTATCACTTGGAGAGATCAACGCCAGCAGCGCGGCAGCCGGGGCAACGACAGCGCCAAGCGCGACGGCTGCGGCACCGCGGGCAATCAGCGGCCCTGGTTTCACGCCGGCATCCGGATTTTTATAGGTGCCGCGAACATACAGCGGTGAACGTAAGGTCAGGATACGCACGCCCTTGCTTTCAGGGTTGATCGACAGATCCAGCCGTTCGGTTGCCATATTGGTGTTGCCGGTAATGTTAATCACCGCATTCTCAGTATCGAACACAAACAGCCGTGGCGTGACCAGTCCGTTCTTCACATTGACGTTGGCGGCCGCGCAGTTGATCGCCACTTCATCATCGCCGAACAGTTTACTCACCACGTAATTACCGACATTCAGCCCTGCCAGTTCCATCAGGCCACGGCTGATCACGCCATCGTTAATAAGGATTTTCATATCACCGTTGCTGGTACCGAGCAGCGCTGCGACCGAATTCCCGGTGCCGGTCAGCGTGGCGTCACCGTTCAGGTCGCCCAGACTGCGCTCCATTGACTGTACGTTTGGCAGCAATTGTTTGAGCTTCAGTTTACGGGCATGGATATCGGCGCGCGCCTGCATCGGCGATTTGTCACCTTCGAGGCGGATGGTGGAATTCAGATTACCGCCAGCCAGACCGAAACGCAGCGGGTCGAGCAGGATCTCGCCGTCGGTCAGTTTCAGGTGAGTGCTCAAATCGCTCAGTGGCAGGGATTTACCATGCTCGATACGTTTGGCGCTGAATTTCACATCAGCGTCCATTACCCGCCAGCTTTTTGTATCGAATTTCTCCACCGGCAATACTTTGTCGGCAGGCTGCCGGGTAGTTTCACCACGTTTGGCTTTGTCCTGGTTAGAATCGGCACCAATCAGCGGAGCCAGATCAGCAAAGCGCAGCTGTTTTGAAACTACCTCACCGGTCAGTTTAGGTCGCGGTTTAACGGCCTGATAAGTCAGTGAGCCGTGAATATCGCTGTCGCCGATTTCACCGTTAAAGTTCTGATAACGGTAAATTGCGCCGTCTTTATCATGCAACGTCGCCGATAAATGCCCGTCGGTGGAATACGGTGGCGTTTGCGGCAGCAGCACGCCGGTCAGGCCATACAAGTCAGACAGCGTCTGGCCGGAGAATTTCAGACGTAAATCCAGCCCCCCGAGATTCATCGGATCCTGCAATGTCCCCGCGACGGCCACCCGCGTATTCCCGGAACGGACATCTGCCTGTAACGGGAACAGCACATCCGGGTCTTTCAGCGCCAGCATGCCACCGATTTTGCCGCTGCCGGAAAGCGATTCACCGTTGTATTTACCGTCAACTTTCCAGCCAAACACATAAGGCGGGGTTTTGGTTTTCGGTGCATCTTTCTTATCACCGACCACTTCCGTGAACGGCAGCGGTTTGCCCAGCGGGTCAATCACGGCGCGGAAATCAGCTTTCAGTTTCGCGTCTTTATAGTCAATTTTCCCGCGATCAAACACGATATCATTGAGCGTAAATGACCAGGCAGACGGCGGCTGCGCCGGATCCTGCGTATCGCTGTTGGCGAGATTGAACGTCCAGTTATTTTTGCCATTATCCAGACGCAGCAATGAAGCATCAGGCTGTTTCAGCCAGATACGCGGGATCAGCACTTCTTTATGCAGTAAGGCGAGTGGCGCAATGCTGGCGTCAACGCGGGCGAGTTTCACCATCTGCGCGTCTTTTTCGCCGGTTTGCACATCGGAAGGGTTACCGAGCACGATATCTTCAGCATGAATGTGCGGCCACGGCACCCACGCGCGCCACCCCGCTTCGTCTTTCTGACGCGACCAGTCCACGCCTAAATCACCGCGGATCGCGAATGCGCGGTTCAGTTCGGTGCTGACTTTTTGATTGATGGTCGGTTTGAGGCGGTTCCAGTCGAATGTCGCAATGAAAATCACGACAGCAATCAACGCAATGATAATCACACCCACAACCCAGGAAATCACTTTACCTGTGCGCGTCATAAATCTGTTCCTTTCAGACAGTTAACCAATCCTAAGTTTTAACCATAGTAGAATTCTCAACAGCTTGCA
This sequence comes from Rahnella sp. 2050, assembly GCF_040544515.1. Classification (NCBI taxonomy): domain Bacteria; kingdom Pseudomonadati; phylum Pseudomonadota; class Gammaproteobacteria; order Enterobacterales; family Yersiniaceae; genus Rahnella; species Rahnella sp. 2050. Next base: position 174,369 of record NZ_JBEPKE010000004.1, on the reverse strand, counting down.
GGAAGGGGCATTCGTGAAGGGGGCATATCAGGCAGGAAGTCGGAAGGTAATGCTTTTTAAATCAGTGAAATGAAAATGCATCACACCACAACGAGTCACCAGCAACTTTGAGAGTTTGCCTCAGCAGGTCAGGCGTGATCCATTATCCTTTGAAATGTATGGGCAGATTATCCAGATTGTCGAAAATGGTGGGGCGCGCCAGATAATAGCCTTGTGCCGCCAGCGCATCAGAATTGCAGACCATCGCCCATTCAGAGGCCGTTTCAACGCCTTCAATAATCACGCCTTTGCTATAACGGTTCATCAGCGTCACCAGCGTGTAAAACAGCCGTGACCCCTCTTCACTCTGGCCAAGCAAAATAAACAGATCGCGGGCGATTTTGATGTATTCGTAATGCCAGGTGGTGAAGGAAGAGAAGTTAGCGATACCCTGACCAAAGTCATCGAGCCACAACCGGTCAGATTGCTCGATTTGCGACAGCGGGATACTCAGCGCATTTTCGGCGCTTTCAACCAGTTCAAAACGGACATACGGCATCGCGCTGATTTGCGCGCGCAGCGCCGAATCAGATTGCAGCATTTCCAGTACCTGACCATCTACGTTAATCGACGCCAGTAATTCGTTTTCAATGAACAGATGCTGCCAGCGCTGCAACAGGTCGAGCTGCTCCTGCACGATTTGCAAACGTTTGCCCACAGCGATCGCGACAAAATATTCTTCCGGCGAAATGAATTTGTGCGGGCTCGCAGGGTGAAAAATCCCTGTCAGCAATTCAATTCCCAACAGCTTTCCTGTGGTGCGATAAATAGGCTGAAAACGGTACACTCTCTGACACTGACGCCAGTAAGACTGTGCTTTTACGCGCTCTATGGCGGTAAAAGAAGGCGTAATCAGCCCTAACATCATCTTAGTTATCATATTTTTCTGCCGTCATGAATAAGAATCAGATAATCAGGGGGACATGCGGCAACATGTGTCGCGTGACTACAATGTGATTCATGTCAACAGCGTGTGTTCGCAGAACACTGTGTTTCATGGAGGCAAAGTAGCCCGGTTTCCTGGCTTTCTTTAGTAGAGTTATCTATCGGCGCTGCGCGGGGAAACTTTAATCACTCGATATAACCTTACAATCTGTGCGCCTAAATCAGCCAAAAAGCCGGGCTGGAAGTTCTTTTACACAGGCTCTACAGTGGAAGCACTGAATATTTTATTGACGCCTCATTCACAAGCCGGAGAAAAAAATGCCTTACGTTAATATCAAAATCACCCGCGAAGGCGCGACAGCTGAACAGAAGAAAGCGCTGATCGCCGGGGTGACACAATTACTGGTGGACACGCTGGGCAAAAATCCGGCGACGACCGTGGTCGTCATTGACGAGGTCGACACCGATAACTGGGGAGTGGGTGGCCGTCCGGTGACCGAACTGCGTCAGGAAAATAAGTAACTGCCTCAGGTGGAAGTGCTGACGCTTCCACTTTTCCCCTCGTTTTTTCTTCTTTTTTTTGCCTGCTGCCTACAAAAATAAAACCTTGTTTTAATTTATTTGACTGACCGCATTCTTATGAAGAGACTAGAGCGCAATAATGACGGTCTTTTCTTTCCTTTCGTTTTAATGCTTCAGACATAGGCCAGGTACCATGACCAGCAAAAACATTGCCGTTATCGGCGAATGCATGATCGAATTATCTCAGAAAGGCGATGCGCTCCACCGCGGTTTTGGTGGCGACACGCTGAACACGTCTGTTTATATCTCCCGCCAGGTTTCCCCTGATGCGCTGAACGTGCATTACGTCACCGCGCTCGGCAATGACAGTTTCAGCAATGAAATGTTGCAGGCCTGGCAGCAGGAAGGGGTTCACACGGATCTGACCCAGCGCCTTGAAAACAAGTTACCCGGTTTGTATGTGATTGAAACGGACAGCACCGGCGAGCGCACCTTCTATTACTGGCGCAATGATGCTGCCGCGCGCTACTGGCTCGACAGTCCGCAATCCGAAGAGATTTGCCGGAAACTGGCAGAATTTGATTATCTGTATCTGAGCGGTATCAGTCTGGCGATCCTCAGCGACGCAAGCCGTGACCGTCTGATGACCTTGCTGAAAGCCTGCCGTTCACGCGGTGGCAAAGTGATTTTCGATAACAATTACCGTCCGCGTCTGTGGGCCAGCAAAGAACAGACGCAGGCCGCGTATAACGCCATGCTTTCCTGCACCGACATCGCCTTCCTGACCCTCGATGACGAAGATATGTTGTGGGGCCAGAAGCCGTACGACGACGTGATTGCGCGCACCCATGCGCTGGGCGTCAGCGAAGTGGTCGTCAAACGCGGAGCCGACAGTTGCATCGTCTCCAGCGCTGAAGGCGAGTTGCATGATGTCCCTGCGGTGAAATTGCCGAAAGAGAAAGTCATTGATACGACGGCAGCAGGAGATTCCTTCAGCGCCGGTTATCTGGCGGTGAGGCTCACCGGTGGCAGCGCGGTGGAAGCCGCAGTGCGTGGACATGAAACAGCGAGTACGGTTATCCAGCATCGCGGGGCAATCATTCCGATGGAGTTTATGCCGGGGCGGGCATAAGGGGAGTTTTTCTTTACTCCTCCCCCTGCGAAGGGGGAGGCTGGGAGGGGGTTTTAATGACTAACTCTTTGCTAAAGCACACTTAAACTTTTTGATTTAGACCTTAATACCCCACCCCAACCCTCCCCTTCGCAGGGGAGGGAGCCGACCGAATTCTTACTCAACGATCTACTTATTGCGCAGTCGTCGCCGATGCCGCTGGCACATCCCCCGCAGGGGCATCAACCGCAGGCGCGGTTTCCACCGGTGCCATTATCTTGTCATAAACCGCCCGCAGCTCTGCGGCATTCACCTCAGGTTCCCCTTTTGGCTGCGCCACTAATAACGCAGGAGCGCGGGAAAGCTGTTGCTTCAGTTCCTGATTCAGCACCGGCAGGGTCAGCGTGGAAAGGAACTGCTGACGCAATTGCTGATACTGTTCTGGGGCGATATCTACCACACCGTTTTGCTGGGAACGCAAACGCTGGCTCATCAGCACATCGGTATCGGTACGGGCGTAAGTCGCGAACAGTTTGCTCAGCTGATCGTTTTTCTGCGCAATCAGTGCGTCAAATTCAGCCTGAGAAATGCCTTTATCGCGAACAGCCAGGAGTTCTTCTGACAAACGTTTAAACAGCTCGGTCAGCTTAGCCTGCGGTGCTTCAATGCGGATTGCACACTGCGCGCGCTGATATTGCACATTACAGTCGAAACCCAGCCCCGGGCCAGGTGCCGGGGTGTCTTTTTTGGTTTCAAACGCACTTTTCAGTTGTTGCTGCAAATGCCAGAACAACGCTTCGCGGGCTAGATCACTGCGCCAGTATGCGGCAAGTGCCTGTGAATCCTGAATGGGCTGCCAGGCGTTATCCCACATTAATGAGACGCGATCCTGAGTCAGATTTTCATCCATGACGGTCATGGATTTTGTCGTCACTTCAGACAGCGTGGGCAACGTCTGCGGCGTCTGGCGGCTGCCTTTGAGTGACGAGAACGTGCGATTGATTTGTTCACTCAGGCCACGGCTGTCGACATTACCGACGACAAATAACGTCATCGCATCAGGCGTATACCACTGATGATAAAATTTGATTAATGCGTCGATGTTGACAGGTTTGGTGGGTAAATGGTTTGGATTGTGACCAACCAGCGTCGAACCGGCCATCCGCGCACGCCACCAGGCATCCTGCGTATTTTGAGGCAGAGAACCTACCGGATCCTGAGATTCCTGACGGGCTGCACTCACCAGCGCCGGGGTGACAGACACTTTGCCCGCCGTATTTGTCAGCCAGTTCAGAGCATCTTTCAGAAGCTCAGGACGGTTATTGGGCAGGCTCAGGTTGTACATCGTGAAATCATAAGAACTGACCGCTGGCGGCAAGGGCCGCTGCGGATTGATACTTTGCTGCCACAGAGACTGGAGCTGAGCCGTGCTGAAGCCTTCGCTGTGCATCAGCGCAAGGCGGGGAAGGAAATGGGCATAGCCCGTTTGCTGGGCTGATTCCGCCAGCGAGCCGGTGCGAACCACCAGGCGTAATTCAATGCGATCGCTCGGGCGTTGCGGCGTGGTCAGCAACTGCCAGGTAAATCCATTGTCCAGTTTCCCCTGCTGCCAGGCCGGATCTGGTTGTAATGCTTCAGCTTGCACATGACTTGCGGCTGCTGCCAGCAGCAATCCACCAATGAGTAAACGGATTTTGGTGCCCTGCATGTGAACCCCTACGTAATGACAATCCAATTTTCAATATGCTGTCCTGCCGGTGTCGGTCGACTGGCCCACAGGAATTGAATGCGTAAGTTTAAGGACGGAAAATACAGCCCTTCGTTAGACCGCGCATTTTTCGCAATGTCACGCAGCCCGCAAAAATATTATGGGAACGAACGCCAGATGAGGCATTTGAGGGACATATTATGAAGATAATCCACCGGTTGCATCAAGTAACCGGTGGATATTAGGTGGGTTTGGGGCTAAATAAATGCGTTTTTAGAAACCTTTCTCAATATTTTCATCCATTCAGCCACCATTTTTCAGAAATTTCAGGCGGACTTTTCGGCTTCTGTCAGACCCTTCTGGCCGTTTAAGGTCGCTTTTAACTGCCCTTCGTCCAGCTGATCACACCATTTTGCGACCACGATGGTGGCGACGCCGTTACCGACCAGATTGGTCAGCGCACGCGCTTCGGACATGAAACGGTCAATGCCCAGAATCAGTGCCAGTCCTGCAACCGGTAAATGGCCCACAGCAGACAACGTTGCCGCCAGCACGATGAATCCGCTGCCCGTTACGCCTGCCGCCCCTTTTGAAGACAACAGCAGCACCACAATCAGGGTGATCTGATGCCAGATATCCATATGGGTATTGGTCGCCTGCGCGATGAAGACTGCTGCCATCGTCAGATAAATCGAGGTGCCGTCCAGATTGAAGGAATAGCCGGTCGGAATGACCAGCCCGACCACCGATTTCTTACAACCCAGACGCTCCATTTTATCCAGCATGCGCGGCAGCGCTGATTCAGAAGATGACGTGCCCAGCACGATCAGCAGCTCTTCTTTAATGTAATTCACAAACTTGAAGATGCTGAAACCGGTGAAGCGCGCAATAAGCCCGAGCACCACCACCACGAACAAAATACAGGTCAGGTAGAAGCACAGGATCAGTTGTCCCAGTTGCACCAGCGAACCGACGCCGTATTTGCCGATGGTAAACGCCATGGCCCCAAATGCGCCAATCGGTGCGAGGCGCATGATCATATTGATGATGCCGAAAATGACCTGAGAGAAGCTTTCGATCACATTGAAAATCAGCTGGCCTTTGTGGCCCAGACGGTGCAACGCAAAGCCAAACAACACAGCAAATAGCAGCACCTGAAGAATGTTCCCGCTGGCGAATGCCCCAATCACGCTGGAGGGGATCACGTCCAGAAGGAACGGAATGATGCCCTGGCTTTGCGCCTGCTCGGCGTAAACCGCTACCGCTTTGGCATCCAGCGCGGCAGGATCCACGTTCATCCCGGCTCCCGGCTGTACAATATTGACGATCACCAGCCCGATGATCAGCGCCAGTGTACTGACAATTTCAAAGTACAGCAGCGCAATCGCACCGGTGCGGCCGACCGCTTTCATGCTTTCCATACCCGCAATACCGGTGACGACAGTACAGAAGATCACCGGCGCGATGATCATCTTGATTAATTTAACAAAACCATCACCAAGTGGTTTCATTTGAGCGCCAATCTCAGGGTAGAAATGCCCCAGAAGAACACCGACGGTAATAGCCAAAAGCACCTGAAAATACAGGCTTCTGAAGAGTGATTTTTTCATGAATACCCATCCTGAAGTGATTGCGCCGACTTCTATTTTTTGTAAGGTCAAAGGTAATGAGTGGCAGCAGGTAAATAACACAAGCACAACATGATGGAAATATTTCGTTTCCCTCCGCAATCACGAGTCATGAAAAACCGGAGCGGAAAGGATTCAGCAGGAAGTAATGTAAGTAAAAAAAGCGTCAGGAGGGGGAAATGCCGGACAAGAAGAGGTTTTCCTGTCCGTGGTACAGGTCAGGAAGGCTGGCAGAATTTCCGTTCGAAGTCAGTTTTGGAAAGCGGCGCGGAAAATAAATAGCCTTGTCCGATCTGAATATTTTCCTTAAGCAGCCACTGACGTTGTTCCTCAGTTTCTACGCCTTCGGCTACCAGCTGAATATTCATGGCGCGACCAATCGAGGCCACAATATTCACCATCACTTCATCCTGCGGCAGCACGCTGACGAAGCTGCGGTCAATTTTGATGACATCAATAGGCAATGTGCGCAGCCGGTTGAGGTATTCCAGCCCGGAGTAACCCAGACCAAAATCATCAAGCTCGATGGAAACACCCACGGCGCGAAGTTCGCTGAGCAACAGCAGCGCGCGATCGAGATCATCAATGCGGGCCGTTTCCGTGATTTCCAGCACCAGTTGTCCCGGATTAATTTTGTAACGGCTCAGCAGGCTGCGCAGTTCCGGCAGGAAGTTACGCTGCTGTACCTGCGCGCCGGAGAGATTGACTGACAGCGGCAGGGGAATGCCTCGTTGCTGCCAGTCCGCCAGGATCTGACAGCCCAGCTCAAGAATTTTGTAACCCAGCTGACTCATGACGCCGATTTCTTCGGCCAGCACAATAAAATCGCTTTCCAGACCGTAACTTCCATCGGTCATTTTACGACGCAGCAAGGCTTCCGCCCCGACCACCACGTCAGTTGCCATATTCACCTGCGGCTGGATAAACAGCGTGAAATCATTCTGTTCCATCGCATGCAGGATTTCGTTTTCCTGCAGTAAGCGTTTCTGAATTTTTTCGGTCAGTTCCGGCTCGAAGAACAGGATTTGGTTTTTCCCCTGCTGATAGGCCGAGACTCTGGCCGCACGACCATTCACCATCAGTTGCTGCGCACTCACCGGGAATTCGCCGGTGTATTGCACGATGCCGATGCTGCCAGTCGGATGCAGAGACATATTGCCAGCATGACTTTCCTGCGGCGCATTGATGCGCTCCATGATTTGCCGCGCCAGACGCATCGCCATAAAGGGCCGCGGAATATCCGCCGCCAGCAGAGCAAATTCGTTATAACTCAGGCGCGCCAGCAGGCAGTTCTCAGGCAACACATTCATGATGGAAGAGATCAGCGGGCAATCCACATGGCCGTCATCGCGCAGGCTTTCAATGCCGATTAACAGCAGGTGGAAACTTTTTTGCGGTTCAGCGCAATGCAGGCGGTGTTCCAGATGCTGCATAAACTGTTCTTCATTATTCAGCATGGTTTGAGAAGGCAGCAGTGCTTCACGGGCAGTGCATTGCGGCTTCTCCCGCTGTTGCTGATTGCGGTTGTAGCTGCGCACCAGCATGCCGATCTCATCGTCTTCGTGGCGTTGCGGCAGGGTTAGCTGATGGCCTGGCACCTCGCTTTCCGGCAGGGATTCCAGATCGCTGGCAATCGCGCGAAGCGGTTTCACGATCAAACGGTTGATAACCCAGCTCACGGAAATGGTCAGGATCAGCGCCAGCAACAGATATGTCGTCAGCATGGTCGAGAGCGCGCTGATGATGAACTGATACATGCGGTAGGAATCAGCCTGAAGGACCAGATAAGCCAGGGGTTTGGGGGCTTTAGGGCTGGCAGCCGCAGAATAGAGAGGTACGGAGATTGTCACCGGCAGATTGAAACCGCGGGTCACCCATTGCGGCACCGGGCGGCCTGGTGGGAAATGCGTATGCAGTGCGGCGATCTGATTGGGTAACACGACGTCGGCACGGCTCAGAATGCCCACCGGTTGCAGCGTATTCAGAATGTCCTGCGTTTCTTCCAGATCAACATCCAGCACGGCTTGCGAGAGCGGAACCCGAACAGAATGCGCAATATTCTCAAGTTGCTGGGCGTAATCGTCCCTCCGTTGCTGTACAAAGTGGAACAGCTGGATGACGATAAAAATACAAATGGTGATGGCCGCAATGCTCGACACGGCCGCCATCTGTTTAATCGTTAATGAACGCCTGACCCGCAACTTAATTCTCCATCTACCACCGACATGATTTTCCGCGCCCATCCGGGCATAAACGGTACTTGTGCGCAGTATACCTTATAACGTGTTATTTCGAGGTTAAAGACGAAGTTTTGGCTATAAAAAACAACATGTTTGCCGGTACACACCTACAATGAATATTCTTTATGTTGTTCAACTTAGAGAAAACATACATTACTCAGGTTAATCGAATAATTCACAGCATAAGAACATCCTGAGCCCGGCGCACCTGATGAATATTATGTGCTATTCATCACATAAAAAACCAAACATTATACTAATTTAACAAAAACGCATCGCAAAACAACATCAAAAACCTTTTGCGCCAGCCAGTTATGCCCGTGTTGTTTTTTATGCGGGTTAATCCTATTTTTTGTAAAAACTGCTCTATGCTGTAAAAGAACTGATATATTAAGACGAGTCCTATTCCCACATAAAACTTTAAAAATATTCATCTTTTTACACTCTTTGTTAACGGCCAATCACAGTCGTTTTGACGTCCAGAAAACACCGAAATATATAATCCTATCGGGCGGGATTTATGAATAAATATGATGACATTAAACGTTTTATGGATAAGACGAAGTTGGAAAATCTTGATTATAAAGAGCTTAATGAAAAATCAACGGGAGAATCCATAACAGGTTCAATGAATCAGTGGACGTTGATTAAACAAGTCTCAGCCAGCGAAGAGCCTGCCGGTCCACTTGATAACGGGCGTACCACGCAGCCAACGCCACAATCCATTTCTGCGGACGAGTTTTCGCTTTCTGCTTCTCAGTCTGTCAATGAGCAGCAGAAACCGCATGCTTCTGCCGCACAGCCTGTTATGCACACACCAGCCACGCCGATGTCTTCGGAGGTTACTCCTCCGCCAGCCGGTTTTGGTCTGCTTGATGCCCTGCGCGAAACGCTGCCGTCCGCACCCGTTCAGCCAGCCCCCGTGTCCGTGCAGCCCGCGCAACATCAGCCTGTTCACACAGCACCGACATTGCACGCCCAGTCAGTCATTCCTGACAGCGGCTCAGGTTTACTCGATTCATTGCGTAAAGCAATGCCCGAAGCGCCTTCAAAGCCTGCACCTGCGCCGGTTCAGACGCCTCAGCCAGAACAACACCCCGCCGCGCCGGTTTACCACCAGCCGCCGGTACAAAATCCAGCGCCAGTGGTGCCCGCATCCCCGGCGTCTGCTGAGGTTAACCAGCGCTTTAAACAAATGTTTAAACAGCGAGCGCCGCAGCCTGCCAGCGCTTATTTACATCGCGACACACCGCTTCAACCCCTGTTAGAGATGATTGCCTCATGCCGTTAGTTTGCGTTTGTTCACCGAAAGGTGGGGTAGGAAAAACCACGGTGGCCTCCAACCTGGCCTATTCGCTTGCCCGCAGTGGCAGCAAAGTGCTGGTCATCGATTTTGATGTGCAGAACGCCCTTCGCCTTCATTTCGGTGTGCCTATTGCCGATACCCGCGGTTTTGTCGCCGGTTCGGGTAATGAATCCGACTGGAGCCAGTTCATCCTGAAAGCGGGTTCCAATACGTTTGTCTTACCTTATGGCGAAGTGACGGAAGATCAGCGGCTGGAATTCGAACATCAGCTTGCCAGCGATCAGCATTTTTTACAGCGCGGATTAAATACCGTCCTGAATTATCCGGGATTAATTATTATCGCGGATTTCCCTCCCGGCCCGAGTCCGGCATTAAAAGCCGTTCAGGCCATTGCTGATTTACATGTGGTGGTGATGCTGGCCGACACCGCATCATTATCTTTATTACCCTTAATGGAAAAAAACAAATTAATTGGCACCCCTTTGAATAACAAGTTGGGTGAATATTATGTTGTTAACCAAAGTGACACCCGCCGGACATTAAGCCGCGACGTCACCCAATTTTTCGAACAGCGTTTAAATGAAAGATTATTAGGCACAATCCACAGGGATGAATGTGTGCCAGAGGCCAATGCCTCGCAGCGCTCTATTATTGATTTCAGTCCGGTATCGGCTTCGGCATTTGATATTGAACTGATCAGCAAAAAAGTCGCCGCCATTTTAGGGATTAAAGTCGGTGATGGTGAATTACACGCCGCGCCTAAATCTGGCAGTTATTAGCTATCACTGTTAACAGCGACCCCAAAAGCGATGAATAAATTCCTGTTTTCTCTCCTTGTACTTCTGCTGCTGCCGGTGGCAGCAGTCATCATCATTACCCCGATGGACAGCCAGAAGCAGTACATTTTTGGCCTGATCAGCATCGGTCTGTTATTCCTGCTTGGCATCAGTAAAAGCCGACGGATTAGCGTGGTGATGGTCATCATGTCCGTCATGATGTCGACGCGTTATATTTACTGGCGCGCGACGGAAACGCTGCATTTTAATTCAACAATAGAAGCTATTTTAGGGATCGGCTTATTCCTTGCCGAACTGTATGTCTGGCTAATTTTGTTGCTGGGTTATCTGCAAACCACCTGGCCATTAAAACGCACCATCGAACCTTTGCCGGATGACACCACGCTGTGGCCAACCGTCGATGTGTATATTCCGTCTTATAACGAAAGTCTCGACGTAGTACGTGACACCGTGCTGGCGGCGCAGTGCATCGATTATCCGAAAGATAAAATCAAAATTTATGTTCTGGATGACGGTAAACGGGACGAATTTGCGGTGTTCTCCGCTGACGCCGGTGTGGGATATATCACCCGTAACGACAACTCCCATGCCAAAGCCGGCAACCTGAACCATGCAATGAAACTCACCAAAGGCGAGCTGATTTGCGTATTCGACTGTGACCACGTGGCCACCCGCGCGTTCCTGCAGGCGACGGTCGGCAGCTTCCTGAAAGACCCGCGTCTGGCGCTGATCCAGACACCGCACTACTTCTATTCACCTGACCCGTTTGAACGTAACTTGTCTGCGGGCCGCACCATGCCCAACGAAGGTGCCCTGTTCTACGGCCCGGTTCAGCAAGGTAACGACAACTGGAATGCGACGTTCTTCTGCGGCTCCTGTGCGGTTATCCGCCGTGTGGCTCTGGAAGAAGTGGGGGGTTTTGCGGTTGAAACGGTTACCGAAGATGCACACTCCGCGCTGAAAATGCAGCGTCGTGGCTGGAATACCGCGTTTCTGGATATCCCGCTGGCCGCCGGTCTGGCGACCGAACGTCTGGGTCTGCACGTCATTCAGCGTACCCGCTGGGCGCGCGGTATGACGCAGATTTTCCGGGTGGATAATCCGCTGCTCGGCCGCGGTCTGAAATGGCAGCAACGCCTGTGTTACCTGAACGCCATGCTGCACTTCCAGTTTGGTCTGCCGCGTGTGGTGTTCCTGACCGCACCGCTGGCGTTCCTGCTGTTCAACCTGAACATTATTTCCTCGTCCGCCAGCCTGATTTTTGCTTACGCGCTGCCGCACCTGGTGATGTCGCTGTACATCAACTCCCGCATGAACGGGCGTTTCCGCTACACCTTCTGGGGTGAGATTTACGAGACCGTGATGGCCTTCCACCTGATCCTGCCCACGCTGGTGACGATGTTCGCACCAAAACGCGGCAAGTTTAACGTGACGGATAAAGGCGGTTTGCTGGACGTCGGGTTCTTCGACTTCAACATCGTCAAACCTCACCTGATTGTCGCCATCCTGATGATTATCGGCATCGGTTACGGCATCGTGCGCGCCATCTTCCACAATTACTTTGCCATCGACCCAAATGTTATTGCGCTGAATATCGCGTGGGGCAGTTTCAGCGTGCTGATTTTGCTGGCAGCGATTGCAGTAGCGAAAGAAACCCGTCAGGTACGTAAAACTATCCGTATCGATGTGGCCATCCCGGCGATTATTCATTACGCCAATGGTATTTCACTGCGCACCACCACTATCGATATGTCGATGGGCGGTGTGCAACTGGTGACGCCGGACGTGCGCTATCTGGATGAAGAAATTGAAGAAGTAGAAATTCAGTTGTCTTCCGGCGCGGAAAGTTTCCCGGTGACGCAAATCAGCGGAGACAAAGAGCGGTTGCGTCTGCAATTTGAAAACCTGCCGTTATCGAAACGCCGCGAGCTGGTTCGCGTGGTCTTATGCCGTGCTGATGCCTGGATTGGCGAAGAATACCCGCCGGATAACCCGTTCAGATCGCTGGTAAGCATCATCCGTTGCGTGTTCGAGTTGTTCTATAACACGTGGAAGGAACGCCGTGCTAAAAATAAACCCGCTGACGCCACCAGCAAGAGTGAAGCAGCATGAACCGACCTTATAACCTCATGAGTAAGCGCCGTTTATTGGCTGCACGGGGCGCATCCCTGTTCAGAAAAATCACCACCGGTTTGTTGCTGACGTTCAGCAGTCTGCCGTTGTCACAGGCGGAAGACGCGCCGGCACCAGCCGTTGATCCGGCAACCAGCCTGCCAGCCGCGCCGTCATGGCTACCGCCGGTCATGCCGATGCCGGGTGAAACGGCGCCAGCCGGTGACACAACGCCAGCCCCGGCCGCAGATGCACCACAGACGGATACCACGCCGGTGAATAACAGCCCGGCGATGCCTGATGTAACTGCCGATCCTTCCGCTGCCGCTGCGCCGGTAATGCCGCTGGTTCAGCCGGTGACCAGCAACGTCACCGTTGCCGAAATGGGCCAGCCGAACGGGCTGACGCTCAGCGGCGGCCAGTTGCAGTCCGGTATCATTTTCACCCTGCCTGCCGATGAAGTGGTGACTAACGCGCACCTGTCGCTGGCACTGAAAATTTCTCCGGCGCTGATTGCCCGCGATACCACACTCGAACTGATGCTCAACGGCCAGCCGCTGGGTAACCTGCCGCTGAATCAGAGCAGCAACGGCGGCGATGTTTACGATCTCGATATTCCGGCAGCCATGGTGGTATCCAACAACAACCTGAGCTTCCGCGTGCATGACAGCAACACCATGACCTGCGAGAAAGATCAGTCGGATAAATATTGGGTCACTATTTTGCCCACCACCAGCATCGGGCTGGAAGGTCAGCAACTGAATATTGGCCGTAATCTGGGTAACTTCCCGCGTCCGTTCTTTGATGGCCTGCAGATGCAGGAGTCCAAAATCACCATGGGCTTCTCTGCTGCCATGAAACCGGGCGATATCAGCGCTGCGGCGATGGTCTCTTCTTATCTCGGCATGTTGTCCGATTATCGCAGCGTCGATTTCCCGGTCATCCTGAATGATTTGCCGGATCAGAATGGCATTCTGTTCGGCAAGCCGGGGGATAAAATCGGTTCACTGACGTTGCCGGCGAGCAACGGCGCATCGATTCAGATTATCGATAACCCGATCAATCCGGTTTACAAGCTGCTGCTGGTACTCGGTAATGACGATAACCAACTGCGTCAGGCTGCGTATCGCCTGATCAGTGGCGGGATGCCGAACAACACCGACCATCTGGATGTGGCCCAGCAAACCATTCCGTCCAGCAAACCGTATGACGCGCCGCGCTGGATTGACACCTCACGGCCGGTGACGCTGGGTGAACTGGCGGGTAAAGATCAAGATTCGCTGATTTCAAACGGCATTTATCACGACGGCATTCAGGTCGCCTTCCGCGCTGCGCCAGATCTGTTCATGTGGGACGGACACAATATTCCGGTGCGCATTGATTACCGTTTCCCCACCGAAAACTGGATTGATGAAGACAGTTCAAGACTCAACGTCTCCATCAACAGCAACTTCCTGCGCAGCCTGACCGTCAACAAAGTGGGTCTGGTGGAAAATATCTGGCGTCGCCTGGGCGGTGACAGCCGTCAGGAACGCTACACGCTGCAACTCGCGCCCTACCTGATTTACGGCGACAACCAGTTGCAATTCTATTTCGACATCAAGCCGAAAAAAGATGCGCCGTGCAGCATTCTGACCAGCGACAATATTAAGAGCCGTATCGATCCAAAATCTTTCATCGATCTGAGCGGAAGCTACCACTTCGCCCAGTTGCCGAACCTGTCGTATTTCGTCGGCGCGTCTTATCCGTACTCCAAACTGGCTGATTTCTCCGACACCCTGATGCTGTTGCCGCAAACGCCGACGGCGGATGAAATCCACACCCTGCTGAACCTGGCCTCACGCGCCGGTAAAGCCACAGGCATGCCGGTGAATCATGTGCAGGTGGCCTTCGGCCTGAACGGTGATGAACAAAATAACCCGCTGTTTGACCGCGATATTCTGGCCGTCACCACGCTGGGCGACACGCCATTCAACCAGCAGTTACTTGCGGACTCTCCTTTCAGCATCAACGGTGGCTCAATGGGCGTAAAAACGCCGACCGAAATGCAGCGCGTTGTCGCCTGGCTGACCGGTGACTGGTACCGCCAGCCGGTCGATGCAGACCGTTATCTGTCCTCAACCGGCGCATGGCGTGGCTTCGTCAGCTACCGTTCGCGCTGGTCTGCCGACCATGTGGTCGTGCTGGCAACCGGTACAGACGATCAACAGTTGCTGAAAATCCATAACGATTTGAAATCACCCAAAATCAACGCCAACGTGCGCGGCGATCTGGCGATTATTACCGATGAAAATGGCATCCGCAGCTTCTCAGTGGGTCAGCAATTCCCGACCGGGCAAATGCCGTGGTACATGATGGTGCTCTGGTATGCCAGCAAACACATCGTGATCCTGTCGTTGATTGCGACCCTGCTTTCGCTGGTGGTTGGCCTGAGCCTGTTCGTTGTCCTGCGTCGTCACGCGGCCAAACGTCTGGGTCAGAAATGAAAAGCATCGGCTTTAAAACAAAAACAATGAAGATCGCCCCGATTTCGGGCGGCGACTCTCTGGCGATTACCGGAGCTGGAAAATGAAGAAACATAAACTGTCCCTGGCGGTGATCAGGGCTATTTATCTGGTAGGGATCGCCGGAGTAGCGAGTTTTAGTGCCACCACCTTTGCAGCGGATACCACCAATCCTGCCATGAAGGCGTTGTTTGATCAGGCCGCTTACTGGCATGAACGCGCCCATGACGACCTGGCGAAAGACGCCTTACAGAAAGTGCTGCTGGTTGAGCCAGACAATGCGCAAGCGCTGTACCTGATGTCGCTGTATTCCATGCAAAGTGGCGATAAAACCGCAGCCAGTCAGTGGCGCGAAAAACTGGCCGCTGCCTCGCCGGACGATCCGCGTCTGACATCGCTCAACAGCGCCAAAGCTATGCAGTCAATCCCGCCGGCTCAGCTGGCTTCTGCCCGCCAGATGGCCGCGCAGGGCAACGTCAGCGGTGCGCTTTCGGCGTACCGCACGATCTTTAACGGCAACCAGCCACTCGACAGCCTGGCGACCGAATACTATCTGACGATGGCGGGCGACAAGTCGCTCCAGCCGCAGGCCATTGCCGGGTTACAACAGCGTGTCGCCTCGCGTCCTGACGACACACAGGCGCGCCTTGGTCTGGGTAAGGTGCTGACGTATCAGGAATCCACCCGCCGCGACGGTATAAAATTACTGAGCACGATGGCCGGTTCCAGCACCGAAGCCGACCGCTCATTACGTCAGGCATTATTGTGGATGACGCCGCAGGAAGCTGACCGTGATTTTTATCAGGGCTATCAGGCGCGTCACCCGAACGACACCGGCGTGATGACTTACTTCCAGAAAAACATCGGCGGCGCGGCGAAAGGTCAGGGCTTCACGGCACTGAACAGCGGCGACGTCAACAGCGCGAAAGCTAAGTTTGAAAGCGTACTGGCCGATAACCCGAATGACGCCGATGCACTGGCCGGTCTCGGTTATATCGCGCAGCGCAGCGGTAACTTTGAGCAGGCGTCACAGTATCTGAGCAAAGCTGCCGCACAGGGCGGCCCGAACAGCGCCCAGTTGAGCAATCAGGCACAGGATTCCGCGTTTTACGCCCAACTGGCGAAAGCCAAAGACGCCGCCGGCTCCGGCAGTTACGACGCCGCACTGGCTGCCGTCACTCCGCTGACGCAGGTCGGTGGTGAGAAAGGTCAGTCAGCCAGCCTGTTGCGTGCGGATATTCTGCGCCGCAAAGGCGATCTGGCCGGGGCTGAGCAACAATACAGCGCGCTGGGCGATAATGCCGATGCCCGCGCCGGGTTGTATTACGTGCTGCGTCAGCAGAACAAAACCGCCGAAGCCAGTCAGGTGCTGAAAACGCTGCCAGCCGGGATTCAGGCCAAAATGAACCCGCCGACCGTGGCGGATGTTATCGAGCCAATGCGCCGTCAGGCCGCCCAGGCCGTAGCGAACAACGATCCGCAGCGCGCACTGAATATTCTTCAGCAGGCACGGGAACGTCAGCCGTCAAATGTCTGGGTGAAACTGGATATGGCGCGCATCCTGCAATCGCAGGGGCAAACCGCGCAGGCACAGTCAATCATGGCGCCGTCTGCGCGTCCGGGTGCCTCTTCTGCCGATCTGTACGCCGCGGCCCTGTTCGCGTCAGAAACCAAAAACTGGTCAACCGCCAACGCCCTGCTCTCGCGTATTCCGCGCAGCAGTCAGAATCAGGGGATGCGTGAACTGGCGCAGCGCGCCAACTTCAATGCGCAAATGGCCGATGCCGAAAGCTATCTGCAACAGGGCAATGCCGCCGCTGCGTCTAACACCTTGCGTGCGCTGGCACAGAATCCACCAGCCGCGCCTGCGGATGTCGGCGCGCTGGCGAAAAACCTGGCGGCGGCCGGTCAGCTTCCGCTGGCGGTGCAACTGGTTCGCCAGAATATGCGTCAGGGCGTCACCGGCAATGCCGGGGATTACGCCGATCAGGTCAGCGTGCTGAATCAGGCCGGTCTGAGCAATGAGGCGCAAGCCTTCCTGCAAAATCCACAAATCCAGTCCGGCACGTCACCGACAGCGCTGGCGAGCCTGCGTAACGGTTTCGTGATCACCCAGGCTGACCAGTTGCGCGAACAGGGTCAGTACGCAGCGGCCTACGACAAACTGGTCGTCGCGTTGCAGGCTGATCCGCAAAACCGCGACCTGATGCTGGCGATGGCGCGCCTGTATCAGTCCGGAAAACTCAATAAGCAAGCCGGTCAGGTCTATAACTACCTGATGAGCAACGACACACCGACACAGGATGCACGCGTCGGTGCGATTAACGTTGCGCTGGGCGAAGGCGATAACCAGCGTGCTAAAACGCTGATGGAAGGCCTGCGCGGACCGCGTACGCCGGACCGTCTGTTACTCGAAGCGCGCGTCGCCGAAGCACAGGGCGATCATCAGCAGGCGCTGGCGTTACTGCGTTCTGCGAAGGGCAAGATGATCGGGCTGGAAGGCACAGACAGTCAGGCGCAGGTGGCCGGATTGCAGATCAGCGACAACCCGTTCATCAACCGCTCAACACACACCTCCGCCTCACGACCGGCGACACAATCTTCTTACGGTGCCGTATTGCCGTGGCAGGTATCAGATCAGGTTTCCACGCCGGGAAATATTCCGGCGGCAACGACCGAACCGACAGCGGTCACACAGCGTAATGCCACGGAAAAACAGATCGACGACATGCTCGACGAGTTGCAGGGCAAGACCGCGACCTGGGCGCAGGGTGATATGTCGATCCGTGGCCGTGACGGCGAAAGCGGTCTCAGCCAGCTGACCGAAGCTAAAGCACCGATGACCTTTGCCTTCGTGCCGTTTGATACGTCCCGTCTGAGTATTGGCGTCACGCCGGTTTCTCTCAGCGCAGGCAGCCCGTCCGGTACCGGCAATTCCCGCTTCGGTCAGGGCGCACTGGCTGCAGCACAGTCGGCGCAGAAAGATGTGGCTGCCGCAGCCGCAGCGGCCGGTCTGGATATCGCCAGCTACAGCACCTTTGCGAAATTGCAGGCGGCTGCAGCGGCGAATTCCAGCACCAACTGTACGTCAGCTAACGCAACCTCCGATCAATGCGTGGCCTACAACACCATTACGGGTACGGATCCAACGACTTACGCAGCGCCAGCCGCAGGCAATCAAAGCGCAACCGGCGTAGAAGTGAACGCTGCGCTGACCGGTGACAGCTATAAAGCCGATATCGGCAGTACGCCGCTCGGGCAGGATCTGAACTCGCTGGTCGGTGGCGTGCAATGGGCACCGAAACTGACTGACTTCACCACCCTGCGCGTGACGGCTGAGCGTCGTGCTGTCACTGACAGTATTCTGTCCTACGTCGGCACCAAAGATAATTACAGCGGCAAGGAATGGGGTCAGGTCACTAAAAACGGCGGCAGCGTCAATCTGTCGTACGACGATGGCGACGCTGGTTTTTACGCCGAAGCGGGTTATTACAGCTATCTGGGTAACAACGTGAAGAGCAACAAATCGGTGAACGCCAATGCCGGTCTGTATGTACGTCCGTTCCGTTATGACGATCGTGAACTGAAAACCGGCATCAACGTCGGTTACATGGATTTCGACAAAAACCTCAGCTATTACAGCTTCGGTCAGGGCGGTTACTTCAGCCCGCAAAACTATGTCAGCGTCTCCTTCCCGGTGGAATACACCCAGAAATATGACGACTGGGATCTGAAACTGTCCGGCGCGGTGGGCTATCAGTCTTATTCGCAGGATAAGAGCGCCTACTTCCCGAATAACCCGGACCTGCAGAAACAACTGGAAGATCTGGTGGCTGAGGGCTACGGCACAGAAGCTTATTACAGCGGTAAAACGCAAAATGGCATCGGCTGGAATGCGGGCGTCGGCGGCAACTATCATCTGAACAAAAGCATGCAGATTGGCGGACAGGTTGGCTACGATACTTTCGGCGATTACAACGAAAGTAAAGCGCAGGTCTACTTCCGTTATCTGATGGGCCAAAATTAATCGCGGTGAAATAAAACCATGCAAGAACATAACTATACCCAGGTCGCGCAGGAATATTACCGCCAGCGCCACACCACACCCGGCTGGCAAAGCCTGGTACAGGTGCTATTTTCAGGTATTCTGGCGTCCGCCGATGACGAAGATGGCCGCCGCTTTCTGACCCTGATGGGCAATAACCTGGCACGCCAGCATCCGCTTCCCGCCTCTGCGACCCTTGGCGAACTGGAAGACAATATCAATCATATTCTCAGCCGTTTTGACTGGGGTGTCGTGAAGCTGGAAGCGACTTCGCAACAACTGGCGCTGGTGCACATTGCCTGGCCGGCATCACCGCAAGGGCAGGATGATGCGTTGTGGCCTATTGCGCTCATCGCCCTGTTTGAAGGACTGTATGCTGAGTGGTTGTTATCACAAGGCGGGCAACCCTATGTTCCGCTGCGCTGGCAGGAAAGCACACCGGAAGGCGCATTCGTTTTCCGTTATCAAAATGGTTTGTAAGGAATCTCTATGTCGTTATTTCGGCGCTACAGCCTGGTGCTGTGGTTCGGCCTTATTTTCGCGTTTTTCAGTTCCGCTGTAATGGCTCAGGATGCTGGCTGGTCTGCGTATAAAAGTCGCTTTCTGATGCCAGATGGACGAATCATTGATACCGCCAATAAAAACGTCAGTCACACCGAAGGTCAGGGTTTCAGTATGCTGCTCGCGGTGTTCAATGACGATCAGGCGACGTTCGACAAGCTGTGGCAGTGGGCAAACACGACGCTCTATCGCAAAGATATCGGCCTGTATTCATGGCGGTATGACCCGAACAGCACTCCGCATGTGGCAGATATCAACAACGCCTCTGATGGCGATACGCTGATGGCCTGGGCGCTGTTGCTGGCGGGTGATAAGTGGAACGACAGCCGTTACACCAAAGCCTCTGAAAAATTGCAGACGGCGCTGATCAAATACAATGTGATTGATTACGCCGGTTACAAAGTGATGCTGCCGGGCGTGAAGGGTTTCAATCAGACCAGCAACGTGACCGTCAATCCGTCCTATTTCATCTTCCCTGCCTGGCAGGCATTTTATGCGCACAGCCATTTGAAAGTCTGGAAAGATCTGGATGAAAGCAGCACCGCGATGCTCAGTAAAATGGCGTTTGGCGATTTCCGCTTACCGACGGACTGGGTGGATATGCAGGCCGATGGCACCCTGAAACCGGCCAGCCGCTGGCCAACGCGTTTCAGTTACGATGCCGTGCGTATCCCGCTGTATCTCGGCTGGGCGCATCCCGGCAGCCCGCAACTGGCACCGTTTATTCTGTGGTGGCAAAAATCCCCACGCGACGCCACACCCGCCTGGATTGATGTCATGACCGGCACCAAAGCGGGCTACAACATGTCACCGGGATTATTAGCCGTGCGCGATTTCACCATGGCCAACGCTGGCGCCATCAGCCCGAACCTGGCACCGAAAGACGATTACTACTCTTCCACCCTGCAACTGCTGAGCTGGTGGGCAAGTCATAAAGGATAAGCGTACTCTGAAATAGTAAGGCCAGTCAGTGGATGCTGACTGGCCTTTTTTGTTGTAATCGATTGCATATATACAATCGATTAATTCTAAAATGATTGTATATATACAATTGATTTATCCAAATTTGATTGTATATTTAATATTGAAAATCAATAAATCTATTGTAAATATGCAATTAAAAGGTTTCTCTATGTGGGATAAAGAATTAAAGATCAAACAGGTAGACAACCTTCTCAATGAAATGAAACCTCGACGCAAAGCCAAGCGCCCAAAAAAAGGATGGATACAACTTCTCAGAAGCGCGCTGGGTATGAGCACCCGCTCCCTTGCCGAACGATGTGGTTTAAGTCAGTCGCGCATCTCGCTGATAGAAAAAGGTGAAATTGAAGGGTCGCTAACGCTGAATACACTGGAAAAAATCGCTGAGGGCTTGGATTGTGAGCTTGTATACTTTTTGCAGCCAAAGCAAGGGCGAACGCTGCAAGAACTAAGAGAGCAGCAGGCCGGGAAAAAAGCGAAATTCCTTAATCAGTACACTGAAATTCATATGTCACTGGAACAGCAATCCACATCATCAGCGTTCCAAGAATCGACACAAGACAAGCTTAAAAGCGACCTATTACAAAAATGGCCTCGGGATTTCTGGGATGAAAAATGAGCGAAACCATCAATAATGGCCTTCCTGAAGGGGCAACGGAACTTAGCCCTGACGATCTGGCCGGTTTAATTCCCGACTACATCTTTACCCGGGAAGACCTGAATCAATTTGAAAAAACGAACATACAGCAGGCATTAGCGCATCTCAGCCGTCAGAAGCTGATTTACACAGAGATCTTAACTGTCGATTTCTGTCTTCGATTACACCGCAACATGTTCAATAAAACGTGGGAATGGGCGGGGCAACTCAGACGCAGAGAAGTAAACATCGGGAATACGCCGCCTTATATGATCTCAATGCGTGTCAGAGATACTCTCGATAATGCAATTTTCTGGATTGAAAACGAAACTTACCCACCCGATGAAATCTGCCTGAGACTTCACAGAGACATTGTATGGATCCACCCTTTTCCCAATGGGAATGGAAGGCATTCCCGGATATTTTGCGACGTGCTTCGTCGCGCGCTTGGAAGGGGGTTCTTTCCCTGGGGGATATCAGCAGGCGAACTCGTTTCACCAGATGCACATCGCGCTGAATACATTCTCGCTCTGAGAGAAGCCGACAATGGCGATTATAGGCGCCTTATCAGATTTGCTTCTGACTAAATATTACCCAGAAAAAAGCCCGCTTTCGCGGGCTTCGTTATAACGGCGGGGGATTACTGATTTACGGCGACCGTCTGCGTCGTACCGGTTTCATCCTGATCGACGGCAAAGCAGGCGACGAGCTGATCGCCGTACTGTTTCAGCTGCGGCTGGAACTGTTTGCAGGTGCCGAACGCACGGCGGCAGCGGGCGTTGAACGCGCAACCGGCTGGCGGATTCAGCGGGCTTGGCAGCTCGCCGGTCAGTTTGATGCGCTCACGGCGTTCGTCCGGGTTCAGACGCGGTGTCGCGGACAACAGCGCCTGTGTGTACGGATGACGCGGATTGCTGAAGATGGCGTCTTTCGGCCCCTTCTCCACGCAGCGTCCCAGATACATCACCATCACTTCGTCAGCAATGTGTTCAACCACGGACAAGTCGTGGGAGATGAAGACGTACGACAGCCCTAAATCCTGCTGCAAATCCATCATCAGGTTCAGTACCTGCGCACGCACGGAAACGTCGAGCGCGGAGACCGGTTCATCGGCGATCACCACGTCCGGATCCAGCATCAGACCGCGAGCGATAGCAATACGCTGACGCTGGCCGCCGGAGAACATGTGCGGATAGCGGTCGTAATGCTCGGTTTTCAGGCCGACTTTCGCCATCATCGCCAGGGCTTTTTCGCGACGTTCTTCGCGGCTAAGTTTGGTGTTGATCAGCAAGGGCTCTTCGAGGATCTGCCCGACTTTCTTACGCGGGTTGAGCGATCCGTAAGGATTCTGGAACACGATTTGGATCTTCTGACGGCGCAGCTTTTCAGCGGTTGCGTCAGGTTTCAGCAAATCCTGACCACGGTAATACAGCTCACCGCCGGTCGGCACTTCAATCATGGTCAGCAGGCGGCCCAGCGTGGATTTACCACAACCGGACTCCCCGACCACCGCCAGCGTTTTACCGCGTTCGAGGGTAAACGACACGCCGTCGAGCGCTTTCACCGTGCGTTCCTGGCCGAAGATGCCCTTCTTCACCGGGTAATGTTTTTTCAGGTCAATCGCGTGCAACAGCGGCTGCGGTTGGGTGTTATCAGGACTCATAAGTAGGTCTCCCGGCATCATCCAGCGGATAATGGCACTTCGACTGACGCCCGTTCGCGAGGTCACGCAGCGCAGGTTCTTCTTTACGGCAAAGATCGGTTGCATACGGGCAACGCGGATTCAGCAGACAGCCGTTAGGACGGTCATATTTACCCGGCACCACACCCGGCAAGGATTGCAGACGCGCTTTATCTGCGGCGAATTCCGGCAGTGAGCGCAGCAGCGCCTGCGTATACGGATGGCGTGGCGCACGGAAGATTTCCGTGGCTTTTGCCGATTCCACTACCTGTCCGGCATACATCACAATAATGTGCTGCGCGGCTTCGGCCACCAGTGCCAGGTCATGGGTGATCAGCATCAGCGCCATGTTTTCGCGTTGTTGCAGATCGAGCAGCAGTTCAATAATCTGCGCCTGAATGGTCACGTCGAGCGCGGTGGTTGGCTCATCGGCGATCAGTAATTTCGGGCGACAGGCAATCGCCATTGCGATCATCACGCGCTGACTCATCCCGCCGGAAAGCTGATGCGGATAGACATCGAGACGCGAAGCCGGATCCGGAATACCCACCAGATTCAGCAAATCGATGGTGCGCTGACGACGGGTCTTTTTGTTGCCGCCCTGATGCACCTTGATGGCTTCCATAATCTGGAAACCGACGGTGTAACACGGGTTCAGGCTGGTCATCGGATCCTGGAAAATCATCGCGACTTCGGCACCGACAATCTGGCGGCGTTCTTTTTCGCTGATGCCCTGCAGATTACGGCCACCAAACTCGAGTTTTTCAGCCATCACTTTACCGGGGAAGTCGATCAGCCCCATCAGCGCCAGTGAACTGACTGATTTACCGGAGCCGGATTCACCGACAATCCCGACCACTTCGCCCTGCTTCACGCTGTAACTGATACGGTCTACGGCGCGGAACGGCGTCCCTTCGTCACCAAAGTGAACGGAGAGTTTATCCACGGTCAGCAACGTTTTACCGACCTGAACATCATTCGTTAATGTTGTTTCCATCTCCAACCCCTTACTGCTTAAGTTTAGGGTCGAGGGCATCACGCAGGCCATCACCCATCAGGTTAAATGCCAGCACCGTCAGCAGAATGATCACGCCGGGGAAGGTCACGACCCACCAGGCACTTTGAGCAAACTGTAAGACGTCCGACAGCATGGTGCCCCACTCCGGCGTTGGCGGCTGTGCGCCCATACCGAGGAAGCCCAACGCTGCCATATCAAGGATGGCGTTGGAGAAGCCGAGCGATGCCTGAACGATCAGCGGCGCTAAGCAGTTAGGTAAAATATTGATGAACATCTGACGGGCAGAACCGGCACCGGCCACGCGCGACGCGGTGACGTAATCGCGGTTCACTTCCACCAGCACCGCAGCGCGGGTTAAGCGGACATAGTGCGGTAAGGCCACGAAGGTCAGCGCCAGCGAGGCGTTCACGATGGACGGACCAAAAATTGCCACCAGCACCAGTGCCAGCAACAGGCTTGGCAGGGCCAGCATGATATCGACCACACGCATGATGATGGCGTCAACCACACCGCCGTAGTAACCGGCAAACAGACCGAACACCACGCCGAGGATCAGCGACAGTACGACGACCAGGCAACCGACCAGCAGCGATAAACGCGCGCCGTACATCAGACGCGACAGAATATCGCGGCCGACGTCGTCGGTGCCCAGCAGGAATTTCCAGCTCCCGCCTTCCATCCAGACAGGCGGGCGCAACAGCGCGTCACGGAACTGTTCGGCAGGCAGATGTGGTGCAATCACGTTCGCACCAATCGCAATGACCAGCATGATAATGATGTAAGCCAGGCCGACAACGGCCCCTTTGTTACGCTTGAAGTAATGCCAGAATTCGCGCAAAGGCGGCATCGGCACTGGCGCAGCCGTCACTAACTCGTTAGCGACCGGCTCAGTGGTTTGAGACATTGTGCGCCCCTTATTTCTTGTGGCGAATACGCGGGTTGACCACGCCGTAGAGCACATCTACCAGCAGGTTAACCACGATGATCAGAGTAGCGACCAGCAACACCCCGCCCTGCACGACCGGATAGTCGCGGCGCTGGAGTGCGTCGATCAGCCACCGGCCGAGTCCCGGCCAGGAGAAGATGGTTTCGGTCAGGATGGCACCGCCGAGCAGCGTACCGACCTGCAAACCAATGATGGTCACCACCGGCAACAGCGCATTGCGCAGTGCATGAATGACGATCACCCGCATACGGCTGACGCCTTTGGCGCGCGCGGTACGGATGTAATCTTCGCCCAGCACTTCCAGCATGGAAGAGCGGGTCATACGCACAATCACCGCCAGCGGAATGGTGCCCAGTACGATGGCCGGTAAAATCATGTGCATCACGGCATCCACGAAATCACCCGGTTCGCCCCAGAACAGCGTGTCGATCAGCATAAAGCCGGTCAGCGGCAGGCTGTCATCCAGGAAGACGGTATCGCTTATTCGCCCCGATACGGGCGTCAGATTGAGCTGCACCGAGACCAGCATCACCAGCATGATCCCCCACCAGAATATCGGCATCGAATAGCCGGTCAGCGAGATCCCCACAGCCGTGTGGTCGAATATCGATCCCCGTTTTACCGCCGCCAGCACACCCACCGGAATACCGACAATGATCGCGAAGATCATCGCGCAGATGCCCAGTTCCAGTGTCGCTTTGAAGCGCGGTACGAATTCCTGCCAGACAGGGGTGCGGCTTTTTAAGGACGTGCCCAGGTCGCCATGCAGCACACCGTTCACGTAGTGGAAATATTGTTGGTAAAGAGGCTTGTCGAGCCCCATATCTGCCATCAGCTGGGCGTGACGTTCGGGGGAAACACCGCGTTCGCCTGCCATGATGGTGACCGGGTCGCCTGGTATCATGTGTACGAAGGCAAAAGTCAGCAAAGTAATGCCGATAAACGTTGGGATAACTAACCCCAGACGTCGGAGTATGAACTGCAACATATCCCGTACTCTCTGTATAAAATGCCCGGCGAACCGTAGCTCGCCGGGCTTATTGATAGCTCACAAAACTTTATATCGCTGAACTAAAAGACGTAGTGAGCGCTCAGCGAGCAAGGCGGAGGAGCAGAGCAATTGAGACATACCATTAGGTAGGCGAAAATTGCGAGCACCGCACAACGCAGCTCCCTGTGCGCTCAGTAGTCAATTACTCCATTGAGACGTTTTCGAAGTGGTGTTTGCCGAGCGGATCGACGACATACCCTTTGACTTCTTTGCGAACAGGTTCGTACACGGTGGAGTGAGCGATGATCAGCGCAGGTGCCTGGTCATGCATCACAACCTGAGCCTGCTGATACAGCGCGGCACGTTTGGCGTGATCAGATTCAGCACGGGCTGGCTGGATCAAATCTTCAAACGGCTTGTAGCACCAGCGGGAGTAGTTGGAACCGTCTTTCGCCGCTGCACAGCTGAACAGGGTAGCGAAGAAGTTATCCGGGTCCCCATTGTCGCCGGTCCAGCCCATCATCACAGACTGGTGCTCACCGTTCTTAGCACGCTTGAGGTATTCGCCCCACTCGTAAGTCACGATGTTGGCTTTCACGCCAATTTTTGCCCAGTCAGCCTGGATCATTTCAGCCATACGGCGTGCGTTCGGGTTGTACGGACGCTGTACCGGCATCGCCCACAGGTCGATAGCGAAACCGTCTGCGTGACCGGCTTCTTTCAGCAGCTCTTTGGCTTTCTCAGGATTGTATTCGTAATCCACAACGTCTTTGTTGTAGCCCCACATGGTTGGTGGGATCAGGTTTTTAGCCGGCTGGCCAGCACCCTGATAAACCGCATCGATGATGGCTTTTTTGTTCACAGCCATGGTCAGTGCCTGACGCACTTTCACTTCATCCAGTGGTTTCTTCTCAACGTTGAAGGACAGATAACCTACGTTCAGGCCAGGCTGTTGCATCAGGTTGATGGATTTATCTTTCTTCATTGCCGCGATGTCAGCCGGGTTCGGGTATGGCATCACCTGGCATTCGTTTTTCTGCAGTTTCGCGTAACGCACGGAAGCGTCAGGCGTGATGGAGAAGACTAAACGGTCGATCTGCGGCTTGGTGCCCCAGTAGCCCGGGAAGGCTTTGTAGAGAATGCGTGAATCTTTCTGGTATTGCAGAAGCTGGAACGGACCGGTACCGATCGGATCCAGGTCGACTTTCTCAGGGGTTTTCGCTTTCAGCATGTTGTCAGCGTATTCCGCAGACAGGATGGAAGCGAAGTCCATCGCGAGGTCAGCCAGGAACGGAGACTCCGGGCGGTTCAGCACGAACTGCACGGTGTTGTCGTCCACTTTCACGATCTTGTTAATCAGATCGCCCATACCCATGCCTTCGAAGTATTCGTAGCTGCCGCCGGAAACGCCGTGGTAAGGGTTATTTTTGTCCAGCTGACGTTCGAAGGAATACACGACGTCGTCCGCGTTGAAATCACGGGTCGGTTTGAATTCCTTGTTGTCCTGCCACTTCACGCCTTTGCGCAGATGGAAAGTGTAGGTTTTGCCATCAGCAGACACGTCCCACTTCTCAGCCAGACCCGGCTGGATTTCAGTGGTCCCGATCTTGAATTCAACCAGACGGTTGTAGATAGGCACGGAGCTTGCGTCATACGTGGTGCCAGAGGTGAACAACTGAGGGTTGAAGCCTTCAGGTGAACCTTCAGAGCAATACACTAACGTTTTTGCCTGGACACTGGCCGCAACGGTCAGCGCAATCAGGCCCATACTGAATTTCAGTAGCCCCGACTTACCTAAAGAGATTGTCATCGCTTCTGCTCCATCGATTAATGGTGATGTGGATGTGTGTGTTGTGTATACAGCTCACGTCACCCTTTATTTTTATTTGCGGGTGACTGTGTTTGCTCGTGTGCTGCAATAAGTCCAACCAGAGCATGGTGAACTGCCATTTTTTTCCTTCGATCTGTAAAGCTGTCTTTACAAAATCTTACCGGAAATAATCACTGGTCTTCCTTGGGGCTATCAATTTGGCAACTCCTTTCCTTGACGTCAATATAACCATCAGGCATTTACACAGACTGTGAGTTACAACAAACAAACATAAAAAAACATTTTGTTAACCAAATCAGGATGAATGTTCAGTTTGCGCAGTGAATAACCAGACAATCCCCTTTGTAAAAGAATATTCCTGGGGGTTTCGCCCATTTTAAATCCCTAAAAATTTCTGGCTAAATGATGAATATATGAACGGTTATTTTTGAGATAGGGGTGGAAACCAGCGGAAAATGCTGACAAGTGTAGCAAACGGCGTCGACTCATCAGCGAAAGCGTTTGCGCTGGCACCCGCAAAATACCCCAAAATAGCGCAATTGCACGCTGGTGGTGCAGGTGATTTAGCGTACTGATGTTGTCTGTTTTTCCGGCATAAGCCGGGTTGCGGGCGGACATGGATTGAAACCAATATGTTAAGCAGTTTTTAAACTCTGGCGCATTTATTGCTTGTTATTACGGGCTTATTACCCGCCAGAGGTTTTCTGATGGAACTGAAGTGGTTTGAAGATTTTCTCAGTGTGTCTCAGTGCTATAGCTTTACGCGAGCCGCCAGTGAAAGAAACATCACCCAGTCCGCGCTGAGCCGACGAATTAAGCAACTGGAAGAATGGCTTGGCGTGCCGCTTTTTGACCGAAAAACCTACCCGATACGCCTGACGCCGGAAGGCCAGGACTTCCTGCATACTGCGGCAGATCTGGTGTTTTCCATGACACAACTGCGCAGCGACCTGCGTGAGCGCCATGCGCAGAAGCACGCCATCGTGCATTTTGCCGCGCTCAATACGCTCTCCCTGACCTTTTTCCCCGACTGGATCAACCAGATCGACCCGTCGCATCAGTACGGCTACATTCGTTTGTGCGATCAGCAGCCGTCATTCAGCGGCAATATTTCCCTGCTGCTGGATGGCGAAACGGATTTTCTGCTGACCTACGCCCATGATTCCGTTCCGCTGATGAAACAGCTCGAACGCTTTCCCTATATCGAACTGGGAAAAGAGAATGCGCTGGCCGTCTGTGCACCAGACGATGACGGCAAGCCCCTGTTCCCGCTAAGCCCCTTTGGCGGCACCCGCGTCCAGCTTCCTTATCTCAGTTACGGCAATCGCTCCTTTTTTGCCCACGCGCTGAGTGCCCTGTTTGCGTCGCGCCCGCTGCCGCTGAAGCCGGTGTATGAAAATCCGATGTGCAGCGGCCTGAAAGCGATGACCATTTCCGGCTGCGGCGTGTCGTGGTTGCCCACCAGCCTGATCTGCGAGGAACTGGCGAACGGCTCGCTTATCCGCGCCGGAGAACGAAGCTGGGATATTCAGGCCAGCATCCGTCTTTACCGGCTGGAAAAATTTCGTACACCACAGGCTGAACGGCTGTGGAATAAAGCCAGCCAGTTGCACCAGACCCGCGCCGTCGCCTG
The DNA here is from genome assembly GCF_040544515.1 of Rahnella sp. 2050. Lineage (NCBI taxonomy): Bacteria > Pseudomonadati > Pseudomonadota > Gammaproteobacteria > Enterobacterales > Yersiniaceae > Rahnella > Rahnella sp. 2050. The sequence continues at coordinate 145,193 of NZ_JBEPKE010000004.1, read as the reverse complement.
ACCGGTTCCGGCGATAAAAATGTTCCCTTTCCACGCCAGGCTCCCGCGTGAGGCTCCCCGCAACCTGTAATTTCTCCTTTCTATTCAGAGAGTCACGCTGACTATTCTGTTTTCGCATATCTCAAAATATCTATGCGGTTTTGGAATGGGTCAGCTGAAAGACTCATTGGATCTTTGCCTTTTCTGCACACATTCTGAACAGGTTCCTCCGACACACTGACCTCATAAAACCGTAGCCACTGGCACAAGGAGTCTCCGTTGAATAACGCATCTGCGCAGAATAAAGAAACCGTCTGGAGCCTGGTCGACGCCAAAAAAGCCCTGTTCACCGCCCTGAGCGATCGCGTCTGGGGTATGCCGGAAATTTGCTATACCGAATACCGTTCCGTTGCCGAACACACGGCGATGCTGAAAGAACAGGGTTTTCGCGTCACTGAAAATGTCGCCGACATTCCGACGGCCGTGATGGGCGAAGCCGGTGAAGGCGGCCCGATCATCGCCATTCTGGGCGAATACGATGCGCTGCCGGGGCTGAGCCAGGTAGCCGGGATTGCCCGCCCTGAACCTTTACCGGGCAACGGTCAGGGGCATGGCTGCGGGCACAATCTGCTGGGTTCTGCCGCCATGCTGGCAGCTACGGCGCTGAAAGACTGGCTGGCACAAACCGGCACGCCGGGGCGCGTGCGCTATTACGGCTGTCCGGCGGAAGAAGGGGGCGCCGCCAAATCCTTTATGGCGCGCGCCGGGGCGTTTGACGGCGTGGACGTCGCCATCACCTGGCACCCGAATGCCTTTACTGAAGTTGCCCGCGCCGAATCGCTGGCCAATACCCGCATGGATTTCGTCTTCCATGGCCGCTCCTCGCACGCCGCCGCCTCGCCGCATCTTGGACGCAGTGCGCTGGACGCCGTTGAACTGATGAACGTCGGCGTTAACTACCTGCGCGAACACGTACCGCAGGATTCCCGCATTCACTATGCGATGCTCGATTCCGGCGGCATCGCGCCGAACGTGGTGCAGGCGCGTGCCGCCGTGCGTTATGCCATCCGTTCACGCGACGTACATGCCATGTTTGAACTCAACGAGCGCGTGAAAAAAGTCGCACAGGGCGCAGCGCTGATGACCGAAACCACCGTCGATATCAGCATCATGAGCGCCGTGGCCAACCTGCTGGGCAACCGCCCGCTGGAAGAAGCCATGCAGCGTAACTTCGAACTGCTCGGTCCGCTGGAATTCGACGCGGCTGACAAAGCCTTTGCCGCTGAAATTCAGGCCACGCTCAGCCCGCAGGATTTGCAAAGCGCCTACCGCCGCATCGGCCTCAAAAAACCGCAGGACGCCTCACCGTTATGTGAATTCATTGTCCCGCTGGAAACCTCCGGCGAACTGATGCTGGGTTCAACGGATGTCGGTGATATCAGCTGGAAAATGCCGACCGTGCAGGCGCATGTCCCGACTTACGCCATAGGGACACCGGGTCACTCGTGGCAGCTCACTGCGCAGGGGAAAATGCCTGCCGCGCATAAAGGGCTGGCTTACGTCGCCAAAATCATGGCCGCCACCGCCATCGACACCCTGACCGACAGCGCACTGATGGCAGCCGCCAAACAGGCGCATCAGGAACTGACCGCTGAAACCCCTTATGTGTGCCCGATCCCGCCGGAAGTCAAACCGCCGGTTCAGCCACGTCCTGAATAAAAGTTTGAAGCACCCTCTCTGATGACAGGGAGTGGGTCTGCTCCTCCCCCTGCGAAGGGGGAGGCCGGGAGGGGGTTTAGCAGGCAACTCCGGTGATGCCATTAATACCCCACCCCAACCCTCCCCTTCGCAGGGGAGGGAGCCGATCGAGTCTTTGCTCCTCCCCCTGCGAAGGGGGAGGCCGGGAGGGGGTTTAGCAGGCAACTCCGGCGACGCCATTAATACCCCACCCCAACCCTCCCCTTCGCAGGGGAGGGAGTTGACCGAATACGCCTTCTCTTTCTGCGAAAGGGGCTGACAGAGATTCACTATTTTACGCTCGTTTTTTTTAATCAAAGGAACCCGATTTATGCTCAACACCAGAACAAAAATCCTCGCCACAATGATTGGTCTCACATGGGGAAGTACGGCTGCACAGGCCGCGACGCCTGCGGATTCGCTGGTGATGGCATGGAATATTGACGCAATCAGCACCTTTGACCCGGCGCAGATTGGCGAAGTGGTCACTAATGAAATCATCAAAAACACCTGCGACACGCTGGTGGATTTCGATCCGAAAGACGAATCCCGCGTTATTCCGCGCCTGGCAAAAAGCTGGGATATCTCGCCTGATCGCAAACAAATCACCTTCCATCTCAATACCGGCATGACGTTCCCGTCCGGCAATAAAGCCACAGCGAAAGACGTCGCCTGGTCGTTGCAGCGCGTGGTGCTGCTCGGTTTCGGCAATTCCGCCACCCTGACTGAATATGGCTTTACCAAAGATAACGTCAAAGAACGCATTACCGCGCCCGACGACAACACGCTGGTGATGAAATTCGACCAGCCGTACCCGACCAATCTGGTCTTACAGGCTATCGCCGCCAATAACGTGTCGACCACGCTGGATCAGGCGCTGGTGGAGAAAAATGCCGTTGGCGACGACATGGGCAACAAATACCTGACCACGCACACCGCCTGCGTCGGTGCCTATCAGCTGATGCGCTGGAATGCCGGTGAAGGCGTGGTGTTGCAGGCGAATAAAGATTACTGGGGCGAGAAACCGAAACTGCAACGCATCCTGATCCGCCACGTTGCGGAAACCGGCACGCAGCGCCTGTTGCTGACACAGGGGGATGTGGATATCGCCCGTGACCTGGCGCCGGACGATTTACGTGATCTGGACAAAGGCGGTCAGGTGAAGGTGGAGAAAGTCCTCAAGCCGCAATTGTTCTTCTGGACCTTTAACAGCGAAGACCCGATTTTCAAAAACCCGAAAGTGCGCCTCGCGATGCGTTATCTGATTGATTATCAGGGGCTGGCTTCCACCGTGATGCCGTATCTCGGTGTGCCGCGCGCCAGTTTCGCCCAGCTCGGCGCCTTTGGTGCGCTGGATAAAGATGCCGGACAGCCGTTCAAACTGGATCTGGCGAAAGCCAAACAGTTGCTGACCGAAGCCGGTTATCCCGACGGTTTCTCCGCCAAACTGATCATCGGCACCCTGCCGCACTCGGCGCCTATCGCCCAGAGCACGCAGGAAAATGCCTCGAAAATCGGCGTAAAACTCTCCATCGAAAGCATGGCCAATGCCCAGTTATTCAGCCGCGTGCGCGGGCGTGAATTCCAGAGCGCCATGATGGCATGGCAGACCTCGGTGCCGGATGCGCACGGTAACGCCTCGCGTCTGGTCTACAACCCGGACAACAGCAAAGAAGCCAAGAAAACCCAGTATCCGAGCTGGCGTGCTTCGTATTTCGATCCGGCGATGAATAAAAAAGTCACCGAAGCGCTGCTCGAACCCGATGAGCAAAAACGTATTGCCCTCTATCACACCTTGCAGGAAGAGCAGATGCAGCAAGGCCCGATGGCGATCATGTTCCAGATGTACAACACCGCCGGGCTGACCAGACAGGTCAAAGACTGGACGTGGAACGGCTTCCGCGTTTATTACGCACTGGCATCCAAATAAGCCTTCCATAAAAAACCAAGGAGCGCCCGATGTCGCACCTCGATTCGACCACAGCAGGCATAGCGCATGCTGAACCTCTCTGGCTGCGGCTGCGCGAAAGCGCCGCCCGGCTGAGTAAATTGCTGGTTTCCGTGTTCTGCACGTTACTGGGGCTGGCGGCGCTGACCTTTTTTATCGGGCGCTTGCTGCCGATTGACCCTGTGGTATCAGTGCTCGGCGATAACGCCAGTCAGGAAGCCTATCAGAAGATGTATCACCTGCTCGGGCTGGACAAACCGCTGTGGGAACAGTTTCTGATCTACCTGAAAAACGTCGCGATGCTGGATTTCGGTAACGCACTGACCACCGGCAATCCGGTCACCACCGACATTGCCCGCGTGTTTCCGGCCACGCTGGAACTGGCGACGCTGGCGGCACTGATCGCCACCTGTCTGGGCATTCCGGCAGGCGTGTTATCGGCAATGTACCGCAATACCTGGTTTGATCACTGCATCCGCTTTATCGGCCTGCTCGGCCATTCTGCGCCGAATTTCTGGCTGGGTCTGATGGGGCTGGTATTGTTTTACGCCGGACTCGGCTGGATCGGCGGGCCGGGGCGTATCGACTTTATGTATGAATTCGACGTGCAGAAAGTCACCGGATTTTATCTCATCGACACCGCACTGACCGGAAACTGGGAGGCGTTTCGCAACGTTTTCAGCCACCTGATTTTACCGGCATCGATTCTTGGCCTCAGCGGGCTGTCGTACATCAGCCGCATGACCCGCAGCTTTATGATTGAACAACTCGGACAGGAATATGTGATCACCGCCCGGGTGAAAGGGTTGTCATGGGCACGCAGTGTGTGGATCCACGCCTTTCGTAATGTGGCGGTGCAGGTGGTGACGGTCGTCGCGCTGTCTTACGCCTTTTTACTCGAAGGCGCGGTGCTGACCGAAACGGTATTCGCCTGGCCGGGTTTTGGCCGCTATCTCACCAACGCCATGCTGGCGGGCGACATGAACGCCGTGGTGGGTTGCTCGTTACTGATCGGCGTGATTTTTGTGGCGCTGAACCTTATCTGCGACCTGCTTTACCGCATCTTTGATCCGCGAACCCGTCAGGAGCAATCATGACCGACTCCGCTAAACCTCATCTCACTGCGCGCCCGGCGTTTTCCCTGCGGGCATGGCTCGACGCGCCGGTTCCGGCCACACCGTGGCAGGCGCGTGTGCAGCAAAGCCTGAATCAGTGGCGGCGCTTTCGCCGGAATACGTCGGCGCTGTTCGGGCTGATCGTCATCCTGTTTATCGTCACAGTGGCGATTTTCGCGCCGTGGCTGGCGACACACGATATTTACGCGCAAAACCTGCACCTGCGGCTGGCACCGCCGGACCGGGAATACTGGCTGGGGACCGACGAACTCGGACGCGATATTTACAGCCGCCTGATTTATGGCGCGCGTATCACGCTCTACATCACCGGCCTGACGGCGCTGATTGTCGGTCCGCTCGGATTACTGGTCGGCACGCTGGCGGGCACCGTTGGCGGCTGGACGGACACCATTCTGATGCGCATCGTCGATATCTTTCTGGCGTTCCCGAGCCTGATTCTGGCGCTGGGTTTTGTCGCCGCACTCGGCCCGGGTATCGAGAATGCGATTATCGCGATTTCACTTTCTGCCTGGCCGCCGATTGCCCGTCTGGCACGCGCCGAAGCCTTGTCTATCCGCAAAATGGATTACGTCGCCGCCGTGCGTTTGCAGGGTGCATCGCAGATGCGCATCATCCTGCGCCACATCATTCCGATGTGTCTGCCTTCGGTGGTGGTGCGCCTGACGCTGAATATGGCGGGGATTATCCTGACCGCCTCCGGCCTCGGATTTCTCGGCCTCGGGGCACAGGCACCCAGTCCGGAATGGGGCGCGATGCTCTCTTCCGGCCGCCAGTTCATGATGACTCACTGGACGATTGCCGCCATTCCCGGCCTGTCGATTCTTTTCACCAGCCTGGCGTTCAACCTGTTCGGTGACGGCCTGCGCGACGTACTGGATCTGCGCCATGACTGAAACATTGCTTGATGTGCAAAACCTGAACATTACGTTCAAAGGCCACCGGCAGGAAAACCACGCGGTGCGCGGTATCTCCTTCTCAGTTGGCCGTGAAAAAGTGGCGATTGTCGGCGAATCCGGTTCCGGTAAATCGCTCACCGGCCGTTCACTGCTGAAACTGACGCCGCAGGGTGCCAGCGTCAGCGCCGACCGCATGCAGTTTGGCGATATCGACCTGCTCAGTACCGGCGAGCGCCAGATGCGCAAAATCCGCGGCAAACGGATTTCCATGATTATGCAGGACCCGAAATTCTCGCTGAATCCGCTGATGCACGTCGGTCATCAGATTAATGAGGCATACCGCATTCACTTTCATGTCAGTGAAAAAGAAGCCCGCGTGAAAGCACTGGCGATGCTGGAAGCGGTGAATATCCGCGATCCGGAACGGGTGTTTGACCTGTATCCGCACGAGATTTCCGGCGGCATGGGGCAGCGCATCATGATCGCCATGATGCTGATCCCTGAACCCGATTTGATTATCGCCGACGAACCCACGTCGGCGCTGGACGTCACGGTGCGTCAGCAGGTGCTGAGCGTACTGGACGCGTTGCTGGCACGGCGCAAAACCGGCCTGCTGTTTATTACTCACGATCTCGGGCTGGTGTCGAGTTTCTGCGACCGCGCACTGGTGATGTACGCCGGACGTATTCTCGAAGAAATTTCGGCAGATCAGCTGCATAACGCCAGACATCCTTACACCCGCGCCCTGCTCGCCAGTCAGCCGGATTTACAGCATCCGGTGGACATGCTCGCTATTCCGGCACGCGACCCGGCGTGGCTGACCGGCCCGGTATACCGCTACGGAGAAGCCTGCTGATGACCACTTTCATGAATCCCACGCCGCCGCTGACCGCTGACCGGATGCTCGAAACCGTCGATCTGAGCATCGCTTTCGGCAAAGGCACTCACAGCAAAACCGTGGTCGATAGCGTCACAATGCACATCGCCAGAGGCGAAAGTTACGGGCTGATTGGCGAGTCCGGCTGCGGAAAATCGACCATTCTGCGCACGCTGACCGGCCAGAACACCCGTTACAGCGGCGCGATTTTGTATCAGAACCGCGAACAACATCCGGTGCGCAATAAAGACTATTACCGGCAGGTACAAATGGTGTTTCAGGATCCGTATGCCTCGCTGCATCCGCGCAAAATGGTCTACCACACGCTGCTGGAACCGCTGGTGATCCACGGCATGGACCGGCGGGAGGCACGCATCAGCGACGTGCTGAATGCGCTTGGCCTGAGCGATGCCTTTCGTTACCGCTATCCGCATCAGCTTTCGGGCGGTCAGCGCCAGCGTGTGGCACTGGCACGGGCGCTGATCATTGAACCGCAGGTGCTGCTGCTCGACGAACCTACGTCCGCACTGGATGTGTCAGTGCAGGCGGAAATCCTCAATCTGCTGAAAAAACTGCGCCGCGAACGCAACCTGACCTATCTGATGGTGACGCATGATCTGGCGGTGGTCGCGCACCTGTGCGACCGCGTCGCCATCATGCATCAGGGAAAACTGCTGGAAGAACTGACCGCCGCCGAAATCCGCAGCGGCGCGGCCCGCGAGCCGTATACCCAACAATTTCTTGCTGCCAGCCGCCACTGAAGCCGTTGAAGGAAACATCATGAATGTGATTGAAGCCATTGCCCGCTGGTGTTGCAGCCAGCCTGATTTCAGCACCACCGCGCGCCGCAAAGCCCGGGAAGCGATCACCGATACGCTGGCCTGCCTGTACGCCGGACAGGATGATTTCTCCAGTCGTGCCGTGCGTGCCGCCAGCGAAAGCTATTTTACCCCGCAAGCCCGTTGCCGTTTAGCCGGTGGCGGACGCGCACCTGCGGCCATCGCCGCGATGGTCAACGGCACGGCCGCGCACGCCATCGATTATGACGACAACTTCGCGCCGGGCATGAGCCATGCGTCTGCGGTGCTGGTTCCGGCGCTGCTGGCGGTCGCTGATGATATCCATGCCAGTGGCGAACAACTGGTGAAAGCCTATCTGATCGGTTTGCAGGCGCAGGCGTTTGTCGGTTCCGGCGTCGCACCATCACATTACACCGCCGGCTGGCACGGCACCTCGACCGTCGGCTGCATCGGCAGCGCGGCAGGTGTCGCCTGGCTGATGGGATTAGATCAGGCAGGTATCGCCAGAGCGTTAAGCAATGCCGTCAGTTTTGCCTCCGGCACCAAAGGTCAGTTCGGCACGCCGATCAAACCGCTGCACGCAGGATGGGCTGCCCGTAATGCAGTTGACGCGGCGAATTTTGCCCGGCAACACATGCAGGGACGCATTGATATTCTGGACGCGCCGCAGGGCTTTCTGGAAATGTTTGGCGGCCTGACGCCGCCGGGCTGGAATATTCCGGCTATTTTGGGCACCCATTTTCACGTCATAGAAACCACCGGCGTGATGCCCAAACGTCACCCGTGCTGCGGCTCGACGCACATGATTATCGACGCCCTGGACGACCTGCGTGCGCAGCATGATTTCAGTGATGATGACGTGCTGACCGTTGATACGCTGGTTGGCATCGCCAATCTGCGCAATCTGGCGTATCCGCTGCCGGTCAATGAAATGCAGGCGCGCTTTTCGATGCAATACTGCGTCGATACCTGGCTGCGCAACGGCTCGCTGAGCGTCGCTGATTTCACGCCAGCGCGGGTCGCAGAACTCACTGAACCGGCTCGTCTGGCGCGCATATCCCTGCGCTGCTATACGCCGGAACAGGAAGCAGAAACACCGCCGGGCGATCGCCTGACACATGAAGTAACGCTTACCCTGCGCGATGGCCGCACGTTACAGGCAGGCCGCAAACTGGCGAAAGGCAGCAACAGCGAGCCGTTCAGTGACGCCGACAGACTGCGAAAATTCACTGATTGTTGCACCACGATGAGCAACGCCAGCGACCTTTTTCGTCAGCTCAACCGGCTTGAGGAGCAGGAGGATTTAGGTTTTTTAGCCCCGTTGTTGGGTGAATCTTTGCGGGACGGTGCGCAGGGTTGATTGCAGGAAAAACGGCGTGCCGGACATTTTTACGTGATGCCTCGCAGGAATGAAAATCCCGCGAAAATGCCCCTTTCTTACGTATGTGACAACGTCTATTCTCGCGGCTCAGGGAACTCAAGAAAGGCGATCTCAGTTACCTGAGGGTGCATAAATTTCCGCTGGAAAAGCAGCAGGCTTTGCTGGGTTATTGCTGGCGTGAAGAGAAAATTGAACTGTATCTTCTGAGCCTGGATTCGCATGAGAATTTCTATCAGGATCATAAAAATCACCGCAAAGGCGATTTGAAGATGATGAAGTAAAAAGCAATGCATTTGCATTGGCAATGCAAATGCATTACGCTGACAAAATTGCTCAAATAAGCATCATTATGGAGTCTCATTATGTCAGCCTCGGCACTATGGGGAATAAAATTCGAAGCCGAATCCAAAGTCACCCGCCGCTTCCAGACCACCATTCCGGCCACTATCCGTAAGGCATTAAATCTCACCGAAAATGATCGGATCCAGTACAAGATTTTGCCAGACGGGCAGGTGGTTATTTCGAGGCAACTCGAAGAAGCGGAAGACCCTGTTATCAGTGCTTTTCTCGGTTTTGTGGCAAAAGATATGCTCAATAACCCGGAAAATATGCAGCCGGTAACATTATCCCTGCATGAAAAAATCAATGTACTGACCGCCGGGATGGCTATCGATCTTGAGAGCCCGCTTTCTGACGATGACGAGTAAAGGATTATGCACAATCAGGCCATGGAGATTAACGGATGGACCCTTCTCGCTCATCCTCTGATCCTGCAACAAATACAGGCACTCACTGATCAGGTTGTTTTACTGCGCCGCAAAGATCCGGCAGGCTATAAAAGTAAGAACGCCACCAAACGGCTGGCTGCGATCAATAAGCTGATGTTTGACGTTATCCCGCAGGATCCGGCGCGTGTTGAATTCCGTCAGGGCGATACGTTAGGCGGGGAATTCTCACACTGGTTCAGGGCAAAATTCTTCCAGCAGTACCGTTTGTTTTTCCGCTACAATCTGAAAAGCCGGATCATTATTTACGCCTGGGTGAATGATGATAAAGAATTACGCGCCTACGAAAGCAAAACAGACGCATACCGGATGTTTCGCAAGATGTTGAAAAGCGGTGAACCGCCAGACAACTGGCAGGCACTTTGCGAGGCGTCAGGGAAGGTAGCGGCGGAAGAATTACCTTAGTCTCCCTCATACACGCCACAAAGCAAAAAGCCCGCAACCAGAAGGCCGCGGGCTTTTTACAGACGAAAAAAAACCTGCTTTAAAAAGCAGGTTTTTCAAATATGGTCGGCGAGAGAGGATTCGAACCTCCGACCCACTGGTCCCAAACCAGTTGCGCTACCAAGCTGCGCTACTCGCCGAATGGGGCGCATCTTACTGCGACCCCCTCAGAGCGTCAACGGCTTTTTATAACATCCGAACTGACTGCCCATAAATTATCCGATACGCCGCCAAAATAACCTACAGCTTCTGTTCTGTCTGCGGTTTTGCACACCAGTTATTCGCCGGATTAATACCACCGTCCGGCGACGTATAACCCAGACAGCCTAAAATCGAATCGAATAACTCAACGTGACGTTTCTTCGCACCGACCCGCTGCTGCGCCTGCAACTGCTCAAACGCCAGCTTGTGATCCGGTTGTTCGAGGAAACTGTCAGAAGCCCACACCATCATCGGCACGCGGAACTGCTCCGGTGGTGCCATCTCGCGCGGCGTACCGTGCAGATGCGAGTTCTCATCGATAGATTCGCCGTGATCGGAAGCGTAAAACACCAGCGCTTTCTTATCACGCAGTTGATCAATTACGCTGTCAATAAAAGTATCGGTGTACAACACGCTGTTATCGAAGGCATTAATCAGTTCCGCTTTGGTGCAGGTGTTGCTCTTACATTCCGGGGTATAGCGGGCATAACTGCGCGGATAACGCTGGGAATACAGATAGTGCGAGCCTTTGGTATGCAGGATCACCAGATGCTTGCCTTTCGGATGTGTTTTCAGTGATTGCTCTAACTCATTGACCAGCAACATGTCATCGACCGGCTTGCCATCGTTGCGTTTTTCCGAGGCGATAATTTCACGGAAGGAGAAATTATTGGTGTCAGCATTATTGTAGAACCACAGCTCGCTTTGCATCGCGAACAGCTCTGAGGTGAAGCCCAGTGATTTCATCACCGCAAAAATATTCTGTTCTTTCAGCGTACGCTGCGGATTATCCGCCGTGCCGCCTTCACGCACGAACATACAACGCAGTGACAACTTGGTGGCCGTATCGCAGGATGTCCCGCGAAACGCCACCAGGTTCTTCTCTTTGGACAGGCGCGGTGTGGTATCCCGCTCGTAGCCCAAAATCCCCATATGATCCCAGCGGGTGGTTTCACCGATGATAAACACCACGTAGGTATCGTCGATGTCAGCAGGTGCAACGTAAGTGAAGTTCTTCGCCGGATCAAAGTAATTACCGGCATCCTGACTTTCATCCACCTGCGTATAGGCATACAAACCCAGTGCAGCCAGCCAGTTAGACGGCAGATAGGAGTGCGCGACAACACCGCCGTAGCTTGGCAAATCGACGTTAGTTTTCTTCTCATTCACACTCTGCGCGTGATCCAGGGAACGCAGCGGCAACCACACCAGCAATGCCGCCGCCAGCAGCACCGCTAAAGGCAGCACACGCTGCCCCGGCGTTTTCATTTGTTCGATCAACGTCAGACGCAGATTATTTTTCCAGATGAGGAACAGCGGTACCGCGCTGACCAGCGCCATCCAGATAAACAGGTGATAACCAACGATCTCTTTGCTCAGATCGATATCGGTGGTCATCACCGACACCACGATGCCGTAGCCGATCACCACGTTGAACATCACCATGTAATAACTGGCGGCAACGGAAATCAGCACCAGCAAACTGGCGATAATGCGGAAGAACAGCCGCCCGCCCAGCGAGAGCAAGCGCAGAACAAAGAAGGTAAATAAGACGATGGCACAGACTTCGGTGACGGCCTGAACCAGTTCAGCCGACGTGAAATGATTGACCAATGCAGCAAAGCGGCGCTGGAACACAGAGACATTCAGAAAAATGCCAATGTAAATCGCTAACAATAAAGAGATATTTTGCTGCGATAGAGTCTTCACTCTATTCATGAAAAGTGACTTTCCTAACGTATTTTGAAAGATTTGGAATCATTGTGACATGTTTATGGCGGACTGGTTCACAGATTATGCTGAGAATGCGGTTTTATGCAGCTTTCTGGATTATTCCGCATGCGCAGCGACGTCGTATTTTCTTTCCGAATATTTTCTGTTGGTCTGTGGATACGCGCTGGCAATGCAAAAAGGAGGCCGAAGCCTCCTGAGATTTTTTGCTTTTATACATCACAACATTCCCCTGGTGAAGGCGTTGTGTATCAGAACATTATTTAACGTTCAGCGTGACGTCGATATTGCCACGGGTCGCGTTGGAGTACGGGCAAACCTGATGCGCTTTTGCCACCAGCGCTTCGGCTTCGCTGCGTTCAAAGCCCGGCAGGGTAATATCCAGCTGTACTTCGATGCCATAGCCGCCCGGGATAGCACCAATGCCTACCGCACCTTCGATTTTAGCGTCAGCAGGGATCTTAATTTTTTCCTGCGCGGCCACGGCTTTCAGTGCGCCGAGGAAACACGCGGAATAACCGGCGGCAAACAGTTGCTCAGGGTTGGTACCGCCACCCATACCGCCCATCTCTTTTGGTACGCCCAGTTTGACGTCAAGAACGCCGTCATCGGAAGTCGCACGGCCATCACGGCCACCGGTAGCGGATGCATGAGCACGATACACAACTTTTTCAATAGACATATTTCGTTCCTTATCTGTGATAAATACTTATTAGTTTCAAACGATTTAATCGCACACTACTTAATTAACTTTACCTAACGACCCGCAGAAGCACCTTCGGACTCGTCTGGTTAACACTCTTAAGACAATCAGCGCTACGCTTTATCCTGAAGTTTAGCCCGTAATACTTCGAGCTGCTGTTTCAGCGCCACGAGTTCGCCGATATCACATTCCGTCGCACACACAATGGCTTCGGGAATGTCCTGTGCTTTTTCACGTAGTGCCTTACCCGCATCAGTCAGGGAAATAATCACCTGGCGTTCATCTGCTTTGGCGCGCTGACGCACCAGTAAACCTGCCGCTTCAAGACGCTTTAACAGCGGCGTTAAGGTCGCCGAATCCAGAAACAGTTTTTCGCCGATTTCAGACACCGTGACTTCATCACGTTGCCACAGCACCAGCATCACCAGATATTGCGGATAAGTGAGCCCGAGTTCCCCGAGTAACTTACGGTAAACTTTATGCAGTGCCAGATTCGCAGAGTAAAGCGCGAAACACATCTGTTGATCCAGATGCAGCATGCGGTGTTGTGTTGGGTCGCTGTCTGTTTTCATGTTCATGCCGCCAATATATATAGTGCGCGATATTATCGCAAGCTATTTCCGTGAAAAAAATCAGCAGAAATCAGAAACCTTCAATTCGCTGCAACATATACGGATAAAACGGATTGGATGAAACCCGCATCAGTTGATCCATGCTCACCACCAGCGCGCCATTTTCTCCACGGGCAGCCAGTGTTCCCAGCCGGATGCCAAACTGCGCCGGACCTTGCGGATTGCGCCCGTACAGCGAATCGTCCGTCGGAAAAGGCAGCGAAACATGCGACAGCGAATAGAATTCCGACGGATAATTCAGGCCGAGTGGCGTAACTGACGTGCTGTTTTGCCCCGCCGCAGTGGTTTTCGCGACAGCGGCGGCATCGTCCGGCGAGGCATTGGTGATAACCGTCGTCTGATAAGCGCGCGGGGGCTCAGGCAACAGGCGCTCTGCTGCTGTTTCAGAGGAAGGACGCAGCAGCGGGCCGACATAGGCACTGCGGTTGATATCAAACAGAACCAGCTGGCTGCCATTGGCGGGAAGCTGATTAAACAACGCCGTCACCACGGCACGGGAACTGACGGTGGAGTCAACAACCGACTGAAACGCCAGCAGCGGTGGCAACTGCGCCAGCTTGCCGGATTGCGCATCCTTGCTGATCTGCTGCTGCAAAACATGGGTGAGCAGATAGGACTGACGGGCGGCTTTCACCGGAAAAGAATTGTATTTAAACGGATTAAATTCCGGCATCAGGTTCAGCCAGGCGGTTTTGGCAAAGGCCGGGAAAATTGCCGGCCAGCCCGCATATCCGGCAAAGCGCGCAAAACTGGTCACGCCAATCATCGGGGAAATCAGCACCACACGCGAAGGCTTCGCCAGCGCAGGGTCATCAAGGGAATCCAGCGTGTATTTCATCGCCAGCGCCCCGCCGTTGGAGAAACCCACCAGTTGCAGCGGTACATCTGTCCCGGCTGCGCGACGCGCCTCACGTACCGCCAGCCGCGTTGCCGCCAGCCACTGTTCCCAGTCCACCCGCGTCAGGCCGCCGGGCACGGTGCCATGACCGGGCAGGCGGATACCGACAACCACAAATCCGCGGCGACGATAATCCTGCGCAATATGCCGCAGGCTGTAAGGGGAATCGGTCAGACCGTGTAACAGCACCACTGCACCGGCTGGCTTACCGTCGGGCATCAGCTCATAAGAGCGGTTCCAGTCCTGTGCAAAATGCTCGGGATAAATCGGGCTCCGATCGTAATAGCGGTTAAGCGGAATACGATCTTCTCTGTCGAGTTTGTCCGTCACCTGCTGCTTCACTTCAACAAACGCCTGCTGCTCCGCGCGCAGATACGCCGGCCAGTCGCTCTTATCCAGTTGCTCCGTACTCAGTTCGTCCGGCACCAGTTTGTGCCACGGTTCAAGCGGCGGCCCTTGTAAGGCGTCATAAGTACGCACAGCCAAAAGCGTGATAATCACCAGAACCAGCGCCAGTAACAGCTTTTTCAGGCGTTCAGAGAGATGACGAAGTTGCATTAAATAGGGGTTTCCTCTGGCCAATGCTGAGCGCTATGCACCAGCCTGATGATTTGAATTTCGGTGTCAGTCACGCGATATACCATCCTGAAATGCTTACGGATAATACATTCTCTGGTTCCGGTAACGCGTCCTGCTGCATACATGTCGGGACTTAGTAAAATGCGCTCTGCTGCGGCATCAAAATCATCATCCAGCTCAATAGCGGCATGAGGATTCTCACCCGCGACATAACTGAATATATGCTCGCGATCATCCTGCGCGTGTGGTTTCCATACCAGCATTTTGGTCATTCGTTACTTTTCCTGTTCCTTAAGTAACGCGGCTTTCCGGGCTGCAAACTCAGCCTTCACTTGTTCGTGAGGAATGACGGGGCGCGGATCATCCAGTGATTCCTGAACCCGTTTCCTGAACCACAGATCATAGGTGGCTTCATCCATCGCGGCAGCTTCATGCGCCCTTTTTAGCGCTGCCGACCGGTCGGGGCGAGTTCCTTTACCGCTCCCTACAGGATCATAGTCGGTAATATCCACTTCGAACTGGTTTATGCCCATGTCTTTTAAATAAGCCGCCAGCGTGTCGAAACGCTTGAAAACCCGCACTTTACCGCTACGTTGTGCGATAAGGGTCCGCTGATGTTCGCCGTATCTGATCATTATTATCCATCCTCCCTGTTGTGCGACCACGCTGAGCTGGCTGACCGCGCCAGCTTCTGCCAGACAAATTAATGTTGAATGGTCGATAGTTTCTTTAGACATATCCCTGCCAGCCTTTCTGCAAATAATAATAAATCATCGGTTCATACAACTATATACCGATATCTCTACTGAGCCAGATTTATCTTTTTGATGCGAGCCATCGCGCAAATTTTCGCCCCATTTTTGTTCAGTTGCATTCCGTCCGTGGTGCAACAAATATACAGACCGGTCATACAACAAAACATAAACCCAACAATATCAATAGATAATGATGTGGCACAGGCTTTGCTTAGATGAATTCAATCTTGTATACCAGATGGGATTCACAATATGGCTTCAGCTTCAGAAACAGTCGCATCACCTTTTCGCGGTTTTACCTTGCGGGAATGGCAGCAGCATTACCGCAGTGCGCCCGACAGCCTGCGCACTACGCTTTCCCTGGTGTTGGGGAGCCTGAGTGACACAGACAATGCCTGGATTTATCTCGCCACGGCAGAACAGCTTGAAGCACAAATCACCCGTCTTGAAACCCTGCGCGATCAGGCTGAAGGCTCCCTGAGCGCCCTGCCGCTGTTTGGCGTGCCGTTCGCCGTCAAAGACAATATGGATATCGCTGGCTGGCCGACCACGGCGGCCTGCCCTGCGTTTGCTTATACCGCAGAAGCGGATGCCACCGTCATCGCCAATCTGAAAGCCAAAGGCGCGGTGGTGATTGGCAAAACTAATCTCGATCAGTTCGCCACCGGCCTGGTCGGCACCCGCTCGCCGTACGGCGCGGTGCGCAATACGTTCAATCCTGATTACGTCAGTGGCGGCTCAAGCTCGGGTTCGGCTTCCGTTCTGGCCCGCGGTCTGGTGGCGTTTTCGCTGGGCACCGACACCGCCGGTTCCGGTCGCGTTCCGGCGGGCTTTAACAATGTTGTCGGGCTGAAACCGACCAAAGGCTGGCTGTCGAATACCGGTGTGGTTCCGGCCTGTCGCCTCAACGATGCCGTCTCGATTTTCGCCCTGACCGTCGCCGATGCCCAAACCGTGGCCCATGCCGCAGGCGGATATGACGCCGCCGATGCCTATTCGCGTAAAAATCCGCATACCGCGCCGGTGGCTTTTTCCGCACAGCCGCGCATCGCCATGCCTGACCGTCTGGAATTTTTTGGGGACGATCTGGCACAGGCCGCTTTCAGTGAGGCGCTGGATCGCCTGCGCCACCATGGTGCCACGCTGGAAACGATTGATTTCACGCCGTTCCGCGAACTGGCTGAGCAGTTGTATTACGGCGCTTGGGTGGCAGAACGCACCGTGGCGGTCGGCGAAATTTTTGAAGAAAGCCCGGAAGCAATGGATCCGGTCGTACGCGGGATTGTCGCCAATGGCCTGAACTACACCGCCTGCGATGCCTGGCGCGCTGAATACTTACGGGCGGAGCTGGCACGCAAAATTAATCTGGCACTGGAAGGGTTTGACGCGCTGGTAGTGCCGACGTCGCCGACCATCCGCACCCAGGAAGAGCTGGTTCGGGAACCGGTGCTCTACAACTCGCAGTTCGGTATTTACACCAACTTCACTAATCTGGCGGATTTGTCGGCGCTGGCGCTGCCTTGCAGCCTGCGCGCCGACGGCCTGCCCGCCGGGATCACGCTGATCGCTCCGGCCTGGCATGACGACGCACTGGCCAGTTTTGGGCGTCAGTGGCAGCGCAGCCTGAGCCTGCCGCTTGGCGCGACCGGGCTTACGATGAAACCTGAAGAATTCATGACATCCGCGCCGGTCAGTGCCGCCAGCGTGCGCGTTGCCGTGGTCGGCGCTCATCTGACCGGCATGCCGCTGAATTTCCAGCTCACCAGCCGCCACGCGGTACGCGTCGAACAAACCACCACTGCTGCCACCTACAAACTCTTCGCCCTCGCCAACACTAAACCGCCGAAGCCGGGGCTGGTGCGGGCTGAGAGCGGCAGCGCAATTATCGTCGAATTGTGGGATATCCCGCTGGCGCGCTTTGGGGAATTCGTCGCTGAAATCCCGGCACCGCTGGGGATCGGTTCTCTCGAACTGGCCGATGGCCGCATCGTGAAAGGCTTTATCTGCGAGCCATGGGCGACTGGCGGAGCCACGGATATCACCGCGTTTGGCGGCTGGAGAAGTTACATCCAGAGTCTGAATTCATCACCGGTAAAAAGCTGAGGAACGCACATGTTTACCACCGTTTTAATTGCTAACCGTGGCGAAATCGCCTGCCGTGCGATCCGCACGCTGAAACGTCTGGGCGTCACCAGCGTCGCGGTATATTCCGACGCTGACCGCAATGCCCCGCACGTCACACAGGCGGATATCGCCATCGCGCTGGGCGGCGAAAAGGCCAGCGAAAGCTACCTGATGATCGACAAAATTCTGGCCGCCGCAAAAGAAACCGGCGCGCAGGCAATTTATCCGGGGTACGGCTTTTTATCCGAAAGCACAGAGTTCGCCGATGCCTGCGAAGCAGCGGGCATTGCGTTTATCGGCCCGACCGCCGGACAAATCCGCGAGTTTGGCCTCAAGCACCGCGCCCGCGAATTAGCCGGTGCCGCGAATGTGCCGATGACGCCGGGCACCGGTTTGCTCGACAGCATTGATGACGCGGTGAAAGCTGCCGCCGAAATTGGTTATCCCATCATGCTGAAAAGCACCGCAGGCGGCGGGGGCATTGGTCTGACGCGCTGTGATAACGAAGAGGCATTGCGTGCCGCATGGGATAGCGTGAAACGTCTCGGCGAGCAGTTTTTCCGTGATGCCGGTGTGTTTCTGGAACGCTTTGTCGATCGCGCCCGCCACGTTGAAGTGCAGATTTTCGGCGACGGTAAAGGCCGCGTGGTGGCCCTCGGCGAGCGTGACTGTTCGTTGCAACGCCGCAATCAGAAAGTGGTGGAAGAAACCCCTGCGCCGGATCTGCCGCAGGCCAGCCGCGAAGCATTGCATCGCGCCGCCGTGCAGCTCGGCAAATCGGTGAACTACCGCAGCGCCGGTACGGTTGAATTTATCTATGACGCCGCGCGCGACGAATTTTATTTTCTCGAAGTAAACACCCGTTTGCAGGTTGAGCATCCGGTCACCGAAATGGTCACCGGTCTGGACTTGATCGAATGCATGCTGAACGTCGCCGCCGGTGAATCGCCGGACTGGCCAGCAATGGAAAAAGCCCCGCAGGGCGCATCGATGGAAGTGCGTATTTACGCAGAAGATCCGCTGAAGAATTTCCAGCCAAGCCCCGGCGTGCTGACCGAAGTGTTTTTCCCCGAAGACGTCCGCGTCGATGGCTGGGTGTCTACCGGCAGTGAAGTGTCGGCGTTTTACGACCCGATGATCGCCAAGCTGATTGTGCATGGCACCGACCGGCAGGACGCACTGGCGAAAATGTCCGTCGCGCTGGCCGCCACCCGCCTGCACGGTATCGCTACCAACATTGATTATCTGCGTCAGGTCGTCGCCACGCCGGTGTTCCGCGACGCCAAAATGTGGACGCGCATGCTCGACAGTTTTGACTACTCGCCCAACGCCATCGAAGTGATCGCGCCCGGCACTTACAGCAGTGTGCAGGATTATCCGGGACGTCTCGGTTACTGGGATATCGGCGTGCCGCCGTCCGGCCCGATGGACGATTTTGCCTTCCGTCTCGCCAACCGCATTGTCGGCAATCATCCGGATGCCGCCGGTCTGGAATTCACGTTGCAGGGACCCACACTGCGTTTCCATTGCGACGCCGTTATCGCACTGACCGGCGCACGCTGCCCGGCAACGCTTGATGACGAAGCTGTTTCTTACTGGCAGCCGGTGGATGTGAAAGCCGGTCAGACACTGACACTTGGCCGCGCCACACAGGGTTGCCGCACCTATCTCGCCGTGCGTAACGGTTTCGACGTGCCGGTGTATCTCGGCAGCCGGTCGACCTTTGCACTCGGGCAGTTTGGCGGGCACGCCGGTCGCACGTTACGCGTCGCCGATATGCTGACTGTTTCACAGCCGGAACTCGCGGCCTGCACCACGCCCGCGCCGGTCGGTTTACCGCAGGCAGCCGAAAATATCGTGCCGCCTTACGGCGACATCTGGAATATCGGCGTGCTTTACGGGCCGCACGGTGCGCCGGATTTCTTCACCAAAGACGCCATCGATACGTTCTTCGCCGCAGAATGGCAGGTGCACTACAACTCCAACCGTCTCGGCGTGCGGCTGGTCGGTCCGAAACCGCAATGGGCGCGGCAGGACGGCGGCGAAGCCGGTCTGCATCCGTCGAATGTGCATGACTGCGAATACGCCATCGGCGCGATTAATTTCACCGGCGATTTCCCGGTGATTCTGACCCGCGACGGGCCAAGCCTCGGCGGTTTCGTCTGCCCGGTAACCATCGCCAAAGCCGAACTGTGGAAAGTCGGACAGGTGAAACCGGGCGATAAAATCCGTTTCCATCCGATCAGTTTTGAACAGGCGCAGGCGCTGGAACGGGCGCAACAAGGCACGCTCGATTCGCTGATGCCAGTCAACGCGATGGCGCTGCCGGTGCCATCCCTGCTGCCGGACACCACCGCATCCGCCACCATTCTTGCGGCATTACCGGCCACGGCAGAACGCCCTTCGGTGGAATACCGTCAGGCGGGCGACGGCTACGTGCTGATTGAGTACGGCGACAACGTGCTGGATCTGGCGTTACGCATGCGCATTTATCTGCTGATGAATGCCATCAAAGCCGCCGGTCAGCAGGGCATTGAGGAACTGTCACCGGGCGTGCGTTCGCTGCAAATCCGCTACGACAGCCGCGTGCTGCATCAGACGGCGCTGCTGCAACATTTACTGACGCTGGAAAACAGCCTGGCCGATATCAGCCAGCTCAAAATCCCGACCCGTATCGTGCACATGCCGATGGCGTTTGAAGATTCCGCCACGCTCGGCGCGGTCGAACGCTATCAGCAAACCGTGCGCGCAGAAGCACCGTGGCTGCCGAATAACGTCGATTTCATCCAGCGCACCAACGGGCTGGCGAGCCGTGAAGACGTGAAAAACATCATTTTCGACGCCAGCTATCTGATCCTCGGGCTGGGGGATGTGTATCTCGGCGCACCGTGCGCGGTGCCGGTCGATCCGCGCCATCGCCTGCTGAGCTCCAAATACAACCCGGCGCGCACGTTTACCGCCGAAGGCACGGTCGGTATCGGCGGCATGTACATGTGCATTTATGGCATGGATTCGCCGGGCGGCTATCAGCTGGTCGGGCGCACGCTGCCGATCTGGAACAAGTTCCTGAAAAACGAGCAGTTCAAAAACGGCGAGCCGTGGCTGCTGCACTTCTTCGATCAGGTGCGGTTCTATGAAGTCACCGAAGCCGAGCTGGACATTCAGCGCGAAGCCTTCCGCGAAGGACGGGCGCAAATCCGCATCGAAGAGACGGAATTTGATTTTGCGCACTATACGCAATTTCTCGCCGACAACGCCGCCGACATTGCTGATTTCCGCACCCGGCAAACCGACGCTTTTACCCGCGAAGTGGCGCACTGGCATGAGGCTGAAAGCGCCGCGGTGGAAGCAGCAGCCAATGCCGTGCAGTTAGAGGAAGACGACGCGGATCAGGACGGCCATTTAGTCAGCGCTGACCTTAACGGCAACGTCTGGAAAATCCTGGTACAGCCGGGCCAGCAGGTCGAAGAAGGCCAGCCGCTGATCGTCGTCGAAGCCATGAAAATGGAACTGTCGGTGAACGCGCCGTGCGCCGGTACCGTCCTGAAAATCAGTTGCCAGCAAGGCCGTCCGGTCGGGCCAGGTGATGCGTTGTTGTGGCTGGACACAGCCGTTTAAAACTATCGGGAATAACAGGGAATATTTCATGCAACTCACGGGACCTAAATCTTCACGCAGTAAAAGCCGCCCGGAAGGGCTGGCGGAACGCATTTATCAGCAGCTGAAAGACGACATTTTCAGCTTCCGCCTGCTGCCCGGTGACCGGTTCAGCGAAAACGACATCGCTGACCGCATGGAAGTCAGCCGCACACCGGTACGTCAGGCGCTGTTCTGGCTGGAACATGAAGGCTATGTCGAAGTGTTTTTCCGCAGTGGCTGGCAGGTTCGCCCGTTCGATTTCGACTTTTTCGAGCAGTTGTACGATCTGCGTATCGTGCTGGAACTGGAAGCAGTGAAACGTCTGTGTGCGTTGCCGCCAGCCGCTCAGCCCTTACAACTGGCTGAACTGAAAGCGTTCTGGATCGATCAGCCGCAACTGCAAGATGGTCAGGTGGTCTCGCGTTATGACGAGGAGTTTCACATGACGCTGGTGGCCGCGGCGGGTAATGCCGAAATGGCGCGAATCCACCGCGAGCTGACGGAGAAAATCCGCATCATCCGGCGGCTGGATTTCACCAAAGGTGAGCGGGTTAACGCCACCTATAAAGAACACGCGAGCATTTTGCTCGCCATCATCCAACAACAAACCGAGGAGGCACAGCACCAGTTACACGATCATATTGCCGTCAGTAAGGCCGAGGTACGCAAAATTACTCTGCACATGTTGCACCGGGCCCGGGCGGAGAGTGACGAGGGCAACCCGTCATGACTTTTTTAAATGTTTTTTCGACTTTCTACATACCAGCGTTCTCTTAACTTTTCTTCAGAGGGTACATCTATGCAACGTCGACGTTTTATTAAAGCCTTTGCTCTTTCCGCTACCGTAGTCAGCATGGGCTTAGCCTGGAGCGCGCAGGCAGCCGAGACCATCAAAGTCGGTATTATGCATTCGCTTTCCGGCACCATGGCCATTTCAGAAACTCCGCTGAAAGACATCGCGCTGATGACCATTGACGACATCAACGCCAAAGGTGGCGTGCTCGGCAAAAAGCTCGAGCCGGTGGTGGTCGATCCAGCCTCCAACTGGCCGCTGTTCGCTGAGAAAGCCCGCCAGTTGCTGACGCAGGATAAAGTCGCGGTGGTGTTTGGTTGCTGGACGTCGGTGTCGCGTAAATCTGTGCTGCCGGTGTTTGAAGAACTGAACGGCCTGCTGTTCTATCCGGTGCAGTACGAAGGCGAAGAAATGTCGCCAAACGTGTTCTACACCGGTGCCGCGCCTAACCAACAGGCGATCCCGGCGGTGGAATACCTGATGAGTGAAGACGGCGGTGCGGCCAAACGCTTCTTCCTGCTCGGCACCGATTATGTCTATCCGCGTACCACCAACAAAATTCTGCGCGCCTTCCTGCATTCCAAAGGCGTGAAAGACAGCGACATCGAAGAAGTCTATACGCCGTTCGGTTACAGCGATTATCAGACCATCGTTTCCAACATTAAGAAATTCTCCGCTGGCGGCAAAACTGCGGTGATCTCCACCATCAACGGCGATTCCAACGTGCCGTTCTACAAAGAGCTGGCGAATCAGGGCGTGAAAGCGACGGATGTGCCGGTGGTGGCGTTCTCGGTCGGTGAAGAAGAACTGCGCGGTATCGACACCAAACCGCTGGTCGGTGACCTTGCGGCGTGGAACTACTTCCAGTCGGTTGATAACCCGACCAACAAGAAATTCGTGGCTGAATGGAAGGCTTACGCGAAGGCGCACAAACTGCCAAACGCCGATAACGCGGTGACCAACGACCCGATGGAGGCGACCTATGTCGGCATCCATATGTGGGCGCAGGCGGTGGAAAAAGCCGGTACGACGGATGTGGATAAAGTCCGCGCCGCGATGGCCGGACAGACCTTCGCTGCACCGTCCGGCTTCACGCTGACCATGGATAAAACCAATCATCACCTGCACAAACCGGTAATGATCGGCGAAATCGAATCCAACGGTCAGTTCAACGTGGTCTGGCAGACCGACAAACCAATCCGCGCCCAGCCGTGGAGCCCGTACATCGCGGGTAACGATAAAAAGCCAGATACCCCGGTAAAAACGACTAACTGATTGCTTTAGCTCCTTCTTGCGAAGGGGAGGGCTGGGGTGGGGTATTAATGGCAACTGTGTTGTTTGCAAAACCCCCTCCCCGCCTCCCCCTTCGCAGGGGGAGGAGCAAACCAGCATCAACTTTATGCGGCGAGAACATTATGAGAATCCTCATCCGATCACTGCTTTTCCTGCTTTGTTGCCTTCCGTTGCTGGCAGAGGCGGGTGCGGCGAATGACTTTGCTGCCGCCAGCCGCAGCCAGCAGGCCACGTTATTACAGCAATGGGCGGCAGACCCGCAGCCGGAAAGGCTGCCACTGCTCGAGGCACTGAAGCAGGAAAACGTCGTCATCGACGAAGCAAAACATGCGTTTGCGCAAAATGGCGATCAACTGACGCCGCTGGAAGGCGACGTTAAACCGCAGGGTGACACCAAAAAAGTCTGGCTGAACAACCGCCTGCGTATTCTGATTGCCAATGCGCTTTCCGCACACCGTCTGGTGAGCACCGACAGCGCGGTCCGTTTACAGGCCGCCAAAGCCTTACAGCGCGAAGCGCAGGCCGATCAGTTGCCGCTGCTGACCCGTCGTCTTGAACGGGAAAAAGACAGCACCGTTCACGACGCCCTTTCCATCGCGCTGGCAAATTTACAACTGGCTGATGCCAGTCCGCAGGTGCGCCTGAAAGCCGTTGAACTGCTCGGCACGTCGGGCGATCCGGATACTCAGGGCCGCCTGCAAAGCCTGACGGATCCGAAAACCGAGCCTGATGCCACGGTGCGTAATGCCGCGCTCGCCAGCCTGAAAGCGGTGCAGCATCGCCTGATGATTGGCGATTTACTGGGTCAGGCGTTTACCGGCTTATCGCTCGGCTCGATTCTGCTGCTGGCCGCACTCGGACTGGCGATCACATACGGTTTGCTGGGTGTGATTAACATGGCACACGGCGAGATGTTAATGCTCGGCTCTTACTCGACTTACATGGTGCAGTCGCTGTTTCAGCACTATGCCCCTGGCCTGCTGGCGCTGTATCCGCTGGTGGCACTGCCGGTGGCCTTTTTCATTACGGCGGGGATTGGCATGGCACTGGAGCGCACGGTCATCCGCCATTTATACGGTCGTCCGCTGGAAACGCTGCTGGCGACCTGGGGCATCAGCCTGATCCTTATTCAGGGCGTACGTATGCTGTTTGGTGCGCAGAACGTCGAAGTGGCGAATCCCGGCTGGCTCTCCGGCGGTATTCAGTTGCTGCCGAATCTGGTGCTGCCGTACAACCGCATCGCGGTGATCATCTTCGTGTTGCTGGTGCTCGGCCTGACCTGGCTGCTGCTCAATAAAACCCGGCTGGGCATGAACGTACGCGCCGTCACCCAGAACCGCGCCATGGCGGCCTGCTGTGGGGTGCCCACCGGGCGCGTCGATATGCTGGCGTTCGGCCTCGGTTCCGGCATTGCCGGTTTAGGTGGCGTGGCATTATCGCAGCTCAGTAACGTCGGCCCGGAACTCGGTCAGGGCTACATCATCGACTCCTTCCTGGTGGTGGTACTTGGCGGTGTCGGACAACTGGCGGGCACCGTGGTGGCGGCCTTTGGTCTGGGCATCGTGAACAAAATTCTTGAGCCGGAAATCGGCGCAGTACTGGGGAAAATCCTGATCCTCGCGCTGATTATCCTGTTTATTCAGAAACGTCCTCAGGGACTCTTCGCCTTCAAAGGCAGGGTGATTGACTGATGAGCCAGCCTCTGACGATTACCGGCGTACAAAAAGCGCCTAAGATTGCGATTTCGGTGGGCACGCTGGTGCTCATCTTCCTGATTGTGATGCCGTTTCTGGCGCTGTTGCCCGCCGGTAATCCGCTGGCGATCTCCACGTACACGCTGACGCTGATCGGCAAGATCCTCTGTTATGCGATCGTGGCGATCGCGCTCGATCTGGTCTGGGGTTATGCCGGTTTGCTGTCGCTCGGCCACGGGCTGTTTTTCGCCCTCGGCGGTTATGCGATGGGCATGTATTTAATGCGGCAGGCCGCAGGCAGCGGATTGCCGGATTTTATGTCGTTTCTGTCGTGGACCGAGTTGCCGTGGTTCTGGGCAGGTACGCAGCATTTCGCCTGGGCGCTGTGCCTGATTGTGCTGGTGCCCGGCGCGCTGGCGTTTGTGTTCGGCTATTTCGCCTTCCGTTCAAAAATCAAAGGCGTCTATTTTTCGATCATGACGCAGGCGCTGACGTACGCCGGTATGTTGCTGTTTTTCCGCAATGAAACCGGTTTTGGCGGCAATAACGGTTTCACCGGTTTTACCACCCTGCTCGGCTTTCCGGTCACCGCCACCGGCACCCGCGTGGGATTATTTTTAGCCACGGTTCTGGTGCTGGTCGCCAGTCTGGCGCTGGGCTTTGCGCTGGCGAGAAGTAAATATGGCCGCGTGCTGACGGCAGTGCGTGACGCTGAGAACCGGCTGATTTTCTGCGGTTACGATCCGAAAGGTTTCAAGCTGTTCGTCTGGACGATTTCCGCCATGCTGTGCGGTCTGGCGGGTGCGCTGTACGTGCCGCAGGTCGGCATTATCAACCCGGGCGAAATGTCGCCGACCAACTCCATCGAAGCCGCCATCTGGGTGGCACTCGGCGGACGCGGCACGCTGATCGGCCCGGTTATTGGCGCAGGCATCGTGAATGGCGCGAAAAGCTGGTTCACCGTCGCCATTCCCGAATACTGGCAATTTGTGCTCGGCGGCATGTTTATTCTGGTGACACTGTTCCTGCCGCAAGGCGTGATTGGCCTGCTGCGCAAGAGGAAATCCTGATGACCATGACCGAAGACCTGTTTACCCAACCGCAGCGGGCGGACCGGCACCGCGAACAAACTGACCCGATTTTGCAACTGGAAAACATCAACGTCAGCTTTGACGGCTTTAAGGCGCTGACCAATTTGTCGCTGAACATCGGCGTCGGCGAATTACGCTGCGTGATCGGCCCGAACGGCGCGGGGAAAACCACGCTGATGGACGTGATCACCGGCAAAACCCGACCGCAAAGTGGTCGTGTTTTTTACGACCAGCGTACCGATCTGACGAAACTGGATCCGGTGCAAATTGCGCAGTCAGGCATCGGGCGGAAATTCCAGAAACCGACGGTATTTGAAGCGCTGACGGTATTCGAAAATCTGGAAATCGCGCAGAAAACCAATAAATCGGTATGGGCGTGTCTGCGCGCAAAAATGAACAGCGAGCAGCGTGACCGTATCGATGAAATGCTTGGCACGCTGCGCCTCGCCGCTGAGCGCCACCGACCGGCGGGCCTGCTTTCGCACGGTCAGAAACAGTTTCTGGAAATCGGTATGTTGCTGGTGCAGGAACCGCATCTGTTACTGCTCGATGAACCGGCGGCAGGCATGACCGATGCCGAAACCGAATACACCGCAGAACTGTTCAAACAACTGGCTGGCAGGCATTCGCTGATGGTGGTCGAGCACGATATGGGGTTTGTGGAAACCATCGCTGACCACGTCACCGTACTGCATCAGGGTCAGGTACTGGCTGAAGGCTCGCTGCGTGAAGTGCAGGCCAACGAGCAGGTTATCGACGTGTATTTAGGGCGCTGAGGAGTCGCATTATGTTGCAGGTAAATGAACTGAATCAGTTTTACGGCGGCAGCCACATTCTGCGCGGCCTGTCTTTTGAGGCAAAAATCGGCGAAGTGACGTGCCTGCTCGGGCGTAATGGCGTCGGAAAAACCACGCTGCTCAAATGCCTGATGGGGCTGATACCGGCGAAATCCGGCACCATCACCTGGCAGGATCAGGTGATCAATTCCCGAAAACCGCACCAGCGTGTACAGGCGGGCATTGCCTATGTCCCGCAGGGACGCGAAATTTTTCCGCGTCTGACCGTGGAAGAAAATCTGCTGATGGGGCTGTCGCGTTTTTCCGGCAGCAATGCTAAACAGGTGCCGGATGAAATCTACCATCTGTTCCCGATCTTGCTGGAAATGAAGCATCGCCGCGGCGGGGATTTGTCCGGCGGCCAGCAGCAACAACTGGCGATTGGCCGTGCGCTGGCCTGCAAACCGAATCTCCTGATCCTCGACGAACCGACCGAAGGCATTCAGCCGTCGGTGATTAAAGAAATCGGTGCGGTGATCAAACAGCTCGCCGCCCGCGGTGACATGGCAATCCTGCTGGTCGAACAATTCTACGATTTCGCCGCCGAACTGGCCGACAGCTATCTGGTGATGTCGCGCGGCAGCATTGTGAAACGCGGGCGCGGGGCAGAAATGGAGGCGGAAGGCGTGCGCGGGCTGGTGGCGATTTAGTCCCTGATAAAGTAACGCTCGCTAATTCATCCCTTCAGGTCTACCATAAACCTAACTGCTAGGTTTATGGATAAACTCATGCCCACAATTCTCCGCTTTTCAGGATGGTTGATTATGGTTTACAGCCATGATCACCTGCCGCGCCATGTTCATTTACGACGCGGAGATCAAAGCTTTGTTTCGTTACTTAGAAGCAAATATCGTCACGCTCAATGCTGAATGGGAGAAGATCCATGGCACCAATGACACGATTTGATGCGGCGTTAAAGCGCGGGGAGCAAACGGCTAATGACCCTTCCCGCCCTGTTTCGGTCGAATACCGTCCTGAACAACATGCCTTTATGATCATGCACGGCAACGGCGTCGGGTATCTTATTAACATTGATTTGATTGAAGAACTTCAGCACGCGACGCAGGAACAACTGAACACCGCAGCAGTCGATGGTTTCAGCAAAGCACTGCGTATTCCGGCCTGTAATGTGGATATTTACCTGCCGGGATTACTTGCAAAAATTCTTTTTGATGCCAGCGACTTACAGAAAATTGTTGCCTCAATTAACGGTGCCATGCGCAGCGCCGTTAAAGCCAGTGCCAGCCGGGAAAATGGTAAAAAAGGCGGACGTCCGCGTAAAAATACAGAGTTACGTTAATGCCCAAAATCAAAAGTCAGGAAGCTCTGATGCGTCAGCGCAAGCGCTGGATCATGCTGGCGGTGCTGTTGGCGGTGATCGCCGCAGGCCATCAGTGGTGGAAACAAGGGAAACTCGTCTCCGAGCAATGGAGTCCGAACAAACAGTATGTGGTGCGCGAGTATAAAACTTTCGAATTTATTCCGCGCATGACCATGCCGGGCGACGGCGGGCATTATTCCGGCTATATGCGTGTCTACAACCGCGACGGCAAACAATTTTACGAAGAGTATTCCGACCTGCTCGACTTTATCGAAGGACCGTTCTGGGCGAAGGAAGGCGTTTACTGGATGGGTAATGATAATCAGGACATCGTACGGTTGCCGACGTCGCCGGTGGAGTGATTAACAGACACAAAAAAGCCGCGACTTGCGCGGCTTTTCACATCTCAACCTAAGGTCGACACCTTAGCTTCTGACTTTACGGTAGATAAACAGTACGACGATCGCACCAATCACGGCGACCACGAAGCTGCCGAAGTTGAATCCGTCTACGCGACCAAAACCGAAGAAAGTACTGATATAACCACCCACAACGGCACCTACAACACCCAGGACTACGGTCAGAATGAATCCGCCGCCATCTTTGCCCGGCATGATCCATTTCGCCAGAATACCTGCAATCAGACCAAAGATAATCCAGGATAAAATTCCCATTTTCGACTCCTCCGAATAAATTTCCGTTACCGTGAATATTGTTCAGCCAAATTAGCCAAACAAGAGCAGAACGTTTCAGGCTCTGCGAGCAGAACGTGTGTTTTGCACGAACGCCCTCTTCTTGAACTGCAGATAAAGTCTAGCACCCTTTCTACAAAACCGCCCAAAATCAGCAGGAAGGGAAGAAATGCAGAGAAACCTAAGGCAGTTTCAGGCTGTGTCAGCACGAATGCGGTTTCGTCAGCTACCCGCATTCGCACGTAAAATTGCGTAAAAAGTAGACCAAATATTTTGAACAAGATACTCAAATCAATCCGTTTTTCATCTCCGGGTATCACGCCTATTATACATTCATCGAAAGGCAACCACCTTTCACTCTCATAACCTGAATGGATAAATCATCATGAAAAACGTCAAAATTTTTGCTGTAGCTGCAACCCTTTCCCTGATTTCTTTCGGCAGCTTCGCGGCTCAGCAGATTACTCAGCCATCAAGTGACATGCAGAAAATTGGGGTGATTTCCGCCGCCAACTCCACCTCTATCAGTGGCCTGGAAGCGAAACTTTCACAACAAGCGAAAGATGCCGGTGCCTCTTCTTACCGCATCATCTCCGTGACCGGGAACAACAAACTGCACGCTGACGCTGAAATCTACAAATAATCGTCTGCGAGAAAACCCTCTGAAAAGCCTG
This sequence comes from Rahnella sp. 2050, assembly GCF_040544515.1. Lineage (NCBI taxonomy): Bacteria > Pseudomonadati > Pseudomonadota > Gammaproteobacteria > Enterobacterales > Yersiniaceae > Rahnella > Rahnella sp. 2050. The sequence goes on along the minus strand of NZ_JBEPKE010000004.1, from coordinate 115,554 downwards.
TGGAAGCCCGACTTCCACAGGCTTTTTTATTTGCCAGTATTTTTATGCCGAATTTCATTTAAATTCGCGATTGCATCTCTGCCGTCCGCTTCACTATTCTGGTTTTTTCGCTCATCAGGAAAAGCCAATGACCGTTACCGAATCCCTGCTTTCTTACGCGCTTGCCGCTGGCATTTTAACCCTCACCCCCGGTCTCGATACCGCACTGGTGCTGCGCACTGCCGCCAGTCAGGGCAGTAAAAAGGCGCTGTCCACCGCTTTTGGCATCAGCACCGGTTGTCTGGTCTGGGGCGCGATGGTAGCACTTGGCCTTGGCGCCGTGCTCGCTGCCTCTGAAATCGCCTTCAATGTCTTGAAATGGATCGGTGCCGCGTATCTGGCCTGGCTCGGCCTGCAGATGTTGTTCAAACCCCGCAACGAAATGAACATGGATGCGCCGCAAAGCCGCCGCACCGCCTTACGCATCGGGAACTCGCCGTTCGTTAAAGGCCTTTTTGGCAACGTGCTTAACCCGAAAGTCGGTGTGTTTTATGTCTCTTTCCTGCCGCAGTTCGTCGCCACCGGCTATCCGGTCGGGCCGTACATTTTCGGCCTCGCGGCCATGCATGCGGTGATCGGGACGTTATGGTCGGTCACCATGATTTCGGCCACCCGCCCGCTGTCGCGCTGGTTGCGCCGTCCGGCAGTGGTCAGAACGCTGGACCGGCTCACCGGCACCGTGTTTATCGCTTTTGCAGTTCGCCTCGCTACGACAAAACGTTAACGGAAAAAGGAAAAATGTCATGAAGACTCGTCTCACCCATGCCCCGACCGAAAGCGATCTCGAGGAGATCAAAACGGCACTGCGGGATTTCAACAGAAACTTTATCCCGAAACCGACCTTCCGCGAGTTAGGCATTTTCGTGGAAGATGAGAATGGCAAGAAACTGGCCGGTATCGTGGCTGAAACCGTCGGCTACTGGATGTACATAAAGATGCTGTGGGTCGATGAAACGCTGCGCGGCAAAGATGTCGGCACGCAGCTCATCAGGGAAGCGGAAGAGGAAGCCAAAGCACGGGGTTGCCGTTACTCGCTGGTTGATACGTTCAGTTTCCAGGCGCGGCCTTTCTACGAACGTATGGGCTATAGCATGCAAATGGCGCTGGAGGATTACATCCCTGATTCCCGCGCGCCGGACGATGCGCCCTCGACGCATACGCGGTTCTTTCTGACAAAAACGTTAAGCTGAAAGCGCCAGCCATTCCTTCACCGATGGCCGCTGCCATTGCGCCTCTGCGTAAGCGGCCAGTTTCTCCGGCAGCGGATCGCCGTTCAGATGCAGACGATTAAGCATCAGCGCCAGATCCACGTCCGCAATACACCATTCGCCAAATAAATATTCTTTGTCGCCCAGTAAAAACGCTGCGGCGGCATACAATTTTTCAGCCGCCTGCTGTCCGCTTGCACTGAGCGCCGGACGTTTCGCACCGGCAAACACCACTTCCGTTGAACGCTCTTCGCGAATAGGCATCAGATCGCTGCGCAGCCATGCCTGTACTTCACGGGCCTTGGCGCGGTTTTCAGGGTCAGCCGGGTAAATGGCCGGGAACGTGGGCGCAGGGAACAACTCTTCGACATATTCATCAATCGCAGAAGACTCGGATAACACAAACGTGCCATTGGTTAATGTCGGTACGCGGCGGGTGACGGAAATCGCCGAATAATTTTCCTTCAGGTTTTCCGCGTTAGCCAGATCTACCTTTTCCAGTTCAAAGGGAATGCCTTTTTCGGTCAGCGCGACAAAAGCAGACATCACGTATGGGCTGAAAAAATTGGCATCGGAATACAAAATCAGCGAAGGCTGGCTCATGGCAAACTCCTGAAAGAAATAAAACAAAGGAAGAAAAACATAGCGCAGAAAGAGGGAGGTGTCGTTAAAAACTCATTCAGATGATAAACCCGAGTGGAGTTGTTGGGATACGGGCAAATTTTCTCATTCTAAAGAATGCGTACATCATCTTATACATTAAGCTAATTTTGAGAAACTGATTAAACAAGATATTTTCCGCACCAAACTTTCGCACGTTTTTTAACCATTGCCATTTGGCTTAAGTCAATATATCCTCTAAAAAACCGCCAAACAAACGGACTTCAAAGGGCGCATTATGGATAATTCAGAAGAGATAGCACAGCGCATTGCCGACATAATTATTTCCCCTGATTCAGCTATTGGTTTGGTACATGGAATACTTTCCGTGCCAGTTGATCTTGGATATCTTGCCTATGGTTTTTTTGATACAGATTCATACCACGCGCATGAAACAGAAACAATAAGAATAATAGAAGCGATTAAACGTGGAATACTGGAACATGATCGGATTACGGACGCGATACAAACTATACTTAACGATTTCAATAAATACGTTTCAGAAAGCGAACAAAACAAAACATACAGCCGCTCTGTTTTCTCAGTTGTCGGCAGAACTGCAACTAATACAGTTATTGCCGGGAAAGTTGCTATCGCGATAGCTCAAGGAACAAGCTTTTTTGTGAAAGTAAGAGGCGGGGTCATTGGAAACATATTATTAGTCGGAGGAATGAAAGAACGCTGCATTCGGGCATCAGAAAAGCTGAGCGTGGAAGTGCCTGAACTCTACGCTATTTTGCGGTTAAAAGATTATGATCTGCTTTATTTCCTGTTCGAGCCTGCCCTGTCACCTTTTGTTGACGCCCTGTATGTTCGACACCAACAAGGCTCTCCCGCGTTTGATAAGATCCTAAAAATTGTAGATTCAAAAGTTGGAGGCCGTGGATAAGTGGATAAGAAACCCAGTTTTATGAAGAAAGCTGCAAATGCTGCAGTAGGTCAAATAGGCGCTATCCTTGGCGGTGCATCAGTCTGGTTTTCGTTATTCTTTGTATTTTATTTTGATACCTGGCTGGAGAGATTGCTCGCCATTTCAGCTATGGTATTTGTCATATGGATTATTGGTAAACTAGTCGATAAATATTACCCACAAGATAACTAAACATTAAAAATAAGGATATTTCATGTCAAATCCGGCATATTTATTTCTAACCGGAGTAGATGGTTCACCCATTGTTGGTGGTTCGTTGGTTTCAGGCAGAGAAGGGGCGATAGAGTTAAAATCAGTGACTCATAATATGCATATCCCAGCCGACAGAAACACGGGTAAACTAACAGGGACACGAATACATTCTCCGATCACCTTGCAAAAAGAATTCGATAGGACAACGCCGCTTTTGTATCGAGCACTGAGTGAAGGACAAACGCTGAAGTCTGCTACAATCAAAATGTATCATATTCTTGAGGCGGGAATAGAAGCCGAATACTTCAATATCATTTTGGAAAATGTAAAAGTTACATCCATTGCACCCAATTTATACCCAGGCAACCAGACTGGGACACATTTTGAAACTATCCAGCTACGCTATGAAAGCATTACATGGAAGTATGTAAACGGGAATATCATTTATAAAGATATCTGGAATGAACGCATAACCGCCTAATAGATCGGCGACAACCCACTACAGCCTCCATCTCTGCTTCGGAAATCCAAAAACGACATATAAAGTCGGCATTTTTACGCCTCCAACCCACCTCATACTTATTCATTGTAGCAATGAATAAGTATGAGGTCCGCCAAAGATAAACGTTCGCATCCTGCGCACGTCTCCCTATACTGCTGTTATGTCGGCTGATTCAGCACCTGTTCAGGAAACTCCTATGAAGTCATGGCTCTTACCTCTTTTGCTGCTTGCACCGCTCTGCTCGCAGGCGGCATCTACGCCGAAAGAAATCAAAGCGCGGTTCAGCCAGTTTAAGGTCGGCGATAAAACCATTTGCCTGGATGATGTGACTTACGCCAACAACAGCAAAATGAAAGTTATCGAGAACGGCTTCGTGGTTTCGAAACGCAAGAATGTGCTGGTTTATCAGAGCAACACCTTATTTCTGCTCGGTAATGACATCACGGTGAACATCAAGGCCGTGATTGAAAGCAAGGCGGGGAAAACAGGATTCCGTAATCAGTTTAAACAGGCGATGATCCGGGTCGACGGGATGGATGATCCGACGCGCGCCAGTGAAAAAGCCAAAATCATTCAGTCTTTTGAAGACGTGATTTCAGATAAAAATAATGAAACGCCCTACAGTTCAGTGGCGCTGACCGATAAAGGCTACATCATCACGCAGATGGAAAGTCATTCCACCACCATCAGCGAATGCTACGTCACGCCTTATAAGAAGCCGGAAAACAACAAATAAATCAGAGGGAAAGGATGACTATTTTAGCGCCGATGAGTGCTGCGTTTTACCAGGGTTTCGCAGAACAGCTGGCAAAAGATTATGCAGAAGAGAACGTAACAGCCGGTCTTTGGCAGGCGGATACCGCGCTGGAACGGGCTCGCAGTTCTACGCAAAGTGCACTGCCGCAAGGTACTGATACGCCGGATCAGTATCTTTTTGAGATTAAAACCAAAGAGAACGGCGAAACAGCGGGCTATTTATGGTTTTCCAATGTGGAACGTTATGGCGTGCGCAGCGCGTTCGTGTACGAACTGACGGTGTATCCGCAATTTCGCCGTCAGGGTCATGCAGCGGCAGCGTTCAGATTGATGGAAGAACGCCTGCAGGAACAGGGTTGTGTGGCAATTGAACTGAATGTCTTTGCCAGCAATCCCGGTGCGCAGGCGCTGTACGCCAGCCTCGGTTACGTCACAACGAAAATGAATATGCGTAAACCACTTAACGGGAATATTTAATAAATTCGGTCAGCGTACCAATACGATCATACAGTTTGCGGGCAGTATGATTTGAGGTCTGGGTAGTCCAGTAGACGTTGGCTTTATTGTTTTCGTCGGCGTAAGCATAAATCGCTTCAATCAGTTTTTGCCCGATCCCCAGTTTGCGGGCGCGGTCGTCAACGTACAAATCCTGCAAATACACCACCTGCTGCATGTGCCAGCCATGATCGTGATTGATACAGTTCACCAGCCCGACCAGTTTTCCCTCGTACTCCGCCACATAGCCAAACATGCTGGCGTAATCAGGCTGTGATAAACGCTGGAAAGTGTAATCAAATTGCGCCGGATCGAGCTCCGACTGGTAAAAATCCAGATAATCACGCCATAACGCTTCCCAACCTTCGCGGTCTGCGGGGGTTAACAGACGGATCATCACATCGTGCGGCTGGCTCATCGGGCATTCTCCTCAGGAAATGAAAACGTTACGGGCGTGACTGCGGATAATGTATCAGGTCGTGGAAGCGCACGGAATGACCGCTTTCATTGCGGTAAGCGTGCGGACAATCGGCAACAAAACGCAAAGCTTCACCGGCGCTGAGCACACGCGTCACGCCGTCAACCGTCAGCGTCAGTTCACCTTCGATAACAATCACATGCTCAATCACTCCGGCTTCGTGTGGTGTGGATTCGCTGCATCCGCCCGGCTCGAGATCGATAACAAACATGTCCATACGCAGCGTGGTATCGAACGGAAACAACGGCACCACGCGCATGCCCGAAGTGTCACTGTTGAACGTAGTCAGTAAGCCGTGGCGATGCAACGCCGCTGACTGCGCGGGCGGCGTTTCGAGAAATTCCGAGAACGAAACATTCAGGCCGCTGGCGATTTTCCACAGCGTCGCGACGGTCGGGCTGGATTCGCCGCGCTCGATTTGCCCGAGCATCGCCTTGCTGACGCCGGTATGTTCTGCCGTCTGGCTGAGACTCCAGCCGCGTTCGCTGCGCACGGCTTTCAGCTGGCTGCCAATATGGTGGGTGAGTTCCTGCATCCTGACTCCTCTGGCAATCGTTTTTACCGATCGCGATTGTGCGCTATAACGCACAGTGATATCTTGAGCGCAGCAGATGTGCGCTATAACGCACAACAGCATACCGCCAGCGTCCGCTAACCAGAAGGAATTTCGCCCATGGCCTCGCGTCTCAGTTTGCAGAATTTAACGTTTTCGGCGGTAATCGCCGGATTTGTCGCGGTTTTAGTCGGGTATACCAGCTCCGCGGCGATTATCTTTCAGGCGGCGGAAGCGGCGGGCGCCAGCGTAGCGCAGATTGGCGGCTGGCTGAGTATGCTCGGGCTGGGCATGGGCGTTACCAGCATCGGGCTATCGTTGTATTACCGCACGCCGGTGGTGACGGCCTGGTCAACGCCCGGTGCGGCGCTGCTGGTGACCAGCCTGCCCGGCACTTCGCTTAACGAAGCCATTGGCGTATTTGTGTTTGCCACCGGGCTGATCCTGCTGTGTGGCGTGACCGGCTTATTCGCCAGACTGATGCATTACATTCCTCAGGCGCTGTCAGCGGCGATGCTCGGCGGTATTCTGTTGCGTTTCGGGCTGAACGCCTTTACCTCACTGCAAAGCAATTTTGCCCTCGCAGGGACCATGTGTCTGGTGTATCTGCTGGCAAAACGCGCCCTGCCGCGCTATGCGGTGGTAATGGCGCTGGTTGCCGGGCTGATCGTCGCCGCATTACAGGGTGATATTGCCCTGCACGGTCAGACGCTGACCTTCGCCGCACCGGCGTTTGTGATGCCGCATTTCACACTTTCCACCATTATCGGCATTGGCATTCCGTTTTTTGTGGTGACCATGGCCTCACAGAATGCGCCGGGCATCGCCACACTGAAAGCGCACGGCTATCATCTGCCCGTTTCGCCACTGATTTCCTGGACAGCGCTGACTGCGTTAGTTTTAGCGCCGTTCGGCGGTTTTACCATCTGTATCGCCGCCATTACCGCCGCGATTTGTATGGGTGAGGATATTCATCCTGATCCCAAAAAACGCTATATGGCGGCCGTCTCGGCAGGCGTTTTCTATCTGATTGCGGGCGTGTTTGGCGGTTCCATCGGCATGGTCTTTACTGCGTTACCGGAGGCGCTGATCCACACCATCGCCGGGCTGGCGCTGCTCGGCACCATTGCTGGCAGCCTGTACCGCGCGCTGGAAAATGAGCGTCAGCGCGACGCGGCAATCATTACGTTTCTGATCACCGCTTCCGGCGTCACGCTGCTGGGAGTCGGTTCGGCATTCTGGGGGCTGGCCGGTGGTGTGATAACCCATCTGATCCTCAGCATTCCGGCGCGCAATCGTGATAAATCTGCCGGGAAAAGTTGAGTCCGTTCAAGTTATGGGTAACAGGTTTTCGTAACACGACGCAAAGTGACGACGATCACATTTTATGACCGGCAAACCCTCTTTACTGGGCGCAATCAGGCCCTTTAAAGAGCGAGAATTCCATGACTATTGCCACACAATCCTGCGTCGTAACCGGGAAAAAAGACGTTTCGGTGATCAACCAGACCCTCGACTACACCGGAGCAGGTACGCTGGTGAAAATCACCCGCGGCGGCATCTGCGGCTCGGATCTGCATTATTATGAACACGGCGCGGTGGGTGATTTCAAAGTGCGCGAGGCGATGGTACTCGGCCACGAAGTGGTGGGTGTGGTGGAGAAATCGGATAACCCGCGTTTGCAGCCTGGTCAGAAAGTGGCGCTGAACCCGAGTAAGCCGTGCAAAGCCTGCAAATACTGTCTTTCCGGCGACGAAAATCAGTGCACCACCATGAAATTCTTCGGCAGCGCGATGTATTTCCCGCACATCAATGGCGCGTTTACGCAGTATAAGATCGTCGACAGCAACCAGTGCATTCCTTACGACAATCAGGTCAGTGACCGTCTGATGGTGTTCGCCGAGCCGCTGGCCGTCGCCATTCATGCCGTCAATCAGGCAGGCGATATTCATGGCAAAACGGTGTTTGTTTCCGGCGTCGGTCCGATCGGTTGCCTGATCGTGCTGGCGGCGAAAGCCAAAGGCGCCGCGCAAATCGTGGTGACGGACCCGAGCGAACGTTGCCGCACGCTGGCACTGGCGGTGGGTGCAGGTAAAGCGCTGGACGCCGCACAGGGTGATTTCAGTGAATATCAGGCGGAGAAAGGCTTTTTCGATGTCTCCTTTGATGCCTCCGGCCATCCGTCTTCCATCCGCCGTTGTCTGGAAGTGACCCGCGCGCGCGGCACGCTGGTTCAGGTCGGCATGGGACCGGTGGTGAATGAATTCCCGCTGATGATGCTCATTGCCAAAGAAATTAACTGGGTCGGCAGCTTCCGCTTCACCGAAGAATTCAACACGGCGGTCGAATGGCTGGCGAATAAAACGGTCGATCCGATGCCGCTGCTGTCGGCGGAATTCCCGCAGGAAAGCCTGGTGGAAGCGCTGGAGTACGCCCTGGATAAATCCAAAGCCTCGAAAGTGCAACTGGTTTTCTAACCGGGTCTGCAATACCAGTCACAATATCAAAACACCGTTTCATTTTATTATGTCCTCTGATTTTTATCCTCAGAGGACATTTGCATTATGGTAAAGGACAACGCGAAAAAGCAGGTCGCTCTGCTGCTGGCCGACGGATTTGAAGAAGGTGAAGCGGTAATTGTGCTCGATATTCTCGAGCGGCTGGAGATTCAGGTCACCACATTAGCCTGCCAGAAAAGCCTGACGCTGCGCACCTATCACGGCATTCAGATGCAGGCCAACGAACTGCTGTCCGCGCAGGGTGATCGTTTATTCGATGCCGTGGTAATGCCCGGCGGGCCGGAAGGTTCAGTGGCGCTGGCGGCCAGTAAAGAGGTGGTGGAATTTGTCCGCCGTCATGACGACGCCGGGAAACTGATTTGCCCGCTGTGCTCCGCTGCCGCGCGCGTACTGGGCGGAAACGGGCTGCTGAAAGGTCGTCGCTATGTCTGTTCCGGCGATTTATACAAAGACGTGAAAGACGGCGTTTACCTCAATCAGTCTTTTGTGGAAGACGGCAACTTACTCAGCGGCAAAGGATTAGGGCTGGCGTTTGATTTTGCGTTTCAGCTTGCGTACCGCCTGACCGGCGATGCTGAAACGACCAATTTCCAGGCCGACCATATCGACTATCACCACTGGCGCGCCGATCAGAAGCTTTGATCAAAAAATTCTGAACCGACGGCGGATGGCGCAGGTCGTCCGCCCTGGTCAGCATCATGTCCGTTTTTGGCATTCTTCTCATTTCAATTCAGGCGCACACTGGCTTCACACTCACCAGATGGAGTCCGGAAATGACCCAAAGCGCCCTGTTAAATATCGACGTTCAACGTTCCTTCGAACATAAAGACTTCTGGCAGCAGGATGATTTACCGGCTTTCAGCGCAGCCTTAACCCGCCTGATTGATGGTTGTCAGGCCCGCAACGTGCCGGTTATCGACGTGTTTCACGTCAATCCTGATGGCGACTTTTCGCTGGCTTCCGGTCTGGTCACGCCGATGACGTTCCTCACACACCAGCCGCAACATGTCGTCCATAAACACGTCCACAATGCCCTGACGGAATCCGGCCTCGACGGCTGGCTGCGCGATAAAGGCATCACGCATCTGATTATCGCCGGTATGCGTACCGAGCAGTGCTGCGAAACCACGGCCCGCGTGGCGTCCGACCTCGGCTATTCGGTGACTTTTGTCACCGAAGCGACACTGACCTTCCCGATGACCCACGCCAGCGGACTCACGCTGAGCGCGCAGGAGATCAAATTGCGTACCGAACTGGTGCTCGACGACCGCTTTGCCACCCTCACCGACGTGACCGGTGCGCTGGCGGAACTTGACCGCGTTGTGTGAAGATAGCGTTTTCCCCTGCGGACGGATGAAGCACTATGCAGCGAAATGTCTACTTTGTGACGCTCCCCGGCGTGATGTCGTTAGATCTCACCGGCCCGGCGGAAGCGCTGCGCCTGAGCGGGCAATTCCGGCTGCACTACATCGGGCCGCAGCCGGAAGTCATGATGTCTACCGGCCTGATGGTTAGCCATTTGCAGCCACTGCCGCAAAGCCTGCCAGAGGGCAGCATTCTGATCATGCCGGGCGTGGCGGAATCCGCTGAAAACTTCAGCTCAATGGTGGCGCAGACGACCTGCGACTGGCTGCATCAGCAGAAAAGCGCCATTGAAGCGGGGAATTTAACGCTGGTGTGTATCTGCTCCGGCAGCCTGCTGGCCGGAAAAGCCGGGCTGCTCGACGGCTATCAGTGCACGACACATCACGACGTGATCGGGCAGTTGCGCCAGCAGGTCCCCGCCGCACAGGTAAAAGATAACCGGATATTTGTTGAAGACCGTTCCGTGCTGACCAGCGCGGGCATCAGCGCCGGTATCGATCTGGCACTGCACCTGATCGCCACGCATCTGGGGCCACAGGCGGCGCTGGATGTCGCCCGCGAAATGGTGGTCTATTTTCGTCGTGGCGGTGATGATCCGCAACTCTCTCCGTGGCTGCGTTACCGTAATCATCTGCACCCCGCCGTTCACCGCGCACAAAATCTGATGGCCGCCGAACCGGAATCCGCCTGGCAGGTGGAAGAGGTCGCTGCCAGAGCGCACATCAGCGCACGCCACCTCACCCGTTTGTTCCGCCAGCATCTGGGTATCAGCGTGCGTGACTACCACGAGCAACTGCGTATCGCCGTGGCGCAACAGCGCCTTCAGCAGGGATCAGGCATCGAAAAAGCCGCCCTCGCCGCCGGATTTTCATCCGCAAGACAATTGCGCCGTGCGCAGGAGCGGTGGCGTTAAAGGGATTCAGCTCACCCAATTCCGCCGGTCTATTTTCCCAAGCCCCATCGCCAGTAATAATCCACCACCCAGTCCGCAGATAAACAAAAAGGCGATGTTCAGCAGCGGATATTGCGGAAAGTCGAGATGCTGGCTGCGCAGCCCAATGATGATCAGTGCATGAAAGCCGTAGATGGCCAGGGAATGACGGGAGATCAGGGCAAATCCCGGCAGCATGCGGTGTGTCAGCGCGTTTTTGAACACCACGAACAGCGCGATGGCGGAGATAAACACCAGCGGGCCGCTGTAGACGTAAAAAGTGTCGGCGAAATTCTGGTTAATTTGCATCTGCCGGTACGTACCCGTGGCAATCGCCAGCGTGCTGAGGATAAACAGGGCGCTGGCGGTAAGCGTGATTACCATTTTTTCAGTATTGAGCTGGCTGATGGCGCGGCCCATCAGGGCGTAAAGCACGTAATAGAAGGTATCGCCACTGATGTATAAATCCAGCGGCAAAAGATGGATTTTCTGCCATGTCACGGCAGGCAGTTGCGGATTCGCCAGGACGCCAAGCAATGTTCCGGCGATCAGCAGGTATCTGCCGGATACGGCTTTAACGTTAATCAGCGGGGAAATCAGGTAAATCACGATAATGGCGTAGAAAAACCAAAGATGGTAAAACACCGGTTTTTCCACAATCAGACGCAAAGACGGCCAAAATCCTATTTTTGTCATGGTGAGGATATACATCAGCGAGACGGCGCTGTAGAACAGCAAACATAATGTGACGCGCCAAAAATGCCGTTTTTGCGCACTTTTTTCACCCAAAAATAGCGCACCGGAAATCATAAAGAACAGCGGCACACAGACGCGCGAGGCGGAATTGAGCAGGTTTGCCACTGTCCATTCAGCGGTATGGACCGCAGCGAAATTGACCACCAGCGAGGTGCTGGCGTGGATCATCACCACCATCATGCAGGCGAGCGCACGCAGATTATCTATCCAGCTGATTTTTTGGCTCATTCCCTGCAATTTCCTTCTTACCGATGGTTGTTGGCAGCGTAGCCAGCTTTTGGAGGGCTAACAAGGTAAAAGTGCCGTTCTCAGATTGTGCTGAACGTGAATCTGAAGATTGCGTTGCGCTCAAATAATCGGCAAAATAGCCAGCATTACTGCCTCGCTTGCGAAACCCGCCCGGACAGTCTCTTATTTTCTGCTAATTTTCAACCGATTAGCCTTACGTCTGTGAATAACTAAAATGCATAATTCTCCAAATACTGCGTCCCTTCTGGGTCGGCAGGCGCTTTTGTTCCCTCTGTGCCTGGTGCTGTTCGAATTCGCGACTTATATCGGTAACGATATGATCCAACCGGGCATGCTGGCCGTCGTGGCTAATTTTAATGCCGGGGAAGAATGGGTGCCAACATCCATGACCGCTTATCTGGCTGGCGGCATGTTCCTGCAATGGCTGCTCGGGCCACTGTCAGACAGGCGCGGGCGTCGTCCGGTCATGCTGGCGGGCGTGAGCTTTTTCATCATCACCTGTCTGGCCATTTTGTTCGTACAAAACATTGAACAGTTTATGGTGATGCGTTTCCTGCAAGGCATCAGCCTGTGCTTTATCGGCGCGGTCGGCTACGCGGCGATACAGGAATCTTTCGAAGAATCGGTGTGTATTAAAATCACGGCCATGATGGCGAATGTCGCGCTGATTGCCCCGCTGCTCGGGCCGCTGGCCGGTGCGGCGCTGATCCACATTGCCCCGTGGCAGTCGATGTTTGTAATTTTCGCCGTGCTCGCCGCTATCGCGCTGTGGGGACTGTGGAAATCGATGCCGGAAACAGCTTCCCGCCTTGGCGAACCGTTCTCGATGCCAAGCCTGCTGCGCGATTACAAGCACGTGCTGAAGAACCGTCAGTTCGTATGCGGCGCGCTGGCGATTGGTTTTGCCAGCCTGCCGTTGCTGACATGGATTGCACAGTCGCCGGTGATTTTAATCAGCGGCGAAGGCTTAGCCGCTTACGATTATGGCCTGTTACAGGTGCCGATTTTCGGCGCACTGATTATCGGTAACGTTACGCTGGCGCGCCTGACGGGCAAACGTACCGTCGAATATCTGATTAAACTGGGCGCAGGCCCGATGGTGGTCGGTTTGCTGATCGCTGCGGTGGCTACGATGTTTTCTGCGCATGCCTATCTGTGGATGACCGCCGGTCTGAGCCTGTATGCGTTCGGAATTGGTGTGGCGAATGCCGGTTTGTACCGCCTGACGCTGTTCTCCAGCGACATGAGCAAAGGGACTGTCTCCGCCGCCATGGGCGTTATCAGCATGATGATTTTCACGGTTGGGATTGAGCTGGCAAAAGTGGCTTATGTCGAAGGCGGTGCGGGGATGTTTAACATGTTCAACCTGATCAGCGGCCTCGCCTGGCTGGCGCTGGTGGTGGTTTTCCTGCGCAGCCGTCAGGTGGTGCTGCCGCCGAACAGCGTGGTGTGATTTCGATCTGAGTCGCCTGCAAAACCCCCTCCCCGCCTCCCCCTTCGCAGGGGGAGGAGTAAAAACGCCGACCTGCTCCCTCCCCTGCGAAGGGGAGGGCTGGGGTGGGGTATTAATGGCAACTCAGAATCAGAAAAGCCCCATCGGTTTACTCGAATAACTCACCAGTAAACATTTCGTTTGCTGATAGTGATCCAGCATCATCTTATGGGTTTCGCGCCCGATACCGGATTGTTTGTAACCGCCGAATGCCGCATGTGCCGGATAGGCGTGATAGCAGTTGGTCCAGACACGGCCAGCCTGAATGTTGCGCCCCATATGATACGCCACGTTGCCGTCACGGCTCCAGACACCCGCCCCCAGCCCGTAAGCCGTATCGTTGGCGATTTGCAGCGCCTCATCCATATCTTTGAATGTCGTTACCGCCAGCACCGGTCCGAAAATTTCTTCCTGGAAGACGCGCATGTTGTTTTTACCCAGCAAGATGGTCGGTTGCAGGTAATAACCCTCGTTCAGTGAACCTTCAAGTTTTTTCTTCGCACCGCCGGTCAGGACTTCCGCGCCCTCATTTTTACCGATTTCGATGTAATCCAGAATGGTTTTCATCTGTCCGGCAGACACCTGCGCGCCCATCTGGGTTTCCATATCCAGCGGGTTACCGGTTTTGATCGCTTCCACGCGTTTGATTGCCCGTTCCATAAAGCGTTCGTAGATGGACTCCTGCACCAGCGCACGGCTCGGACAGGTACAGACTTCGCCCTGATTGAAGGCAAACAGCGCGAACCCTTCCAGCGCTTTGTCGAAGAATTCGTCCTCTTTATCCATCACGTCGGCGAAGAAAATATTCGGCGATTTACCGCCCAGTTCCAGCGTAGCCGGGATCAGGTTTTGTGCAGCATAGCCGGCGATCCGCTGGCCGACTTCCGTCGAACCGGTGAAAGCGACTTTGGCGATACGTTTGGAGGTCGCCAGATATTCGCCGATTTCCCCGCCCGCGCCGTTGACCACGTTAATGACGCCAGCAGGCAGAATGTCCTGCACCAGTTCCATCAGCAACAGAACCGACAGCGGCGTCAGTTTGGCCGGTTTGAGTACGATGCAGTTACCTGCCGCCAGCGCCGGTGCCATTTTCCAGCACGCCATCAGCAGCGGGAAATTCCACGGGATAATTTGTGCCACCACGCCCAGCGGTTCGTGGAAATGATAGGCCACGGTTTCGCTGTCGATTTCGCTGATCCCGCCTTCCTGTGCGCGTACGCAGGAGGCGAAATAACGGAAATGGTCGATGGCTAACGGCACGTCTGCACCACTGGTTTCGCGGATCGGTTTGCCGTTATCCCAGGTTTCGGCATTTGCCAGCAGTTCAAGATTTTGTTCCATGCGATCGGCGACTTTCAGCAGTAAGTTTGCACGCTGCTGCACCGGCATTTTTCCCCATGCGTCTTTGGCTTGATGGGCGGCATCCAGCGCCAGATCGACGTCATCGGTGCTGGAACTGGCTACTTTACACAGCACTTCGCCGGTAACCGGCGTCAGGTTGTCGTAATACTCTTTTTTTACCGGCGCGACCCATTCACCGCCAATAAAGTTGTCGTATTGTTTTTTGAGTTTCAGCGGGAAACCGTATTCTTCCGGTTTGACGGCATGAGGATTTTTATCATAGGCCATGATGGAACTCCTTTATGCAACAGGGATTAGCAGAGCGCTGCACAAAGCTTAGGCTTTAAAAATCTCACCGGCAGATTGTAAAGAGAAGTCTTCGAGCGGCCTCACACCTTTTTCGCTGCAAAGCTGGCGTTACCACTTCCGGGGGGTGTGGTGCGCGCAAAACTCTCGCGCTGAAACAGGCGTTCAACCAGTTTTACCAGTTCGGGATGCTCGACACACCAGCCCGGCGCAATACGCCGGAAGTTGAGATAGCCCAGACAACAGGCGACGGCAATATCGGCCACGTTGAGGCTTTCAGAATTGAGCAATGTACGGTTTGCCGCATGCTTTTCCAGCGCATCCAGCCCGCGCAGCAGTTTTTCCCGCTGGCGCAAAACCCAGGCTTCGTTACGTTTATCGGCATCGCGGCGGCCTTCCAGCACCAGCGCCACGGCAGCATCAGTGACGCCGTCGGCCAGCGCTTCAATTTGCTTCACGCGTAACGCTTCCAGCGGCTGCCACGGCAACAGCGTGGGCGCGACATTCATCAGTTCGATGAACTGCACAATGATCGGGGAATCATAGAAAATTTCGCCATCATCGGCGACCAGCGCGGGGACTTTTCCGAGAGGATTGTACTGCGTGATTTTGCAGCCAGGTTCGTGGGGGGTGTCATTAATGAAATCAAACGGGATGCCCTTTTCCAGCAACATCACCGAAATCTTGCGCACATACGGGCTGGTATAGCTACCGATCAACTTCATCAGACCCTCCTCGTTTTCGCCGGAACCTCTTTTAAAGCTAGCAGCCATGCCGGGGTTTACCAGTCACGGCTGCCAGATTTACAGGTTACCCGGCGGGAAACAGGAACGGGTTGATACCGCTGCCGGAAAAACCTTTATCTTCCATCCGGTCATCGAGCAGCAGCGTGGCGAGGTCGTCCGCCACGGCGTCTGCCTGCGGATCTTTATCCTGATAAATCACTTTCAGGTAAGCGCCGCAATCGTCACAGGCTTCGGCTTTCACCGTCGCCTGCTCATCGTCGATAGACCAAAGGTTCAGATGCTCCATTTCATCACAGTTGCTACATTTGGCGCGCACCACATGCCACTGGCTTTCACACAGATTGCAGTGCAGATAGCGCAGGCCGCTGTGGGCGCCAAACGCGATCACCGCAGAAACCGGCACGCTGCCGCATACCGGGCAGAACTGACGATTTTCGCCATAATCCGCCCGCCCGACACCCCGCAACTGCGCCGCCATCTGCACCCAGTACAGCGACAATGCGGCCCAGATAAACGGGGCTTCATCGGCCGGAACGTGTTTGAAATCCTGATTCAGCAACTGCGTCGCCATCATTTCCCGCTGCAGGCTCGGGGAATGTTCGAGGCGCTCAAGTACGCCGGACACCGGCTCTGATGCGCCATGTTTGAGCACCAGGATCAGCGCATCCAGCAAGGTCAGCCAGTGCGGCGTGCGCGGAAACAGACGGCAGTCGAGTGGCGGTTTACCGGCCGCTTTTTCTAATTCGCCACTCAGGTCGATACTGAGCGGAAACTCTTTCAGCACGCGCTGCTGGGCGTCGCAAATCGCCGCAGCAAAGTTCAGATATCCGTCGAGCGGGCTGTTTTCAGCCAGCGCGCGCAGACGATCGGCGCGGCGCTGATACCGTGTTTTCAGGTTGGCGAACAGTACCGGCGGGATGTTCCCCGCCGTGGTTTTATCGTCTGTCAGTTCGTCCTGTTGAACAATCTGGATGCTCATCCGGCTTTCCTCTTATCTTGTTCTTTTTTCAGCTCTTCAGCACGCACCTGACGATACCAGCGCGGATGGTGATACTTCGCCCATGACGCGGGCACTTTGCCGCCGGTCATGGCCGAAATCGACCCTTTCGCCCAGGTCGCCGCGTAGACGTGCATGATGATCACCAGAATCAGGCCAATACCGGCCAGTGAATGCACCAGCAGCGCCAGACGGATCAGCGGGATCGGGAAGTAACCAGCAAACCACGGACGCCAGATCATGACGCCGCTCGCCATCAGCAGCACAAGGCAACTGATCGCCGCCCAGAACACGCATTTCTGGCCGAAGTTATAGCGGCCTGTGTCGCCGACTTCATGATTGGTCAGCACTTTGCCGATATTTTTCGCCCACACAATGTCATCTTTTTCCGGCAGGTTGTGCTTCCAGTAGCGGAAGAACATACCGAGGAAAGAGACGAACATCACCACGCCGAAAAACGGGTGCAGGATACGCGCCAGTTGCGGGGTGCCGTAAACGTTCATCAGCCAGTTAAACGACGGGAAAAAGAAGCCGATGCCGCTGAGCGCGAGCGTCACAAAACAAAACGCCACGATCCAGTGATTGAGACGTTCCACCAGGTTATAGCGCTGGATTAACTTCTCTTTTTTCATGGTCGTTTCTCCTCATCGTCATGTTTATCTTCCCCTTCCGTATGCTCTTCCTCTTTCACGTAATTCGGCCCCACGCCGAGGAAGTGGAATGCCGCCGCGGCGAAGGTCACTGCAAAGCCGACGGCGGCCAGCGGTTTCCAGACACCTTTCCACAAGGTAACCGCCGCGCTGATGGCCGGATCTTTTGGCAGGCCGTGATACAGCTCAGGATTGTCGGCGTGATGCAGCACGTACATCACGTGCGTGCCGCCAACGCCCTGCGGATCGTATAAACCGGCATGTTCAAACCCGCGGCCTTTCAGCTCGCTGACGCGTTCTGCAGCCAAATCCTGCATCGCGGTTTTAGTGCCAAAATGAATCGCACCTGTCGGGCAGGTTTTCACACAGGCCGGTTCCTGGCCGACGCTCACACGGTCAACGCACAGCGTGCATTTGTAGGCACGGTTATCCTGTTTGTTGATGCGCGGAATGTTGAACGGGCAACCGGCGATGCAGTAACCGCAGCCGATGCAATGTTCTGACTGAAAATCGACGATGCCGTTGGCGTACTGCAAAATCGCGCCTTCCGCCGGACAGGCTTTCAGGCAGCCCGGATCGGCGCAGTGCATGCAGCCATCTTTGCGGATCAGCCATTCCAGCTTGCCGTTTTGTTCCACTTCGGAGAAACGCATCACCGTCCAGGATTTCGCACTGAGATCCATCGGGTTATCGTAAACGCCGGTATTAAACCCGACGTCATCGCGCAGGTCGTTCCATTCGGAACAGGCGACCTGACAGCCTTTACAGCCGATGCAGGTGGTGACATCGATGAGTTTCGCCACTTCCTGCTGATAATCACGGGCACGCGGCGCTGGCGTGAACCCGTTGGTTGCGGACTTACGAAGTATGTCCTGTGATTGCATTGCCATAATTCGCCTCCGTTAGACCTTTTCCACGTTAACCAGGAACGCCTTAAACTCCGGCGTTTGCGAGTTAGCGTCACCGACTGACGGCGTCAGCGTGTTGGCTAAATAACCTTTACGCGTCGCGCCTTCAAAGCCCCAGTGGCAAGGGATGCCAATGGTATCAACGTGCTTACCGTCGATGGTCAGTGGCCGGATGCGTTTGGTCACCACGGCTTTCGCCACGATGAATCCGCGCTTCGAAGACACTTTCACTTCATCGCCCTGCGCAATACCCTTCGAGGCGGCCAGACCTTCGCCGATCTCGATAAACTGTTCTGGCTGCGCAATGGCGTTCAGCAACGCGTGTTTGGTCCAGTGGCGGAACAATTCGGTGATCGAATAGGTGGTCGCCACATACGGGAAGTCTTTGGCGGTGCCCATATTCGGCAAATCGCTGGCAAAAATGCGCGCGACCGGATTGGAAATCACCGCCGGATGCAACGGGTTAGTGCCAATCGGCGATTCGATCGGTTCGTAATGCTCAGGGAACGGGCCGTCGGCCATTTTGTCAGTGGCGAATAAACGGCCGACGCCTTCCTGTTGCATGATGAACGGCCCGACACCGGACCCCGGCGCGGCGGTGCTGTAATCCGGGACATCAAAACCAATCCACTTCGCGCCATCCCAGCGGATGATTTCGCGTTTCGGATCCCACGGCTGGCCCTGCGGATCAGCGGACGCACGGTTATACAGAATGCGGCGGTTGAGCGGCCAGCACCACGCCCAGCCGGACGTACAGCCCAGACCGGAAGGATCGGCGTTATCGCGGCGCGCCATCTGGTTACCGGCTTCCGTCCAGCTTCCCGTGTAAATCCAGCAGAAACTGGCGGTGCTGCCGTCATTTTTCAGATGGGCAAACGTCGAAAGTTGCTGGCCTTTTTTCGCCAGCAGATTGCCCTGGTCATCATGAATATCAGCCAGCGCTTTGCCGTTGGCTTCGCGGGCGATTTCTTCCGGCAGCGGGTCGAGCGGATCCTGATAATCCCACGCCATATTCATTACCGGCAGCGGATTGGCACCGCCCTCTTTCTGGTACAGCTCACGCAGTTTCATGAACAGACGGGCGATAATTTTGCCGTCGTGCAGCGCTTCACCCGGTGGCTCAGAGGCCTGGAAGTGCCATTGCAGCCAGCGGCCGGAGTTCACAATCGAACCGTTTTCTTCTGCAAAACAGGAAGACGGCAGACGGAACACCTCGGTCTGTATATCGGCGGTCTGCACGTCATTCATCGCGCCGTGGTTTTGCCAGAAGTTTGAGGACTCAGTCACCAGCGGGTCGATCACCACCATATATTTGAGTTTCGAGAGTGCACGCGAGGATTTGTTTTTGTCCGGGAAGGCCGCCAGCGGGTTGAAGCCCTGCACGATATACCCGTTCAGCTTGCCTTCGGTCATCAGCTCGGCCTGTTGCAGCACGTCGTAGCTTTTGTCCCATTTCGGCAGCCAGTCAAAGCCCCAGTCATTTTCCGCCGTGGCGTGATCGCCCCAGAAGCTTTTCATCATACTGACGAAAAAGTTCGGCGTGTTTTTCCAGAAATTGACCTGTCCGTCCACCAGCGGTGCGGGCGTAATCTGATGCAGATAATCAGTGAAATTAGTCTGTTTTTCCGACGGCAAAGGCATGTAACCCGGCAGGTTCAGCGACAGCAAACCGAGGTCGGTATAGCCCTGAATATTGGAGTGACCACGCAGGGCATTCACGCCGCCGCCCGGCATACCAATGTTACCAAGCAGCAACTGGATCATCGCCGCACAGCGGATGGTTTGTGCGCCGCCGGTATGGTGCGTCCAGCCCAGCGCATACAAAATGGTCGAGGTTTTATCGCGCGCGCAGGTTTCCGCCAGAATGGAGCTGATCAGCAGGAAATCTTCTTTCGAGGTACCGCACAGACGTTCCACCAGTTCCGGCGTGTAACGGGAAACATGCTCTTTCAGCAAGTTCCAGACACAGCGCGGGTCCTGCAACGTTTTATCCTGTTTCGCGAAGCCTTTTTCATCCAGCTGATAGTGCCAGCTTTCTTTGTTATAGGATTTTTTCGCCGCGTTAAAACCGCTGAAAAGACCGTCGTTGAATTCATAATCTTCACGTACCAGCAGGCTGGCATTGGTGTATTCCAGGACGTATTCGGTCTGAATTTTATTGTGGGTGATCAGATAATTGATCATGCCGAGCAGGAAGGCCGTGTCAGAACCAGCGCGAATCGGCGCGTAGATATCGGCCACCGCAGCACTGCGGTTAAAACGCGGATCGACGACGATGACTTTAGCGTTATTTTTGGTTTTGGCCTCAATCACCCATTTGAATCCGACCGGATGCGCTTCTGCCGCATTTCCGCCCATAATTAAAATCACATTGGCGTTTTTGATGTCGACCCAGTTGTTCGTCATCGCACCGCGACCAAAGGTTGGCGCTAATGCCGCCACGGTCGGGCCATGACACAGACGGGCCTGACAGTCGATCGCCACCATACCCAGTGCGCGGGTGAATTTCTGATCCAGCAGACCGGTTTCATTACTGGCCGCAGAAGAACACAGCATGCCGGTGGTCAGCCAGCGGTTGACCGTCACGTTGTTTTCATTTTTCTCGACGAAATTGGCGTCGCGGTCATCTTTCATCAGGCGGGCGATACGGGAAATCGCCTCGTCCCACGTGATGCGCTGCCATTTATCGGCACCGGGAGCGCGGTATTCCGGATATCTGAGACGGCCTTCGCTGTGGATGTAATCCAGCACGCCTGCGCCTTTCGGGCACAACGAGCCACGACTGACCGGATGATCGGCGTCACCCTCTACGTGGAAGATATTTTCAGTGACGTTTTTCGCTCCATCGCCCTGGCTGTAAATCAGTATTCCGCAACCTACGGAACAGTAAGTGCAGTTGTTGCGGGTTTCACGGGAGCGAAGCAGTTTGTATTGGCGGGTTTCCGCCAGCGCCATGGTAGGAGTAAATCCTAATAATGCCGCCGTGGTGCCGGCCATACCACCCGCACATATTTTGAATAATTGTCTTCTGCTGACTTGCATGAAAGACTCCTTCCCATCATCTGTTAACACATTGCTTTTCAAATTGGCGCTTTCCGCAGCTGATGCGGAAGCGTTAAAATTAAAGCCAAGTACCCATAATTTTTGTACGGCTTATGTAGCCGGAATGTTTATAAGGTTATTGCTAATGGATGTCCATCAAGTAAACGAACTGGGCGAAAAAGATGACAAAAAAGTGACTCAGATCATCGGAGCCAGCCAAAAAACGGTGATGCAGCGCGCACATCTCAATGAGCCGGAAGATGACTGGATTGCTCAGGAAGTGCCCGTTGCGCTGGTTTATAACGGCATTTCGCATGTGGTCATGATGGCTTCACCGAAAGATCTGCACGCCTTTGCGCTGGGCTTTTCGCTGTCAGAAGGGATTATTGAATCGGTCAGTGATATTTACGGGATGGAGGTGACACCAAACTGTAACGGGATTGAGGTTAACATCGAATTATCGAGCCGCCGTTTCGCCGGGCTGAAAGAACGCCGCCGCGCCATGGCAGGCCGCACCGGGTGCGGCGTCTGCGGCATCGAACAGTTAGGCGATTTATTCCGCCCGCTCGCGCCGCTGCCGTTCAGCCAAACCTTTGATCTGGCAAATCTGGACAACGCGCTGCACCAGCTGAAATCCGTGCAGGAAATCGGCCAGCTCACCGGCTGTACCCACGCCGCCGCGTGGATCACGCCGGAAGGTGAATTACTGGGTGGCTGCGAAGATGTGGGCCGTCATGTGGCGCTCGATAAAATGCTCGGTATGCGTGCCAGACAAAACGACTGGATATCCGGCGCCGCGCTGGTATCAAGCCGCGCCAGCTATGAAATGGTGCAGAAAGCCGCGATGTGCGGCATCGAAATCCTGTTTGCCGTCTCCGCCGCCACCACGCTCGCAGTCGACGTTGCCGAAAAATGCAATCTGACGCTGGTCGGTTTCAGTAAACCGGGACGGGCAACGGTGTATACGCATCCGCAGCGGTTACGTTAACTCTCTCTAAGCACCGCGTGCCTTTAGACAATTTAGGATTGTTTGCGGTTATCTGGTTCTAAGCCCCGTATAACAGGCGCTTACGAGTACCCGCACAAAGCATGGAGCATAGATAATCATTTTCAATATCATTTAATTAACTATAATGATCCGACTGATTACGCGGTGCTCACAATGACGGTGCCGCCCTACACTATGGAGACGATGAACATGAGTTATTCACTGCCATCACTGCCTTACGCATACGACGCACTCGAACCGCATTTCGACAAAGAAACGATGGAAATCCATCACACTAAACATCACCAGGCTTACGTGAACAACGCTAACGCTGCGCTGGAAAGCTTGCCGGAACTGGCTGCACTGCCGGTTGAAGAACTGATCACCAAACTGGATCAGGTTCCTGCAGACAAGAAAGTTGCACTGCGTAACAACGCAGGCGGCCACGCTAACCACAGCCTGTTCTGGAAAGGCCTGAAAACCGGCACCACCCTGCAGGGCGAACTGAAATCTGCGATCGAACGCGATTTCGGCAGCGTTGACGCTTTCAAAGAAACTTTTGAGAAAGCAGCGACCACTCGTTTCGGTTCAGGCTGGGCATGGCTGGTGCTGAAAGACGGCAAACTGGCGGTTGTTTCTACTGCTAACCAGGACAGCCCGCTGATGGGCGAAGCCATTTCCGGCGCTTCCGGTTACCCGCTGCTGGGCCTGGACGTGTGGGAACACGCTTACTACCTGAAATATCAGAACAAACGCCCTGATTACATCAAAGCCTTCTGGGCTGTTGTAAACTGGGACGAAGCAGCAAAACGTCTGGCTGAAGCGAAGTAATTTCGCAC
The DNA here is from genome assembly GCF_040544515.1 of Rahnella sp. 2050. Lineage (NCBI taxonomy): Bacteria > Pseudomonadati > Pseudomonadota > Gammaproteobacteria > Enterobacterales > Yersiniaceae > Rahnella > Rahnella sp. 2050. The sequence goes on along the minus strand of NZ_JBEPKE010000004.1, from coordinate 92,611 downwards.
TGCCGCCCTTCGCGGGCATGATGATGTTTTCGCCAATGGCGGGTCAGTGACCCGCCTTTTTTATGTCCTGAATTTGTATGCATGATCACTGTTTTACAGCGAATTATTCTTCCGTTTCCCACCATTATTAGACCCCGCTCGCATTAATCAAAAATACGCCACAGATCCTATAAAGTTTATTAAACAACCTACCGATAGATTGTTCACAAAGGCGTCACAAAACCGCATGTCTATTTAAAAGGGATGTTTGACGGAGAATGATTATGAGTAACGGATCGGGTCTTTCGCAGTGGATGAACAATCTCAAGGTCGGCACCAAACTGGGTCTGGGTTTCGGGCTGGTGCTTTTGATCGCGGCCGTCATTACCACTGCGGGAATGATTAAATTTAACGACATCAGTCAGCGTGCGGAAAAAGTCGATTTCAGTAATCAGATGAACGCATTACTCAATGATGCCCGTCTCAGCCGTACGCTTTATCAGCTCAATTACAATCCGGCATATCTCAAACAAAATCAGGACAACATAGACGCGCTGTCGCAACTGATTGAGCAGTCGAAAGACAAGCTGAAATGGGATGCCGCTGGGCAGGCAGAACTGGAGCAGGTGCCGGTAAAAATTCATGAATATCAGCAGGCACAAGCCGCATTTAAAGAAGCCGTCGACCGCAAAGATGCGGTACGCGCCAGCTGGAATCTTTCCGAAACCGAAGCCGTTGTGAAACGTTTACAAGATCAGCTGCGTGTGGAAGATGCCGATCCTTCCATTCGTCTTTCACTGGCCGAAGTCATTCAAAAACTGATCAACGTGCGTTATGACGTGCGCGGCCTGTTGCTCAACATCAACAAGGAATCGGAAGCCAGGCTGTTAAAGTCAATTGATGATACGCAGGCCAATGCTAAAAAGCTGAACGCATTACTGTTGCCGGATCAGCAGGCCACACTCGCCCCGCTGATGAGTGCGCTGGCGACCTATAAAGATCACGTTATGGCCTACATGCCGGCTTACGAAGATGAACAAAAGAACTCGCAGCTGCTGACAGTAAAAGCCGCTGAGATGAACACACTGGTCGCAAAAATATTCAAAAATGAACTGGATAACACGCATAAAGACATCAGTAATGCGCAGATGATCATGATGGTGATTACGCTGATCGTAATGCTGGTGGGGATTATCATTGCATGGCGAATCACCCGCCAGATTGCCCAGCCGCTGCGCGATACGCTGAAAACGGCGGAGGCGATTGCGCGGGGCGATCTGACTGTCGCGCATCCAACCACACGTCGCGATGAGCTGGGTATGCTGATGAACGCGGTGTCCGCGATGAGCCAGAATCTCAGTACGATGATTTATGAAATCCGCTCCGGCGTTTCACAGGTTTCTCACGCGGCGGCTGAAATCGCCGCCGGGAATACCGATCTTTCCTCACGCACCGAACAGCAGGCCGCCGCGGTTGAAGAAACCGCCGCCAGCATGGAAGAACTGAGCGCGACGGTGAAACAGAACGCCGATAACGCCCATCACGCCAGCAAACTGGCCAGCGAGGCTTCGGGCACCGCAACGCTCGGCGGCAAACAAGTCGGCGAAGTGGTCGACACCATGCAGCAGATTTCCGGCAGCTCAAAACGTATCGCCGAAATTACGTCCGTCATCAACAGCATCGCGTTCCAGACCAATATCCTGGCGCTGAACGCTGCGGTTGAAGCCGCGCGTGCCGGTGAACAGGGCCGCGGATTCTCAGTCGTCGCCTCGGAAGTCCGCATACTGGCACAGCGCAGTGCGCAGGCAGCGAAAGAGATCGAAGGGCTGATTGCCGAGTCGGTTGAACGTGTTAACACCGGCGCGAAGCTGGTGGAAAATACCGGACGTACCATGCAGGACATCGTGAAATCCGTCTCGCATGTGCGCGATATCATGGGTGAAATCGCCTCTGCTTCTGACGAGCAAAGCCGTGGTATCAGCCAGATTTCGCAGGCGATTGTCGAAATGGACAGCACGACACAGCAGAACGCCGCGCTGGTTGAGCAGTCATCCGCTGCCGCCGATTCACTCGAAGATCAGGCCGCGACGCTGACGCAGGCAGTCTCGGTATTCCGCCTGGCCGATAACGGCGATATGCTGGCCGCACCGGCATCCGCCGCGCTGCGCCGTCCGGCCCTGCCGCTGCCAGTTCAAGGCAAAACCAGTCAGGATAACTGGGAAACGTTCTGACTGATGAACCTGCGCACCCCGCATGTGCGCAGGTATTCCTTCTACTCCCGCTGCCGAATGCAGGTTATGCTTGAGCGAGTGACATTTCAGCAGCGGAGAGCTTATGCATTATCCCGACGTGTACATCGGTACCATCGAACATTATCCCGACTTTTCACCCAGTGCGATTGCCAAACGTCAGGTTGATGGCGCTGTCGCTCTGACGCCTCTCGGGCTGGAGAACGATCAGCAGGCCGAGAAGTCTTATCACGGTGGCGCTGACCGCGCGCTGTGTCATTTTCCCCGCGAGCATTACGCCTGGTTGCGCCAGCAGTTTCCCGAAGAAGAGGACCGTTTTCATCCGCCTGCGTTTGGGGAAAACCTTTCGACACTCGGCATGACCGAAGATAACGTGTATATCGGTGATATTTTCCGCTGGGGCGACGCGCTGATTCAGGTCACGCAACCCCGTGCGCCCTGCTACAAACTGAACCATTTTCTCGACTGCAAAAACCTGTCGCCGCTGTTACAACAAAGCGGCCGCTGCGGCTGGTTATATCGGGTGGTCAGTACGGGGAATGTCAGTGGCGACCGGCCGCTGGAACTGCTGACGCGCAACAGTGAGGTGTCCGTCGCAGAAGCGATTTCTATCGCCTTCAACATGCCGTTTGATGAGGAACAGTATCGCCGTCTGATGTCTGCTGCAGGGATTTCAGCGAGCTGGAGTAAAACCATGCAGATGCGGCTGGTAAATCGCAAGATCGAGGATTTTGGGCGGAGATTGTTTGGGAAGTAAGAAACAGAACGGGTATGGCTGGAGGGGTTTTTCTTTGCTCCTCCCCCTGCGAAGGGGGAGGCTGGGAGGGGGTTATAAAGACAAAACCCGAGTCAAAGCACACTTCAACTCTTTGATTCTGCTTTAATACCCCACCCCAACCCTCCCCTTCGTAGGGGAGGGCGTGTTAGTTCAGAATTCTTTCTTAGCGAAACCGGTCACCGCTTTCAGGCCCATTTCGCGGCCCAGCGCAGTCATCGGGTGAACCACCACGATACCGCGAACGGTTTTCTTCAGCGTGCCCATATCAGCCTGTTCTTTCTTGGTGATTTCACGGCTGAACAGCTTTTCCAGCTTCTGCGCTTCGGTGCTGAGTTTTTTCTCACGCACTTCTTTCAAACGCGCGATCTCGGCAGCCAGTTTTTCTTTCTCTTCTTCGTGCTTGGCGATTAACTCAGCATTACCTGCCTGAATCACGGTCGCATCTTTGTGATTAAGTGCATCCAGCATGTCGCTGAGGCGTTTAATCTCGGCTTTTTCGACTTCTTTCATGGTTTCAGATCCGTTCATGCCGCAGCGGGCACGACTGTAAATTGGGAATAATAAACGTCAGTGTATCAGGAAGTGTGCGATTCTTCAGCTTGCTCCTGCGTTTCTGCCAGCCCCGGCGGCAAACCACACATCTCACACGCCCGCTCGCCAATGCGGATCATCGCCGAAATATAGCGGGTATCGAAAACATAACAGCACGATAAACGCAGGCCATTGGCGTAGCGACCGCTCGGTGAATACAGTTGTCCCGGCGTCATGCAGATTTTATCTTTCAGTAACTGGCGGAACAGCGTGACGCAATCGACGCCCGGCGGGAAATCCACCCAGATAACAAAGCCGCCTGCCGGTTGCGTGGCGCGGGTGCCCTGCGGGAAGTAACGGGCGATCAACGCGCGCGCCTGTTCCACCTGCGACGCGTAGCGTTTGCGTAAAACCCGCAGATGATGATCGTAACCGCCCGATTCCAGAAACAACGTCAGCGTTTGGGAAAGCAAGGCGGACTCTGCCATTGACGATACCGCTTTCAGTTTATGCAGCTTATCGGCAAAGCGTCCGCCGTCCACCCAGCCGATGCGAAAATCAGGTGCCAGCGTTTTGGTAAAGCTGGTGCAAAACAGGATCCAGCCGTCCCGGTCAAAGGCTTTTACCGCCGGAGACAGCGTCGCGCCAAACTGAATTTCTGCGTAAAGCCCGTCTTCAATCAGGGGGACCTGGTGATCGTTCATCAGCCGCGCCAGCCGTTTTTTCGCCGCCAGCGGCATGGTAAAGCCCAGCGGATTTTGCGCCGTCGGCATGGCGATCACTGCATTCAGCCGTTTCTCGGTCAGCAGCATTTCCAGCACATCCAGCGACAGGCCGGTTTGCGGATCGGTGGGGATTTCCACTGCTTTCAGTCCGAGACTCGCCAGCATCGGCAGCAGATAAAAATAGGTCGGCGTTTCCAGCCCGATACTGTCGCCGGGTTTGGTGGTAACGCGCAATGCCAGCTGTAACGCCTCCATACAACCGTGCGTAATCGTGATATCCGCAGGCTCTAAAATCATGCCGAGCGTCAGTGCACGGCGCGCAATTTGCTGGCGTAACGCCGGGCTGCCCGGCGGCAGCGCGTATTGCCCGATCAGATTGGGCTGACGACGCAGCAGTGACGACATAATCCGCCCCAGTTTTCCGGTCGGGTAAAAATCGTTCGACTGCGGACAGGCCAGCGATAAGTTGGTGTAGGTGGGGTCAATTTGCGAGGCGAACACTTTGTCGATCAGATCCAGCACTTCATCTGCCGGTTCTGCCGCTGGCGTCTGCGGCTGTTCCTGCGGCTGATGGTCCAGCGCGGGCAACGCGGCACGCACATAAAAACCGGACTGCGGACGTGCCTCGATAAAGCCGCGATCTTCCAGCCGCCGGTAAGCAGCTACCACGGTGTTGATACTGACTGACCAGGTTTGTGCGCTGCGTCGCACGGACGGCAAACGACTGCCCGGTGCGAGTGTGCCACGGCGGATAGCGTCCGCCAGTTGTTCCGCCAGTTGGTTATATCGCGTGTCGCTGAAATCCGCTGTATCAGTCATGGTGTCAGTTCCGTGAAAAGTCATGGGTACAGTTTTTAGTTATGCTATCTGTAACCATAACAATAGCGTATTTCTGGTTCTGTTACCTTTCCTGTGCAGTGTTTACTCTGGTTATCTGGAAAACAGGGGATGCAGGAAAACAAAATGATCGATACCGCTTTTGTCAGTTACGTCACCGTGATGTCAATTACACCCGGCCCGAACAATCTGTTGCTGGCGGCTTCCGGGGTGAATTTCGGGCTACGCCGCAGCGTGCCGATGATGCTGGGAATTACGCTGGGCTGCGTGGTGCAGTGTGCGCTGATGACCTCCATGCTGGCGATTCTGCTGAGCTGGATGACTGTTGTGCGTCTGCCAATGGCGGCAGTGGGCTGTGCGTATCTGTTCTGGCTGTCGTGGAAAATTTACCGTTCCGGCTCGCCGAAAGAAGGCGCAAAACAGCAACCGATGAACATGATTAATGGCGCGTTATTTCAGGCAGTGAACCCGAAAGCGTGGCTGATGGCGACCAACGTGGCGATTCTGTTTACCCCGCCGGATGGCAACATGCTGCATCACACGCTGCTGATTTGTATCGGCTTCGCGCTGATCAATCTGCCCTGCATTCTGGTGTGGGTCGTGATGGGTGACAGATTACGTCAGGCGCTACGTGTGGAATGGAAGCTGAAAATGTTTAACACAATCATGGGCGGCATGATGGCATTAACCGCGCTGTGGTTGCTGGTCGGCGAAGTGCGCCATGCGCTTAACTAAAACAAATCCCCAAAATAGTTCGGGTTGCAGGAAGGCGGCAAGTGATGGAGTCCCGATGAGCTTACTCATGTAAGTGATTCGGGTGACTGAACGCAGCCAACGCATCTGTGGCTCGAAGTATGACGGGGATTTATTTTTGCACCGGAGAAAGCCTGGAAGGCTGCTGATTACTGATATGGGCGATCAGCCCTGTCACGGAAAGGACCATGGTGGAGCGGACGATTTGTTGATAGCGCTGACGTTGCATGGCGATCAGCGACTCGTCGGCTTCGCCCGGTTTCAGGAAAGTGGGCGCTGGCGGCAGTTCTGTCACGCAATGCAATTCACCGAACGGGCCGAGAATTTCATCATCGGTAAAACGATACTCTTCGCCGTCGTAATTCAGCTCTTCACGCAGCGCCATCAGTAATTCTGCATCTTCGTATTCATGACGGCTGATCACGCCCAGCGCATAAATCAGTTTGAGACGTACAGACAAATCACCGAGCGGTCCGGTGCCGGTCAGTAACGGTTCGACTGCATATTTCACCGCATAATCATCTTTACGGAAAACCTGCACCACCAGAATATCCAGCGCTTCGGCCAGTAACTCCACAGCGGTCATTAAAAAGCTGCGCACGGTTTTACCCGCATTAAGCTTTTCAAGTACACGGTTTTCAAACGCCTGAGCTTTTTCCATAGGGCTTACTTGCATTAAAGAGCCGATGCTGACAGCGCCCCTGGCGTCATCCATGATGCGCGCATGTCGGGCAGAAACATCCCGCCCGACAGGGCTTTCTTTGCCTGGTGTTGGCGAAATCAAAATAAACGCAGTATCAGTGCATCGATTCGTAGAGAGCGACGGCTTTCGCCACAACTTCGCCATCTTCTGGCAGACCTGAAATCTGGGCAAGGGCGGCTTTTGGCCCGACTTTCTCCAGCAATTCTACCAGTTCTTTAGCTTGCGGATCTTGCTCGCTGCGATAATGCATCGCGGCCGCAATCCCTCTCACCAGATTGTCGTTCGGCAGGCGATATTCCTGCGTGCCCAGCAAGGGTTTGATCAGACGATCACCCGCACTCAGTTTACGCAGTGGCTGACGGCCAACGCGCTCAACATCGTCATGCAGGTACGGGTTTTCGAAACGGGTCAGGATTTTTTCGATGTAAGCGAAATGTTTTTCCGGGTCAAAACCGTAACGGCGGATCAGCACTTCCCCGCTTTCTTCCATGGCACCGCGAACCACCAGACGCACTTTCTCGTCGAGGATCGCATCACGAATTGTCGCGTGGCCTGCCTGCTGGCCGAGATAGGCGGTGATGGCATGACCGGTGTTGAGGGTGAACAGTTTACGTTCAACAAACGCCATCAGGTTATCCGTCAGTTCCATGCCTGCGATTTCCGGCAATTCTCCTTTGAACTGGGTTTTATCCACAATCCATTCGCTGAAGGTTTCAACGGTGACTTCCAGCGGATCGGTGGTGCCCGCTGCCGCAGGGGGAACGATGCGGTCTACGGCGGAATCGACAAAACCGACGTGCGCTTCAACCCAGGCTTTTTCATCTTCCGGCAGGGCGTTGAATACGTGCTGTTTAAACTGGCTGGTACCGCGCACCATGTTTTCGCAGGCGATAATGTTCAGCGGCTTTTCGTTGCCTTGCTGATGACGCAGCACCAGACCTTTAGCGACGTTCGGCGCGATTTTTTCCAGCACGGTCGGACCGACGGCGGTGGTCACCAGATCGACTTCAGCGATCAGGTTGATTGCCTCCTGACCGGCGCTGTTCACGGCATTCACATTACTGACAGGCTCAACGGTGGCCTGTTCACCGACCACGTGCACGTCGTAACCTTTACGGCTGTTCAGCGCATCCAGTAAGGCAGGGCTGACATCCGCAAACGTCAACTCAATCCCGGCATCAGCAAGTAATTTACCGATAAAACCGCGACCAATGTTACCTGCACCAAAATGTAATGCTTTCATAATATTTCCTTCAAATCGGGGGCCATACTTTATGGTAAAAAGCTTTGGGTAAAGCTGGGAGCCGCCCGGCTCCGAATCAACAAGCGGGTCTTTTATCAAGACCCGCTTAGTAACGCTCTACTGATTACTCAACCTTAGCCGCGAAGAATAGTCAGAACTTCTTCAACGCTGGTGGTGTTCGCCAGACGTTCGATAACACCTTCTTCGTCCAGCGCCGTGGTCAGTTTGGTGATCACGTTGATGTGCTCATTATTGCGCGCTGCGATACCGACGACCAGGCGTGCACGGTCATCTTCATCATCGCCCCAGCGGATACCCGCCGGATACTGGCAGAACACGATACCGGTTTTCAGCACGCGATCTTTCGCTTCGATGGTACCGTGCGGCACAGCGATGGATTCGCCCAGATACGTCGAGGTCAGCTGCTCACGAGCCAGCATCGCGTCGACATATTCTGCCTGAACATACCCGCCTTTCACCAGTTGTTCACCGGCAAAACGAATCGCGTCTTCTTTGGTCGCCGCGTTCAGGCCGAGGAAGATGTTGCTTTCGCTAATGCGGAACAGGTTTTCGTTTTCATTGTCAGTCACGATGCTGTCGCCCAGCGTGGTGGTCACTTTCTCTTTGTACTGGCTGGCTTTGTTCACTTCAACCAGACGTGAAGTCAGGTCCGTGTACAGGCCGCTGTCGAGGAAGTTGGTCAGCGAAATGTGCTGTGCGTGTGGCACCTGGCGCATGGCGCGTTCAGTCAGGTCACGGTGAGTAATCACCAGATCCACATCATCAGGCAGGTTGTTGATCGCGCTGTTGGTGACGCTGATGTTGGTCAGCCCGGCATCCTGCACTTTTTTGCGCAGCACACCGGCACCCATTGCGCTGGAACCCATACCGGCGTCACAGGCAACGATGATTTTACGTACGGTAGACAGGTCGCCCGCCACGCCTGCAACAGCAGGTTTGCCGCCTTTAGACTGGGCTTTCATATCCTGCATACGGCGTGTTGCTTCGTCCAGATCGTCGCCGTCTTTCGCTTTGGTGGTTTTCAGCAGGAAAGAAGAGATAACGAAGGACACCGCAAAGGCTGCCACGATAGCCGCGATGTTAGCGAAGTACGCACCTTTTGGTGTCATCGCCAGAACCGCCAGGATGGAACCCGGAGAAGCCGGAGACACCAGACCGCCGTTCAGCACAGTCAGGGTGAACACGCCAGTCATACCGCCCAGAATGACTGCCAGCAGCAGACGTGGGTTCATCAGAACATATGGGAAATAAATTTCGTGGATACCACCCAGGAAGTGGATGATTGCCGCACCGCCAGCTGATTGTTTAGCACTGCCACGACCGAAGAACATGTACGCCATCAGGACGCCCATACCCGGACCCGGGTTCGCTTCGATCAGGAAGAAGATAGATTTACCGGTTTCAGTCGCCTGCTGGATACCCAGCGGAGAGAAGATACCGTGGTTGATAGCGTTGTTGAGGAACAGGATTTTCGCCGGTTCAACAAAGATAGACGCCAGCGGCAACAGGTTATGAATAACCATGATGTGCACGCCTGCAGCCAGCACTTTAGACAGTGCTTCTACCAGCGGACCGATTGCCAGGAAGGCCAGAATGGCCAACAGCATACCGATAATACCGGCCGAGAAGTTGTTGACCAGCATCTCGAAGCCACTTTTGATTTTACCGTCAACCCAGCGGTCGAAACGCTTGATGCACCAGCCGCCCAGCGGACCTACAATCATTGCGCCGAGGAACATTGGCATATCCGCACCAACGATAACACCCATTACGGTGATTGCGCCGACCACACCACCGCGATCACCACCGACCAGACGACCACCGGTATAACCGATGAGCAATGGCAGAAGATAAGTGATCATCGGGCCAACCAGTTTCGCTAATGTTTCATTAGGGATCCAGCCGGTAGGAATGAACAGAGCAGTAATGATACCCCAGGCGATAAACGCGCCGATGTTGGGCATTACCATGTTACTCAGGAAGCGACCAAAGTTTTGAACTTTGATCTTAACGTCTGGTGAAAACATAAAACGCACCCCTATTGATACGCGCTGACAATAGAGCGCGTGATATCAGTTAATTATCGGTGACGGTTGTTTCGGTTTTTGTGCCACTGCTTTAAAAATCCGTCCGTCGAATTGCTGTCTGCGAGGCGGACTCTACCACGTGATTATAGGCCTCGCGTAGCCACCCGACAGCCCGTGACGCAGATCACACGTATACAGCCATCACCCCCTGCATTTTGGTGATCATCATCACAAAAACAGCCTGTAACCGAGCTACACTGACGATTATTTGAGCGCACCCCTGCCAAATATGTGACTTAAGTCACTTTTTGTTAACGAGTCTTTATCATTAAAACGTGATATTGATCACAAAGTATTTTTCGCCGGACTTGTGTATTTCGCTTAAAAAGCATTCAGACGTGTCTGAGGAAAGGAAAACTGAGTTTACGGGAGAGATGTTGAAAGAAAATTACAGGGGGAGCGGGTATCCGGAATACCCGCTTCTTCTTTAATCGGGGACAGGTTCATCACGAAGCTTATTAGTAACATTCAAAATCACTTTTGATTCAGAATCACCATAACTATCCAGATATTGTGGATCAACGTGATGGGAAGCAGGGATTTCATAAGAAATTGGCTTGCCTCTGTCATCTTTTCTCGGACGGCTATAACCGAAAAATTTTGTATACCGTCTCGGTGCCGTTCCCTCAAAATTCTCGAAAATAACCTTTTTAGTTTTATCCGTACTGTCGGCATGAGCTATCGAATCACCGTGAAGGTCTTCAGCCAGACTCTTGGCATAAGGTTCGATATAAACCACCCTCTTCAATCCAGCGGCAACAATATGTCGTGCACAGTTGTGGCAAGGATAAGTTGTGCAATAAAGTGTCTTATCACAAGTACTTGCATTCGCAAGACGCGCCATCGTAGTAATTGCATCCATTTCGGCATGAATAGCACGCGAGTATTCAATCAGGGACTTTATTTTTGGGGTTTTCATAATCTGTATTGCAAGTTCATTCGCCCGTGACGGATCACTACGGGCGATCACTGCTTCGACCTCACGCCTGACTAAATCCTTGTGCATATCACTATGGCAGCCATCGTTGTTATAACAGCGTTTATCGCTCTTGCTTTCACAGGAATAGAGCCCACCACCTGCAGCAGGTACATCGTTGCAGCCAGTGGAGAGGATATTGCAATTATCATCCGTAATAGCAGCCCCCACCTGACGCGATAAACAGGCAGAGCGTAATGCGGCTGAATTCGCGGTGAACATGCCGGTTTCATCCTGGCTGGGACTCACATTATTTGCGCCATGTACAAGGTCGATAAATCGGGCTATCGATTTTTTAATCTGATCATTATTTATGTTCCTGATAAAATAATCGGCACACTGCAATGTGTCCTCGACATGTTGACCATAAGGGTACTCGGAACGCCTGTCGCGCCTGATTATTTCGGCAATCTGATGATCGTTAAGAAAATCCTTTTTCAAATTAATAACTCTTTCATTAATCGTTCTCACTAAGCCGATCAGATAAAAATTATTACGATACACCTCACGAAAGAGATCAACTTCTTCAGGATGTTTTAATTGATCGACAATGTAAGCTATTTTACTGGTTGATTTTCCTGAGGCTCCTTTAAAATCTCCCGTATTTAAATTTGCCGTCCTGATAACTTTTATTTTCCGGATAACCAATTCGGAGTTAATGATATTGCCATGTTTTTCACGCAGAGTATTACCGAGATTTTGCAACTGGATAAAATGCTCATAACCTTCAAGTTTCTTTAACTCTGCCGCTTCAGCAGCTGACAGGGTGTCTGCCATTAAATCGCTAATTCTTATATGCACAACATGATAATTACAGGCTTTAAGTTTAGTGATGATTTTTTCTTTAAGGGTTTTAACCCCTGATCCACTCGCCCCACAAAGTCCGATGACCAGTTCTTGTGAGCGGCGCTCACGAATATCATCAATGCTGTTATTGTTGCCGAATGATTGATTTGATGCAGGTAATGAAATGATTTTTTTTGCCGGTTCAGCCATAGACACTCCAATGACTGGACAGCCTGAATGTTACCAGTCTAGCTTGGCTGCTTCTTCCAAAACCTGAGCCATGGCCTTTTTATATGCAGCAGACTGACGCCGGGCCGAAAGATCAATAACGTGCTCTGATCCCGTGCTCTCCACTGCTGAGAATTCGGAATGCTGTTCATCCGTTTTCAACGCAGCATAATCAGCGAATTGAACAATCATAAGCTATCCATGTAATCAGTAAAAAATTGAGTAAACTCTGCTGGCAGATCCCAGAATCAGAGATTGTTTCATTGGATGAATATCCATGAAGAAAAGAAGGTTACCACGTCAAAACCCACGAAGTGAGTAAAAATTTACTCAGTTTCAGCCGTTACATTCGATACTGAGAAGTGCTTTCCAAACTATACCTGAGAAGAAAATCCGACAGCACAGGCTGCCGGATTGAAACAAAAATTACTTCCCGCCCTGCGCCTTCATAATGGCTGCCTGCAATTCTTCAGCAGACACAGCACCAGGCAGAACGCTGGTGTTTTCAGCGGTCGCGCCGCTGGTTGGCATCACCACGAACCCTGGCGTACCGCTGAAGCCCAGCGTACGGGCCAGCTCATCGTTAGCGGCGATGGCTTCGTGCGTCGCTTTACGCTGTGCATCGGTTGGCGCTGTCGCTTTCGCGGCTTTCACTGCACCGGCGATATCGGCATCCGTAAGCTTACCTTCGTCATGACCGGTGCGGTAAATGCTGTTGTGGTAATCAAAGTACGCCTGAGCGCCTTTTTCTTTCCAGATAGCCATACCGGTTTCAGCCGCAGTGATGGACGCTTTCCAGCGGTCACCAAAGATTGGCCATTCTTTGAAGACGAAACGTACGTTCGGATTGGCTTTCACGGTCTGCTCAACAACCGGCGCCATGTGGCTGCAATACAGGCACTGGTAATCGAAGAATTCCACGAACGCGACTTTTGCATCTTTCGGGCCGTAGCTTGGGGTCGCAGGGTCGTTCAGCAGAGCTTTAGAATTTGCCAACACCGCGCTCAGGGTTTGCTGTTGTTGCTGATCAGCCTGCTGTGCCTGCAATTTCTGGCTGACCTGCACCAGGATTTCCGGGTGCTGCAACATGTAATCCGCCGCAATTTTACCAATGGCTTCCTGTTGCGCCGGGGTAAAATCTGCGGTTGCGCTGTCGGCAGCAAAAGCCAGCGTCGGCGCCAGCACCAGAGAAGCCAACAGAGTCATCATCTGACGTTTCATCAAAAATCCTTAAAGTGAAAGACGGGAAAAAACTGACAGTTACCTTCAAAAGTAGAGGAACTCAGCCGGATTTGCAGGCAAAAAATTGTCATTTTTTATAAACAGGCGGACAGGATCTCAGTCAATAAAAAAGCCACGTACAAGATGACGTGGCTTCGTTGCTGATATCAGTCAGGCTTAGTTGCTAAAATCGCCCTGTGCGACTTTTTGCGCCTGAAGCAATGTCTGCTGTTTACCCACCAGATTCGACATCATGGTGTTGTACTGCGTGGCCTGTTGCTGCGTCGGGAACTGCACGCCGCCGTTGGCGAAAGCAACCTGCGTGCCCTGCTGTTGCAGGAAATCACCCACAGACGCGATATCCTGCGTGAAGCTTTGCAGCGCAGGCACCAGTGGTGTCAGCACGTTAGCAGGCTGGGTCACCACGCTGTTGTATACCTGGCTATAAACCGCTTTCAGATCGTCCGGTTGTTTCAATGCCGCCATCGCGGTGTCGGCTTTCACTTTTGAGTCACGCAACTGCGCATTCAGCAAGCTCAGCGTGCTGGCCGCCTGTTGCAACGCGCTGCGCTGAGTCATGTAATCCTGCGGTGTACGCACCTGACCAATCGCGCTCACCACCGGCACCAGGCTACCTTCAACGGCACCTTTCATCTGGCGGGAGAATGACAGAATGATGCCGTAGTCATTCGCGTAATTACCAAAACGTTGTTTCTGATCTTCACTCAGCGACGGCAGATTTTGCCCGCTACGCATCACGGTATTTTGCAAATAATCGATAAAGGCTTTGCGTTGCTCCGGTTCTTTATCGCCGCATGCAGTGAGCTGAAACACCACCAGCAGTGCGATAAACGGCGCCAGCCAGCGAGAAAATGCACCGCTTCTGATCCCTACAGCCATGAGTCCTGACTCCTGATTTCAATGTTCTTCTTCCGGCCAGTTCCCTGCCGATGCTGTGCATTCCATGCGGGTTATAGGATAGAACAATTGGGGGGAGAACGCTTTTTAAAAAAGCGTAGAAATTGGCATCCGATAAGCTGCCTTGCTCCTCCCCCTGCTAAGGGGAGGCCAACCCTCCCCTTAGCAGGGGGAGGGAGCAAAAACTTAACTTACTGAAGCAGCGAAATATCCGCCACCTGCAGGAACAACTCCCGCAGTTTGGAGAGCAGCGTCAGGCGGTTGATACGCACCGCTTCGTTCTCATCCATCACCATCACGGTATCAAAGAACGTATCGACGGTTTCACGCAATGCAGCCAGTTCCACCAGCGCTTCTTTGTACTGACCGGCGGCAAACAGCGGTTCCAGCTTGTCGCGCAGAACCACCAGATGCGTCGCCAGTTTCAGCTCAGCAGGTTCTTTCAGTACGGACGCGTGGACGTGATCCAGCAGAACATCCGTGGATTTCGCCAGAATGTTGGACACACGCTTGTTGGCCGCCGCCAGCGTGGCCGCTTCATCCAGCGTACGGAAGTAGCTCACCGCTTTCACGCGCGCATCGAAATCAGCCGGTTTGGTCGGACGACGTGCCAGCACAGCCTGAATGGTATCAACTGCGTGACCTTCTTCCTGATACCACGCGCGGAAACGACCGAGCATGAAATCAACCACATCATCTACTACCTTCTCGTTAGTCAGCTTGTCGCCGTACAGACGCACCGCTTCTTCGGTCAGGGTTTGCAGATCAAGTGGCAGATTTTTCTCAACGATAATACGCAGAACACCCAGCGCGGCACGGCGCAGTGCGAACGGGTCTTTGTCGCCTTTCGGATGTTGACCGATGCCAAAAATACCGGCCAGGGTGTCCATCTTGTCAGCGATTGCCAGCGCGCACGCTACCAGCGAAGCCGGTAACTCGTCGCCCGCAAAGCGTGGCTGATATTGCTCGTTCAGCGCAACCGCGACTTCTTCCTGCTCGCCGTCGTGACGTGCATAATGCATGCCCATCACGCCCTGCGTGTCGGTGAACTCGAAGACCATGTTGGTCATCAGGTCACATTTAGACAGCAGACCGGCGCGTTTTGCGTTCTCAACGTTGGCACCGATTTTCTCAGCGATCCAGCCAGACAGCGCCTGAATACGGTCGGTTTTGTCGCGCAGCGTACCCAGTTGCTTCTGGAACAATACGGTTTCCAGACGCGGCAGGTTATCTTCGAGACGTTTCTTGCGGTCGGTATTGAAGAAGAATTCGGCATCGGCCAGACGCGGACGCACCACTTTCTCGTTACCGGAAATGATTTGCTGCGGATCTTTCGATTCGATGTTGGCGACAAAGATGAAGTTCGGCAGAAGTTTGCCTGCGGCGTCGTACACCGGGAAATACTTCTGGTCGCCTTTCATGGTGTAAACCAGCGCTTCAGCCGGAACAGCCAGGAATTTCTCTTCGAATTTCGCGGTCAGCACCACCGGCCATTCAACCAGAGACGCGACTTCTTCCAGCAGACTTTCACTCAGATCAGCGATACCGCCAATTTCTTTTGCCGCTTTTTCCGCGTCACGTTTGATCAGCGCTTTACGCTGCTCGTAATCGGCAATGACTTTGCCGCGTTCCAGCAGAATTTGCGGATACTGATCGGCATTATCAATCGTGAATTCAGGCTCGCCCATGAAGCGGTGACCGCGAAGAGTGCGGGCAGAATCGATACCGAGAATTTTCGCCGGGATCAGCTCATCGCCTAACAGCAGGGTGACAGTATGCACCGGACGCACGAACTGCACGTCGGAATCGCCCCAGCGCATCAGTTTAGGAATTGGCAGTTTAGACAGTGACGTGGCGATCATCGCAGGCAGCAGTTGTTGCGCGCTTTCACCTTTGACGTGCGCACGGTAAACCAGCCATTCGCCTTTGTCAGTGACCAGACGATCGGCCTGATCAACGGTGATACCGCAACCGCGAGCCCAGCCTTCAGCGGCTTTGCTCGGTTTGCCTTCGGCATCAAATGCCTGCGCCACAGCCGGGCCGCGTTTTTCAACTTCGCGGTCAGCCTGGGATTCATGCAGACCAGAGACTTTCAGCGCCAGACGGCGCGGTGCGGCAAACCATTTTACGTCGCCGTGAGGCAGATTCGCCGCATCCAGCTCCGCAGTCAGGTTAGCGGCAAAAGATTCAGCAAGGCTGCGCAGAGCCTTCGGTGGCAGTTCTTCCGTGCCGATTTCCACCAAAAAAGTTTTATCAGTCATGGATGGCTCACTCATTCTCTAGTTTCGGATGATCATCGTTCTTTTTGCACATCGGGAAGCCCAGCACTTCGCGGGAAGCGTAATACGCCTCAGCTACCGCTTTAGTCAGGGTACGGATGCGCAGAATGTAGCGCTGACGTTCAGTCACAGAAATCGCTTTACGCGCGTCGAGCAGGTTGAAGCAATGGGCCGCTTTCAGGATGCGCTCGTAAGCAGGCAGTGCCAGTGGCTTTTCGAGCGCCAGCAGGGTTTGCGCTTCTTTCTCGTGCTGTTCAAAACAGGTGAACAAGAAATCGACGTCGGCGTATTCAAAGTTATACGTCGATTGTTCCACTTCGTTCTGATGGAACACGTCGCCGTAGGTGGTTTTACCCAGCGGACCGTTGCTCCACACCAGATCGTACACGCTGTCCACGCCCTGGATGTACATCGCCAGACGTTCCAGACCGTAAGTGATTTCGCCGGTTACCGGTTTACATTCCAGGCCCCCGACCTGCTGGAAGTAAGTGAACTGCGTCACTTCCATGCCGTTCAGCCACACTTCCCAGCCAAGACCCCAGGCGCCGAGCGTCGGGTTTTCCCAGTTGTCTTCAACGAAGCGGATATCGTGGATCAGCGGATCAAGACCCAGCTCTTTCAGTGAGCCGAGGTACAGCTCCTGAATGTTTTCCGGTGAAGGTTTGATCATCACCTGGAACTGATAATAGTGCTGCAGACGGTTCGGGTTCTCGCCGTAGCGGCCGTCGGTCGGACGGCGTGATGGCTGAACATAGGCTGCCGCAAAAGGCTCAGGGCCGAGTGCGCGCAGACTGGTCATCGGGTGCGAGGTCCCCGCGCCGACTTCCATATCCAGCGGTTGAACAATGGTGCAGCCCTGCTGCGCCCAATAATCTTGCAGTGTCAGGATCAGGCCCTGAAATGTCTTGGTATCAAACTTTTGCATGTTGGATTCGCACGCGAGAAAGTGGGTGTAAAGAGAGTGCGACAGTATACCCGCTGCACGGAAGATAATCAGCCAGAATGACACATCAGTTCAGCCGGATTTGCTTTCGGGACGCCAGTATTTAGCGCTTCTCAGCCAGTTTATACGCTTCGTTGCCTTCGCGTTTACCCACCGCGACAACGGTCACGATGATTTCCTGATCTTCTACCTGATACACCAGGCGATAACCAAGACTCTTTAATTTGATTTTATAGCGGTTATTTTTGGGGCCACATAAGCGGGCAGAAACCACGTGAGGATTCTCCAGCCGCTCGGCCAGTTTCTTTTTAAATTGCTCCTTGATCGTTGGGGCAAGTGCTTTCCATTCTTTTAAAGCTGATTTGAAAAAATTGAGTTTATAAGTCATCCAGTGTCAGCCTAATCCTTTCTTCACCCTGCCGCGCATCCATTATGCGGTTCAATTCAACGTCTTCTGCAAGACTCAGAAAATAGGCGTAAACATCGGGCGGAACGCAATAAAAAGCGGGCTCGTTACGATTGAGTATCGCCACCGCTTCGCCTTCGCCTGCACTAAATGTTCCCATCGGGTCGCGTTTTAGTTCAGTAATACTGGCGGCTGAGGAAGTGAGTATTTCAAACGGCATAGTTTTTCTCCTTTTTTCATACTATGCCGTCAGTATAGCTTTTAAAGACATCATTTAAAGCACTCTTAATAATATCTTTTAAAACCGCGCACTCAGCCCGGCGTTGTAGGAGGTTTGTTCGCCGGAATCCAGTCCGGTGGTTTGTGAAATAGCCGCAAATGCTGAAATGCTGTGGGTGATTTGCACGTTTAAGCCTGCGGTCATATCCACCCAGTCGTCGTCCTGTTCGCCGGTGGTGCGGCTGAACCGCGTGCGGGTGGATTTGATCGCGCCGGTGGTGGTGTAGGTTTTATCGCCAAACTGGCGGTCATAGGTGACCTGCGCATACGGATTGACGATGCCGAGTTCGGCATTCACCCGCCAGCCGAGCGCACCGATTTGTGAATGAGAAGTCTGATCGCCAAAACGCATCGAGGTACTGTTGTTGCCCTTCTCGCTGTAACCTTCAACACTGCTGTAATCCCAGCTGTATTGCGCCACCGGCCCGGTTTTCAGCACCGGCAGAACCGGGAAGTCCCAGCCTGCGGTGACGCGTCCGCCGATCTGTTTGCCGTCCGTTTCACCGCGCTCCGTCCGGGTGGTAGGCCCGAGCGTAATGCGGCGTTTGATATCGTCATAATTGAGCGAGCCGTAGTGCACATCGCCGTTGATCCAGCCATTTTCGGCGATTTTAATGCCGGTGAAGGCGGTCGCCATCCAGCCGCGCGTACGGTAGCTGTAATGATCTGTCGGATCGTCTTTATCATCGGAGCCGGAAAGCATAAGCCCCATCATCCAGCGATCGGTCATCTGATAATCCATGCCGATATTCAGCGAGTTAGCCGTCAGGTCGCCATCACCCAGCCCCATCGACGGGCTGAATTTGCTGTCCGCACTTTGCCCGGCATAACCGCCAAACATGCCGAAGGTTCCCGCATCGTTATCCTGCGTACGCAACTGCTGATAACGGCTGTCGAGCAAGCCTTGTGTATTTCGCGCCAGCGCCAGTGAACCCTGACTCAGCGCAGAAGCTTCCAGCGGGCCGTCGAGCACCGACTGCATATATTGCGCAATCAGCGCGTGCGCCTGAGGCGTCGGGTGGAAATGGTCAGAAAACAGGAAAGCTTTGCTGCTGTCGAAACCCGGCAGATTCGAAGTACATTCCGAGGCGGATGTCCCGACCGGACAGGCCGTACCGGCAGTATTGGCAAAACCGTACCGCGCCGGATCGGCAACCACTTCGTTGAACAGCCCGTTGATATCCACGCGTGCAATATTGCCGCCGGTTTTCGCCAGCGCGATATCTTCGGTGGTGTTGTAGGTGTCGGTCAGGCCGCCCGCCACGTCTTTCAGCGCGTCATACGCGGCCGCCAGCCCTTTGGCGATCACGTCCTGTACCAGCGGAATGCCCGAGCCTTTCGCCGCAGCGGCCGCCAGCGCATTGTGAATGGCCTCGGTGCGGGCATCGGCATCCGGCGTATTTTGTGCATTCAAATACTGATACGCCGCTGCCAGCGCCTGTTGCTGCACCGGCAGCAATCCGACCTGGATCACGCCTTCCATCAGCACCGGTGTCAGACCGATATTCGGCACCGTCGGCACCACAACCGTGCCAGCACCGGCTTTCAGTAAATCGTTCACCTGTGAGGCCGCCTGCGTCGCGCTGTTGGTGGCAATTTCGACCGCCGTAACCGGATTCAGGCTCAGCGCCGCAGCGGCCAGATCGTTGCCGCCAATCCAGTGAACATACAGCCCGTTCGGATCGGCTTTGCCGCCGGTCGACGTCAGATAGCTTTTAACCTGATCCTGGGTGGTGTAATCAGAATCCAGCCCCGGCACCGCCACACCGCCACCTTCGGCATAGTTCAGGCCGCCTTTTGAAGAAGGAGCTAAGGTTGTGCCGATGTTGTTCGCCAGGATCTCGTCATAAAGCGGATGCGTGCTGCTGTCGAAGGTCCAGCGACCAATGTTACCGGTGTCGCTCAGGCTGTCGCCGAACACATAAAGCTGGTCAAAAGCCTTCGCGGGAGCCTGTAAACCGAGGCACAGTGCCACGGCAAATGCTCCCTGAGAGAGTCGTAAAATCGACGAATTCTTGCCTGCCATAACGGTGATTTCCCTCAATAATGACGCTCAACGCAAGGATTAAACGTAAGGATTACGTAATGATTGGCTTTAAATATTGTTCAGATCCGACCAGCGTCAAGGTGGGGATTTAGAAATTGCGACGTTGCAGAGTTATCCGAGAAGCCACACACTGACACCACGCATTTAAGCCTCTTATAAGGACGACAGAATGGCGACTACCCGATGCAACTGGGTTTCGAAAGAACCGATTTACCTCGAGTATCACGATAAAGAATGGGGCGTGCCGGTTAAAGATGGCCGCGAATTGTTTGAAATGTTGTGTCTGGAAGGCCAGCAGGCCGGTCTGTCGTGGATCACCGTGCTGAGAAAACGCGAAAACTATCGCCAGAATTTTCATCACTTCGACCCGGTGCGCATTGCGAAAATGACCGATGACGACGTGGAGCGGCTGGTGCTCGACGCCGGGATCATCCGCCATCGTGGCAAAATCAAAGCCATTATCGGCAACGCACAGGCGTATCTGGCGATGCAGGCCGGTGGCGAAGACTTCTCTGAATTCATCTGGAATTTTGTTGGCGGCCAACCGGTCATCAATAATCCGCTTGGCCCGGAAGGGGTTCCGGCGACCACCGCAGTATCCGATGCCATGTCCAAGGCGCTGAAAAAGAAAGGCTTTAAGTTTACCGGTTCGACAATTTGTTATGCCTTTATGCAGGCAGCCGGGCTGGTGAACGATCATCAGTCATATTGCTTCTGCCATCCGGCGAATCAGCCGTCATGATCCGTGCAGCGCGGCCCGCCGACACCGAAGCCATTCTGATGCTCTGGCTGCGCAGTTCTTTGCTTTCACATGCGTTCATCGCCGAATCCTACTGGATTGAAAGCCTGCAAATGGTCAGAGAAGATTTTCTGCCCAAAGCCAGAACCTGGGTCGATTGCGACGAAGATGATCAGGTTTGCGGATTTATCAGCGTGATGAATCAGCAGTTTATCGGTGCGCTGTTTGTAGAAGCCTCACACTACGGCGATGGCACCGCGCAGCGTCTGATGGCGGCGGCAAAGGAGGAATATCCGGTGCTGCTGCTGGAGGTTTACCAACAAAATGATCGCGCCGTCTCGTTCTATCGCAAGGAAAATTTTGAGATAACCGCGAACACCCGCCATCCCGGCACGGATATGCCAACGTACATTCTGCGCTGGCATCATCCCCTTTCTGAATAAGTTCCAAAAATCCGTAAAAATACAAAAACGGATATCCGGAATTCTCCTACTGCTTAACGTGCCGAAATTGCGCATAAAGAGCGCCAGAACGCCGCAGGACTGATGTCCTCCCGTTGCATTTGTTTATGTTTTGACACCTTTTTCTGTGCAACTTCTCAGAAAGCGCGAAGTCATAATGCAGCGGTTAAGTTCTGAATAATAAACATCCTGAAGGAAATAAGATGAGCAAAAGATTAGTTGTGGTTGCGGGCGTACTTTGCGCCACCCTGGGCCTGTCGGCCTGTACCACTAACCCTTACACCGGCGAATCAGAAGCAGGGAAATCCGGCATTGGCGCAGGTCTTGGGGCCGCGCTCGGCGCAGGCGTCGGTATGCTGTCTTCCTCTAAACACGACCGCGGCAAAGGCGCGCTGATCGGTGCCGCAGCCGGGGCCGCACTGGGCGGCGGTGCAGGTTATTACATGGATGTGCAGGAAGCTAAACTGCGCGACAAAATGAAAGGTACCGGCGTCAGCGTGACCCGTCAGGGCGATAACATCGTGCTGAATATGCCGAACAACGTCACCTTCGACACCAACAGCAGCACGCTGAAACCGGCAGGCGCTAACACGCTGACCGGCGTGGCGATGGTACTGAAAGAGTATCCGAAAACTGCCGTTAACGTGATCGGTTACACCGACAGCACCGGCACCCGCGCGCTCAACATGAAACTGTCGCAGCAACGTGCTGACGGCGTGGGCAGTGCGCTGATTACACAAGGTGTTGAAGGCAGCCGCGTACACACCACCGGCGCCGGCCCGGATAATCCGATTGCCAGCAACAGCACCGAAGCCGGGAAAGCGCAAAACCGTCGTGTAGAAATCACGCTAAGTCCGTTGCAGTAAACTCTGAATATCCTTATTCATCACGGGGCCTTATGGCCCCGTTTTGTCTGGCATGTGATATTCTCCCGCAATGTGTCTCCTCAACGGCGTTACGGGTGTCAGTATGTCTCTGAAAGCTATCGCGAAAGATCTCGGTATTTCCGTGACCACCGTCAGCCGCGCGCTGAACGGTTACGATGACGTTTCAGCAGAGACCAAAGCCCGTGTTCAGGCGGCGGCAAATGTGCGCGGTTACCGCCCCAACACCCTCGCCCGCCGGTTGAAAATGGGCAAGATCGACGCCGTTGGCCTCATTTTTCCCTTCACTTCCCACCCTTTAAGTAATTCTGCTTTTATCGAAATGGTCGGTTGTATCACCCGTGAACTGGCCAAACATGAAATCGACCTGTTACTGGTGCCGGATGAACTGGGCACCTTTTCGTGGCGGCGTCTGATTGAAAGCAAACGCGTCGATGCCATGCTGGTGGCGCATACGCTCGATAACGACCCTCGCCTGCTGGATTTGCAGCAACGCAATTTCCCGTTTCTGGCACTGGGCCGCAGCGGTTGCCTGACGCAGGATTATGCCTGGTTTGATTTCGATAACCGCGCCGGTATGCAAATGGCGGTCGATCATCTCGCCGCACTCGGCCATCAGCGCATCGCGTTTCTTGGCGAAAATAATCAGCAATCGTTTATCGGACAGCGTTATCAGGGGTATCTCGACGGGTTGCAGGTCAACGCCCTGCCGGAAAACCCGGACTACATGCATAAAATCAGCCCAAGCCGTCGCGCCGGTTATCAGACCACGCAGGCATTGCTGGCGCTACCGGTACCGCCAACGGCGATTGTCTGCGACTGTAATATGCACGGCGAAGGCGCAGCACTGGCGTTACATGAAGCCGGTTTACTGCTCAGTGGCGGTATATCACTCATCATTTTTGACGGATTACCCCGTGACAGCGTGCCGGATGTGGCGGTGACCGCCGTCCGCCAGGGCACCCGCGAAGCGGTCGGTTTGCAAATCGCCACCATGACAATGTCGCTGATCCGCAACGAGCCACTGAAAGATTTACAGGTTCTCTGGCAGCCTGAACTGCAGGCGGGCGTTACCGCACATCCACCACGCTGATACTTCCCCTTTCGGTTATTTTTCCACCCTATATCACAAATCTGACGATTTACATTTCCCATCCGAAACGTTTCGGATCAATAGTTACTCCACCTGATCGCGTCTTATCAGCGCAAATCTTTGTTTGGAGCAGCGACTATATGGAAAACCAGATTGTTCATTTAACCGGCGGGAATACCAGCCTGATCGTGCGTTGCATGCCTTACGCCGAAATTCTTTACTGGGGAAACCGCCTCAGCCAGTTTTCAGCGAATGACATTATTTCGCTGAGCCGCGCGGTGCCCAATGGCCGGATTGATGTCGAAGCGCCGGTGAATGTCAGTGCCGACTCAGGGCGCGGTTCATTCGGCACACCGGGCATGGAAGGCCATCGCGACGGGCTGGACTGGTCGCCGGTATTCAATACCACGCAGGTAAAGCATGATGAAAACCAGCTCACCATTACCACCGAAGACCCGATCGCCGGACTGCAATTTCGCAGCGAGTTACGCCTCGATGACATCGGCGTTTTACAGGCACGTAACAGCCTGACCAACCTCAAACCCGGCACGTATCAGGTGACGCGACTGGCCGTGACGCTGCCGCTGCCGGAACGTGCCGCCGAAGTGATGGCCTTTCATGGCCGCTGGATCAAAGAATTCCAGCCGCACCGCACACGGCTGGATCACGGCGGCATCATTCAGGAAAACCGTCGCGGCAAAACCTCTTCCGAATATTTTCCGGCGATGATGATCGGTCATCCGGGTTTCAGCGAAGAACAGGGCGAAGTCTGGGGAATGCATCTGGGGTGGAGCGGCAACCACAGGCTGCGCGCCGACATCAAAATCGACGGCCGCCGTCTGATGCAAGCCGAAGCGTTGTATCTCCCCGGTGAGCAACGACTCGGGCAAGGCGAAACTCTGGAAACGCCCTGGCTGTATGCTAGTTATTCCGCCAGCGGCCTGAACCGCATGAGTCAGCAATTCCACCAGTTTGTGCGTGAACAGATTTTGCGCTTCCCGGCTGAGAAACCGCGTCCGGTACATCTCAATACCTGGGAAGGGATTTATTTCGATCACGATCCTGACTACATCATGCAGATGGCGACCGAATCCGCCGCGTTAGGCGTGGAACGCTTCATTATCGACGACGGCTGGTTCCGTGGCCGCGACCATGACCGCGCCGCACTCGGTGACTGGTATCTCGACGAGAAGAAATACCCGAACGGCCTGAAACCGGTGATCGACCATGTAAAAAAACTCGGTATGGAATTTGGCATCTGGGTCGAGCCGGAAATGATTAACCCGGATTCCGATTTATACCGCGCCCACCCTGACTGGCTGCTGGCGTTGCCGGGCTATCAGCAACCGAGCGGACGTCACCAGTTCGTGCTCGATCTGAACAATCCGCAGGTCTTTGATTATCTGCTGGAACGCATGAGCTGGCTGCTTGGCGAGCACGACGTCGATTATGTGAAATGGGACATGAACCGTGAAATTGTCCAGCCCGGCCATGAAGGTCGCGCGGCACTGACGTCACAAACGCAGCAGTTTTACCGCCTGCTCGACGCGCTGGGCGAACGGTTCCCGCAGATTGAGTTTGAATCCTGCGCGTCCGGCGGGGGTCGCATTGACTTCGAGGTGCT
The DNA here is from genome assembly GCF_040544515.1 of Rahnella sp. 2050. NCBI lineage: Bacteria > Pseudomonadati > Pseudomonadota > Gammaproteobacteria > Enterobacterales > Yersiniaceae > Rahnella > Rahnella sp. 2050. Next base: position 67,821 of record NZ_JBEPKE010000004.1, on the reverse strand, counting down.
CAAACGCAGCCACCGTTTCTGGACATCCGACAATAACGACGCGCTGGAGCGGCAGAAAATTCAGCGCGGCATGAGCTATTTCTTCCCGCCGGAAGTGATGGGGTCGCACATCGGCAACAAGCTGTGCCATGCCACCTCACGCCAGCACAGCATTGAATTTCGCGGCCTGACGGCGCTGTTCGGTCACATGGGGATTGAGCTGGATCCGGTGAAAGAAGGCGATACCGAACGCGCCGGTTTTGCGAAATACACCCGCCTTCATCAACAACTTCGCCCGTTATTACACAGCGGCGACGTTTACCGCGTGGATACACACGACGAGACGGTGCTGATCAATGGCGTGGTCAGTGAAAGCGCCGATCGCGCGGTATTCCTGGTCAGCCAACTGGCGATGCCCACCTGGTCGTTACCCGGTGTGTTGCGGGTGCCGGGGCTAAGATCTGATGCGCGTTATCGCGTGACGGTGCTGGATGAACCGCCATTGCTGGCGGGTGGCGGCAGCGGTCACACCATGCGCGTACAACCGGCGTGGCTGCATGAATCTCCGGTATTGAGCGGCGAATGGCTGGCAAATGCCGGGCTGGCACTGCCGGTGTTGGATCCGGAAAGTGCCCTGCTGCTGGGCTTCGAAGAAATCAGATAACAACAAAAAACGCCGGTACGACAGTGCCGGTTTTCATGGTTTCGGCAAGGAAATCACTATGAACTCTACACAAACCTCCGATCGTTGCTTCTACAAAAACAATACTAATTTCTGGATATTTGGCAGCTATTTCTTCCTGTATTTCTTCATCATGGCGACCTGTTATCCGTTTTTACCGATCTGGCTTTCTGACGTGATCGGCCTGAGTAAGACGGAAACCGGTATCGTGTTCTCCAGCATGTCGTTGTTTGCCATTCTGTTTCAGCCGATTTTCGGCATCATTTCAGACAAGCTCGGCCTGAAGAAGCATCTTCTGTGGGTCATCGCCGTACTGCTGTTCCTGTTTGCGCCGTTCTTCATTTACGTCTTCGCGCCGTTGTTAAAACTGAATATTGTGCTCGGTGCCATTCTCGGCGGCGCCTATATCGGTTTCGTGTTCGCGGGCGGTTCGGGCGCGACTGAGGCGTATATCGAAAGAGTGAGCCGCAACAGTTCGTTTGAATACGGTAAGGCGCGGATGTTCGGCTGTTTCGGCTGGGGGATTTGCGCCTCGACGGCGGGTGTGCTGTTTAATATCAACCCGGATATCGTGTTCTGGATGGGTTCCGGGGCCGCAATCATTTTGATGATTTTGCTGCTGATTGCCCGTCCACAGGAAAACAAAAACGCACAGGTTTTGGATAAACTCGGTGCCAATCAGCCGCAATTCTCGCTGAAAACGGCGGCTTTATTACTGAAAGAGCGCAAACTGTGGATGCTGATTTTGTATGTCATCGGCGTGGCCTGTGTGTATGACGTGTTCGATCAGCAGTTCGCGACGTTCTTCAAAACTTTCTTCGCGTCGCCACAGCAGGGCACGGAAATGTTCGGCTACGTCACCACCGCCGGTGAGTTGTGTAACGCACTGATTATGTTCTGTTCTCCGTGGATCATTAACCGCATCGGCGCGAAAAACACCTTGCTGCTGGCAGGCACGATTATGTCGATCCGCATTGTCGGTTCGTCATTTGCCACCACGGCGGTTGAAGTGATTTTGCTGAAGATGCTGCACGCGCTGGAAGTACCGTTCCTGCTGGTTGGCGTGTTCAAATACATCACGCAGATTTTTGATGTCCGGTTCTCGGCGACCATTTATCTGATCGGGTTTAACTTTGCCAAACAACTGGCGGCGATTTTCCTTTCGGCCTTCGCGGGCAGTTTGTATGACCGTATCGGATTCAGTGATACTTATCTGATCCTCGGCGGTATTGCCTTTGGCGTGACGATCATTTCCGCGTTTACCCTGAGCAGCAGGCCGAAGCCTGAAGCGGTTTCCGGGGTGCAAACGGCAGAAGGTTTGCGCTGACTTGCGGATGCAGTCTTTCAGCACTCTGTGCTAGTCTCCGTGGGATGAGCAAGAAGGGAGAAAGGCTGTGAGCAAAAAACAGGAACCGGGCGCTGCGGTTCGCGCCACGATACGTGACGTCGCCAGTGCCGCCAAAACCGGTAAAACCAGCGTTTCACGTTATCTCAACGGTGAACAACACCTGCTGTCCGATTCGCTGAAAGAGCGCATCGGACGGGCTATCTCCCTGCTCGATTATCAGCCCAGCCAGATGGCACGTAGCCTGAAAAGCGGGCAAACGCGGCTAATCGGGCTGATCCTCGCTGATATCACCAACCCGTATTCTGTCGATGTGATGCGTGGCGTTGAAGCCGCCTGCCGTCAGGAAGGGTTGACGCTGCTGGTGTGTAACACCAATAACGAGCTGGATCAGGAAAAGCATTACCTGCAATTACTCAGCAGTTATCGCGTCGATGGCATTGTGGTGAATGCCGTCGGGATGCGCGAGGCGGCGATTTCTACGCTGCAACAGGCCAATTTACCCATGGTGCTGATTGACCGTAAAGTGGCGAATTTCGCCTGCGACGTGATCGGACTTAACAACGTGGAAGCCACTCAGATGATGACCGGTCATCTTCTGGAGCAGGGGTTCGAAGCCCTGCTTTTCATCAGCGAACCCGCCAATATAAATACCCGCTTTGACCGCTTACACGCCTTTCTGAAATGCATGCAGCAATCTCCGCAGTATATTGCCGAACAGGGTGAAATTGAGCTGAGTAATACCGGAGGGCTGGATAATCTGCTGAAGGACTTTGTGGCACGGCACGCGGATAAACACAAAGCGGTGATGTGTGTGAACGGCGCACTGACGCTACAGGTTGCACGCGCTATGCAGCGGCTGAATCTGCGCTGGGGGCCGGACATCGGTTTATCCGGCTTTGACGAACTGGTGTGGGCAGAACTGGCGGGCGTCGGCATTACGACGCTGAAGCAGCCGACTTACGACATGGGCGTGGTGGCGCTCAGACAACTGGTGACCCGCATTCAGGGCAATACTGAGCCAGTTAAAGACCTGGAGTTTTCCGGCGAACTCATTGCGCGCGGTTCTACAGCAGCGCGCTGATCCCTCTTCTTCCCCCTGAACCTGCCCGTTCTTCGTGAGCGGGATCATATTTTTGCACTTTTGTCCTGTCGATTGGAACCGGTTCCAATTAGGTTGTATAAAACGAAACAAAACGTTAACAACGGCTCGACCTGTCATTTGTTCCACTAAAATAAGGTTTCGGAAATGATTGCCTGCGCCAGATTACAGGGCGCTTTCACAGGATAAGTATTCATGAAAAGAGAAATCGTCATTGTTACCGCAGCCTACGGCAACAGCGTGGTAAAAGCCCGCGGCGGCCAGGCGGAGCTGCTTTCAGTGATTGCTGATGCTAAGGCCGACGGTGTGGAAATTCGTCGCGAATTGTTCACTGCCGGAGAACTGGATTCGTTGCCAGCGCTGGCAGAAAAAATTAAAAGTCATGGATTGTTTGCGGTGTATTCCGTGCCGTTTCCGCTGTTTTCAGCCGGTGGCAAGCTTAATTCTGATGCATCACAATATTTTGAAGAGGCGCGCATTCTCAATGCCCGCACCATTAAGTTTTCTCTCGGCGAATTTATGCCGGGCCAGGATCTGACCCCGCTGAAGGTTGTGCTGGCGTCAAGCCCGGTGAAGCTGGTGGTTGAGAATGACCAGTCGCCGGATTGCGGCATTCTTTCACGCATTAACGCTTTTATGTTTGCTGCTGAGTCGCTGCATCTGCCGTTAAGCATGACGTTCGACATGGCCAACTGGCTGTGGGTCGGACAGGATCCGGCCGTGGCCGCTGAGCGTCTGGCGCGTCATGTGGGTTATGTGCATGTCAAAGCTGCACAAAAACGTAGCGGAAAATGGCATGCCGTCGCGCTCGATGACAGCGATGGCAGTTGGGAACCTTTATTGAAAAGCCTGCCTCAGGATGTGCCACGCGGTATCGAATTCCCGCTTGAAGGTGATGATCTGACCGCGGTGACGCGCCATTACGTAGAACTGTTACGTCAGTAAGCGCCGTCGGGACCGTGCTGATGCACTATCAGGAGAAACAGTTATGAACCAGTCCAGGATCGCCACCCGCCGCTGGTGGTACATCATGCCGATCGTGTTCATCACTTACAGTCTGGCGTATGTCGACCGCTCGAACTTCAGTTTTGCCTCAGCGGCCGGTATCAACAACGATTTGGGCATTACCAAAGGGATGTCGTCCCTGTTGGGTGCACTGTTTTTTTTGGGCTATTTCTTCTTCCAGATCCCCGGCACGATTTACGCCGAACGCCGCAGTGTTAAGAAACTGATTTTCTGGTGTTTATTGCTTTGGGGGGGATTCGCCTCTTTAACCGGCGTGGTAACCAACATTCCGATGCTGGCAGTGATCCGCTTCGCCCTCGGCGTGGTGGAAGCTGCCGTGATGCCCGCCATGCTGGTGTATATCAGCAACTGGTTCACCAAATCCGAGCGTTCCCGTGCTAACACCTTTCTGATCCTCGGCAATCCGGTGACAGTGTTGTGGATGTCGGTGCTTTCCGGCTATCTGATCAAATCCTTTGGCTGGCGCGAGATGTTTATCTTCGAAGGCATTCCGGCGGTGATCTGGGCGGTTATCTGGTGGTTTACCGTCAAAGATAAACCTGAACAAGTCAGCTGGCTGAGCGACCAGGAGAAACAGGCGCTGGCCGCACAACTGGAAAAAGAGCAGAAAGACATTCAGGCGGTGGGCGGTTACCGGGAAGCCTTCCGCTCGCGCAATGTGGTGCTGCTTTGCCTGCAATATTTCTTCTGGAGCATTGGCGTGTATGGCTTTGTGCTCTGGCTGCCGTCGATTTTGCGCGACGGCAAATCAATGGGCATGGTCGAAGCGGGCTGGTTATCTTCCGCCCCTTATCTGGCCGCCACTATCGCCATGATCCTGGTGTCCTGGGCATCGGACAAAATGCAAAACCGTAAGTTGTTTGTCTGGCCGTTATTGCTGGTGGCCGCGCTGGCGTTCTTTGGTTCATGGGCCGCTGGCACAAACAATTTCTGGCTTTCGTACAGTTTACTGGTGGTTGCGGCTGCGGCAATGTATGCCCCGTACGGGCCGTTCTTCGCCATTATTCCTGAAATGCTGCCCAAAAATGTGTCCGGTGGCGCGATGGCTTTGATTAACAGCCTCGGCGCACTGGGCTCATTCTTTGGCTCCTGGTTTGTCGGCTATCTCAACGGCAATACGGGCAGTCCGGCAGCCTCATTTATTTTCATGGCCGTGTCGTTACTGGTTTCCGCAGGTTTAACCCTGCTGGTGAGACCGCGAAAGGCCAACATTCAGCCGAAAGAAGTTTCCTTAACCCAAGGGAGTAAGTCATGAAGCCGTCTATCGTTTTATATAAAAAATTACCCGCCGACCTGCATCAGCGTCTTGAAGAGCATTTCACCATCACTGAATTTGATGGCATTACGGATAAGAACCGTGCTCAGGTGTTTGATGCGCTGCAAAACGCCGAAGGGTTACTGGGTTCCGGCGGGAAAATTGATAAAGAACTTTTCGACCATGCACCGCGCCTGCGTGCGGTTTCTACCATTTCCGTCGGTTATGATAATTTCGATGTGGCAGAACTGACCCGCCGCGAAATCCCGATGATGCATACTCCGACGGCGCTGACCGATACCGTCGCTGACACGGTGATGGCACTGGTGCTCTCTACCGCCCGCCGCGTGGTAAATGTGGCCGAGCGCGTAAAAGCCGGTGAATGGAATGAAAACATTGGCGAAGACTGGTTCGGCATTGATGTTCACCATAAAACCATGGGCATCGTCGGCATGGGCCGTATCGGTCTGGCGCTGGCGCAACGTGCGCATTTCGGTTTCGACATGCCGATTTTGTACAATGCACGCAGCCAGCATAAAGAAGCGGAAGAGAAGTTTGGCGCGCGTAAATGCGAGCTGGATGAGCTGCTGAAAGAGTCTGATTTCGTCTGTATCTTGCTGCCAATGACCGAACAAACCTTCCATCTGATCGGTAAGGAAGAGCTGGCGAAGATGAAATCCAGCGCGATTTTGATCAGCGCAGGTCGTGGCCCGGTTATCGATGAACCAGCCCTGATCGAAGCGCTGAAAGCCGGTACGATTTATGGTGCCGGTATGGACGTGTTCGAGACTGAGCCGCTGCCAAAAGATTCTCCGCTGCTGAGCCTGCCAAACGTGGTGGCACTGCCGCATATCGGTTCCGCAACGCATGAAACCCGCTACGATATGGCGGCCTGCGCAGTGGATAACCTGATCGCCGCACTCAGGGGTGACGTGAAACAGTTCTGCGTGAACCCGGAAGTTCTGAAGAAGTAAGATAAAGAATGGGCGAGACCGGTCCGGGCGCAATCCTGCGGCCGGTCTCCCGATTATTTTCGAAGGGTCAGAGGTATTTCATTAATATCTCTCTGATTTTCCCGTCAGCTTTTCTTGCATATATTTCCTTGTTAAACGCATGAAGACTGCTTTTCAGCGCCAGCGTCGGGGCATCGTCGGGTGCCAGAAGCTTAAAGGAAAGGCTGCCAGTAAAGGCTTTTCTTCCGGCGACCATCGACTTAAATTTGTTGAGCAATTCTTCGCCCCCCAGTTCACGGGCACGGGTCTTCAATCCTTTAATAAGAGGGTCTTTCCAGGTTTGCTTGTCGTAATAAGGTAACCGCTTTTTCAGTGACAAATAATCGGAAAGGCTTTGATCGCCCGACATCATGCCAGTCTTGCTGATACTGGTCAGATTTTTAAACGTCGTGCCGGGAATGGTTTGGGTAATAACGATATGTACTTTTTTCTTTCCCGTACCGCGGGAGAAGCCGTGGCACTGGAATATATTTTCGTCTTGCATGGTTGAATAGTGACATTCAGAAAACAAATCATTATAAATTGACCCTGATAAGGAACCTTTGAGGTTTTTCAGTAATCGTTCAATACTCCCTTTTTCCCTGCACACCAGGACATAAGCTGAATTATTCAGCAAGCCACTGTCTTCTATCAATGAATTAATAATAAAAATCTGAGCACAGGTTGTCACGGTATCAGAACTTAAATAGGCAAGATATAAGCTACAATTTGCCGGCATCGATAAGTTATAACCGTCCAGTAATTTAATGATTTCCTGTTTTGCTGATTTTTGTATATTGATAACTTCCTGCTCAGGCATGGGTAAATAACCCATCGATTTCTTAGCGAATCCAAGGCTCTGGACAATGATGTTTTCGAAGCACAGACTCAACAGGGCAGCTTTATAATCACGATCAGATGAAGCCGCACCTCGGGTGACATCCATTTCATCAATGAGAATAACGGTGTTGCATGTGATTATGTCCAGCTGATAGAAAAAATCAGCCAGCACTGTCGATAATACATCGGGAGACAGGAGACTGTAGGGCGTCACAATAATTACCGGGTCATCATAATCCAATTTTTTACCCGGACTGAACACTTCCTTTCCCTGCATATTAATATGTCTTGTTTTGGCATTCACCGTAATTAATGCCCCCTCAGCCTGGGTGCTCCGCGCGATGTCTTTTATTTTCTTTCCCAGCGCATGGTCTCCTCCGCCTGCCGTGAAAATATTCAGTATAAGTATGCTTCTTTTCATTTTATCAACCTGATATATATATTCTTAAACATAATTATGCCAAGAAAGAAAAAATATCATAAGCCGTTTTTTATTACTCTGTCATTAAGCATAAAGGGTTCCGTTCAGGGATATTCGAAAAATACATTGAATGATTTTCCGTATTCATCTTTTTTAATACTTCTCCACGCCAAAACCCGCTGGTCCGATTGCACTGCCTTGCTGCAGGCGTTATGGTGGGTATCACATTTCGATAACATACAAAGCTTTCTATGACGTTTTCTGCTTTCGGTGACAAATTTACCCGTTTTTCAGGCATCACACGCCTGATGGGCGACATGAATGACGGTTTACGCACGCCTAGCGCGGTGATGCTCGGCGGCGGTAATCCGGCGCAAATTCCTGAGATGCAGGATTATTTCCAGACGCTGCTGGCGGAAATGCTCGCCGCAGGCAAGCTGACCGAAGCGCTGTGCAATTACGACGGGCCGCAGGGCAAAGATGTGTTGCGTCATGCGCTGGCAGACATGTTACAGAAAGAACTCGGCTGGCAGCTTGACGCGCAAAACATCGCACTGACCAACGGCAGCCAGAGCGCCTTCTTCTATTTGTTCAACCTGTTCGCCGGACGCCGTGCCGACGGTAGTATGTCAAAAGTATTATTCCCGCTGGCACCGGAATATCTCGGTTATGCCGATGCCGGTCTGGACGAAAATCTGTTTGTTTCAGCCAAGCCGAACATCGAATTACTGCCGGAAGGCCAGTTCAAATATCACGTCGATTTCGATCATCTGAATATCACCGATGATATCGGCCTGATCTGCGTGTCACGCCCGACCAACCCGACCGGTAACGTCATTACTGACGAAGAACTGATCCGCCTCGATGCGCTGGCACAGCAGAAAGATATTCCGTTATTAATCGATAACGCCTATGGCGTGCCGTTCCCGGGCATCGTATTCACTGACGCCACACCACTGTGGAATCCGAATATTATCCTGTGCATGAGCTTGTCGAAACTCGGCCTGCCGGGTTCCCGCTGTGGCATCGTGATTGCTGATGAAAAAATCATCAAAGCGATCAGTAATATGAACGGGATTATCAGTCTGTCGCCGGGCAGTGTCGGCCCTGCGATTGCCCATGAAATGATTGTCCGTGGCGATTTGCTGCGCCTTTCCGAAGAAGTGATCAAACCGTTCTATTTCCAGCGCGTGCAGGAAACTATCGCCACGCTGCGCCGTTATCTGCCGGAAGAACGTTGCCTGATCCACAAACCGGAAGGGGCGATTTTCCTGTGGCTGTGGTTCAGGGATTTACCGATCACCACCGAAGTGCTGTATCTGCGCCTGAAACAACGTGGGGTACTTATGGTACCGGGCGATTACTTCTTCCCGGGTCTCGAGCATCCGTGGCCACACACCCATCAGTGCATGCGGATGAATTACGTGCCTGATGCGGAACAGATCGAGCGCGGCGTGAAAATTCTGGCAGAAGAAGTAGAAAAAGCCCACGCTGAAGGCTGATTTTTCACAATAAAGTGACCAGGAGGAATGATATTCTTTCGGGTCACTTTATCAATCTAAGGACCCTTACTCATGAGTAGAAAACAATCTTATTCTCAATGACATCATAAAGTTATTTATATCTCCCTCAACGCATCCAGATACACATTCATTCAAAAAAATCAATTCATTTTATATATAGATATACATCACTTTATATTTTTTACAGTTAAACAAAAAAAATAAAATTATTTATCAAAGAAATAAAAACCCAGTCAAGAGTTTTAGTATTTTACATAATCAATTAAATGGGGATTTTATTATCACTGGCGTATTTTTATGCAATATGTATTTTTTGATTTAAAAAATAGGTGAGAAAATGATTAACAGATTACGTCAATATATTAATAAAACAAACGGTACATACAGTTTTTTTAATCAGGTGACGTACATACAGCAAAACAAATGGGTAGCTAACAACCCCCGAAATCTTGGTGGAGCATGGTTAGGAAGTCATAGAGACTCAGAAAGTAAACAAATTCAGTACGGATTACGTGGAGCCTGTTATGGCCTCTCTGCGGCATATTTAATTACTGGTAGAGATTGGAGTAGTTTCAAATGTTTCATCAATACCTCCGCATCGCATCGATTGATATTAGGAATAATGAATATTCAGGAACAGAACTCTGCGTTGGCATATAAACAAGCTAAATTAAAAGCACAAAAAAGTTTATTTGATAATTTTCACCGCAAAGAGCATTCCCCCAAGGTAAACTACATGCGTACTCAAGACGCATACCATCTGATAATGAAGAATGAGGGGAGGTTGATCTGCTTAAAAACGTCAACTCTGCCGCAGGCCAGTACTACCGCTGCAAGAATCGAAGGGCTGGTAAAATCGTTAAGGCAAGACAGCTTATATGAAATAGGTATTTATGAGGGTTGCAAGGGAGGCCATTCCATCGCTATCAGAACAGATGGGAACATGATTAAACTCTTTGATGCAAATATAGGTGAAATATCTTACGACTACAACACAAAACAGATCATGCATTTTGTGGAAGCACTTTGTATAGTATTTGATGGGTGTTACAAGAACTACAACCGAATCACAGTAGACGAATATTATCGTTAAGTTACATCACTCTAAATACATGCTTACCTCATCACTAAGAGCTTCAATTACGGAAAACGCTTTGAAAGACTTGAACAAAATAAATACACCTCGTTTTACTTACTGATTAAGATAATATATACCTCATCACATCCTGCTTTATGTTCCCCCGCATCGGGGGAACATAAACAGATCACGTTTATTCGGACTGATTTTCCAGCGCCGGTTTTTCAGTACCAATCGCAATTTTTTGCGGTTGCAATGCTTCCGGTACATCACGAACCAGATTGATATGCAGCAAGCCATGCGTAAATTCAGCCGCCGAGACGTGCATATGCTCTGCCAGCGTGAAGCTCAGGGTGAAAGGCTTAATCACCAGCCCCTGATGCAAATATTCCACTTTAGTTTCCGGCTGAGCCGGTGTGCCGCTGACCGTTAATCGCGGCCCTTCGACTTCAATATTCAGTTCGCTTTGCTGGAAACCGGCCAGCGCCAGTGAAATGCGGTAATGGTTGTCATCAGACTTTTCAATATTGTAAGGAGGAAAAGCCTGATCGGCGCCTTGCATTGAACTGGCTAATTTATCGAAACCAATCCACTGACGCAGTAATGGGGAAATATCATAATTACGCATAATGTAACTCCTTCTTTGAAGCGAGATGATTAATGTCGTCACCCTTTTTGGATGTGACAGTACAGCTCCCTGACGGCGAGCCTAAACTTTTTCATTTCGTGGCGGTCAACAACGATGATGGTCGCTGAATTAACGGATCTCGATACGCCGTGGTTTGGACGACTCAGGAACGACGCGTTCCAGATCGATATACAGCAAACCGTTCGACAAATTGGCCGCTTTTATCTGAATATGTTCAGCCAGCTGGAATTTGCGCTCGAAATTACGTTCCGCGATGCCCTGATATAAATAGGTTCGCTCAGTATCGCCAGGTGCATGCGCGCCTTTGACCAGCAGCATGTTGTCATGCGCAGTGATGTCCAGCTCAGATTCGGCAAAACCTGCGACCGCGATAGCAATCCGGTAATGATTTTCGTCAACCAACTCGACATTATAAGGGGGGTAGCCGCCGCCCTGATTCTGACCCGATTCGATAAGATTAAATAAACGGTCAAAACCAATGGCAGAACGGTATAGCGGGGATAAATCAAAATTACGCATTGCTACTTCTCCTGATATTCAGCGAGTTTTTTAAATAGCCTTCCAGGCGGACAGACCAGCGTCACAGTGATGACAGAAGAACCCTTCCGGCGTTTCTCCTCCTGCGTCGTACAGTTAAAATGGAGACAAAAGGGCATATTTCAAGCCTGAAAAAACAAAAAATTTGGCTGTTGTTTATATGATGACAGCCAAAATACATGGCGGGACAGGGCTAAAATCCAGGGAGAGCAGGCGAATTCCTGCAAGATTTCAAATAGTAATTACACTTAATGGGATCGCAGCCACAGAGCTACAGCTTGCTTTGTTAATTTTTTGGGCTGAGTGGTATAAGTCACATTGACGTATAAGCTCAGCCTGACAGCATAAGATGAGTTCTAACATGACGAAATTTGCATTAACGCCGCTGATGACAGGATGTGTTTTTTTAGCGACGAGCGGTTGCTCCAGCGTAATGAGCCATACAGGTGGTGACACCGGATATTATTCAGGCGCACGTGCTGATGTGAATATGATAAAAAGCGATGACACCAGTTGGGCGATGACGCCGCTGCTGTTGATTGATTTGCCGTTCAGCGCCGTGCTGGATACGGTATTGCTGCCTTATGATTATTTTCGCAGCGGAAAAGTGACGACGCGCGATCGCGTCAAAGCCAGTGAAGAACACAATATTGCGCTGAGTAACGGTGTGGATATCGATCACATCCCGCCCATGACGACCACGCCGCGTCAGCAAAAATCGTCGACACATAAGAAGTAGTCACAATAAAACCGGCCTGTTCCGACCGGTTTACATCGTTCGCTAATCGCTATCGGCCACGCAAATCTGCGCATAGCCGTTACACTGACGCATAAACGCCACTTTGCTGCCATCGGGAGAATACACTACGGCATCGGCACAGGGTGCGTTTTCTGATCGTTGCGTTAACCGCTGCATCTTTCCGCTTTCCATGTCCAGCCGCATCACGCTGTTATCGCATACCAGCGCCAGAGATTTTCCGTCCTGGCTCCAGCTGAAGGCTGATTGAATTCCGCTTTCAGAATGGCTGATTTGCGCCGGCGCGCCGCCGTTAGGTGACACCGTCCAGACCTGAACCACTCCGGTTTCATCTTGCATCAGAAACGCAATCTTTGCGCCATCCGGCGATACGCGCAACCAGTGACGCGGTTGCAGGGCAATACCATTTTCAGTAAAAGTAATCCGTCTCTGTTTCACGCCCGCGGGTGACGCAGGCAGCATTTCCGGCGTGCCCTGCAAAGGTTTATCACCCGCCTGACGGTAATCCTCATCATTGCGCGGCAAATCCACCACAAAGATTTCCGGGTGCTTTTCACCACGAGCGGAAAGCGTGTCGCCGATAAAAGCCAGCGCCCACCGCTGACGGCTGCCATCCGGTTTCAGATAGCCTTCACGGCCAATCCAGCCTTCTTCGTAAGCCCGGTTGATTTCATCGCTGTCGGGGTGAGGACAGGGCGTGGTTTCGCTGACCAGCATGCTGAAATGGCTTCCATCGTATTCACGGGGATGATGCTTTGGCGGAATAACGGGATATCCTGAAATCGCCACGCCGACGTTGCGCAGATCGAGCGCCGGATCGCGTTCATGCAACACATGGTCGTTATAGGTAAAGCTCAGACGCGAACCATCCGGGCTGAAGACGTGAACATGTGTGCCACCGCGCAGGGCTCCGGCGGTAAAGGGGGCGGTAATGTCCATCGCATCCAGCGTGATGGCCTTTTCGCGCGCGGGCTCAGTGACAATAACTCCGCGACGGTGATGAAAATCATACTGCCAGCTGGCATCAGGATTTTCAGGGCCATGAATAAACGCATAACGGACAGGAAGATCCGGGCTGACGGTCACCACTCCCACATGCGCGCCGTCTTTTGCCTGATAAAGGACTTCCGTCTCACCGGTTTCGACATTCACGCGCTCAATGGTTGAACCGCTAAAAGAACCGCCATGCGGACGGACGTCATACACCAGCCACTGGCTGTCCGGCGTCCAGACATTAATGTTGGTGAGCTGATGCCCGCGGGCATCAGAAGTTAATTGTTTTTCCATGGCTGCAAGGTTCCTTCGGTACAAGCTCAGACGTTCAGAACAAATTTCTCGACCGCAAACGCCACGCCGTCTTCCGTGTTTGTTTTGGTAACGAACTGGCTGACGGCTTTTACGCTGTCCAGCGCATTCCCCATCGCGACACCAATTCCGGCGTATTCCAGCATCGCAATGTCGTTCTCCTGATCACCGAGCGTCATCACGCTCTCCCGCGCGATACCCAGTTTTTCCGCCAGTACTTTCACGCCTTCACCTTTATTCACGCGCTTATCGAGGATCTCGAGGAAATACGGTGAGCTTTTCATGATGGTGTAGCGTTCTTTTGCTTCAGCAGGAAGCTGACTGATGGCGCGATCCAGCAAGTCCGGATCGTCAATCATCATGACTTTCGGGAAGGTCAGTGCCGGATCCATTTCCTCTGCCGGGCAGAATTGCAACGGAATGCCGGTGGTGAAGGATTCATGTACGCTGTATTTGCTGATATGGCGGTTGGCGGTAAACAGATCGGTTTTGGTCAGTGCATGGAAATGCACACCAAGGTCACGCGCCAGCTGTTCAAAGTAGTGATAATCTTCAATTTTGAGGGCTACTTCGGCAATTACGCTGCCATCTTTCGCATTGTGCACAAGCGCGCCGTTGTTGGTGATGCAGTAACAACCGTCCTGCTGTAAATCCAGTTCCATCAGATAACGCTGCACACCGACGAACGGACGGCCGGTCGCCAGAACGATTTGCACACCTTTCGCCCGTGCTTCTGACAACGCTTTTTTAACGGCAGGGGTCACTTCATGCTGCGGATTGAGCAATGTCCCGTCCATATCAATTGCAATTAATTCAATAGCCATAGCATCCTCAGAGTTTAAGAAATCTTGCGCAATGCTAACGCGATTACCCGCTGTAAAGCCAGCCGCAATGCGGGTCGCGTCAGACGAAAAAAAAAGTCCGAAGCGGTTTCCCGTTTCGGACTCTTTATCAGCTCACGCCATTATCAGATATCGATATTGGCCGCTTTCAGGGCATTCTCTTCGATGAAGGCGCGACGCGGTTCAACCGCATCGCCCATCAGCGTAGTGAACAACTGGTCAGCAGCGATGGCATCTTTCACGGTCACACGTAACATGCGACGTTGTTCAGGATCCATGGTGGTTTCCCACAGCTGATCAGGGTTCATTTCACCCAGACCTTTGTATCGCTGAATCGACAGACCACGACGGGACTCTTTCACCAGCCATTCCAGCGCCTGCTCGAAGCTGGTCACTGGCTGACGGCGTTCGCCACGTTCGATGAAGGCATCTTCTTCGATCAGGCCGCGCAGCTGTTCGCCCAGCGCACAGATTTTGCGGTATTCGCCACCCTGAATGAAGTCTGCATCGAGATCGTAATCCGTATCAACACCGTGTGTACGGATACGCAGAACCGGTTCGAAAAGCTGATGTTCACGGTTTTCACGCACGATCGCGCTGTAAGAACTGCCGTGCTGCTCTTTCTCATTGAGACGCGCAACCAGCGATTCTATCCAGGTCTGAACTTTCGCCTGATCGGTCAGATCTGACCCCGGCAGGGTCGGCTGATAGATCAGGTTATTCAGCAGCGCACGCGGATAACGACGCTCCATGCGGCCAATCATTTTCTGCACGCTGTGATGTTCAGCCACCAGTTTCTCCAGCGGTTCACCCGCCAGGGCTGGTGCATGGGCGTTGGCGTGTAACGTTGCCCCGTCCATCGCAATGGAAATCTGATACTGATCCATCGCTTCATCATCTTTAATGTACTGTTCCTGCTTACCTTTTTTCACTTTGTACAACGGCGGCTGTGCGATAAACACGTGGCCACGCTCGACAATTTCAGGCATCTGACGGTAGAAGAACGTCAGCAACAGGGTACGGATGTGTGAACCATCGACGTCGGCATCGGTCATGATGATGATGCTGTGATAGCGCAGTTTGTCCGGGTTGTACTCGTCACGGCCAATGCCGCAACCGAGCGCAGTAATCAGTGTTGCCACTTCCTGAGAAGAAAGCATTTTGTCGAAGCGCGCTTTTTCTACGTTGAGGATTTTACCTTTCAACGGCAGAATCGCCTGGTTCTTACGGTTACGGCCTTGTTTTGCTGAGCCGCCCGCTGAGTCCCCTTCCACTAAGTACAGTTCGGAATGAGCCGGGTCACGTTCCTGACAGTCCGCCAGTTTGCCTGGCAAGCCAGCCAGGTCCAGCGCACCTTTACGGCGGGTCATTTCACGGGCTTTACGGGCTGCTTCACGGGCGCGCGCAGCGTCGATGATTTTCCCCACAACGATTTTGGCGTCTGACGGATTTTCCATCAGGTAATCCACCAGCTTCTCGTTCATCAGCGTTTCAACGGCCGTTTTCACTTCAGAAGAAACCAGTTTGTCTTTGGTTTGTGAAGAGAACTTAGGATCCGGTACCTTCACAGACACCACAGCAATCAAACCTTCACGGGCATCGTCACCGGTGGCGCTGATTTTGGATTTCTTGCTGTAACCTTCTTTATCCATGTAAGCGTTCAGGGTACGGGTCATCGCCGAACGGAAACCGGCTAAGTGAGTCCCGCCATCGCGCTGTGGAATATTGTTGGTGAAGCAGTAAATGTTTTCCTGGAAACCATCATTCCACTGCAACGCAACCTCAACACCAATATCGTCCTTCATCGTAGAGAAATAGAATACGGTCGGATGGATTGGGGTTTTGTTTTTGTTCAGGTATTCCACGAAGGCTTTGATACCGCCTTCATAATGGAAGTGATCATTCTTACCATCACGTTTATCCAGCAGACGGATTGCCACGCCGGAGTTCAGGAATGACAGTTCACGCAGGCGTTTCGCCAGAATCTCATACTCGAATTCTGTGTGATTGGTGAAGGTGTTGAAGCTCGGCCAGAAACGTACCGTGGTACCGGTTACGTCAGTATCGCCAATCACTTTCAGCGGATCCTGCGGCTCGCCGTGCACGTAAGTCTGAGTGTGCACTTTGCCTTCACGGCGGATAACCAGTTCCAGTTTTTCCGACAAGGCATTAACGACGGAAACACCTACGCCATGCAGACCGCCGGAGACTTTATACGAGTTATCGTCGAATTTACCACCAGCATGAAGAACGGTCATAATGACCTGAGCAGCAGAAACGCCCTCTTCTTCATGAATGCCGGTCGGAATACCACGGCCATCATCCTGTACGGAAACAGAGTTATCCGCATGGATCGTGACCTGAATCTCTTTACAGTGGCCCGCGAGGGCTTCGTCGATAGCGTTGTCCACAACCTCGAATACCATGTGGTGCAGACCAGTGCCGTCATCGGTATCGCCGATATACATGCCGGGGCGCTTACGCACCGCGTCCAGCCCTTTTAATACCTTGATACTTGAGGAGTCATAAGAATTCGACATCAACGTTTCTCGCTCATTTTTAGTCCTGTGATAGAACGGCTATTTTACCTTGTTCCACGCGGAACATCTTGCCCTTTTCACCCATCATGTCGGTCACTTGCTCAGCGCTTATCGCACTGACAAAAACCTGTGCCTGGGTGGCTTTCAGGCGATCAGCCAGCAACCGACGTCGGTCGGTGTCCAGCTCAGAGGCAAAATCGTCAAGAAGATACAGGCAACGCCGCCCGCTCTGTCGGGTGAGAAACTCACCCTGCGCCAGTCTCAGCGCACACATCAGTAACTTCAACTGCCCACGGGACAGTAAATCTTCCACCGGCGTGCCGTCGGCACGAATGCGGAAATCCGCTTTATGCGGGCCTGATGCGGTATAGGTTAAGGCTCTGTCGCGTTCAAAATTACGCTCCAGCAACTCGCCGTACTCCGTCTCCTTATCCCATCCACGCTGGAAAGAAAAACTGAGGGCGAATTCGGGCAGGAATTGCGCGCAGGTCGCGCTGATATCAGCCGCGATCGCGTCGCTGTAAGCTGCCCGCCATTCGCTAATACGCCCGGCTAACGGGATCAGTTCCTGATCCCAGGCACGAATTTGCGCATAACGACTCACCTGTCGCAGCGCGGCGTTGCGCTGCTTGAGTAACCGTCGCAGGTTGCTCCAGGCGATAAAAAAACCGGGGTCGTGATGAAAACAACCCCAGTCAATAAATGCCCGCCGGTACTTCGGCCCGCCGTTGAGCAGGGTGAAGCCTTCGGGTGTGATCAGTTGCATCGGCAGCATCTGTGCCAGTTCAGACACTTTGTGGCCATCACTGCCATCAATGCGTACTTTACTGTCGCCCTGACGGCTTTTGCTCAGACCAATCGACAATTCACGATCACCGCCGTCATCCACACGCGCATGGAGAACAAACTCCGGCTGATCGTGACGAATCACGCGTCCGGCCTGCAAACTGCGAAAAGCGCGGCCATGCCCCAGCGTATAGACCGCTTCGAGCACACTGGTTTTACCGCTACCATTGGGACCGACCAGAAAGTTAAAACCGGGCGACGGATCTAAATCTGCCGCCTCGATGTTGCGGAAATCTTTTATCAGTAAGCGCGTTAAGGCCATCTACTATCCATTCCAGGGCATCATCGTCGCAGTCAGTTTGCGTGCAGCTACAGTAAGCGGAGCATACTCAGGTGCGTGGGCATTGCGAACACTGCCCGATCGCAAAATGACAAGTCAGATAGCCCGATTACAGCCGCATTGGCATAACGACATACGCTGCCGACTGACTGGCTGCGTCTTCAATCTGCACGCTGGAAACAGAGTCCGTCAGCAACAGATTAACGTCTTCGCACTTGAGTGCATTGAGCACATCCAGTACGTAACTGACGTTGAAACCGATTTCCATTTCAGTGCCTTCGTAACCGACATCCAGAATTTCTTCTGCCTCTTCCTGTTCCGGGTTATTCGCGGTGATTTTCAGCTGGTTATGGCTGACATACAAACGTACGCCACGGAATTTTTCATTGGACAGGATCGCGGCACGGGCAAACGCCTGCTTGAGCAAATCGCAGCCTGCCTGCAGCGTTTTGTCCGGATTTTTCGGCAATACGCGGCGATAGTCAGGGAAACGACCGTCAACCAGTTTAGAGGTAAAGATGAAGTCGCCGACGTGAGCACGGATATTGTTGCTGCCGATTTGCAGCTGCAATGTGGTGTCACCGCCATCAAGCAGACGCACCAGTTCCATCACGCCTTTACGCGGCACGATCACCGAATGCGACGGCAGAGACTGGCCGATTGGCATAGAACATACGGCCAGACGGTGACCGTCGGTCGCGACAGTACGCAGTTCTTCACCTTCGGTTTCGAACAGCATACCGTTTAAATAATAACGAACGTCCTGATGGGCCATAGAAAACTGCGTGGCTTCGATCAGACGTTTCAACGTGGCCTGCGGCAGGGTGAATTCTACTTCGCTTTGCCAGTCGTCGAGATTAGGGAAATCTGTCGCCGGTAAGGTCGACAGCGAGAAACGGCTGCGGCCTGATTTTACCAGCATGCGGTCGCCGTCGAGCGCGACGGAAATTTCCGCGCCTTCCGGCAATCCACGGCAGATATCAAAGAATTTACGCGCCGGCACCGTGGTGGCACCCGCTTCATGTGGCTGAGACAGCGCGACTTTCGCCACCATCTCCATTTCCAAATCCGTCCCGGTCAGCGACAGCGCGCCATCCGTCACCTGTAATAACAGGTTACCCAGAATAGGCAACGTTGGTCGTCCACCCAGCGGACTACTGACCTGTTGCAGTGGTTTCAGCAAATGCTCACGTTCAACAATAAATTTCATAGCGCTAGGAAGATAATGTTCTGATTAAGTTGGAGAAATCTTCTTTGATGTCGTGACTTTCTTCACGCAACTGCTCGATTTTACGGCAGGCGTGCAACACCGTGGTATGGTCCCGACCACCGAACGCATCGCCGATTTCTGGCAGGCTGTGGTTGGTCAGCTCTTTCGCCAGCGCCATCGCCATCTGGCGTGGGCGGGCTACCGAACGGGAGCGCCGTTTGGAAAGCAGGTCAGCGACCTTGATTTTATAATATTCGGCCACTGTTTTCTGAATATTATCGATAGTGACCAGCTTCTCCTGAAGCGCTAACAAATCGCGCAACGCTTCACGAACGAAGTCGATAGTGATCGCACGGCCGGTAAAGTTGGCGTTGGCAATCACACGGTTCAGTGCGCCTTCAAGCTCACGCACATTCGATCGCAGACGTTTAGCAATAAAGAAGGCAACTTCGCCCGGCAGACGAATATCGTTTTCGTCCGCCTTTTTCATCAGGATCGCCACGCGGGTTTCTAATTCAGGCGGCTCGATAGCCACCGTCAGACCCCAGCCGAAACGCGATTTCAGACGATCTTCAACACCGTTGATCTCTTTTGGATAACGATCCGAGGTCAGGATGATCTGCTGATTACCTTCCAGCAGGGCATTAAAGGTGTGGAAGAACTCTTCCTGCGAACGTTCTTTATTAGCAAAAAATTGAATGTCATCGATGAGCAACGCATCAACAGAACGGTAGTAACGTTTGAATTCTTCGATGGCGTTGTTTTGCAGGGCTTTGACCATGTCCTGTACAAAACGCTCGGAGTGCATGTACACCACTTTGGCATTGGCTTTACGCGCCATGATGCCGTTACCGACGGCGTGCAATAAGTGGGTTTTACCCAGACCGGTGCCACCATAAAGGAAAAGCGGGTTGTACGCGCCACCCGGATTATCCGCCACCTGACGCGCCGCCGCGCGAGCCAGTTGGTTAGATTTACCTTCTACGAAGTTATCAAAGGTATGTTTCGGGTTGACGTTAGAGCGATAAGACAGCTCAGGCTGAGCCGGTGAGCTGTCCCAGCTTGGACGGGAAGGCGCCAGACGCGGAATGGCAGGCGCAGCCTGTGAACTGACGCTGGCCGCAACAGGCTGGCTGACGCGTTGGATCACCGGCTTGCTGCCGACTTCAAAACGCAGCAACGGTGCATCCGTGCCACAGAAATCGTTAAGCAAGCCGTTAATATTATTTAGGTATTTGTCACGAACCCAATCCAGAACAAAACGATTCGGGGCATACAGCGCCAGCGTATTGTCGTTGAGTTCCGCCTGCAGGGGGCGTATCCACATACTGAATTCTGTGGCAGGTAGTTCATCCTGCAAACGGGCAAGACATTGCTGCCAAAGCGAAAGTGACACGGCGGACTCCACTCGAACAAGTATCAAAAAAGAAAAGGATCAGGATATTTTTTAAATCATGATTTTTGGCACACGTTCCGCCCGCTAATGGGGGAAAATTTCTCTCACCACCCTGTCAGTGGCGTAAAGTCACGTGCGAACCGCTTTTTGCGGTTTTTGTCGACAGCATCCCAGCCGGGATCGCGATCGGAATGGCGGATCATAACGCAATCCGGCCCAGAGATCCTCCCCTTCCTGACAGATTAGATCCTTTTTATCCACAGGCAGCAATCGGCAAGTGGGTAAGCTTAGCCGATCCTTTTAAAATTAGGCGATGTAATCATCACTCTGGTGAAAAAATAGGAGTCCGCTGAGTTAAATTTCATCATACTGCGAGAAAGATCGCACGCCTGTGGATAAGGATCAGGTGAGGATCCTTGCGATTTGCAGCAGAGTCCGTATAATCTTCAGCCCTACGTGTGAAGCCTGTGTTCCTGATGGTCATAACCAGATGGATATTGCGGTGTGACCACGGGCAATTCTGGTAAACACTTGAACCATTTCTGGCAATGTAAATTGACTCAGGACTGTACAGTTATTACAATCCCGCTTCTTTATATGTTGCGACAAAGGCACCGGTCGTTTTTTCGCCGAAATGTCTTCGCGTTTACTGATCAGTAATAATTTAAGTTTAGGTAGAAATCGCCATGAAACGCACTTTCCAACCGTCCGTATTGAAGCGCAACCGTAGCCACGGCTTCCGTGCTCGTATGGCCACCAAAAATGGTCGTCAGGTTCTGGCTCGCCGTCGTGCGAAAGGCCGTACCCGTCTGTCAGCTTCTAAGTAATAAAAGCTAACCTATTTAGTGGTTAAGCTCGCTTTTCCCAGGGAGTTACGTTTGTTAACTCCCCGTCATTTCACTTTCGTCTTCCAGCAGCCACAACGGGCTGGCACGCCGCAAATCACTATACTCGGCCGCCTGAACGAGCTGGGGCATCCCCGCATCGGTCTCACCGTCGCAAAAAAACACGTCAAACGCGCACATGAACGCAATCGGATCAAACGCCTTACCCGCGAAAGTTTCCGGTTGAATCAGCATACGCTGCCGTCGATGGATTTTGTGGTAGTAGCCAAAAAGGGTGTCGCCGATTTAGATAATCGCGCGCTGACGGAAGCGTTGGAGAAATTATGGCGTCGACATTGCCGACAGGCTCCCGCATCCTGATAAAGCTGATACGTGGTTATCAGCTATTCATCAGTCCGTTGCTCGGGCCGCATTGCCGCTTTCGACCAACCTGCTCTCAATACAGTATTGAAGCAATTGGTCGTTTTGGCATGTTAAAAGGCAGTTGGTTGACTTTGAAACGCGTATTAAAATGCCATCCTTTGAACCCAGGTGGTGATGACCCCGTACCGCCGAAAACCGACAATAACAGAGAACACTAACGATGGATTCGCAACGCAATCTTTTCCTCATCGCTCTGCTGTTCGTGTCTTTCATGATCTGGCAGGCATGGCAAACGGACCACGCTCCGCAACCGGCCAACCAGACCACGCAACAGACTGCGAACACTGCAAACGGTGATGCTACTAATCAGGCTGTTCCTGATAGCGGACAGGGCAAATTAATTACAGTTAACAGTGATGTGCTGTCATTAACGATCAACACCCGTGGTGGCGACATTGAGCAGGCTCTGCTGAAGGCTTACCCAACGACTTTGGGCTCTGACCAGCCTTTCCAGTTACTGGAAACTACTCCTAATTTCCTCTATCAGGCACAAAGTGGTCTGACAGGTAAAAACGGTCCAGACAATCCGGCTAACGGTGAACGCCCTCTGTTCAAGGCGAGCTCCGATACCTTCACAATGGCTGAAGGCCAGTCTGAACTGCGCATTCCGATGACTTACACGGCGGCGAACGGTGCGATTTACACCAAAACCTTCGTGATCAAACGTGGTTCTTACGCGGTAAACGTTGAATACAACATCAACAACACCACGGCTGCCCCGCTTGAACTGACCATGTTCGGTCAGCTGAAACAAACCACCGAATTACCTAAGCACCGTGATACCGGCAGCAATAACTTTGCTCTGCACACGTTCCGCGGCGCGGCATATTCCTCAAGTGATGACAAATATCAGAAGTATGCGTTCGATAAGAGCGAAGCACTGAATGTCACGACTCAGGGTGGTTGGGTTGCGATGTTGCAGCAGTACTTTGCAACGGCGTGGATCCCATCAGCGAAAGACACCAATACCTTCTTCACCACCACCAATAACGGTATTTCAACGATTGGCTTTAAAGGCACACCGTTTACCGTTGCACCAGGTGCACAGCAACAAGTTGCTTCTATCCTGTGGGTTGGTCCGGAAATTCAGGACAAGATGGCCGCTATCGCGCCACACCTTGACCTGACGGTTGACTACGGTTGGTTATGGTTCATCTCTCAGCCACTGTTCAAACTGTTGAAATTCATTCAAGGGTTTGTCGGTAACTGGGGCTTCTCGATCATCGTTATCACCTTTATTGTTCGCGGTATCATGTATCCACTGACCCGCGCACAGTACACGTCGATGGCGAAAATGCGTATGTTGCAGCCGAAACTGGCCGCCATGCGTGAACGTATCGGTGATGACAAACAGCGCATGAGTCAGGAAATGATGGCGCTGTATAAGTCTGAGAAAGTGAACCCGCTGGGTGGCTGTCTGCCGCTGGTTATTCAGATGCCAATCTTCCTGGCACTGTATTACATGCTGTCTGGTTCCATTGAACTGCGCCACGCGCCATTCATCCTGTGGATCCATGACTTGTCAGCACAAGACCCGTACTACATTCTGCCGGTTCTGATGGGTATCACGATGTTCTTCATCCAGAAGATGTCGCCGACCACCGTCACTGACCCGATGCAGCAGAAGATCATGACCTTCATGCCGGTCATCTTCACCGTGTTCTTCCTGTGGTTCCCGTCTGGCCTGGTGGTGTACTACATCGTCAGTAACCTGGTCACCATTCTCCAGCAGCAGCTGATTTATCGCGGGCTGGAAAAACGTGGCCTGCACAGCCGCGACAAGAAAAAGTCATAAGTGAATGTCAGGACGGCTTTCGTCCTGACCGCTAAACTTGATGATAAAAAAGAAAGGCGATCATTTGATCGCCTTTTGCATATCCGTAAAAAGACCAACAGAGATCATTGCTATGAGCACCTCAGATACCATTATTGCCCAGGCAACCCCACCCGGCCGCGGTGGTGTGGGCATTTTGCGCATTTCCGGCCGTGCGGCGCGTGATGTGGCACAGGCTGTCTTAGGTAAACTGCCCAAGCCGCGTTATGCCGATTATCTGCCGTTTCAGGATGCTGATGGCAGCACGCTGGATCAGGGCATCGCGTTGTGGTTCCCCGGCCCGAACTCCTTTACCGGCGAAGACGTGCTTGAGCTGCAAGGCCACGGCGGGCCGGTGATCCTGGATTTGCTGCTTAAACGCATTATCGCGCTGGAAAACGTGCGAATTGCGCGTCCTGGCGAATTCTCTGAACGGGCTTTCCTCAACGATAAACTCGACCTGGCGCAGGCTGAAGCGATTGCTGATCTTATCGACGCCAGCTCCGAGCAGGCCGCACGTTCAGCGGTTAACTCCTTACAGGGCGCTTTCTCGAACCGTATTCATCATCTGGTGGAAGCACTCACTCACCTGCGGATCTTTGTCGAAGCGGCTATCGACTTCCCCGATGAGGAAATCGACTTCCTGTCCGACGGTAAAATCGAAGCCAAACTCAATACGGTGATGGGTGATCTCGATGCCGTGCGGGCCGAAGCACGTCAGGGCAGCCTGCTGCGTGAAGGGATGAAAGTGGTGATTGCCGGGCGTCCGAACGCCGGTAAATCCAGCCTGCTGAACGCGCTGGCCGGTCGTGAAGCGGCGATCGTTACCGATATCGCGGGCACTACGCGTGACGTTTTACGCGAACATATCCACCTTGATGGCATGCCGTTGCACATCATTGACACCGCCGGGTTACGTGAAGCCAGCGACGAAGTTGAGCGCATTGGTATCGAACGTGCATGGAATGAGATTGAACAGGCGGACTTAGTGCTGTTTATGGTCGACGGTACAACAACGGAAGCAACCGAGCCTGCGGACATCTGGCCCGAATTTATGGCCCGCCTGCCCGCGAGTTTACCTATTGTCGTTGTACGCAACAAAGCGGATATCACCGGCGAAGCGCTGGGACAAACGGAAGTGAATGGTCACTCACTTATTCGCCTTTCTGCCCGCACCGGCGATGGCGTTGATCTGCTGCGCGATCATCTGAAACAGGTGATGGGCTTCAATCACAATATGGAAGGCGGATTCCTTGCCCGTCGCCGTCACCTGCAGGCGCTGGAACAGGCCGCACAGCATCTGGTTCAGGGTAAAGATCAACTGCTTGGCGCATGGGCGGGTGAACTGCTGGCGGAAGAACTGCGTCTGGCCCAGCAATCGCTGAGCGAAATCACCGGTGAATTTACCTCGGATGATTTACTGGGGCGTATCTTCTCGAGTTTCTGTATCGGTAAATAAGCCGCTCTTCGCAGCAAACAAAACCCACATTGGAAAATGTGGGTTTTTTATTTTATTCAAAGAATTACGCCTTACCAGACTTTATAAACGCGTCCGGTCTGCGCCCCTTCCACGCTGCGACGATACGCTTTCGCCACGCGCGCTGCCGGTGCAGCCTCAAAGCCCGGGAAGAACGGGCCGTAAGCTTTCAGCGACTCTTCTACTACGGTCGGGCTGACCACATTGATGCGAATACCCCGTGACAGTTCAATCGCCGCGCCCCGGACAAAGCCTTCGACGGCGGCATTTACCGTGGTGGCGTTTGCCCCCTGACGAATAGGTTCATCAGCAATGATCCCGCTGGTCAGCGTGATGGAACCGCCATCGTTAAGGAATGACTGACCGATCAGCGCAAGGCGCACCTGGCCAAGCAGTTTATTCTGCAAACCAATATTGAACTGTGCTGCGGTCATCTCCACCAGCGGGCCAAAGTGCAGGCTGCCGGTAGTAGCAATAATCGCATCAACTTTTCCCGTACTCTGGAAAAGCGCTTTTACGCTGTTTTCATCGGTAATATCGACCTGAAAATCGCCGCGGGTTTTGCCTGCGGTGACAATTTCATGGTCTGCGCTAAGCTCCTGAATCACGGCTTTACCCAATGTACCTGTCCCGCCAATCACTAAAATTTTCATCAGATATTCCTCAACGTTGTTTGCAGGACCATCTTTCACCAAACTACGGGTTAGATATAGAATCGTATTATTCATTCTGTTCTAACTCAGGGTTTGTAATGTGGATAAGTTGCGGAATATCGAGGTCTTTATCAGCGTGGTAGAAACCGGGAATTTCAGTACAGCAGCGGAAACGCTGGGGATTTCAGCAGTGATGGTCGGCAAGCATATTCAGCAACTGGAAAAGTATTTGAATGCCCGCCTGTTGCAACGCACCACACGCAAGCAAAGCCTGACGGATGCCGGTGAAGTGTTTTACGAGAACGGAAAACGGGTGCTGGAGCAGATGAAATTCACCGAAAGCGCGATGGAAAGCCTGCAAAGCGTGCCGACCGGACTGCTGCGGGTCAGCGCCCCCGTATCACTCGGCTCCAGCGTGGTGGCGCCGATGCTGGCCCGTTATCTGCAAAAACACCCGAAAGTAAACGTGGAACTGATACTGAGCAACGCCAGGGTAGATTTGATCGCAGAGGGTTTTGACGCGGCGATCCGTATTGGCGAAATTGGCGATGACCGGCTGGTCGCCAAGCCGCTGAACCCTTATGAAATGGTGATCTGCGCTTCTGCAGATTATTTACAGCGTTTCGGCACGCCCGCGACGCCGGAAGATCTGAAAACGCACCCGTGCCTGGTGCATACCGTCTGGAATCAGAGTGAAGGCTGGCATCTGGCGAATGCAGAGCGCACCACGTCAGCGTGGCCGGTTAACAGCCGCTATGTATCCAACGACGGTCATGCGCTGCGCGCTGCCGCACTGGAAGGCGCCGGTTTGTTGCTGCAACCCAAAGTGTTACTGGCCGAAGATATCGCCAGCGGACAACTGATCCCGGTACTTGAGTCTTTTATCCCGAAACCCCGGGCAGTGCATCTGGTTTATCTGCCCGATTTCAGGCCGCGCGCCAAACTGACCAGCCTGATTAACTTCATGACTGAACACGCCTTTTACTGAGCCTTACGCAAAATACAAAACGGTAAGTGATCGCTCACTTACCGCTCAGTTTTGAACACTTTTAATCAGACGAAATCAGAGCTTAAAGCCTGCTACCACGGTTTCCAGCTGAACGGTCTGATCCTGCATCGCCTGCGCAGCGGCAGAAACCTGTTCCACCAGCGCGGCGTTCTGCTGCGTGGCGTTATCCAGCTGCGTGATAGCCACATTTACCTGCTCGATGCCCAGACTTTGCTCCTGACTGGAAGACATGATTTCGTTCATCAGCGTCGCCACGTTGTTCACGCCACCCATGACTTCATCCATCGTCGTTCCGGCGGTCGCCACCAGTTCGCTGCCGGTGGCGATATCCGCCACAGAATCCTCGATCAGCTTTTTGATTTCACGCGCGGAAGTGGCTGAGCGCTGTGCCAGACTGCGCACTTCGGATGCCACAACGGCGAAACCGCGTCCCTGTTCACCGGCACGCGCCGCTTCAACCGCCGCATTCAGCGCCAGAATGTTGGTCTGGAAAGCGATGCCGTCGATCACGCTGATGATATCGACGATTTTATGTGAAGAGCGGGTGATCGAGCCCATGGTCTCAACCACCTGTTTCACCACGTCCGAGCCCCTCCCGGCAACAGCCGAGGCATCACGGGCCAACTGGTTAGCCCCTTCCGCATTGGCAGCGTTCTGTTTCACGGTGCTGGTCAGCTGTTCCATTGAGGCTGCCGTTTCGACAATCGAGCTGGCCTGTTCTTCGGTTCGTGCTGACAGGTCCAGGTTACCGCTGGCAATCTGGCGCGAAGCCGAGGTGATAGCCAGACTGCTGTCGCCAACCTGACGCAGAATGGATTGCAGGAAAGACAGGAAACCGTTGAAGTTCTGGTTGATCTGATTGAACTCAGGGCTGCGGCTTTCCGGTAAGCGCCGGGTTAAGTCGGCACCGCCCGCAGAAAGCTGGGCGATATTTTTATTCAGTGCCGCCAGCTGGCGCATGAAAATTTTAATCGCGGCGATCAGAACGATCAGCAACAGCAAGACCATCGGGATTTGAACCAGTCCGAGACTCGTCAGAATGCTGTGGCTGCGCGCCAGTAACTGACTGGTCGGCATGTCGGTGGCGATAAACCACGGCCCCTGAATGTTGCTCATAAACATGGTATGCGACGTGCCGTCATTATCGTAGTCAGCCACCAGACTCGCCTGCCCGTTGATCTGATCCAGACTTTTGCGGATCTGCATCGCCAGCGGAGAAGTTTCGCCCAGTGAGGCCAGTTTCGGCAGTTTTTCATCCGTGGAATGACTGGTACCGACGATGGTGCCGTCTTTTTCCACGATATAAATCCTGGCGTGAACCTTTTTCTCCATCTCTGTCACCAGCTGGTTAAAGAACCCCAGTGTGACGTCAATGGTGGCGACGCCCCATTGCTTATCATCTTTGTAAATCGGCATCGCACAGTTAGTCCGCGGCTGGGTGCTGGCGTCATCGAAATAAGCAGGCGCCCAGACACACTGACCCTTTTCACCTTTTGATGCCGCCAGATACCACGACTGATCGAAATAGTTTGGGGATTCGGCGCTGTTCCAGAAAGTATTGACCGTCAGTTGATTATTATTATTACGGGCAAAGAAGGTGCTGAATTTGATTTTGGCCGGATCGCGTTGGTTCGGCAGAGGCCAGATCCCGCCACCAAACACGGCAGAGTCACCGTACTGATCAACCAGTGCCGGAAGTAAACGATCGATACTGTCGCTGTCCATTTGTGCAACAGTCTGGGTAATGGTGCGAACCTGTGACTCAACTTTATTCAGGCGGTCATTAATTGCCACCGCGACATCATCCACCTGATTAGCAACCAGATTACTTTCTGTCTGTTTCAGCTGGGGAGCGATATACACCTGGATCACGATAAGCGTAACGATGATCAGCACAATAAAAAACAAGCTGATCAATGCGATAAAGCGGGATTGCGTCGTTTTTAACATTTTTGGGTACTCGCAGGCAAAGCAGCGAGATCGCTGCTTAATTAGTAACGGCATTTTCTGGCGTTTCTTTATGTGGCTGTAGTAGATATATCTGGTGTAAGAATCTTATGAGTAAAAATCCAGAACATCATTCCAGTGAGATTCTTTCCCAATAAGAGATTAAGACTGTGATTACTTTCACTTTATGTTTATGAAAAACTGTATGAAAAGGGAAGAATGTGTGTGGCACTGCGGGGTTTAAGCGGTTTTTAATGATTTCTCTTAATGTTATTCTTTAGAACAATTGAGAAACTGCGGTCGAACCATTAATCATGGAGTGAACAATGGCGTGCCATTTTGCAAGATGGGCAATGACGGATGCAGAACCGGATACACACCGGTTGCCGCAAGAGATCGTATTATTTGCAAAACACCTTTCCGAAAAACAGCGCAAGCGTTTCTTAAACGGCCGCGTTCTGCTGGCAGAAATGATTTTCTATCTCTATGGAATCGCGGAACTTCCCAGCGTCATCACGTTACCCAGCGGTCGTCCGAGTTTTGAATCCCCTGATTTGCCTGATTTCAGTCTGGCGTATGCAGGAAGTACCGTCGGTGTTTTAATCAGCAGCGAAGGGAAAGTCGGCCTCGATCTCGAAATCATTCATGCCCGCAGTGCGCTGGTGAATCAGCAACAGCAATTACAGCTTTCTGCGGTGGAGAAAACCTGGATTGCTATGCAATCCGATCCGGTGGAATCCTCTCTGCAACTGTGGTGTATCCGCCAGAGCATGCTGAAAATGTCCGGCCTGAACGATCAGAGTCCGCTTACGCTCAGCCTGAATCCCGCTTCTGGTCGTTTACGGTCTACCGTAACGCCCGAGGCGCAGGTGATGAGCGACATTGAAGGTTCCATTATCTGGTCATGTGCGCAGTCACCCTCGATTATCCGTTTGCAGTGCTGGCGTTACGAACCTGAAAACGGCTTCACCCGCACACAAACCCTGGCCACAGACCAGCAATCTGAATCACCACACTTCATGAAATTCATCAGCCTGCCACCCGCTAAATAAAACTTCACTTTTGTTTACGCCCGTCGTGCCGTTTTTCGTTTATGGTTACAGGCAGTTCCTTTCGCAAAGTCATCCATAACAGGAGTTACCCATGTCAGCTCAACCACTGAAGTTTGTCACACTGTTAGGCAGTCTTCGTAAAGCGTCTTACAACGGAATGGTCGCCCGCACATTGCCAAAAGTGGCACCAGAGGGCATCAGCATTGAGGCGTTGCCTTCCATCGGTACACTGCCGCTCTATGATGCAGATATTCAGCAGGAAGAAGGCTTTCCGGCGGATGTTGAAGCGATTGCGGAACAAATCCGTCAGGCGGATGGCGTCATTATCGTCACGCCGGAGTATAACTACTCCGTTCCGGGCGGCCTGAAAAATGCGATCGACTGGATTTCCCGCCTGCCGAATCAGCCACTGGCCGGTAAGCCCGTGCTGATCCAGACCAGTTCAATGGGTCCGGTCGGCGGGGCACGTTGTCAGTATCATCTGCGTCAGATTCTGGTGTTCCTGGATGCGATGGTGATGAATAAACCCGAATTTATGGGTGGTGTGATCCAGAATAAAGTGGATGAGCAAATCGGCGAAGTCATCGACCAGGGGACGCTCGATTTCCTGCGCGGCCAGCTGACGGCATTTGCCGACTATACGCGCCGCGTCAGCCAATAATTCCGGTCATCAGAAATGCAAACAGCCCGCAATGCGGGCTGTTTTTTTACAGGCGTTAAGCAGATGTCAGCGGATTAATGCCCGTCGACAAACGCGATTTTCAGCACAAACAGCAGGGCTACGACCACCACACACGGGCTGATTTCTTTCCAGCGGCCAGTGCCCAGTTTCATCACCACGTAAGAGATGAAGCCCAGCGCGATACCTTCGGTGATCGAGAAGCTGAACGGCATCATTACCGCGGTCACGAACGCCGGAACCGCTTCGGTCAGGTCATCCCAGGAAACACGCGCCAGACTGGAGGTCATCAGCACGCCGACATAAATCAGCGCACCGGCTGCCGCGTATTCCGGCACCATGCCCGCCAGCGGAGAAATGAAGATCACCAGCAGGAACAGTAAACCGGTCACCACCGCCGTCAGACCGGTACGGCCGCCGACAGATACGCCGGAGGTGCTTTCAATATAAGCGCCCACAGAAGACGTACCGATAAATGCCCCCGCCACGGAAGACACGCTGTCAACGTACAGCGCCTGTTTCATCTGCGGGAACTTGCCCTGCGCATCCGCCAGACCGGCTTTGTCGGTCACACCAATCAGCGTGCCGGAGGAGTCAAACAGGTTCACCAGCATGAAGGAGAAAATGACGCCCGCCAGACCGATATTCAGCGCGCCTTTCAAATCCACCTGACCGACAACCGTGGTGATGCTCGGCGGCATCGACCAGAAACCGGTGTAATGCACATCACCAATCATCAGGCCAATGACTGTCGTGACAATAATCGACACCAGCACCGAGGCGTGGAAGTTACGCGACGCCAGAACGGCAATAATGAAGAACCCCAGCACACCGAGCAGCACGTTGTGCGAGGTCAGATTACCGATGGTCACGATGGTGTCAGGGTTCGGGACAATAATGCCGGCGTTTTTCAGCCCCATCATGCCGATAAACAGCCCGATACCGGCGGTAATGCCCACACGCAGGCTGACCGGAATATTGGCAATCATCCAGTAACGGATGCGGAAAATAGTCAGCAGCAGCAAACCCACAGCACCCCAGAATATCGCGCCCATACCGACCTGCCAGGAAACGCCCATTGCGCCGACGACCACAAACGCGAAGAACGCATTCAGGCCCATCGCCGGTGCCAGAGCGACCGGCAGGTTGGCGATCACGCCCATCAGGATGCTGCCGAACGCGGCAATCAGACAGGTAGTCACGAACACGGCCTGTTTATCCATCCCCGCAACACCCAGGATCTGCGGGTTCACGAAAACGATATAGACCATGGTCAGGAAGGTAGTTAAACCGGCGATAGTTTCGGTGCGTACGGTGGTGCCGTGCTGCGTCAGTTTAAACAGACGTTCAGCCAGACCTTTACCCGCAGTCGCATTGCTCTGTGGTGTGCTCATTGGTGAGTTCCAAAATGGGGGAAAAACAATCGGGGGGTATCCTAAGGATTTTAGCCCGAAAGCGCCAGCACTGGATGTATGGGATTAAATCTATCGTTCGGGTACAGTGCCATAATGCACGCCAATAGATGAAACGCTCACAGGGAGAAAGTATGTCACAGGTTGAATGTGTCTTTTTTGATTGCGACGGTACGCTGGTGGACAGTGAATTGTTGTGCTGCGAAGCCTATGTCGAAATGTTCGCGCATTTTGGTGTGACGGTTTCATTCGACGAAATGTATAAGAAATACAAAGGCGTCAAACTTTACGAAATCGTCGCGATCGTCAATAAAGAGCACGGTATCGACGTGCCGAAAGAAGAAATGGAAGTCGTGTTTCGCCAGCATGTTGCCCGTCTTTTCGACAGCAAACTTGAACCTATTGACGGCGCACGCGAGTTACTGGAACAAATCACCGTGCCGATGTGTGTCGTCTCAAACGGCCCGGTCACCAAAATGCAGCACTCTCTCGGCCTGACCGGATTGCTGCCTTTTATGGGGGATAAGTTATTCAGCGGCTATGATTTACAGCGCTGGAAACCCGATCCTGCCGTCTTGTACAAAGCAGCCGACGTCATGAACGTGCCGGTGGAAAACTGCATTCTGGTTGAAGATTCCGTGGCAGGCGCACAGGCCGGGATCACCGCAGGCATCCCGGTGTTTTACTACTGCGCCGACCCGCATAACCCTGCGCTCGATCACCCGCTGGTGACCACTTTCCACGACATGCGCGAACTGCCGGGGATCTGGCGTCAGATGGGGTATCAGATCACTCGCTGAGTGATTTTTCGTACGCCTGCATCCGCTTTTCCAGCTCCGTCAGAGATCGCAGGCCATCAGCCAGCGGCAGGGTTTTATCATTGAAGATTTCCAGTGACCAGGGGCCGGTGAAACCTTTACGGTTCAGCGTGCTGACAAAATCCACCAGCGGTAAATCGCCCTGCCCCGGATAACAGCGGTAACTACGGCTCCACTGCTGCACGTTCATGTCTTTGAACGGTACATCGGCCAGTTGCAGGAAACTGATTTTTTCCAGCGGCACTTCATCCAGACGGTCAAGATTGTCGCCCACGGCGAGAATATGAAAGCTGTCGAGCACAATGCCCAGCGCCGGACTGTTCACCTCGCGTACGCGATCCCACGCCTGGCGGTAACGGTTGACGTGTTTACCCCATGCCAGCGCTTCATAGCCGATACGGATGTCATACAGCTCCGCCATTTCCGCCAGCGCGGCGAGATCGGCAATCTGCACCTCCCGCTCCGGTGAACTTTCCGGATCGGTGTTGCTGCACACCAGTAAATGATCGCAGCCCAGCTCGCTCATCAGGTCGAACTGGCGGCGTGCGCTGGCGAGTTTTTCAACCCGCTTCTCTGCCGGAACCCCTTCGAAATCACGGAAAGGTTGCAGCAGGAAAATGCGCAGGCCGAGAGAATCGGCGAGGTTACGGATAGCCGCCGGTTTGACAGGACTTTTAAGCAAATCGTCTTCGAATATTTCCACACCATCAAATCCTGCAGCCGCAATGGCGGTAAGTTTTTCAGGCAAGGTTCCTGGTACTGAAACTGTCGCAATAGAATGTAACCGGGTGGTTGCAGGCAAAATAGTGTCCTTTTAGTCAGGCTTCGATACTTACAGTAGTGGACCCTCACGCCACATTCGTCAAGTGCGGCGAAGTTGTATGAACGCACAGATTGTAACTGGGCTAAGCAATGGTTAATCTCTGTGGCGAGAATGTGGTTAATGAAGAGGATAAGACGCTGAGCAGCCAAAGTTCCCCGGCGCCGGGACGTAAAAATGATCCGATAGGACTCAGGCAGCGCATTTTCGACAGCGCTCTGGCTGAATTCGCTGAATCCGGTCTGATGGGCGCGCGCATGGAAAATATCGCCTCCAATGCCAGCACCACGAAACGTATGGTGGTCTACCACTATAAGACCAAAGAAGCCCTGTACATGTTGGTTCTGGAACACGTTTATCGCGGTATTCGCCAGCACGAGCTGGAGCTGGACTTATCTTCGTTGCCACCTGCGGAAGCGATCGTCAAACTGGTAGAAGCCAGCTTCGATTTCCATGTCTCACACCCGGAATTTATCCGTATTGTATCGACAGAAAACATGCTGCGCGGCCGCTTTATCCGCCAGTCCACCAGCATCCGTGAGATCAACAAAACGGCATTAACGCTGCTGGAAGATATCCTTGAACGCGGCAAACAAAGCCATCTGTTTAAGGAAGATGCGCAGGCGCGCGACGTTCACCGCCTCATCAGCAGCCTGTGTGTGCACCAGGTCGCCAACCAATATACGTTCGGCGCTTTGTTTGAAAATCCGGATGAGGTGGATTTACAGACCGCCCATTACCGGCAGTTGGCAGTACAGGTCGCGCTGCGCTATGTGATGAAATAATTGCGCTGACCGGACGCGGGTATAGATCGGAAAGCAAAAAGGCCTCGTCAGAGGCCTTTTTTGTGGAGCGATGTCAGTAAACCCTTATTCTTTCGGCACATCTTTACCGTCTGTCAGCAATTTATCCAGCGCATCGCCGCCCACATGACGGAAATCCTGACCTTTCACAAAGTAGAAAATGAATTCGCAAATGTTCTGGCAACGGTCACCGATACGTTCGATAGAACGGGCGCAGAACAGTGCGGTCAGCACGCTTGGAATCGTGCGTGGATCTTCCATCATGTAGGTCATCAGCTGGCGCACAATGCCTTCATATTCCTGATCCACTTTTTTATCTTCACGGTAAATACGCACCGCTTCGTCAAGATCCATACGCGCAAACGCATCCAGCACATCATGCAGCATCTCTACGGTATGGCGGCCCAGCGATTCCAGGCTGACCAGCAACGGCTGATGCAAATGTGAGAATTTTTCCAGCGCCGTGCGGCAGATTTTATCTGCCACGTCACCGATACGCTCGAGTTCAGAAATGGTTTTGATAATCGCCATCACCAAACGTAAATCGCTGGCGGTTGGCTGGCGCTTGGCAATGATGCGCACACAAGCTTCGTCGATCGCCACTTCCATCAGGTTAACTTTGTCATCACCTTTGATGACGCGTTGCGCCAGTTCGGCATCCTGATTGTGCATCGCCGTGATGGCGTCAGTCAGTTGTTGCTCAACCAGGCCGCCCATCGCCAGAACCTGCGTACGGATATGTTCAAGCTCAGCATTGAACTGGCCAGAAATGTGTTTGTTTAAGTTCAGGTTGTCCATTCTTTGTACCTCAACCGTAGCGGCCAGTAATGTAATCTTCAGTCTGTTTGCGCGCTGGTGAAGTGAACAGCGAGTCAGTGTCGCTGTATTCGATCAGTTCGCCCAGATACATAAACGCAGTGCGATCTGAACAACGCGCAGCCTGCTGCATGTTGTGGGTCACGATCACCACGGTGTAATCAGATTTTAACTCGGTGATCAGCTCTTCGATACGGCCGGTAGAAATCGGATCGAGCGCCGAGCAAGGTTCATCGAGCAGCAGAACGTCAGGACGGATCGCAATACCACGTGCAATACACAAACGCTGTTGCTGGCCGCCGGACAGGCTGTAACCACTCTGGTGCAACTTGTCTTTAGATTCATTCCACAATGCAGCTTTGGTCAGCGCCCATTGCACACGCTCGTCCATATCCGTGCGGGACAGCTTTTCAAACAGACGGACACCAAACGCGATGTTGTCGTAAATCGACATCGGGAATGGCGTCGGTTTCTGGAAGACCATGCCGACTTTGGCGCGCAGCAGCGCGATGTCCTGCTTATCAACCAGAATGTTTTCGCCATCAAGCAGGATTTCACCCTCAGCGTGCTGTTCCGGATACAGCTGGTACATTTTGTTAAACGTACGCAGCAGCGTGGATTTACCACAGCCTGACGGGCCGATGAATGCCGTGACTTCGTTCTTAGCAATATCCAGGGAAATATTTTTCAGCGCGTGGAATTTGCCGTAATAAAAGTTCAGATCGCGAACCTGAATTTTGCTGTTGGATGCGTCAGTCATTCTCAGACATCTCTCTTATTCGCGCGCCGCATGGCGACGCCGGGTAAACAGTGATGGCAGCCGCTATCACCTGCCATCGATAATAAATTCGCTTATTGCTTTTTCGGGGCGAAAATCACACGCGCCAGAATGTTCAGCAGCAGCACACACACGGTAATCAGCAGTACACCCGCCCACGCCAGTTGTTGCCATTCGCCAAACGGACTCATCGCAAACTTAAAGATGGTGACCGGCAGGTTAGCAATCGGCTGCATCATGTCGGTGCTCCAGAACTGGTTGGAGAGCGACGTAAACAACAGCGGCGCGGTTTCACCGGCAATACGGGCAATCGCCAGCAGGATCCCGGTGATAATGCCGGAAACTGAGGCTTTCAGTGTGATGGCCGAAATCATTTTCCACTTCGGCGT
This sequence comes from Rahnella sp. 2050, assembly GCF_040544515.1. Lineage (NCBI taxonomy): Bacteria > Pseudomonadati > Pseudomonadota > Gammaproteobacteria > Enterobacterales > Yersiniaceae > Rahnella > Rahnella sp. 2050. Next base: position 31,482 of record NZ_JBEPKE010000004.1, on the reverse strand, counting down.
ACCCAGTGCGTAAGCCGCTTCACGCAGGCTGTCCGGCACCAGTTTCAGCATGTTTTCCGTGGTACGGATAACAATCGGGATCTGTAACAATGCCAGTGCAAGCACGCCCGCCCAGCCGGAGAAGTGTCCCATTTTTGCCACCATAATGGTGTACACAAACAAGCCCACAACGATGGATGGTGCGGAAAGCAGAATGTCGTTAATGAAACGAATGAATTCAGCCAGCCAGGATTTACGTCCATATTCGGCCAGATAAATCCCCGCCATCACGCCCAGTGGCGTACCGATGACCGTTGCCCACAAAATCAATAATCCGCTGCCTGCAATGGCGTTAGCCAGACCGCCGCCTGCCGTATTCGGAGGCGGGGTATTTTCTGTGAACAGCGCCAGCGACATCCCGTCAACACCTTTAACGATCGTGGTGAACAAGATCCACACCAGCCAGAACAGACCAAACGCCATGGTCAGCATGGAGACCATCAGCGCCAGACGGTTCTTCTGACGGCGCCACGCCTGACGTTTGCGACGCGATTCCAGTAATGCAGTATTACTTTGCATTTCAAGTGTCGTCATCTTAACGGCCCTCTTTCTTAGCCAGACGCAGGATCATCATTTTCGACAGCGCCAAAACAATAAAGGTGATGACAAACAGGATCAGACCCAGTTCCATCAGTGCAGACGTATGCAGCCCGGCTTCCGCTTCGGCGAATTCGTTCGCCAGTGCAGAGGTAATGCTGTTGCCCGGCGCGTACAGCGATGCGCTATCGAGCTGGTAGGTGTTACCGATAATGAAGGTCACCGCCATGGTTTCGCCAAGTGCGCGCCCCAGACCTAACATCACGCCGCCGATCACACCATTTTTGGTGAACGGCAGCACGATACGCCAGATCACTTCCCATGTAGTGCAACCAATGCCGTAAGCAGATTCTTTCATCATCACCGGCGTTTGCTCGAACACGTCACGCATGACGGAAGCTATGTACGGGATGATCATAATGGCGAGGATGACACCTGCAGCCAGAATACCGATACCAAAACCCGGACCGGCGAACAGGGCACCAACAATCGGGATACCGGAAAGTACATCGCCCAACGGCGTCTGAAAATACTGCGCAAACAGCGGGGCGAAAACGAACAGCCCCCACATGCCATAAACAATACTGGGGATCGCCGCCAGCAGTTCAATAGCAATCCCCAGCGGGCGTTTCATCCAGTTCGGCGCCAGCTCGGTAAGGAATAATGCGATACCAAAGCTGACGGGAACAGCAATCAGCAGGGCAATAATGGAGGTCACGACCGTGCCGTAAATCGGCACCAGTGCGCCAAATTGCTGGTTCGGTGCATCCCAGGTTTTCGTCCACAGGAAGGACAATCCGAACTTTTCAATGCTCGGCAGGGAAGCAATAAACAGCGAGACGATAATGCCGCCCAACATAAATAGCACAATCAGCGCTGCCAGTTTAACCAGCGCGCCGAAGATGATGTCACCGTTTTTGCTGGGTGCCTTGATAGCCGGCTTGTATTCAGCCATACCACTCTCTTTTAATTCAGATTTAATTCCCTCCCCGGCCGGAGAGGGAATGAAGCAGAAGACTTGTACTCTATATCAGACCCGAGGTCAGATCCTAGTAAAGTGCTTTACCGCTGCTGTCTTTGATGTTGGTTTTCCAGGCTGCGCGGATCTGTTCTACAACAGAAGCTGGCAGTGCGGCGTAATCCAAATCAGTCGTCAGTTTGTTACCGTTTTTGTAAGCCCAGTCGAAGAACTTCAGCACTTCGGTACCCTTCGCTGCATCTTGCTGGTCTTTGTAAATCAGGATGAAGGTGGTGGAGCTGATTGGCCACGCATTATCACCTTTCTGATTGGTCAGGTCCTGAGCGAAGGTTTTGCTCCAGTCTGCACCTTTAGCGGCTGCACTGAAGGATTCTTCTGTCGGGCTGATGGCTTTGCCGTCTGCATCTACCAGCTTGGTGTAAGCCAGGTTGTTTTGCTTGGCATAAGCATATTCTACGTAACCGATTGAACCTGGCAGACGCTGTACGAATGCGGCCACGCCGTCGTTGCCCTTGCCGCCGAGACCCGTTGGCCAGTTAACAGTAGAACCTGCACCGATTTTGTCTTTCCACTCGCTGTTCACTTTCGCCAGGTAGCTGGTGAATACGAAGGAAGTACCGGAACCGTCAGCACGGCGAACCACCGCGATGTTAGTGTCTGGCAGTTTCACGCCCGGGTTCAGCTTGGTGATCGCCGTATCGTTCCACTTTTTGATTTTACCGAGGTAAATATCACCCAGCGTTGCGCCATCCAGAGTCAACTGACCGGATTTGATGCCCGGGATGTTAACAGCCAGTACCACGCCGCCGATTACAGTAGGAAACTGGAACAGACCGTTTTTATTCAAATCTTCTTCTTTCATCGGTGCATCAGATGCCCCGAAATCAACGGTTTTAGCGATGATTTGTTTCACGCCGCCGGAAGAACCGATGCCCTGATAGTTAACCTGAGTACCGGTTGCTTTCTGGTATGCATCAGCCCACTTAGCATAGACAGGGGCTGGGAAGGTACCGCCAGCGCCAGTCAGGTTAGCGGCAGCGAAAGCAGACATTGCTGTGAGGGAGAAAGTCGCTGCTACAAGACCGGCGACGGTGTTACGCATCAATTTCATGTTCCACTCCTGGTGGTTTTAAACTTCCCGACTGATGTCGACGTTAATTAAAGTGTTTGGCACAGGAGGAAAATAGGACAGTTTAGTGACAGTAAAATGTACGTTATATGACAGTTTTATGACACCGGTCACAATTCGAACCATACGGGCAAAATGCGGGAGTTTTAAGCAGAAAAAGCCGGTTATTACACCGGCGGATAATGAAAAGCGGGTAAATTAACGCCCCTTCTTCTTACGGCCAGGCTGGGCAAAACGCTTGCGGGATGCGGAATTTGCTTCAGGTTTTTCGCTGTTTTTCGTTTTAGTGACAGCCGGTTTTTTAGCCTGAGCAGGTTTTGATGGCCCTTTTTTCGCCGGTTTGTCTTCAGACGAAGAGTTTTCAATCAGCTTAAACAATTCGATCAGTTCATCATCGGTCAGATCACGCCATTCGCCCAGCGGTAATCCTTTCAGATTGATATTCATAATACGCACACGTTCAAGCTTAGTGACGTCGAAACCAAAATGCTTAGTCATGCGGCGGATCTGTCGGTTAAGTCCCTGCACCAGCGTAATGCGAAACACCATCGGTGCTTCTTTCTTCACTTTGCATTTCTTGGTCACGGTGCCGAGCATCGGCACACCCGCGCCCATACCGGCAATAAACTCGTCCGTGATCGGTTTATTGACAGTCACGATATATTCTTTTTCGTGGTCGTTACCGGCACGCAGGATTTTATTGACCAGATCACCGTGATTGGTCAGTAAAATCAGGCCCTGCGAATCTTTGTCCAGACGGCCAATCGGGAAGACGCGTTTGCTGTGGTTAACGAAATCGCGGATGTTGTCCCGCTCCCCCTCTTCCATCGTGGTGATAATGCCTACGGGCTTGTTCAGCGCAATAAGCACCAGATCTTCTTCATCACGCGGCTCAATAATCTGACCATTCACTTTCACCACATCGCCGGCAAACACCTGAGCACCCACCGCAGCACGCCTGCCGTTGATAAAAACATTTCCCTGTTCGATGTAACGATCAGCATCGCGGCGCGAGCAGATGCCGCTCTCGCTAATGTATTTGTTGAGACGAATGGAGGAGTTGGTCAGCATTCAGCGGGGTACCTTCAGAAAAACGCGAACTATACCTTATCCGGGGCGGGTTACGAAGCCTGAGAGAAGAGAATCGTGACCGGCTGCTGACAAAGAGAGAGCCGGAGAACAACATTCTGGAAAGAGAAAAGCGCCCCGGGAGGCGCTTAGAGATAACATGGCTGAAACCGGACAGTCTTATTCGACAGTCACAGACTTCGCCAGATTACGTGGCTGGTCAACATCGGTGCCTTTAATCAGCGCAACGTAGTAGGACAGCAACTGGAGCGGTACGGTGTAGAAAATCGGAGCGACGATTTCTTCAACGTGAGGCAGCTGAATAATCTTCATACCGTCACTGTCGACAAAACCCGCGTCCTGATCGGCGAAGACATACAGTAAACCGCCACGTGCACGCACTTCTTCGATATTCGACTTCAGTTTTTCCAGCAATTCGTTATTGGGCGCAACCACGATCACCGGCATATCCGCATCAATCAGCGCCAGCGGGCCATGTTTCAGCTCGCCTGCCGCATAGGCTTCAGCGTGGATATACGAAATCTCTTTCAGCTTCAGCGCACCTTCCATCGCGATCGGATATTGATCGCCACGGCCAAGGAACAGGGCGTGATGTTTATCAGAGAAACCTTCAGCCAGTGTTTCGATAGTCTTATCCAGCGACAGCATTTGTTCGATGCGCGCAGGCAACGCCTGAAGCGCGTGAACAATGTCGTGCTCAACTTGCGGACTCATCCCTTTCAGGCGGCCCATACGCGCCACCAGCATCAGCAGAACGGTCAGCTGCGTGGTGAAAGCTTTGGTTGAGGCCACACCGATTTCGGTGCCCGCTTTGGTCATCAGCGCCAGATCGGATTCACGCACCAGAGAAGAACCAGCCACGTTGCATACTGCCAGCGAACCAAGATAACCCAGCTCTTTCGACAGACGCAGCGCTGCCAGCGTATCAGCCGTTTCACCCGACTGAGACAGCGTGATGATCAGGCTGCCCGGACGAACAGCAGATTTGCGATAGCGGAATTCCGAAGCGATCTCGACATCACAAGGCATGCCAGCCAGTGACTCAAACCAGTAACGCGCCACCATCCCGGAGTTATATGACGTACCGCAGGCGATAATCTGCACGTGCTGAACACGGGACAGAATTTCGTCCGCTTTTTCGCCCAGCTCGCTCAGATTCACTTCGCCGTGGCTGAAACGGCCTTCCAGGGTGTTTTTAATGGCCAGCGGCTGTTCGTAGATTTCTTTTTGCATGTAGTGGCGGTAAACGCCTTTATCACCGGCGTCGTACTGCACTTTGGATTCGATTTCTTCACGCTCAACGGCATGACCATTTTTGTCATATACGCTGACGGAACGGCGCTTAACTTCAGCAACATCGCCTTCTTCCAGGAACAGGAAGCGGCGGGTCACAGGTAACAGCGCCAGCTGATCGGAGGCAATGAAGTTTTCACCCACACCACGACCAATCACCAGCGGGCTGCCGGAACGGGCAGCGACCAGAACAGACGGATCGCGGCGATCCATCACCACCGTGCCGTAGGCACCACGCAGTTGCGGGATAACGCGCTGGACCACTTCGAGCAGCGTACCGCCCTGGAGTTGTTCCCAATGCACCAGATGCGCGATCACTTCGGTATCTGTTTCAGAATCAAAACGGTAGCCGCGTTCAATCAACAATTCACGCAGAGGTTCGTGGTTTTCGATAATGCCGTTATGCACCACAGCAATGTAATCAGACACATGCGGGTGAGCATTCGCTTCAGAAGGTTCGCCATGGGTTGCCCATCGCGTGTGAGCAATACCGGTGCCACCATGCAAAGGATGTTCATCGAGTGCATCAGACAGCATCTGGACTTTACCCAGACGACGCAAGCGCCCCATTTTCCCGTCAGCATCAATGACAGCCAGACCGGCTGAGTCATAACCGCGGTATTCGAGACGGCGTAAACCTTCCAACAGAATTTCAGCAATATCGCGTTGCGCTACTGCGCCTACAATTCCACACATCAGTTTTATTCCTATTGAAGGTCTTTTCGGGACCTTTTTTGATGCCTGACCTGATTTATCCGCAAGCCCCGTTTTCCGGTGTACTTGCGGTTCCCCGAGCCTTGTAGAGAGTTGGGGATTATTATGAACAGCTTATTTTTTCTTCACCGGTTTCTGCCAGTCAGGTTTATGCACCTGCGGCACCCGGCTTAACAGTAAACCATTGTCCGGCACGTCGCGCGTGACCGTTGTACCGGCGGCGATCGTCACGTTATTACCCACAGTGACTGGCGCTACCAGCTGAGAATCTGACCCCACAAAGACATCGTTACCGATGATGGTCTTATGCTTGTTTACGCCGTCGTAGTTGCAGGTGATGGTACCCGCGCCGATGTTAACGTTATCCCCAATATCAGCATCACCAAGGTAGGAGAGATGACCAGCTTTAGAGCCTTTGCCGAGACGCGCTTTTTTGATTTCGACGAAATTGCCGACATGCGCGCCTTCAGCCAGTTCAGCGCCGGGGCGCAGACGGGCGAAAGGCCCGACCGTACAACCGCTTTCCAGCACCGCATCTTCGAACACGCTGTAAGGGCTGACTTCACAGTCATCGCCAATCACGCAATTTTTCAGCACGCAGCCCGCACCGATTTTGACGCGATCACCCAGTTTCACGTGACCTTCGATAATGACATTGGTGTCGATCAGTACATCGATGCCGTGAGACAGTTCACCGCGCAGATCAAACCGCGCTGGATCCATCAGCATCACGCCTTCGAGCAACAGACGCTCTGCCTGTTCACTCTGATATACGCGCTCAAGACGGGAAAGTTGCAGGCGGTTATTCACACCATCCACTTCGCTGTTTCGCGCCGGATGAACGGTGGCGATCAGATGTCCTTCCGCATGCGCCATCGCAATAATATCGGTGATGTAGTATTCACCCTGCGCATTGTTGTTATTCAGCTGCCCGAGCCAGCGTTTGAATGACGCGCCGTTAGCGACCAGGATACCGGTGTTAATTTCCTGAATTTTCAGCTGTTCTTCGCTGGCATCTTTCTGCTCAATAATGCCGGTAACAATGCCATTCTCACGAACGATACGGCCATAACCGGTCGGGTCATCCAGCACGACGGTCAGTAAACCAATGCCGCCATCGGGCTTGGCTTTGAGTAATTCGTTCAGGGTGTCGACGGAAATCAGCGGAACATCGCCGTACAGCATCAGCACATCTTCATCATCGGCAAAGAACGGCGCCGCCTGCTGCATCGCATGACCGGTCCCCAGTTGCTCTGCCTGCAATACCCAGTTCAGATCACTGCCTGCCAGATTTTTCTTCAGTAAATCGCCACCGTGGCCATAGACCAGATGCACGTTCCGGGCACCCACTTGCGTGGCCGCATCAATGACGTGCTGAACCATTGGCTTGCCAGCCAATGGGTGAAGAACTTTCGGAAGGTTGGAGTACATGCGTGTCCCCTTGCCCGCGGCAAGGATCACCACACTCAGTGCGCTGTTCGACATAGGTAACCTGACAAATCCAATTTGAGTGACAAAAGTAACCCGTTCAGTGCGCGGATTACTACATATTTCGCTTCAAAAACCGCCCGCAGGCCGCAGCCTGCAAGGGTTGTATGCTGTATAGACTACACCAAAAAAACTGAGGGTAAAGTGTCGGTTAATCACCCAAGTATTCCATTAAAAGCGAAAATTAGCCTTGGGAAAAACACTGAAAATGCACTTTATTAAAAGCAAAAAAAAAGCGACCCGAAGGTCGCTTTTCTAACTGATGTTGTTACATCGCTTTTCTGGTCAGTTCGATAACGCGAAGTTTCGCGATCGCCTTAGCCAGTTCCGCTGACGCCTGAGCGTAATCAACGTCGCCGTGAGAACCACTAATGTGTTCTTCCGCTTTGCGCTTAGCTTCAAGCGCGCGCGCTTCGTCGAGGTCTTGCCCACGGATTGCAGTATCAGCCAACACGGTCGTTGCATTCGGTTGCACCTCAAGGATGCCACCGGAAAGATAGATATACTCTTCTTCACCGTGTTCTTTAACAATGCGCACCATGCCAGGCTTGATGGCGGTGAGCAGCGGAGCATGCCCCGGGAAAATACCCAGTTCGCCTTCGCTACCCGTCACCTGGATCTTTTGTACCATGCCGGTAAACATACGTTTTTCCGCACTAACAACATCCAGATGGTAAGCTTTTTCAGCCATGTCATCCTCTCTCACAACAAGCTAGCGTTACAGTTTCTTGGCTTTTTCCACTGCTTCATCAATGGTGCCAACCATGTAGAACGCTTGTTCCGGCAGGTGATCGTAGTCGCCGTCCATAATGCCTTTGAAACCACGAATGGTATCTTTCAGCGATACGAACTTGCCCGGAGAACCGGTGAAGACTTCGGCCACGAAGAATGGCTGGGACAGGAAGCGCTGAATTTTACGCGCACGGGATACAACCAGTTTGTCATCTTCTGACAACTCGTCCATACCCAGGATCGCGATGATGTCTTTCAGTTCCTGGTAACGTTGCAGAATAGACTGCACGCCACGAGCCACATCGTAGTGCTCCTGACCAACAACCAGTGGATCCAGCTGACGGCTGGTGGAATCCAGTGGGTCAACCGCCGGGTAAATACCCAGTGACGCGATCTGACGGCTCAGAACCACGGTCGCATCTAAGTGAGCGAAGGTGGTAGCTGGAGATGGGTCAGTCAAGTCATCCGCAGGAACGTAAACGGCCTGTACGGAGGTGATTGAACCACTTTTGGTCGAGGTGATACGTTCTTGCAGAGCGCCCATCTCTTCCGCCAGCGTTGGCTGATAACCTACCGCTGATGGCATACGGCCCAGAAGTGCGGACACTTCGGTACCGGCCAGGGTGTAACGGTAAATGTTGTCAACGAACAGCAGTACGTCACGACCTTCGTCACGGAATTTCTCCGCCATGGTCAGACCGGTCAGTGCAACGCGCAGACGGTTACCTGGTGGCTCATTCATCTGACCATACACCAGGGAAACTTTGTCGATAACGTTGGAGTCGGTCATTTCGTGATAGAAGTCGTTACCCTCACGAGTACGTTCACCCACACCTGCAAACACAGAATAACCGGAGTGCTCGATCGCGATGTTACGGATCAGCTCCATCATGTTTACAGTCTTACCAACACCCGCACCACCGAACAGACCGACTTTACCGCCCTTAGCGAACGGACACATCAGGTCCATAACTTTGATACCGGTTTCCAGCAGTTCCTGGGAGTTTGCCAGCTCTTCATAAGAAGGCGCAGCGCGGTGGATCGCACGACGTTCTTCTTCGCCGATCGCACCTTTCATGTCGATTGGTTCACCCAATACGTTCATGATACGACCCAGAGTCGCTTTACCCACCGGTACTTCAATTGGGTGTTCCAGGTTGTTCACTTTCAGACCGCGACGCAGGCCGTCTGAGGTACCCATTGCGATACAACGAACAACGCCGCCGCCTAACTGTTGCTGTACTTCCAGCACCAGTTTGGAGGTACCGTTTTCTACCTCAAGAGCATTGTACACGTTCGGTACTGCATCCTGAGGGAACTCGACGTCCACCACGGCGCCGATTACCTGGATAATCTTTCCAGTAGCCATCTTGAATCCTCTACGTAATTCGTAAACCTAGCTTAAACCGCGGAGGCTCCCCCGACGATCTCGGTGAGTTCCTGAGTGATGCTGGCCTGACGAGCTTTGTTGTATACCAACTGCAGCTCTTTGATCAGGCTGCCGCCGTTATCGGTTGCGGCTTTCATCGCTACCATTCGCGCGGCCTGTTCGCTGGCCAGGTTTTCTACGACGCCCTGATAAACCTGGGACTCCACATAGCGACGCAGGAGAGTATCCAACAGTGCTTTAGGGTCCGGCTCATACAGGTAATCCCAGGATTTTTTCGCCAGTTCGCCGTCTTCTGCTGGTGGCAGAGGCAACAACTGAACGATACGTGGTTCCTGAGACATGGTATTGACGAATTTATTGCTAACAACGCATAACTTGTCTAAGCGACCTTCGTCGAAAGCCTGCAACATCACTTTCACCGGCCCGATCAGTTCTGACAGGGAAGGGTTATCCCCCATGCCAGTCACCTGAGCAACAACGTTGCCCCCAACGGAGCCGAAAAAAGAGGCTGCTTTGGAACCGATCAGTGCGAGATCAACTTCAACACCTTTTTCGGACCAGCCTTTCATCTCTGACAGCAGTTTTTTGAACAGGTTAATGTTCAGACCACCACAAAGACCACGGTCGGTAGACACCACCAGATACCCGACACGCTTAATTTCACGCTCATCCAGGTACGGGTGCTTGTATTCCAGATTACCAAGCGCAAGGTGACCAATCACTTCACGAATGGTTTCTGCATAAGGACGGCTGGCCGCCATGCGATCCTGCGTTTTACGCATTTTGGAGGCGGCGACCATTTCCATCGCTTTAGTGATCTTTTGCGTGTTTTGCACGCTGCTGATCTTACTACGTATCTCTTTTCCGCCGGCCATCTCTGCTTCTCCTCATTACCAAACGGCCTGCTGCTTATCTGCCAGAGGCAGGGCAGCAAGGCCGCGAGGTGTTACCAGGACTGGGTTGCTTTGAAGGTATCGAGGATATTTTTGAATTTACCCTCGATCTCATCGTTATACGCACCAGTTTGGTTGATTTGCTGCAGAAGCTCGCCGTGCTCACGGTCAGCGTAAGCCAACAGTGCAGCTTCGAAGCTACCGACTTTAGACAACTCAACGTCTTCCAGATAACCACGTTCTGCTGCGAAGATGATCAGAGACTGCGCAACGATTGACATCGGAGCGTATTGTTTCTGTTTCAGCAGCTCAGTCACTTTCTGACCGTGGTTCAGCTGTTTACGGGTTGCCTCATCCAGATCAGAAGCGAACTGCGAGAACGCAGCCAGCTCACGATACTGTGCCAGAGCGGTACGAATACCACCGGACAGTTTCTTCATGATCTTAGTCTGAGCAGCACCACCAACACGGGATACCGAAATACCCGGGTTAACCGCAGGACGAATACCGGCGTTGAACAGGTTAGATTCCAGGAAGATCTGACCATCGGTAATCGAGATTACGTTGGTCGGAACGAACGCGGAAACGTCACCCGCTTGCGTTTCGATAATTGGAAGCGCAGTCAGGGAACCGGTTTTGCCTTTCACTTCACCTTTGGTGAATGCTTCAACATACTCGGCGTTAACACGCGCAGCACGTTCCAGCAGACGGGAGTGAAGATAGAAAACGTCGCCTGGGTAAGCTTCACGACCAGGTGGACGACGAAGCAGCAGGGAAATCTGACGGTAAGCAACAGCCTGTTTAGACAGGTCATCATAAACGATCAGTGCGTCTTCACCGCGGTCACGGAAGTATTCACCCATTGCGCAACCGGAATACGGTGCCAGGTATTGCAGTGCAGCAGATTCTGACGCAGTTGCAACAACAACGATGGTGTTTGCCAGTGCGCCGTGCTCTTCCAGTTTACGAACCACGTTAGAAATGGTGGACGCTTTCTGGCCGATAGCCACATAGATACATTTGATGCCGGAATCGCGCTGGTTGATGATCGCATCGATCGCCAGAGCTGTTTTACCGGTTTGACGGTCGCCGATGACCAGTTCACGTTGACCACGACCAATTGGGATCATGGCATCAACGGACTTATAACCTGTCTGCACAGGTTCATCTACCGACTGACGTTCGATAACGCCAGGTGCGATTGCTTCAACAGCTGAGAAGCCGTCGTGCTCTACCGGACCTTTACCATCAATTGGCGCACCCAGGGTGTTAACCACGCGGCCCAGCAGGCCACGGCCAACTGGAACTTCCAGGATACGGCCAGTACATTTTACTTTCATACCTTCGGCGAGGTCAGCGTAAGGGCCCATTACAACGGCACCTACAGAGTCACGCTCCAGGTTCAGGGCGATAGCGTAGCGGTTACCCGGCAGCGCAATCATTTCGCCTTGCATGACATCGGCTAAGCCGTGCACACGGATGATCCCGTCACTGACGGAAACGATAGTACCTTCATTGTGAGCTTCGCTCACCACATTGAACTGAGCAATGCGCTGCTTGATCAGTTCGCTGATTTCGGTGGAATTCAGTTGCATGCTCCAGTCCCCTTAAGACTGCAAGACGTCTGCCAGGCGTTCTAGACGACTGCGAACGCTGCCATCAATCACCATATCACCTGCACGGATTACGACACCGGCAAGAACAGACTTGTCAATTTTGCAATTCAGCTTAACTTTGCGAGACAGACGTTTTTCCATCGCAGCAGCAATTTTTGCCTGCTGTTCTTCCGAAAGCGGATTTGCTGAGGTCACTTCAACTTCAGCAACAGCCTCGAGAGAGGCGCGCAGTTCAATAAACTGCTCCAGCACTTGCGGAAGAACGCGTAAACGTCCATTTTCAGCCATTACCTTAATCAGGTTTTGGCCTGCGTCGTCGAGTTCGTCACCACATACGGCAATAAACGTTTTAGACAAAGTTTCAGGCGCGCTAGCACCGGAAAGCAGTTCTTCAATTTGTTCATTGCGCGTGACTTCAGCCGTGAACGCTAACATGGACTGCCAGCGGTCTAAGCTTTGGTGCTCAACGGCAAAGTCAAAAGCTGCTTTGGCGTAGGGGCGAGCTACAGTTACAAATTCAGACATCAGCCCCTCCCTCCTTACAGTTCAGCGACCAGTTTATCAACGATGTCGCTGTTAGCAGCTTCATCCACGGAACGTTCGATAATCTTCTCGGCGCCAGCAATGGCCAAAATTCCGACTTGCTTACGCAACTCTTCACGGGCGCGTTGGCGTTCGGCGTCGATCTCTGCCTTGGCTTGCGACACGATCTTGTTACGTTCCTGCTCGGCTTCAGCTTTTGCTTCGTCGACGATTTGAGCTTTACGCTTGTTCGCCTGATCGATGATTACCTGAGCTTCAGCTTTGGCTTTCTTCAGTTGGTCGGTCGCATCGGCTTGCGCTAAGTCCAGCTCTTTTTTGGCACGTTCTGCGGAAGATAAACCTTCAGAAATTTCTTTCTGACGTTTTTCGATGGCAGCCATAATTGGCGGCCATACGTACTTCATGCAGAACCAGACAAACAGGACGAACGCGATAGCCTGGCCGAGGATTGTTGCGTTAAGATTCACAGCACAATGCCTCTTTCAAAGTGAATTATTTGATGTAGTTCGATTAACAGTGAGCAAGCTCAGTGTTAGGCGACAGCAAACATCACGTACAGACCCAGACCAACCGCAATCATTGGGATTGCATCGACCAGACCCATAACGATAAAGAACTGTGTACGCAACAGAGGGATCAGGTCAGGCTGACGTGCAGCACCTTCCAAGAATTTACCACCCAAGATGCCGATACCGATTGCAGCACCGATTGCCGCCAGGCCCATCATCACAGCGGCAGCCATGTACAGCAGATCCATACTCAGGTTTTCCATGACAGTCTCCAGTTTGTTTCAGTTAAAACGCAGTAGTGTTGAAAGAAAATCAGTGTTTTTCAGATGCCATCGAGAGATAGACAATCGTCAGAACCATGAAAATAAAGGCTTGCAGCGTAATGATCAGGATGTGGAAAATGGCCCAAGGCACATTTAGAATCCACTGTGACCACCACGGCAACAGGCCAGCAATAAGGATGAAGATCAACTCACCCGCATACATATTGCCAAACAGTCGCAGACCCAGTGAAACTGGTTTAGACAGCAGGCTGACACCTTCAAGAATCAGGTTAATCGGAATGAAAACCGGATGATTGAATGGCTGCATTGTCAGTTCTTTAATGAAACCGCCAAAGCCTTTCATCTTAATGCTATAGAAAAGAATCAGAATGAATACGCCGAGTGCCATGGACAACGTGATGTTCACGTCAGCCGTAGGAACCACACGCAACGCTGGCAGACCAAGCAATTTTTCACCGATAGTCGGCAACAAATCGATTGGCAGCAAATCCATCAGGTTCATCATAAACACCCAGACGAAGACGGTCAGCGCGAGAGGTGCAATCACTTTGCTTTTGCCGTGATACATGTCACGTACGCTGCTGTCGACGAAACCAACGACCAGTTCAACTGCGGTTTGCAGTTTACCCGGGACACCGCTGGTGGCGTTTTTGGCTACGCGATGGAAAATAACCAGAAAGAGTACTCCGAGGAACACGGAGAAAAACATCGAATCGATGTTAATCGACCAGAATCCCGTCCCAATCTGAAGCTGAGTCAGATGGTGACCGATATACTCTTGTGGAGTAGAGATTTCTCCTGATGCAGACATGATGCCTCTTACCCTTTAGTAGTTAAGTACGGTAACTGTTAATGACGGCCGGTGCCAAAATCTGAGTCATCAACACCGATAAATAGGCCAACCCCAACGGAGCAAAAGCCGCCTTAAACAGGCCAAGTGCGATAACCATTAAGATCACCGTAACCAGCACCTTCAGCGCTTCTCCGATTGCAAAGGACCAGGCAACCCGTCCAGAGACCGTTGTTTGCGCCTGATGGCGCCATGCAAACAGCATGAACAGTACATTTGGCACCCAGGCGGCCAACCCACCCATAAGAGCCGATGTGGTCCATTCCAGGCTTTTAAAACCAAATACTGCACTGAGCAGAACAAAGGTCAATAACTGCAGTATCAACAGCTTTCTGGCAACCTTCACACTATTTGTACTGTGTAAAATACCGGATACAGACATGACGTTTGTTCTCTCCGTATCAAGTACCTAGCTGGAGGTAGACTGAATGCCGTATATCACTGCCTTTACTGTTTTGAGTCAAGCAGCAAAAACCGAGCAAATTATACGGGGCACAGGGACGAATTCAATGGATAAGTAGCGAAAAGGTGAACAATTATTTAAATTTTCCCCTTCACGACTATTTTGACAACCAAACTATAGCTGAATTTGCCCTTTTTGGTTTGATACGGTTATTTCATCACCCGACAAAGAAGCGTGCACTGGATCACATAATTAACTCATGACACTTTATATACCCTGCACTGTTTGAATGTCTTTAGCTAATCAGGCCTTTTAAAATCTTTATAAATCAATTTGTTAATAAGACACTGTTCGTTAAACAATCTTCTTTAAAAATAACCACGATTTATTGACACAACAACCCAACAAATAACAACATTTTCATTACAAGTTCAATATCAGCCGGTTGATGACCGTTCAATTTCAAAAGTGACTATTACAGTCCGGATTAAAATAAAAACATCTCTGAAATGCTATCAGTCTGTAAAAAAGCGGTGATTGAGTGTTTGTCACCGCTATATAATTAGCCTGCTCATTTTAACTGCAATAACACATGCGCTTTTTAAATATTTTTTGATAAAACGCAACTTTAGTTTGAGCTAAGAATGACGAGATGCCGTTCCCCGTCAAGTTCTGGTACCTGCAGTTTTATGACCGATTCCAAAGTGATACCTTCCGGCAATAGCGCCATTTCATCATCAGGGCTCACCCCTTTTAAGGCGTAAAAACGCCCCTGCCCTTTTTGTGGCAGGTGATGGCACCAGGAAAGCATATCCTGCAGGGACGCAAAAGCACGGCTGATCACCCCATCAAACAACGGGTCTGGCTCAAACTCTTCCACACGACTTTGTACCGGTTCGATATTTTTCAGCCCCAGTTCATGCTGAACCTGACGCAGGAAGCGTACGCGCTTACCCAGGCTGTCCAGCAGCGTAAAGTGTGAATCAGGGCGAACGATGGCAAGAGGAATTCCCGGTAAACCAGGGCCTGTGCCTACGTCGATGAAACGGCTGCCCTGCAGATGCTCATTTACTACGATGCTGTCCATGATATGGCGTACCAGCATCTGCATCGGGTCACGGACAGACGTCAGGTTATAGGCTTTGTTCCACTTATGCAGCAGTTCCACATAGCCAATCAGTTGCTGTTTTTGCTGATCGGGTAACGCTATTCCTGCCGCAGCAAGCAGCGAGTCCAGTTTCTTTTGCACAGTGAATCCTCAGAAAGAGTCGATATTCGGGAACAGCCCGGTTGAGAAATGATAAAACACTCAGAAAGATGGGAAAAGTAAGAACTGACCGCCGCTTTGTTTTCAAAGGGCGGTCATAAGAGAGGTGAGTTATGCGCTACGGCGCAGTAAGCCTTGTTTTTTAAGCCAGATCAGCAAGATCGAGATAGCTGCCGGCGTAATACCCGAGATCCGCGATGCCTGACCAATGGAGGTCGGCTTGTGATCGTTAAGCTTGGCGATCACTTCATTGGAAAGACCATTAACCTGGCGGTAATCAAGATCAACAGGCAACACAGTGTTTTCGTTACGCTGCTGTTTTTCGATCTCTTCCTGCTGACGGGCGATATAGCCTTCATATTTGATCTGAATTTCAACCTGTTCTGCTGCCTGCACATCCGGGACAGAAGGTGCGAACGGAGAAAGACGGGTAATCAGCTCATAGGTCATTTCAGGACGACGCAGCAGTTCTTCTGCACTGGCTTCTTTAGAAAGCGGTGCAGAAAGATGTGCATTAATCTCTTCAACCTGCGCGTGATGAGGGTTCACCCAGATACCACGCAGACGCTGACGTTCCTGTTCGATCATTTCCAGTTTTTCGTTGAACCGCGCCCAGCGGGCATCGTCAACCAGACCTAATTCACGGCCTTTTTCTGTCAGGCGTAAATCGGCATTGTCTTCGCGCAGCATCAGTCGATATTCAGCGCGTGATGTAAACATCCGGTACGGTTCTTTGGTGCCCAGCGTACACAGGTCATCAACCAGCACACCGAGATAAGCTTGATCGCGACGTGGCGCCCAGCCCTCTTCTTCGCTGGCACTACGGGCAGCATTCATGCCAGCGAGTAAGCCCTGTGCAGCGGCTTCTTCGTAACCCGTCGTACCGTTGATTTGTCCGGCAAAGAACAGACCGGCGATAAATTTACTTTCCAGCGTCGGTTTCAAATCACGCGGATCGAAGAAATCGTATTCAATCGCATAACCCGGACGAACAATAACGGCATTTTCCATCCCCTGCATAGACCGGACGATCTGCATCTGCACATCGAATGGCAGGCTGGTGGAAATTCCGTTTGGATAAACTTCATTGCTGGTCAGGCCTTCCGGTTCAAGGAAGATCTGATGAGAATTGCGATCGGCAAAACGCATGACTTTATCTTCGATCGACGGGCAGTAACGCGGGCCGATCCCTTCGATGATCCCGGCATACATCGGGCTGCGATCCAGATTATTGCGGATCACGTCATGGGTTTTTTCGTTGGTATAGGTCATGTAACACGGGATCTGGCGCGGATGTTGCGACACATTGCCCATGAACGAGAATACCGGTGCCGGATTATCACCATGCTGTTGTGCCAGAACACTGAAATCAATGGTCCGGGCATCAATACGCGGAGGTGTACCGGTTTTAAGACGGTTAACGCGTAAAGGCAATTCACGCAAACGTTGAGACAAAGAGATCGCCGGAGGATCCCCTGCACGGCCACCGCTGTAGTTTTCCAGACCTATGTGGATCTTTCCGTCCAGGAAGGTGCCGACAGTCAGTACAACCGCTTTAGCGCGGAATTTCAGCCCCATTTTGGTCACAGCACCGACCACACGATCGTTTTCGACGATCAGGTCTTCAACAGGTTGCTGGAAGATCATCAGGTTTGGCTGGTTTTCCAGGGCGGTACGGACGGCCTGACGGTACAGAACGCGGTCAGCTTGAGCACGTGTTGCCCTGACTGCCGGGCCTTTGCTTGCGTTTAGTATCCTAAACTGAATACCCGCATGATCGATAGCCGTAGCCATCAGTCCGCCCAATGCGTCGACTTCTTTTACCAGATGTCCTTTCCCGATCCCGCCAATTGCCGGGTTACACGACATCTGTCCCAGCGTGTCGATATTGTGGGTTAATAATAAGGTCTGACGTCCCATGCGTGCAGAAGCCATTGCGGCTTCAGTACCTGCATGACCACCACCTATGATGATGACGTCAAATTGATCCGGATAAAACATGCGACTGCACCTCGGCGTTCAAGCGAACTTTCTTTGTATGGCGTTGGGAGGAGGGATTCTACTCAAGTTTTGAGCTTCCACAAGTCCCCGGGGATCTTCACTAATTAAAAGAAGATCTTTTTTATTTAAAGATCTCTTATTAATACTTCTATTAGGATCGCGATCCTCTGTGCATAAGTCTTTTTTGTTTATGAAGATCAGTATGCTAAGAAGGATCGAATGCTGTGAATGATCGGTGATCCTGGACAGTATAAGCTGGGATCAGAAGTGAGAGTTATGCACAGCATGAAAAGCGTACAGGAGTTGTTAGAGGGATAACTACGGGTTTTACCCTGCTTTTAAGCATAGTTATCCACATCTGATCGCCTGAAATTTACACTTATTTGATCAAATTAATCCAGTTGATCACCCAAACCTCGGCCGGATCCTCAGGAATTTCGTGTTGAGTCACGTCGATCTCAAGACGATCACCGATCCGTTTTGCCCCTAATGACGTCAGTTTTTGATCCAGAGAACTGATCGCGCCACAGAAGGTGTCATATTCACTGCTGCCTAAACCTAATGCGCCAAAGCGTACTTTTGACAGATCGGGTTGCTGATCTTCCAGCTGCTCCATAAAAGGTTGCAGGTTATCAGGCAGCTCACCAGCACCGTGTGTCGAGCACACGATCAGCCAGATACCTTCCTGCGGAACTTCGTACAGTTCCGGACCATGGAACATCTGAGTGGAAAAACCGGCTTCTTCCAGTTTCTCAGCCACGTGTTCTGCTACATATTCGGCACTGCCAAGCGTACTGCCACTGATCAGGGTAATGTCAGACATGATGCTCTCACCCGGGAAAAGGAGGCTATTGTACGCTGTGAATGAGCTGGGATCTACCTGTGGATAATAGGGGTATAGAAATCAGTGTTCAGGGCTGGATGGTACGTGTGATGGGGTTCTGCAGGGAGATCAGCGTCTCGGTCGACTGGATCTCGTCAATTGTCTGGATCTTGTTGATAAGTACGTGCTGAAGGGAATCAATCGAGCGGCACATGATCTTAATGAAAATGCTGTAATGCCCGGTGGTGTAATAGGCTTCGACCACTTCTTCTATACTTTCGAGCTTTTTCAGTGCCGACGGATAATCCTTGGCACTTTTCAAAATGATGCCAATAAAACAGCATACGTCGTAACCCAGCTGTTTAGGATTGACGGTAATATGCGCGCCGGTAATGATGCCCGCTTGTTTCATCTTTTCTACGCGGACGTGGATCGTCCCCGGGCTGACGGTGAACACTTTTGCCAGTTCAGCATATGGTGTGCGGGCATTATCCATCAGGGCGTTCAGGATCCCGCGATCCAGCTCGTCGAGCTGATAAATTTCAGTCATGATTATCTTTCTCTTTAGGCTTAATTTCTCTGCCAGCGTCGCTGTACGCGGCTTTTCATACCGGTATCGAAGCGCCAGATATGATCGAAAATGCGCAGGATGCCGGGCTTGCCATAGTGCGACATTGCCAGGGCATGAAAGCGGTGATGTTTTTCCCGTTGCAACGCCCTGACCTTCTTTTGTACTTCATCTGGCAACCGCTGGGCGATAAAGTCCGAGATCACCACTGCATCAGCATCCTCCCACTGCGGAGAAGCGAGTTTATCCAGTGTGGCATTCAGACAGGCGGCCAGATCGGTACCACCACGAAAATGCTGCCCCAGAAAGCGCAGCGCCTGATCCAGGCCGCCGTTGGAGGTCAGTTCATAATGGATCACTTCACTGGCAAACAACATGATGTAACATCGGCGGTTATCAGCCAGTGCGATTTTCAGTAACGCCAGACAGAACGCTTTGGCGCACTGTTCGTTAAATCCCCCCATCGAACCGGATGTATCGACGCAGACGACAAAAGGTCCACGCGGTTGCGGTTCCTGTTGCTGATAGACCACAGGCCGTTTGACCACTTTCTCGCGCCAGACGTCCCCTTGCAGGCGATATGTCATCAGACGCTTTTCCAGCAAACGGCGGTAAAATTCGTATTCCAGCTCAGGCAGCCCCAGCGTCACCAGCTCCGTCGGCATCAGGCGCAAAATATCATCGCTCTGATGAATGCCATTCACTTCTTCCGGCACCGTTGCAGGTTCGCGCACCATCAGCCGGTGAGTTTCCATTTTTGCATCTTCATGCGGACTGGTTTTGACCGTCTGGCTGCGGCCCAGTTGTTCTGCCAGATGCATCAGCTCAGGCTGCTGCTGAAGAAAAGCGCCGAAACGCGCCAGCGACTGAATATCACCCCGCAGACGCTTCCCTTTACTCATATCCCACAACCGGCCTGCTGCCGTATCGTTCTCCGCTAATAAAGGAGAGAGCTCGCTGCTGAGCTGCAGTCGTTGCAGCAATTCTTCCTGCAACTGCTCCTGTTCTTGTTCGAGTAACTGATGATGAACGTTCACCGTTTGGAAGGTCAGGTTCAGGCGCCAGCGCTGGAGGAACAAGGTATGAAAGCTGTTGCCGGTTTTCGCCGTCCGTGAGGTTTCATTATTCTCCTGTAAGGTGCGGGCTTCAGTGGCAAAGGGAGAGCTGAGTTGCTCCAGTTCATCGATGAGGGAAGGCAGTCCGGACTGAAAAGCCGTGGCGTCGATCTGCTGGCAATGCTGATAAAGATAGAATTCTTTCGCCAGCTCTTGGGGAACCGGCGTTTCGTGGATCCTCTGGCGAAGGCGCAATTTCCATTCTGGGAGATCTTTGGTCAGGGCACGCTTGAGACGGGGAAATTTCTCGAAGAACACCGTCAGCGCTGGCGCAGCCAGCAAGCCGACGAGCAGTTCTTCAATCAGTTCGGCTTCGCTGATGGCCAGCAGAAGATCCAGTGACTCGAGACTGAACATGATCAGTGACCACTGAATGTCTGTTGCTGATGACGCAACTGTTCAGCCACCTGAAGCAGGCTGGCTTCTATTTTTGCCATCCATTCTGCCGGAACAAACAGACAGTTTTGCTGCTGGCTGAATTCATGTCTCTGCTGCGCCAGTTTTGCGGTCAGGTCACTCAGCGTATTTTTCATTTCGTCGGGAACGGCAATATGCTCATGGCCCGGCAGCGTCAGCGGCGTGCTCTGACGGCTGACATCCAGCACCAGAAGTTGTTGTTTGTCATCGATTTCCAGATCCACGGTTTGTACAAAACCAATCCCGTTGAGTTTGGCTTTCAGTACGCCTCCTTTATTTAGCCACTCTTCCAGGATGATGCGTTCGAATAACAGGTGTGTGACTTTTATTTCATGCAGGTGTAAAGGCGTTTGCAATAACAGGGTCAGGTTGGTGGTGTTAAGTGATTCAGGCAGGCTGTACTGTGGCTTGCGGCTGAAAATGCCGGCCTTCTTACTCAGTTTGATTGACTGACGCGAACTCTGTTGCTGCTGATGTTGCATCCATTGCTGATTCAGCTGCTGAATTTTCATCAGCAGTGTCTGCTGCTGATAAGCCTGTTCGGTGATCAGTTGCTCAATCTGGGTTTGCAGCAGGTTATAAGTATTAAGGTCATGCCATAAACAGTCTTTCAGCAGGATCAGATCCACCTGCGTGATCGCTTTTCTGCCACTGAAAAATGCGCAGGCCTGCAACAGGCGCAGGGCTTTTTTCCAGCGACGGTCAGAGACATAAGGTGCCGTATCCAGGGCATCAAGGCGCTGGCGCAGCTGGAAGATCAGTTCAAAGCAGCTGTCTGAAAGATTGACTTTGTCGATCTCCGGCTGCCATTGTTGGTATTCTTCATCGCTGATACTCAGGGACTCTGCCACCGGATTGGCGTTTTCATTGTTCCGGCTGGTCAGCAGTGAGCGAAAATTTTGCTTATCCTGCACTTTATCCAACCACAGACGGATCAGCATGCGGTCGTACAGCGCTTCGAGGCCACCATCGGCTTCGGGTAATTCGTTGGACGCACTGACCAGCAGACGCATCGGAATAGGTTCTTCTCGTTCGCCATTACGGAAGCGGCGTTCGTTGATGGCGGTGAGCAATGTATTGAGGATGGCCGGGCCTGCTTTCCAGATTTCATCAAGGAAGACAATTTCAGCTTCCGGCAAGTAACCTTCGGTCAGACGCAGATAGCGGCCTTCATCTTTCAGGGCCTGAATCGAGAGCGGACCAAAGACTTCTTCCGGCGTGGAAAAGCGCGTCATAAGATATTCAAAAGCGCGCGCATGTCGGAACGCAAATTTCAGACGCCGGGCAATCAGGCTTTTTGCAATACCCGGCGGGCCGAGCAGAAAAACGCTTTCGCCGCACAGGGCTGCCAGCAGGCAAAGTCTTATGGCATCCTGCCGCTCGTACAGGCCATGTTCTAATGCGTTAGCAAGACGGGCGATCCGTTCTGCCAGAAGGGGAGATTGCGCCATACTGTCTCTTCCGGTTTCCATTGAGTTGTTGAATAGTGTACTGGCTAATAGCGATATGCCACGTTTATTTTTGTCGTTATAGCTTGTTGATTACTAAAAATTTTCTATTATCAGAAATGTGACCCCGTTCATATGAACGCCGGTTTAGCTGCACATTTAAGGGTAGGCAATCCAATTTATTCGTGCATACTGTGCGCCTTTTAGTGGGCATCATAAGATCGAGCGCACTCATCGCTTACGGATGTTCGAGCAAAAAAGAAACGAAATATGAGCACTGAACATAAACGGTCACTCCCAGCAGTAACCCTGGCCGCCATTGGTGTGGTCTATGGCGACATTGGTACCAGTCCTCTCTACACCTTAAGAGAGTGTTTTTCTGGTCACTATGGTTTCAACGTTGAACCCAGCGTCGTTTTTGGTTTTCTCTCTCTGATTTTCTGGATGTTAATCCTCATTGTTTCGCTCAAGTACCTCACTTACGTGATGCGGGCGGACAACGCAGGCGAAGGCGGTATTCTGACGCTGATGTCTCTGGCGGGCAGAAACACCTCGGCACGCACCACTGCCGTTTTGGTCATTCTCGGCCTGATCGGCGGAAGTTTCTTCTATGGTGAAGTGGTGATCACTCCGGCTATTTCTGTTCTTTCCGCGATGGAAGGTTTGGAAATCGCAGCACCTTCACTCGATCCTTATATCGTCCCCTTATCTATTACTGTCCTGACGCTGCTTTTCATTATTCAGAAACACGGCACCGGCATCGTGGGCAAACTGTTTGCGCCGGTGATGTTGTTGTGGTTCCTGACGCTGGCTGTTCTCGGCGTGAACAGCATCATGCAGAACCCTGAAGTACTTCGCGCCATGAACCCGATGTGGGCGGTTAACTTCTTTATCGAGCATAAGTCGTTTTCCTTCCTGGCACTTGGCGCGGTCGTTCTGTCGATTACCGGTGTGGAAGCGCTGTATGCGGATATGGGCCACTTCGGGAAATTCCCGATCCGTCTGGCCTGGTTCACCGTGGTGCTGCCTTCTCTGGTGCTGAACTACTTCGGTCAGGGCGCATTGCTGCTGAAAGACCCGGAGTCGATTAAAAACCCGTTCTTTCTGCTGGCGCCTGACTGGGCATTGATCCCGTTACTGGTTCTGGCAACACTCGCGACCATTATTGCCTCTCAGGCGGTGATTTCCGGCGTGTTTTCCCTGACGCGTCAGGCTGTGCGTTTAGGCTATCTACCGCCAATGCGCATCATCCACACTTCAGAAATGGAAGCAGGCCAGATTTACATCCCGGCCATTAACTGGTTGCTGTACTTTGCGGTGGTTATCGTTATCGCCAGCTTCGAGCATTCGAGCAATCTGGCAGCGGCATACGGTATCGCAGTGACCGGTACGATGGTGCTGACCAGTATTCTTTCCTGTACGGTGGCACTCAAAAACTGGCACTGGAAACCTTTCCTGGTCGGGCTTTTGCTGATCGGTCTGCTGTTTATGGATATCCCGCTGTTCGCGGCGAACGCTACTAAACTGTTCTCCGGCGGTTGGTTGCCGCTGACGCTGGGTTTGGGCATGTTTATCGTTATGACGACCTGGAAAAGCGAGCGCTTCCGCCTTATGCGCCGCATGAACGAGCATGGGAATTCCCTGGAAGCGATGATCGCCTCTCTGGAGAAATCCCCGCCGGTGCGTGTTCCGGGTACGGCTGTGTATATGTCGCGCGCCATCAACGTCATTCCGTTTGCGTTGCTGCACAATCTCAAACACAACAAAGTGTTGCATGAGCGTGTGGTACTGCTGACGTTACGCACCGAAGATGCGCCTTATGTACATAACGTCCGGCGCGTCACCATCGAACAGCTTTCGCCGACGTTCTGGCGTGTGGTCGCCAGCTACGGATTTAAAGAAACGCCGAACGTGGAGGAAGTGTTCCACCGTTGCGGTCTGGAAGGATTGCCGTGCCGGATGATGGAAACGTCATTCTTTATGTCGCACGAATCACTGATCCTGACCAAGCGCCCCTGGTATCTCTACTTCCGTGGCAAACTCTTTATGGCGCTCAGCCGCAACGCCTTACGCGCGCCAGATCAGTTTGAAATTCCGCCGAACCGCGTAATCGAACTCGGTACGCAGGTAGAAATCTGATCCTCATTTCTACTGCTCGCAGGGCACCTTCGGGTGCCCTGTTTTATTTTCGCGTTCTCCTTTCTGAAACGACTAACTCAAATTTCCCTGCGGTTTCTTAATTATTCAGCGAAACGTTTCGACGCTGATCACAATTCCATCATAACTCCGTTGCGATGGCCGGGGATCTTTATAAACTCATCGGTGAGCGAAACGTTTCGCTGTAGGAGTTCACAATGAAGAAGTCACCGCTGTTAAATGCCGAAATCTCACATGTTATTGCCCGGTTAGGTCACACCGATCAGCTGGTTATTGGCGATGCCGGACTTCCTGTGCCAGCAGCTTGCCAACGCATCGATCTGGCCCTGACCCAGGGAGTTCCCACCTTTTTACAAGTCTTAGAGGTAGTGACACATGAGATGCAGGTTGAGCGGGCTATCCTCGCCGAGGAAATCCTCACTAAAAATCCTCAACTCCATGAAGCGTTGCTCGCCCAATTGACACAACTCGAACAACACCAGGGAAACACCATTGCTTTGGATTACGTCAGTCATGAGTCATTCAAAGCACAAAGCGAAAAAAGTCGGGCTGTGATCCGCAGCGGGGAATGTTCGCCTTATGCGAACGTTATTCTGTGTGCTGGCGTAACCTTCTGAGGCCTTTATGCAACCTTTGCTGCAACTGACAGGCATTGATAAAGCCTTTCCCGGCGTAAAAGCACTTTCCGGCGCGGCGCTCAGCGTTTATCCGGGACGTGTAATGGCGCTGGTGGGAGAAAACGGCGCGGGCAAGTCCACCATGATGAAAGTGCTGACCGGCATCTATCAGAAAGATGCCGGCTCAGTGCATTTTCTTGGCAAGGAAGCGGTTTTCAGTGGCCCTAAAGCCTCTCAGGAAGCCGGGATTGGTATCATTCATCAGGAATTGAACCTGATCCCCCAACTGACGATTGCTGAAAATATCTTCCTGGGCCGTGAGTTTGTGAACGGTTTTGGCCGCATCAACTGGAAAAAGATGTATGCCGAGGCCGATAAACTGCTGGCGCGCCTGAATCTGCGTTACAAAAGTGACCGGCTGGTAGGCGATTTATCCATCGGCGACCAGCAGATGGTCGAAATTGCCAAAGTGCTGAGCTTTGAATCCAAAGTCATCATTATGGATGAACCGACGGATGCCCTGACCGATACCGAAACCGCTTCTTTATTTAACGTGATCCGGGAACTGAAAGCCGCCGGTTGCGGTGTGGTGTATATCTCCCACCGCATGAAAGAAATTTTCGAAATCTGCGACGACGTGACGGTGTTCCGTGACGGGCAGTTCATCGCAGAGCGGCCGGTCAGTTCGCTTGAAGAAGACACGCTGATTGAAATGATGGTGGGCCGTCGCCTCGAAGAGCAATACCCGCGCATTAATCATGAACGCGGTGCGCTGCGTTTGCAGGTACGCGATGTCAGCGGGCCGGGCGTGGATAACGTCAGCTTTGATCTGTACAGCGGCGAAATTCTGGGGATTTCCGGTCTGATGGGCGCAGGCCGTACCGAACTGATGAAAATTCTCTACGGAGCCTTACCGCGTAAAAGTGGTTATGTGGCGCTTGATGGTCGCGAAGTGGTGACACACTCACCGCAGGACGGGCTGGCAAACGGCATTGTTTATATCTCTGAAGACCGCAAGCGCGATGGCTTAGTTCTGGGCATGTCAGTGAAAGAAAACATGTCGCTGACGGCGCTGCGTTATTTCAGCCACGCTGGCGGACGTCTTAAACATGCGGAAGAACAGCAGGCTGTCGGCGATTTCATCCGCCTCTTCAATATCAAAACGCCGTCGATGATGCAGACCATCGGCCTGCTTTCCGGCGGTAATCAGCAAAAAGTGGCAATTGCCCGTGGATTAATGACGCGGCCGAAAGTCCTGATCCTCGATGAACCGACGCGCGGCGTTGACGTTGGTGCCAAGAAAGAGATTTACCAGCTTATAAACCAGTTCAAGCGCGAAGGGCTGAGTATCATTTTGGTTTCCTCAGAAATGCCGGAAGTGATCGGTATGAGTGACCGGGTTTTGGTGATGCATGAAGGCCATTTAAGCGGTGAATTCCCGATAGAACAGGCTACGCAGGAAGTGTTGATGGCTGCCGCTGTCGGCAAGCAATACGGCGTGACGCAGGAGTAATCAGATATGAGTTCTCAGACATTGCCAGCCAAAAAGCGCTGGATCAGTAAAGAGTGGTTGTTGGAGCAAAAGTCTCTGATTGCGCTGCTGGTGTTGATTGCCGTGGTCTCTTCCATGAGCCCGAATTTCTTTACGGTCAATAACCTGTTTAACATCCTTCAGCAAACGTCCGTTAACGCCATTATGGCCGTCGGCATGACACTGGTGATCCTGACGTCCGGGATCGATTTATCCGTCGGCTCTTTGCTGGCGCTGACCGGCGCCGTTGCCGCCTCGATTGTCGGGCTGGAAGTGAATGCGTTTGTTGCCGTTGGCGCCGCGCTGGCGTTAGGTGCGGCTGTGGGTGGCGTCACCGGAATGATTGTGGCCAAAGGGAAAGTCCAGGCGTTTATCGCTACGCTGGTCATGATGTTGCTGCTGCGTGGTATTACGATGGTGTACACCAACGGCAGCCCGATCAGTACCGGCTTTAATGATGTCGCTGATGTTTTTGGCTGGTTTGGTATCGGTCGCCCGCTGGGTATCCCGACACCCGTCTGGCTGATGGCTGTGGTGTTTATTGCGGCATGGTACATGCTGCATCACACCCGGCTGGGGCGTTATATCTACGCGCTGGGCGGTAACGAATCCGCTACGCGTCTGTCAGGTATCAGCGTCGATAAAGTCAAAATTATCGTCTACTCCCTGTGTGGTTTGTTAGCCGCTCTGGCCAGTATCATCGAAGTGGCGCGCTTATCTTCTGCGCAGCCCAACGCAGGTACGGGTTATGAGCTGGATGCGATTGCCGCAGTGGTATTAGGGGGAACCAGCCTGTCCGGGGGTAAAGGACGCATTGTTGGAACGCTGATCGGTGCATTGATCCTTGGCTTCCTGAATAACGGTTTGAACTTATTAGGTGTTTCTTCCTACTACCAGATGATCGTAAAAGCAGTTGTCATCCTGCTGGCGGTTCTGGTGGATAACAAAAGCAACAAATAAACTCTCCTACAGGACTTATGACCATGAATATG
This sequence comes from Rahnella sp. 2050, assembly GCF_040544515.1. Classification (NCBI taxonomy): domain Bacteria; kingdom Pseudomonadati; phylum Pseudomonadota; class Gammaproteobacteria; order Enterobacterales; family Yersiniaceae; genus Rahnella; species Rahnella sp. 2050. The sequence goes on along the minus strand of NZ_JBEPKE010000004.1, from coordinate 4,058 downwards.
AAAAAACTGGCTGTCTGGGTTTCCGCCGCAGCGATCACCGCTTCTTTCAGTGCTAACGTTCTGGCGAAAGACACCATTGCGCTGGTCGTTTCCACGCTGAACAATCCGTTCTTCGTCTCCATGAAAGACGGCGCGCAAAAAGAAGCGGACAAACTGGGTTATAACCTGGTGGTTCTTGATTCTCAGAACAACCCGGCGAAAGAGCTGGCAAACGTACAGGACCTGACGGTTCGTGGCACCAAGCTGATGCTGATCAACCCGACGGATTCTGATGCGGTAGGCAATGCCGTTGCGATGGCAAACCAGGCGAAAATTCCGGTGATCACCCTTGACCGTCAGGCTACTAAGGGTGTTGTCGCCAGCCACGTCGCGTCTGATAACGCCTTCGGGGGGAAAATGGCCGGTGATTACATCGCCAAAAAACTGGGCGAAAACGCTAAAGTCATTGAACTCGAAGGTATCGCCGGGACGTCTGTTGCCCGTGAACGCGGTAAAGGTTTCGCTCAGGCCGCTGAAAAACACCATTTCCAGATCCTCGCCAGCCAGCCTGCTGACTTCGACCGCACCAAGGGCCTGAACGTCATGCAGAATCTGCTGACTGCGCATCAGGACGTGCAGGCCGTGTTCGCTCAGAATGACGAAATGGCGCTCGGTGCATTGCGCGCCCTGCAGACTGCCGGTAAAACGGATGTGCTGGTCGTTGGCTTTGATGGCACCGACGACGGTATCAAAGCCGTTAACAGCGGCAAAATGGGCGCGACTGTGGCACAGCGTCCTGAACAAATCGGTGTGATCGGCGTTCAGACTGCAGATAAAGTACTCAAAGGCGAGAAAGTGCCGGCTGTTATCCCTGTTGATTTGAAACTGGTTGCTCAGCCGTAATACTCTTTTTATCGATGCTGTAACTGCGCCTCCTGATGGAGGCGCTATTTGACTCAGGGATCTCCACATGAAAACCGGCAAACTGGTGGTACTCGGCAGTATCAACGCTGACCACATTCTGAATATCAACCACTTCCCGCAACCGGGCGAAACGGTTATCGGTAAGCAATACACCGTAGCCTTTGGCGGTAAAGGGGCGAATCAGGCTGTTGCAGCCGGTCGCAGTGGCGCTGATATTTCTTTTATTGCCTGTGTGGGAGATGACGATATTGGCGAGCGAGTTCGCAAACAGCTGGCCAGTGACCATATTGATACGCACCCCATCGAAGCCATTAAAGACACCACCACTGGCGTAGCGCTGATTTTCGTGAATGCGGAAGGTGAGAATGTTATTGGCATAGATGCGGGGGCAAATAAAGCTGTTACACCTGAATATCTTGATCGCTATAAACAGCAGGTCATTGGTGCTTCTGCTTTATTAATGCAACTTGAATCTCCGCTTGAAACGGTGATCGCGGCATCGAAGATCGCTAAAGACAACGGTACGCAGGTGATCCTTAATCCGGCTCCGGCCTGTGAATTGCCCGATGAATTGCTGGCACGGGTGGATATAATCACCCCGAACGAAACTGAAGCTGAAAAGCTGACGGGAATTAAAGTCGACAGTAATGAAGATGCCGCTCGCGCCGCAAACGCTTTGCATGACAAAGGCATCACGACTGTCATCATTACGCTGGGCAGTAAAGGCGTCTGGCTCAGCCAGAACGGAGAAGGAAAGTTAGTGGCGGGGTTCCGTGTAAAAGCCGTCGATACGATAGCAGCAGGTGATACCTTTAACGGCGCGTTAGTCACAGCCCTGCTGGAAGGCAAACCGATGGACAGCGCAGTACGATTCGCACACGCCGCCGCAGCGATTGCCGTGACGCGTCCTGGCGCACAACCTTCCGTCCCGTGGCGCAAAGAAATAGACGATTTCCTCGCACAACAGGAGGCCTGATTGGCCACCATGAAAGATGTCGCCCGCCTCGCGGGCGTTTCAACCTCTACCGTTTCCCATGTGATCAACAAGAATCGTTTTGTCAGTGAATCCATCGCTGAGAAAGTGAATGCTGCCGTTGAACAACTCAATTACGCGCCTTCCGCCTTGGCCCGCAGCCTTAAGCTGAACCAGACACGCACCCTCGGCATGTTACTGACCGCCAGCAGTAACCCTTTCTATTCGGAAGTGGTGCGTGGGGTGGAGCGTAGTTGTTATGAACGCGGCTACAGCCTCATTTTATGTAATACCGATAATGACGCCGAACGTATGAATCGCAGCCTGGAAACGCTGTTGCAAAAGCGGGTCGACGGACTGCTGATCATGTGCACCGAAAACCACCGACCCTCGAAAGACGTTATCAGCCGTTATCCGTCACTGCCGATTGTGATGATGGACTGGTCACCGTTTGATGGCGCTATAGATATTATTCAGGATAACGCACTGCTGGGCGGCGAAATGGCGACGGAGTTTTTAATCCGTCAGGGATATCATCGCATCGCCTGCATTACCGGCCCGCTGGATAAAAACACCGCACAGGAACGGCTGAGTGGATATCGTCAGGCCATGGAAAAAGCCGGTTTGAAGATTTTACCTGGTTATGAGGTGTGTAGTGATTTTGAATTTGAAGGCGGATTAGCCGCAATGCAGCAGTTGCTGGCGCTGCCCGAACCGCCGCATGCGGTTTTCGCCAGTAACGATGCGATGGCTGTTGGCGTATATCAGGCACTTTATCAGCGTGGATTGCGTGTTCCCGATGATGTAGCCGTGATGGGGTACGATGATATCCAGCTGGCGCAATATATGATGCCGCCGCTGACAACAATCCATCAGCCTAAAGACTCACTGGGAGAACTGGCGGTTGATGCATTACTGCATCGGTTGCAAGACCCGGCTTCAGAGCCTCAGATTTTAGTGCTCACCCCAGAGCTGGTAGTCCGTCAGTCTGTGGGATCATTCATCAGCAAGTAACAGGCTCTGGCATTCCAGAAGTGCGGCATTGGCATCACCGGCCAGAATGGCATCCGTCAGCCGCTGGTGATGTTCCAGTTTAATCACTTCATTGCCTGTAATTGCCCGAAAATAGCTCTGATACACTGAACTGAATAAATTCGCAAAAGAGGTCAGAAAAGGATTTTTCCCCGCTTCATAGATTAGCTGGTGAAACTGCGTATCTACCGTTATCCAGTGTTCCCGATCAAAGCTGTTATGCAACTGGCGCATTTCATACATATATAGAGAGAGCTGATGCTTTTGCTCTTTACTGGCAGCGAGTGCGGCTAACGCACAAGCCTGAGGTTCGAGTGCTTTGCGTAAAACAATAAAATGCGCCATCACCTGATCGAAGTTTTCACGGGTCATCCACCAGGTCAGTAATTCCTGATCGAGAAAGTTCCAGCTTGATTGTGGCATTACCCGGGTACCAATACGCGGACGGGGTAAAAGCATTCCCTTAGCCGCCAGCGTTTTTACTGCTTCACGTACGGCCGTCCGGCTGACACCAAAAATCTCTCCTAACTCATTCTCGCCAGGAAGAATAGCCCCTTCCGGATACTCCCCAGACAAAACGCGTTGTGCAATTTTCTCCGCCAGCAGGTAAGAAAGGTTACGTTGAGCCGCCTGTTGATGTGCATTAAGTAGCATGTAAGGTATTCCTGAATGTCTTTCTCTTAATTATGACGGAGAGTCTACTCCAGCCTCTGGCTTGAAACTGGTGTGTTTTTAGCGAAAAACGACCGGTATTTGTCCATTTTGGACGAAATTGACGGATTAATGAACGGTTGGTAAAAAAAGTGAAATTAGGGGTTGCGGCCTTCTGAGAACTCCCTATAATGCGCCTCCACTGACCGGGAACAACGACTGACAAGTCGCCCGGACGGGAAGAGAAAAAGAAGAATGTTCGAATGAATAATCTCTTGACTCTTCAGCGGGAAAACGTAATATACGCCTCCCGCGCCGCATAAGATTCCTTGCGAACCGCGGCATGCTCTTTAACAATTTATCAGACAATCTGTGTGGGCACTCACAAGACGATATCAGCCACCTCGGTGGCAAAAAATATCAAGTCTTAGAGTGACCAAGCAGTAATTCATTTAGTTGAATTATTACGAAGTAATCTCTGAGCACCGCTTCACTTGTT